>NZ_CP018171.1:0-600000 GCF_001889605.1 Aquibium oceanicum | reverse complement strand
GATCATGGCGGTGCGGGAATGAAAGCCGGAGAGCTTGTCGACCTGGGTTTCCTGGAAGACGAAGCTGGCGGATTCGTCCACGCCCGCGAAGAAGGAAAGCGCGGTACCGGCGGCCGCCAGGGCGCAAAGCGCGGCGATGACGCCGCCGATCATCTGCGGGGGCATTTCCCGCAGGTTCCCGCCAAGTCCGAGCTCGAACGCCCACAGCCCGATGATCAGGCTGCCCAGACCCGCACTGGCGATCGTGATCAACCTGAAAAGCGGCGACCGATTCGGATTCTTCACTGGCTGCATCTGCAAAATGCCTTTCACTTGCACATGCACCCTAGCGGAGGAACTTTGAAGATTCGGTTCCGCGAATCCTAAAATTCTACGAAACGGCCTTTTTTGACGGTCATTCCAGCTTCTTCAACTGATCGAGCACCGGCATCGATACGATGTGATAGCCGCTGTCGACGTAGTGGACCTCGCCGGTGACGCCGCTCGCGAGATCCGAAAGCAGGTAGAGCGCCGATCCGCCGACCTCGTCGATGTTGACCGTGCGGCGCAGCGGCGAATTGCGCGCCTGGTAGGAGAACATGTGGCGCGCGTCGCTGATGCCGGCGCCGGCGAGCGTGCGCACGGGGCCGGCGGAGATCGCGTTGACGCGGATGCCGCCGGGCCCAAAATCGTTGGCGAGATAGCGGACGCTCGCCTCGAGGCCAGCCTTGGCGACGCCCATGACGTTGTAGTTCGGCATGACGCGCATCGAGCCGGCATAGGTGAGGGTCAGCATCGCGCCGCCGGACTGCATCAGCTCCGCCGACCGGCGTGCCACCTCGGTGAAGGAGAAACACGAGATCACCATGGTGCGCACGAAGTTCTCGCGCGTGGTGTCGGCGTAGCGGCCCTTGAGCTCGTTCTTGTCCGAGAAGCCGATCGCATGGACGATGAAATCCATGCCGCCCCACTCGGTCTTCAGGGCGTCGAAGACGGAATCGATGGAAGCGCCGTCCTCGACGTCGCAAGGCAGGATCAGCTTCGCGCCGACTTCCTCCGCCAGCGGCTTCACGCGGCGACCGAAGGCCTCGCCCTGGTAGGTGAAGGCCATCTCGGCGCCCTGCTCGCGCAGGCGCCGGGCGATGCCCCAGGCGAGCGAATGGTCGTTCGCGACGCCCATGACGAGCCCGCGCTTGCCTTTCATCAGGTCCTGCATGACGGAAAAGTCCTATGCGTAGCGCTGGAACACGAGGGTCGCGTTCGTTCCGCCGAAGCCGAACGAGTTGGAAAGGACGGTATCGATCCTGGCATCGTCGATCCGCTTGCGCACGATCGGCAGGCCCTCGAACTCGGGATCGAGTTCCTCGATATGGGCGCTCTCGCCGATGAAGCCGCCCTGCATCATGAGGATGGAGTAGATCGATTCCTGCACGCCGGCGGCGCCGAGCGAATGGCCCGTCAGCGACTTGGTGGAGGAGATGTGCGGGATTTCGTCGCCGAACACCTCGCGCACGGCGCCCATCTCGCGCTGGTCGCCGACCGGCGTGGAGGTGCCGTGGGTGTTGATGTAGTCGACCTTTCCGTCGACGGTGGCGATGGCCTGCTTCATGCAGCGGACGGCGCCCTCCCCGGACGGCGCGACCATGTCGTAGCCGTCGGAGGTGGCGCCGTAGCCGACGATTTCGGCGTAGATCTTCGCGCCGCGCGCCTTGGCGTGCTCCAGCTCTTCGAGGATCAGCACGCCCGCGCCGCCGGCGATGACGAAACCGTCGCGCGCGATGTCGTAGGCGCGCGAGGCGACCGCGGCACGGTCGTTGAACTTCGACGACATGGCGCCCATGGCGTCGAAGAGGTTCGACATGGTCCAGTCGAGGTCTTCGTGGCCGCCGGCGAAGACGACGTCCTGCTTGCCCCACTGGATGAGCTCGTAGGCATTGCCGATGCAATGCGCCGAGGTGGAGCAGGCCGACGAGATCGAATAGTTCACGCCGTGGATCTTGAACCAGGTGGCGAGCGTCGCCGAGGCGGTCGACGACATCGCCTTGGGCACGGCGAAGGGGCCGATGCGCTTGGGGCTGCCGTTCTTGACCGTGGTTTCGGCGGCTTCGACGATCGTCTTCGTCGAGGGTCCGCCGGACCCCATGATGATGCCGGTGCGCTCGTTGGTGACGTCGGAGGATTCCAGCCCCGCGTCGGCGATCGCCTGTTCCATGGCGACATGGTTCCAGCCCGCGCCCTTGGAGAGGAAGCGCATGGCGCGGCGGTCGACGAGCTCGGCGGGATCGAGGGTGGGATTGCCCCATACCTGGCAGCGGAACCCGTGCTCGGCAAAGGAATCGGAGAAGCTGATGCCCGAGCGGGCATCGCGCAGGGACGCCTGCACCTCATCGGCGTTGTTGCCTATCGAGGACACGATACCAAGACCGGTCACGACGACGCGTCTCATGTTGGGCTCCTTCCCGCTGCGCGGCCTTGCGAACCGCGACTGCGACCTGAACTCATCGATGGCCGATCAGGCCGCGCTCTGTTTCGACAGGCCGACCTTGAGGTCCGTTGCCTGGTAGATGGTCTCTCCGTCGGCCTTCAGCCAGCCGTCGGCGATGCCCAGTACCAGCCGTCCGCGCATGACGCGCTTGAAGTCGACGCCGTACTCGACGAGCTTGACCGACGGCGTGACCATTCCCTTGAACTTCACCTCGCCGGTGGAGAGCGCCATGCCCTTGCCGGGCTCACCCAGCCAGCCGAGATAGAAGCCCGTCATCTGCCACATGGCGTCGAGGCCGAGGCAGCCGGGCATGATCGGATTGCCGATGAAATGGCAGGCGAAGAACCAGAGGTCGGGCTTGATGTCGAACTCCGCCCGGATGCAGCCCTTGCCGTGCGCGCCGCCGGTCTCGGAGATCTCCGTGATCCGATCGAACATCAGCATCGGCGGAGCCGGCAATTGCGCGTTGCCCGGTCCGAACAGCTCGCCGCGTGCGCAGGCGAGCAGTTCCTCATAACCGTAGCTCGATTTCCGGTCCGCCATGTATTCCTTCCCGCTGCCGCCGGCGAAGCGCCGATCCATCCTGCCGTCCCGCCCTGCCTCCAGCGGGAAAATCGACGCTTGCGCTTATCGCGATGAGGTGCACGGGTCAATGTGCGCACGCTCGCGAGCGTTGATACCATCGAACGAGTTTGCGGCGAAACGCGCCGCCGGAAGGCCCCGCTTGGCAGTAAACACTGGCGGGAATGTGGTGACCGGACCGGACGTGCCGCGGCCCAGGGGGACGTCCCGACCCGGCCGGCGGCTTGACAAAACATCGTGATCCGATTGAACCGCGACGGCGGCGGCCATATGTCGGGGGCCAAAGGACGTGCCGTCGCAGACGGTGGCAGGATCTATGGCAGTCATCAGGTTCTTCTTCAGACTGTTCTCGGTGCTGGCTCTCGCCGTCGCCGTGATCATGGCGGTGATCGATGCGACCCGGTCGGTCGCGGCGAACGACATCGTGCTGACGCCGCTCGGATCGAGCTGGTACGCTGTCTCTCCCGACACGCTGAACCTGGCGCAGGCAATGGTGCAGCGATACCTTCTGCCCGCGATCTGGGATCCGGTCGTGGTGACGATCCTGACCCTGCCGGGCTTCGCCGTCTTCCTGGTGCTGTCCCTGCTGTTCTATCTCATCGGGCGCAGGCCCTCTCGGCGCCTCGGCCGTCTCGGGCACGTCGGCGGCTGAGGCCAACAAAGGAGCGACCAAATGTTCTTCCTGGGTGACCTTCTGAACAAGAAACAGAACATGCCGAAGCCGGAAGATGCGCTTCGCGGCCGCGACAAGGCCATTCCGACGGCGACGAAGCATTACGTCAACGACCGGCCGATCCACGGCCCCTATCCGGAAGGTCTGGAGACCGCCTATTTCGGGATGGGCTGCTTCTGGGGCGCCGAGCGCCTGTTCTGGCAGACGCCCGGCGTGTGGGTGACGGCCGTCGGCTACCAGGGCGGCTATACGCCGAACCCGACCTACCAGGAGACCTGCACCGGGCTGACCGGCCACGCCGAGGTTGTGCTGGTGGTCTACGGTCCCAAGGAGGTATCCTATGCCGACCTCCTGAAGATCTTCTGGGAAAGCCACGACCCGACCCAGGGCATGCGCCAGGGCAACGACGTCGGCACGACCTACCGGTCGACGATCTACGCATCGACGCCGCAGCAGCTCGAACAGGCGCAGGCCTCGCGCGACGCCTACCAGGCGGAGCTCAACCGGGCCGGACGCGGCAAGATCACCACCGAGATCGCCGAGGCGCCGGAATTCTACTTCGCCGAGACCGAGCACCAGCAGTATCTTGGCAAGAACCCCGGCGGCTATTGCGCGCTGCGGGGCACGGGCGTGTCTTGCCCGGCGCCGGCGGTGGCCGCGGAGTAACCCGCGGCCGGCGACAGCCGCCTTTTCCGGAAGGTCAAATTTCCGCGTGAATTTTGCGCGCCGACATGCAACATTGACCGGGAGCGGGGGCATTCCCTGCCCGGTCCCGCGTCAACTGTGCCGCGCGACGGACCGCAAGAACAACCGCAAGAAACCAACAGGGTGTGGATCAATATGAAGCGTTTCGTCATCGGCCTGCTGGCCGCAACCGCAATGTCCGTTCCGGCACTGGCCCAGGACGAGATCGCTCCGGCGATCATCTACGATCTCGGCGGCAAGTTCGACAAATCCTTCAACGAGGCCGCCTATAACGGCGCCGAGAAGTTCAAGTCGGAGACCGGCGTCGAGTATGTCGAGTTCGAGATCTCCAACGACGCGCAGCGCGAGCAGGCCCTGCAGCGCTTCGCCGACGACGGCCGCAACCCGATCGTCATGGCCGGCTTCTCCTGGGCCGCGGCACTGGAAAAGATCGCTCCCGAGTATCCCGACACGGACTTCGCCATCATCGACATGGTCGTCGATGCGCCGAACGTCCGTTCCGTCGTCTATAAGGAACAGGAAGGTTCCTACATCGTCGGCGTGCTTGCGGCGATGGCTTCCGAGACCGACAAGGTCGGCTTCATCGGCGGCATGGACATCCCGCTGATCCGCAAGTTCGGCTGCGGCTATGTCGGCGGCGCCAAGGCGGCCGGCGCGACCGAGGTGATCCAGAACATGACGGGCGACACCCCGGCGGCCTGGAACGACCCGACGAAGGGCGGCGAGATCGCCAAGTCGCAGATGGACCAGGGCGCGGACGTGATCTACGCCGCGGCCGGCGGCACCGGCGTGGGCGTGCTCCAGGCAGCGGCCGACGCGGGCAAGCTCGGCATCGGCGTCGATTCCAACCAGAACGGCCTGCAGCCGGGTCACGTCCTGACCTCGATGGTCAAGCGCGTCGACGTGGCGGTCTACAACGCCTTCATGGACGCCAAGAACGACCAGTTCACCTACGGCTTCAACAGCCTGGGCCTCGCCGAGGACGGCGTCGGCTACGCCATGGACGACAACAACAAGGATCTCGTCACCCAGGAGATGATCGACGCCGCGGAGAAGGCCAAGGCCGACATCATCGCCGGCACGATCGAGGTGCACGACTACATGTCGGACAATTCCTGCCCGTACTGATTTCCGCAACCAGCGGAAACGACGATCCGCCGGGCATCGCCCGGCGGATTTGTTTTTTCGGCCAGCCTCCCATCGGACGGCTCGCGGACGGCGCGACACCGAATGGTTACCGTCCGCGCAGACATTCGTCCGAGTGGTGTGGACGTTTCCGGAGGCCCAAGGCGGCGTCGCGATCCTTCAGAATCGCTTGCCGCGCTTCAAGTTTCCGCTCTTGTGCATGTCGTTTTCCCGAGAACTGTTTTTTTCTCGGGAGATATGCTCAAGCGCCGCAGAGGACGAAAAGCTCGGAGCATCATGACCGGAAACGCCCGCCGCCTTTCAGCCCTTTTCCTGCTTCTGCTCGCCGGGATTCTCGCCGGCGCCCAGCTCGGCAAGATCGCGCCCCTCGTCGGCTGGTACCAGGCGGAAGCCGGACTGACGCTGGTGACGGTCGGCTGGCTGACCTCGACGCTCGGGGTCTTCGTCGCGCTCGCCGCCCTGCCGGCCGCCTTCGCGATCGACAGGGCGGGCATGTATGCCTCCTTCGTCGCGTCCTCGGCCGCGCTGGCACTGGGCGGGGTCATCCTGGCCCTGTCGCAATCGCCTGCGCTTGTCCTCGCCGGCCGGCTGGTCGAGGCGATCGGTTATCTGGTGATCGTGATCGCCACCCCCGCCCTGCTGGCCGCGCTGGCGCCGCCGCGGCTGAAGGCGCCGGCGCTGGCGATCTGGGGCGGTTTCGTGCCGCTCGGCTACGCCGTGGCGGATTTCTCGGCCGCCGCCATGCTGCCCTCGCTTGCGCCGCAGATCTATCTCCTGACGATCGCGCTCGCCTTCGCCGGGCTTGCGCTCGCGGCCGCGCTGTTCGCCTTCGGCCTCGAACCGATCGGCCACGCGGCGAAACGGGGCGACCGCGCGGCACCGCTCTCCGCCACGTTCACGCCCAAAGTCGGGGCGATCGCGGCGGCGTTCGGCGCCTACGTGATCCTGTCGCTCGGTTTCTTCAGCTTCCTGCCGAAATTCGCCAACGAAGAGGGGGCGATCCTGCTCTCAGCCGGGGTCGTGGCATTGCTGGTCCCCTTCGGCAACATCCTGGCCGGCTTCCTGGTTGAGGGACGCGACGCGCGCTTCACCGCCTTTCTGACCGCGGCCGCTTTCGCCGTCAGCGCGACGGCGGCGGTGCCGTTCTTCTCCTCCTCGAACCCGGCACTCGCGACCGGGGCCGCCGTCGTGTTCTCGATCGCCGGGGGCGTCATCGCATCGTGCCTGTTCGCCAGCGTTCCCTCGGTGGTTCCGGCGGGCGGATCGGTGGCGGTGGGGATCGGCCTCGTGGCACAATCGGGCGGCATCGGAACCCTCATCGGCCCGCCGATCGCCGGCTACGTCATCTCGAACTTCGGCTGGCCGGGCTTCGGCTGGTTCCTGGCGGTGCTGTCGGTCGCCGGGATCCTGTGCCTTATCCCGCTGGTGCGGCGGCAGAAGGTGCCGGACTGGCAGACCTGACCCTTCGCGGGCGCCCGGGCCCGGTCAGGGGCGCGGCAGCGTCTGAGCGGTGCCCTGGAAGAGCGTCTCGCCTCCGGGGCGGTCGAGCGCCGCCTCGGCCGGTGTGGCGGCCGTGACACTGTAGGACTGGCCGGGCTGCGGCGGCGGTAGATGGGGACCGCGCCAGCGCAGCGGCCCCGCATGCGATACGGTTCCGAGCCGCACCGGTCCGGTCGCCTCGTCGAAACGCGTCCACAACTGCAGCACCCGCCCTTCGGTCGGCAGGTCCATGTCGAGCGGCAGGAAGCGCAGATCGTCGCTTTCGGTAATTTCGAGAATGCCGGCGATGTTTCCCACGGCGTCCGAGAGCCGCACCAGCGCGATGGGGTCGGCCGGGCCGGAGAACCGGTCTCCGGCCACGTAGCCCGCGCCGCCGACCGCCGCCAGAGCGGCGATGAGCGCGGCTCCCCGCCAGCCGCCGAGCGGGGCCTGGGTCGAGGAGCCGGACATGGGTTGGGGGCTACGCTCGGCAGGCTGTGCGAGAGCGGCGTCGCGCATCTGTGGCAGGCCGGCGATGGCATCCTGCACCGAACGCCAGAGATCGCCCTGGTCCGCGTGGGTGCCTGACCGAAGGCGTTCGGCAAGGCGGATCACGGTTTCGCGGAACTTCGGGTCGCGCTCGAGGTCGCGTTCGGCGCGCTCACGCTCCGCCTGGCTCATGCGGCCCATGATGTAGTCGCCCGCGCGCTCGATGCGGTCGCCTTCGCTGCTCATCCCTGACACCCGGATTGAAGCTCGTCCCGGGCGAAATTCTAGGCCATTGCGGCTTCGCTGGGAACTGCCCGGTCGATGCCGGTGCGGAAAAATCGTGCCGGACCGCTACCAGTGCGGCGGTTTGGTGACCGGCACGTCGGGCGCGGTGCGCTCCTCGACCGCCAGGAAGCGCTCGGTCAGGACTTCGAGCTTCCTGCGCATCCCGTCGATGGTCTTCCACTGCTCGGCGATCTGGCCCGACAGTTCCTCGATGGTGCGCTCCTGTTCGGCGCAGAGCGCCTCGAGCGTCACCAGGCGTTCTTCCGGCGAACTCATCCGCAAAGCTCCTCGAGCGCGGCGCGCAGGGCATCGCCCAGCGGCCTGGGGCGGCGGGTGTGTGCATCAACGTAGACATGGACGAAGAAGCCCTCCGCCGCCGCGATGTCCTCGTCGTTGCGGAAGAGGCCAACCTCGTAGCGGACCGACGAACTGCCGAGCCGCGCGACACGAAGCCCGGCCGTGACTACGTCGGGGAAGGCCATTTCGGAGAAGTAGCGGCAGCCGGTCTCCACCACGAGCCCGATCTGGTCGCCGCCGCGAATGTCGAGCACGCCCTTCTCGATCAGCCAGCCGTTCACGGCGGTGTCGAAAAGCGAATAATGGACGACGTTGTTCATGTGGCCATAGACGTCGTTGTCCATCCAGCGCGTATGGATCGTGCGGAAGGCGCGGTAGGCCGAACGGTCGGAGGGGGCTGGGCGGTCGCTCACCAGGCGGCCCGGTAGATCGCCAGCGCGTCGGTCTCGGCGACGTCACGGGGATTGTTGACCAGGAGGCGCGTCTGCTTCATCGCGTCGGCCGCCATCTTCGCCAGATGCTCCTCGCCGATGCCGACGTCGCGCAGGCGCGGCTGGAGGCCGACGCGGGCCGACAGGGCGGCCAGCGCCTCGATGAAGGCGGCGCAGCGTCCCTGGGTTCCTTCCTCGGCGCCAAGGTGCGGGAAGGCGTCGGCGGCGATCTCGGCGTAGAGATGCGCGGCCTGCGGGGCGTTGAAACGCAGCACGTGCGGCAGGACCAGCGCGTTCGAGAGCCCGTGCGGCACGTGGAAGGTGCCGCCGATGGGATAGGCGAGCGCATGGACGGCGGCGACCGGCGAGTTGGCGAAGGCCTGGCCGGCGAGCATGGAGCCGAGCAGCATGGCGCCGCGCGCGGCGATGTCCTTGCCGTCGTTCACCGCGGTCTCGATGTTGGCGCCGAGAAGCTGCAGCGCCTGGCGGGCCAGCGCGCGCGACAGCGGGTTGTTGTTGGCGCTCTTCGAGGCGTAGGCCTCGATGGCGTGGACCATGGCGTCGATACCGGTGGCGGCGGTGATGGACGGCGGCAGGCCGAGCGTCAGTTCCGGATCGAGGACGGCGACATCGGGCAGGATGACGGGCGAGGAGACGCCGCGCTTTTCCTCCTCGCCGACGGTGATGATGGAGACGGGCGTGACCTCGGAACCCGTGCCGGAGGTGGTCGGCACCAGCGCCAGCGGCAGGCGCGGGCCCTTCGCGTTGCCGACGCCCCAGGCCTGGTCGAGGTCCTCGCCCGAGCCGACGAGCAGCGCGGCGAGCTTGGCGACGTCGAGCGAGGAGCCGCCGCCGAAGCCGACGACGCCGGTGGCGCCCGCCGAACGGCCGGCCTCTACCGCGGCCGTCAGGGTCTTCAGCGGCGGATCGGCCTCGACCTTGTCGAAGACGCTCACCGTCACGCCTTCCGCTTCCAGCGAGGCGATCGCGGGATCGCACAGGCCGAGGGAGCGCAGGCCGGGATCGGTGACGAACAGGACTGACTTGCCAAGCTTGCGCGCGAGCAGGCCGCCGATACGTCCCGCGACGCCGTTCTCGAAAACGATCTGCGGGGTGGTGTTGAAGGTGAAGGGTGCGAATGCCGGATTTGTCATGGCGCGGAAATTGACAAGGTGCCGCGCTTTTGTCGAGAGTAGCGGCGGGAGATTGGCAACCGTTCCTGGTCATGATAGCAGTTTTGACCAAACGATAAAAAATCGAGGGGAAACGGTTGCATGGCGCAAGCTGCAATCGAACTCAAAGGCATCAACAAGAGCTTCGGCGCGGTTCGCGCCAACCGCGACATCGACATCGAGATCGCGCAGGGCACGATCCACGGCATCATCGGGGAGAACGGCGCCGGCAAGTCGACGCTGATGTCGATCCTCTACGGCTTCTACCAGGCCGACAGCGGCGAGATCTTCGTCAAGGGCGAGAAGGCTTCGATCCATACACCGAACGACGCCATCGCCGCCGGCATCGGCATGGTGCACCAGCACTTCATGCTGGTGGAGAACTTCACGGTGCTGGAAAACATCATCCTGGGCGCGGAAGGCGCCTCGCTGCTCAACAAGGGCATTGCCCGGGCGCGGTCTGAACTGCAGCGGCTGGAGAAGGAATACGGGCTCGAGGTCGATCCCGACGCGGTGATCGAGCAGCTGCCGGTCGGCCTGCAGCAGCGCGTCGAGATCCTGAAGGCGCTCTACCGCGGGGCGGAGATCCTGATCCTCGACGAGCCGACGGGCGTGCTGACGCCGCCCGAGGCGGACCACCTGTTCCGCATCCTGCGCATGCTGAAGGACCAGGGCAAGACGATCGTCCTCATCACCCACAAGCTGCGCGAGATCATGGCGGTGACCGACAACGTCTCGGTCATGCGGCAGGGCACGATCGTGGCGACGCGCAAGACGGCCTCGACGACGGTGGAGGAACTGGCCGAACTGATGGTCGGTCGTCGCGTGCTGCTGCAGGTGGAAAAGGGCGCGGCCAAGCCCGGCGATTTCAAGCTGTCGGTCAAGAACCTGACGGTGAAGGACGGGCGCGGCGTCACCATGGTGGACGACGTGTCGTTCGACGTGCGCGCCGGCGAGATCGTCGGCATCGCGGGCGTCGCCGGCAACGGACAGTCCGAGCTGATCGAGGCGATTGCCGGCACGCGCAAGGCGGAAACCGGATCGGTGACCATGGACGGCAATCCGATCGACGTGACCGGCACGGCCGATCCCGCCGAACTGCGCAAGCGCGGGCTGGCGCACGTGCCGGAGGACCGGCACCATGTCGGGCTGGTGCTGCCCTTCGAGGAGAACGAGAACGCGATCCTGGGCTACCACGACGACCCGAAATTCCTGAACGGCGCGTTTCTGAACATCGACGCGATCCGCGGCGACGCGCGCGAGAAGATCGAGAAGTACGACATCCGCCCGGCCGACTGCCGGCTGCGCACGGCGAATTTTTCCGGCGGCAACCAGCAGAAGATCGTGCTGGCGCGCGAGATGGAGAACGATCCGGGCGTATTGATCGTCGGCCAGCCGACGCGCGGCGTCGACGTCGGCGCGATCGAGTTCATCCACAAGCAGCTGATCGCCATGCGCGACCAGGGCAAGGCGGTGCTGCTCATCTCCGTCGAACTCGACGAGATCCGCTCGCTGTCGGACCGCATCCTGGTGATGTTCGACGGCCGCATCGTCGGCGAGCGCGGGCCGGACGCGACCGAGGGCGAGCTCGGCCTGCTGATGGCCGGCGTCGAAGCGCAGGAGGCGGCGGAGTAGATGGCGACACCCTACGCGAAGCTGCCGGCCTGGGCCGATTACGGCCTGATCCCGCTCATCAATCTCGTCGTCGCCTTCCTCGTGGCGGGGCTCGTCGTGCTGCTCGTCGGCGAAAGCCCGATTCAGGCCGCCACGCTGCTGATCAAGGGCGCCTTCGGCTCGGGGGCCGGCATCGGCTACACGCTCTACTACGCGACGAGCTTCATCTTCACGGGGCTCGCGGTCGCGGTCGCCTTCCACTGCGGCCTGTTCAACATCGGCGGCGAAGGCCAGGCCTATGTCGGCGGGCTGGGGGTGGCGCTGGTGTGCCTCGGCTTCGACTCGGTGTTTCCCTGGTGGATCAACTTTCCGCTGGCGATCATCGGCAGCGCTGCGATCGGCGCCTTCTGGGCGATGATCCCGGCCTATCTGCAGGCCAAGCGCGGCAGCCACATCGTCATCACGACGATCATGTTCAACTTCATCGCGGCCAGCCTGATGGTCTACCTGCTGGTCGGCCCGCTGAAGCCGCTGAACTCAATGGCGCCGCAGACGCGCACCTTCGCGGCCGACGCGCACCTGCCCAAGCTCGACTGGCTGCTGGAAATGTTCGGCGCGACGATCCGCTCGACGCCGCTCAACCTCTCCTTCCTGCTTGCGCTGGTGATGGCCGTGGCGGTGTGGGCGCTGATCTGGCGCACCAGGCTGGGCTACGAGATCCGCACCATGGGCTTCAGCCCGAAGGCGGCACGCTACGCCGGCATCGGCGAGGCACGCATCATCGTCATCACCATGATGATCTCCGGCGGCCTGGCCGGCATGATGGCGCTGAACCCCGTCATGGGCGACCAGCACCGGTTGCAGCTCGACTTCGTCACCGGTGCCGGCTTCGTCGGGATCGCGGTGGCGCTGATGGGACGCTCGCACCCGGCCGGCATCGTGCCGGCGGCGATCCTGTTCGGCATGCTCTACCAGGGCGGGGCGGAAATCTCCTTCGTCATGCCCAACATCTCGCGCGACATGATCGTCATCATCCAGGGACTGGTGATCCTGTTCGCCGGCGCGCTGGAGCACATGTTCCGGCCCGCCGTGCAGGCGGCGTTCGCGAGCCTGAGCCCGCGCTCGATGGGCATGGGCACGGCAGGGCGGGAGGGGACCTGAGATGGATACGATCGTCCAGCTTCTCGACGCCACCATCCGGCTATCGGTGCCGCTGCTGCTCGCCTGCCTGGCGGGGCTCTATTCGGAGCGGTCCGGCATATTCGACATCGGGCTCGAGGGCAAGATGCTCGCCGGCGCCTTCGCCGCGGGCGCGGCGGCGGCGGTCAGCGGGTCCGCCTGGATGGGGCTCGGCGTGGCGATCCTCGTCTCGGGCATGCTGGCGCTGGTGCACGGCTTCGCCTCCATCACCAACCGCGGCAACCAGATCGTGTCGGGCGTGGCGATCAACTTCATCGCAGCGGGGGCCACCGTCATCCTGGGCCAGGGCTGGTTCCACCAGGGCGGACGAACGCCCTCCCTTCCGCCGGAAGGGCGCTTCGGGGCGATCGATCTTCCCGGCGCAGAGGCGGTGCGCGGCGTGCCGGTGCTGGGGCCGATCTATTCCGACATCATCTCGGGGCACTCGCTGCTCGCCTACTTCGCCTTCTTCATGGTGCCGTTCACCTGGTGGGTGCTGTTCCGCAGCCGCTTCGGGCTGCGCCTGCGCGCCGTCGGCGAGAACCCGGCCGCCGTCGACACGGCCGGCATCTCGGTGACCTGGCTGCGCTACCGCGCGGTGATGATCACCGGCGTGCTGACCGGTTTCGCCGGCACCTATCTGGCGCTCGCCATGAATGCCGGCTTCGTGAAGGACATGACGGCGGGGCGCGGCTTCATCGCGCTGGCGGCGCTGATCTTCGCCAAGTGGAAACCGGTGAACGCCATGTTCGCCTGCCTCCTGTTCGGCTTCCTCGACGCCTTCGCCATCCGCTACCAGGGAACGGAATTCCCGCTGATCGGCCGCGTGCCGGTGCAACTCATGCAGGCCCTGCCCTACATCCTCACCGTGATCCTTCTTGCGGGGTTCATCGGAAGGGCGATCCCGCCGAAGGCAGGCGGGGTGGCGTATGTGAAGGAGAGATAGAGCGGCAGTCGGCAGTCGGCAGTCGGCAGTCGGCAGTCGGCAGTCGGCAGTCGGCAGTCGGCAGTCGGAACGAACCGCAGGTTCGCTACTGGCGCAAGCATGCTCGTAGCTCTCGAGGACTATGCCCTTTCTGCTACTGCCTACTGCCGACTGCCGACTGCCTATTGCCCATGACCGGAAAGATCCAATGTCCACTTCGCCATCCCACGACCTCTTCGAAGCCGCCAGGGCGGCGATGGCCAAGGCCTATGCTCCTTATTCGAAGTTTCCGGTCGGGGCCGCCATCCGTACCAGCGACGGCCGGGTGTTCGCGGGCGCCAACATCGAGGTCGCGTCCTATCCGGAAGGCTGGTGCGCGGAGACGACGGCACTCGCCCATTTCATCATGGATGGAGGCGGCGAGATCGCCGAGGTGGCGGTGGTGGCGGAGCGCATGGCGCAGGTAACGCCTTGCGGCGGTTGCCGCCAGCGGCTTGCGGAGTTCGCCCGGCCGGAGACGAGGCTGCATTTGTGCAACGAGCAGGGTATAGTCAAAACCACGACGCTGGGCGCCATGTTGCCGCTCGGTTTCCAGGGAGACATCCTGAAATGAGGACCCGGCTGACATGAAGACCGCGGTCGACCATCTCGTCGAGAAGCTGAACGGGCTGGCGCCCGAGATCGCGCTCGTGCTCGGATCGGGACTTGGCGGCCTGGTCGAGGAGGTTTCGGACCCGGTGCGGGTGCTATACGGCGATCTGCCAGGCTTTCCGAAGAGCGGAGTCTCTGGCCATGCGGGCGAGATCGTCGGCGGATTGTTTTCGGGCGTGCCGGTGCTGATGCTGGCGGGACGCTCCCACTACTACGAGCACGGCAACGCGGCCGCCATGCGCCCGGCGCTGGAGGCGCTGGCCGGCGTGGGGATCAGGAAACTGATGCTGACCAACGCCGCCGGATCGCTGCGCCCCGAAATGGGGCCGGGTTCGGTGATGCTGATAACAGATCACATCAATTTCTCGGGCTCGAATCCCCTGTTCGGGGAGCCGACCGACCGGCGCTTCGTCGGCCTGACCGGCGCGTACGACGCCGACATGCGCGGCGCGCTGGAAAAGGCCGCGGCGGACACCGACACGCCGCTGAACCAGGGCGTCTACATGTGGTTTTCGGGCCCCTCCTTCGAGACGCCGGCCGAAATCCGCATGGCGCGCACTTTCGGCGCCGACGCGGTGGGCATGTCGACCGTGCCGGAGGTGATCCTCGGCCGCTTCCTCGGCCTGCGCGTCGCCGCCTGTTCGGTCATCACCAACCTCGCCGCCGGCATGACCGGCGCGGAACTGTCGCATCAGGAGACGAAGGACATGGCGCCGCAAGGCGGCGCCCGCCTCGCCACGATCCTGCGCAAGGCGATCGGAGACCTTTGATGAACATGAGAACCGGAGAGCCCGTCGCCGCGGCGGCCGGGCCGGTGAAGCTTCACCAGCCGCACGCGCGCAACGACGGGACGCCGCTCAACGCCGACTGGTTCGACGCCGCCGAGGTGAACCTGTCGGCCGCCGAACGCCGCGCCGCGACCATCGGCACGCGGCGCACCGTGAAGAAGCAGTGGCAGGCGGCATGGCTGGTCAAGGCGATCCAGTGCATCGACCTGACGACACTGACCGGTGACGATACGCCCGGCCGCGTCGAGCGGCTCTGCGCCAAGGCGCGCCATCCGCTGCGCGACGATCTCGTCGAGGCGCTGGGGCTGACCGGGCGGCGGCTGACGACGGGCGCGGTCTGCGTCTATCCGTCCATGGTGCGCACGGCGGTAAAGGCGCTCGACGGCAGCGGCATTCCCGTCGCCTCGGTGGCGACCGGCTTTCCCGCCGGCCTCACGCCGTTCGAGCAGCGGCTGGCCGAAATCCGCTACGCGGTCGCGGAGGGCGCGCAGGAGATCGACATCGTCATCACCCGCGCCCATGTGCTGACCGGCAACTGGCAGGCGCTCTACGACGAGACGCGCCGCATGCGCGAGGCCTGCGGCGAAGCGCACATGAAGGCGATCCTGGCCACGGGCGAGTTGAAGACGCTGACCAACGTCTACCGCGCCTCGATGGTGACGATGATGGCCGGCTCCGACTTCATCAAGACCTCGACGGGCATGGAGGGTGTCAACGCGACCCTGCCGGTCAGCCTCGTGATGGTGCGGGCGATCCGCGACTATCTGGCGCTTTCGGGACTGCGCGTCGGCTTCAAGCCGGCCGGCGGCATCCGTGCGGCGAAGGACGCGCTCACCTGGCTGTTCCTGATGAAGGAGGAACTCGGGCGCGACTGGCTGGAGCCGGAGCTCTTCCGCTTCGGGGCCAGCGGGCTGTTGACCGACATCGAGCGGCAGATCGAGCACTTCGTCACCGGGCGCTATTCGTCCGCCGACCGGCACGGGATGGCGTGAGCATGAACGAGATCGTGAACATCCTCGACACAATGGAATACGGTCCGGCACCCGAGGAGGACGGCCATGTCCGCGCCTGGCTGGCGCGCCACGGCGGGCGGTTCGGCCAGTTCATCGACGGCAAGCTGACGAAGCCCGGCAAGGAGACCTTCGCGGTCAACAACCCGGCGGACGGCGAGAAGCTGGCCGACGTGGCAGAGGCCGGCGAGAAGGAGGTCGACGCCGCCGTGAAGGCCGCGACGTCGGCCTTCGCCAAGTGGTCGGGCCTGACCGGGACCGAGCGGGCGCGGCATCTCTACGCCATCGCGCGGCAGGTTCAGAAGCATGCGCGGTTTCTCGCCGTGCTGGAGAGCCTGGACAACGGCAAGCCGATCCGCGAGACGCGCGACATCGACGTGCCGCTGGTGGCGCGGCATTTCTACCACCACGCCGGCTGGGCGGAGTTGCGCGACGAGGAGTTTCCCGACCATGTGCCGGCAGGCGTGTGCGGGCAGATCATCCCGTGGAATTTTCCGCTGCTGATGCTGGCCTGGAAGGTGGCGCCGGCGCTGGCGGCGGGCTGCACCATGGTGCTGAAATCGGCCGAGCATACGCCGCTGACCGCGATCGCCTTCGCCGAGATCTGCGCCGAGGCGGGACTGCCGGCGGGCGTGTTCAACCTGGTCAACGGCGGCGGCAAGACCGGCGCACTGGTGGCCGGACACGATGGGCTGGCGAAGCTCGCCTTCACCGGCTCGACCGAGGTGGGCCGCATCCTGCGGCGCCAGACGGCGGGGACCGGCAAGAAGCTGTCGCTCGAACTCGGCGGCAAGTCGCCCTTCATCGTCTTCGACACGGCCGATATCGACGCCGCGGTCGAGGGCGTGGTCGATGCGATCTGGTTCAACCAGGGCGAGGTGTGCTGCGCCGGTTCGCGCGCCATCGTTCAGGAAGGCATCGCGGAAAAATTCCATGCCAAGCTGAAGGCGCGCATGGAGACGCTTCGGGTCGGTCCGCCGCTCGACAAGTCGACCGACATCGGCGCGGTGGTGGCGCCGGTGCAGATCGCCTCGATCCGGGCCAAGGTCGAGGCCGGGGTGAAGGAAGGGGCGAGCCTCTGGCAGCCGTCCTGGGCCAACGACGACTTCACCAAGGCGATGGAAAAGGGTTGCTTCTATCCGCCGAGCCTGTTCACCGGCGTGTCGCCGGCATCGAGCCTGGCGCAGGAGGAAATCTTCGGGCCGGTGCTGGTCTCGATGACGTTCCGCACGCCGGGCGAGGCCGTGACGCTCGCCAACAACAGCCGCTATGGGCTTGCGGCGTCGATCTGGTCGCAGAACCTCGACGTCGCCTTCGACGCGGCGCGCAAGGTGAAAGCCGGCGTGGTGTGGATCAACTCGACCAACCTGTTCGACGCGGCGGTGGGCTTCGGCGGCTATAAGGAGAGCGGCTTCGGGCGCGAGGGCGGCCGCGAGGGCATGCTCGAATATCTGGTGCCTGCCTGGGAAAAGAAGGCGAAGGCTGCCCCCGCCGCGACGCCGCTGCCGGCGCCGGTCCCGGTCGACGACGACGCCGGACCGGGCGGCGCGCGCGCGAGCCTCGACCGCACGGTAAAGCTCTATGTCGGCGGCAAGCAGGCGCGGCCGGATTCGGGCTACTCCTATCCCGTGGTCGACGCCAAGGGGCGGCTGATCACCGAGGCGGGCTACGGCAACCGCAAGGACATCCGCAACGCGGTGGAGGCGGCGCGCAAGGCGGACGCCTGGTCGGACATGACCGGGCATGCGCGCGCGCAGGTGCTGTGGTTCCTGGCCGAGAACCTCGAACTGCGATCGGAGGAGTTCGCCGCGCGGATCGCGCAGATGACGGGCGCGTCGCAAAAGCAGGCGGGCCGCGAAGTGGCGGCTTCGGTGGCGCGGATCATCCATTACGCGTCTCGCGCCGACAAGTATGACGGCCGCGTGCGCGCGCCGCAGGCCCGCATGCTGGCGCTGGCGCTGCCGGAGCCGTTTGAGGTGATCGGCATATCCTGTCCCGACGAGGCGCCGCTGCTCGGTTTCGTGTCGCTGGTCGCGCCGGCGATCGCCGTGGGCAACCGGGTCGTCGTCACGCCTTCGCAGCACCATCCGCTGGCGGCCTGCGACCTCTACCAAGTGCTCGACACGTCGGACGTGCCGGGCGGCGTGGTCAACATCGTCACCGGCGACCGTGACCAGTTGGCAAGCGTGATGGCGAAGCACGACGACATCGCCGCCTGCTGGTATTTCGGTTCGGCGGAGGGGTCCGCGATGGTGGAACGCGAGTCGGCGGGCAATCTGAAGGCCACGTGGGTGAACAACGGCAAGGCGCGCGACTGGTACGACGGGGGCCAGGGCCAAGGCCAGGGCGAGGAGTTCCTGTTCCGGGCGACGCGCATCAAGTCGATCTGGACACCGTTCGGGGTGTGACGTGCTCCCTCAGGAAATCATCCGCAGGAAGCGCGACGGGAAGGCGCTGACGCCGGACGAGATCGGCTTCTTCGTGAAGGGGCTGGCGGACGAGAGCGTCACCGAGGGGCAGGTGGCGGCGCTCGCCATGGCGGTGTTCTTCAACGGCATGAGCCGCGAGGAGGCGGTGGCGCTGACGCTCGCCATGCGCGATTCGGGCGACGTGCTGTCGTGGGACGACCTCGACGGGCCGATCGTCGACAAGCATTCGACCGGCGGGGTGGGCGACAACGTCTCGCTGATGCTGGCGCCGATCGTGGCGGCCTGCGGCGCCTATGTGCCGATGATCTCCGGTCGCGGGCTTGGGCATACCGGCGGCACGCTGGACAAGATGGACTCGATCCCAGGCTACACCAGCCAGCCGGGGAACGACCTCTTCGGCCGGACGGTGCGGGAGGTGGGCTGCGCCATCATCGGGCAGACCGGCAACCTCGCACCGGCCGACAAGCCCTTCTATGCGATCCGCGACGTCACCGCGACGGTGGAATCGATCCCGCTGATCACCGCCTCGATCCTGTCGAAGAAGCTCGCGGCCGGCCTCAAGGGGCTGGTGCTCGACGTCAAGTCGGGCAACGGCGCCTTCATGGCCAAAGGCCGCGACGCGGTGGCGCTGGCGACGAGCCTGGTGGAGGTCGCCAACGGCGCCGGGCTCGCCACGACGGCGCTGCTGACCGACATGAACCAGCCGCTGGCCTCGGCGGCCGGCAACGCGCTGGAGGTGATCAACGCGGTCGACTTCCTGACCGGACGCGCCCGCGACCCGCGCCTGGAGGAGGTGACGCTCGCGCTCGCCTCCGAGATGCTGGTTTCGGCCGGGCTCGCGGGTTCGCGGCAGGAGGGCGAGGCTTCCGCGCGCGCGGCACTCGACGGCGGCAATGCGGCCGAAGTGTTCGGGCGGATGGTAGCGAGCCTCGGCGGGCCGGCGAATTTCGTGGAGGATTGCCGCGCGCACCTGCCGGCGGCACCGGTCGTGAAGGCGGTGCCGGCGCCGGGGAGCGGGTTCGTGACGGCGATCGACACGCGCGGCATCGGCGTCGCTGTCGTGGCGCTGGGCGGCGGCCGGACCAGACCCGGTGACGCGATCGATCATGCTGTGGGTCTGAGCGACCTGGCGCCGGTCTGCGGCGAGGTCGGTCCCGACGCTCCGCTGGCGATGGTGCATGCGCGCGACGACGCGGCGGCGGAGGCGGCGATCGCGGCGGTGCGCGAGGCCTACGCGGTGGGCGAAAAGCGGCCTTCCCCCGGCAAGCCGGTGCTGCGCCATGTCGGCGCGCCGCAATAAATTGCAGCGGTTGCGGCGGCGGACCTACTGCTCCAGCAGCATCGCCCCGTTCTCGACCTCGACCTTCGAGAGCCGGTTCAGGAAGCTCATTCCGATGAGGATGTCGTTGAGCGCGTGGTCCTTCAGCACCACCGCCTTGACACCTTCGACGCGGATGCGGCCGATCTCGAGGGATTCCAGATCGGCGGAGGCGGCGAGCGCGACGCCGTTCGCCGTCTCGATCCGGTAGCGGAAATCGTCGGCAGAAAGCTTGATCCCGGCCTTGCGCGCCGTGGCTTCGTTGAAGGCGACCAGCGTCGCCCCGGTATCGATCATCGCGTCGACGCGGCGGCCGTTGATCTTGAACTCGCCGGTGAAGTGGCCGCGCGAGCCCATCGTCAGTTCTACGCGGCGGCCGGTAAGCTGCTTCTGGCTCGGCACGGCGGCAAGATTGACGACCGGGATCGGCCGCTCCTCCTCGGGGGCGGGGGTGATCTGCGTCAGTCCCACGGCGGCGAGGTCGTGGAACAGGTTGGGATTGGCCTGGTAGAGCAGCGGCACGGATGCCGCCATTCCGGCCGAGACACTGAGTGCAAGCAGCTTGCGCGTCATGATCCACCTTTCAGGAGCGGCGATCATGGCGTCAAAGCCGTTGAAGGCAACTTAAGCGGAGGGCGCCGGGGCGCGCCGCAAAGCCGTTTCGACGGCGGTGGTTAGCGAATCCTGAACGGCCTACTTGGTGCCGTACATGCGGTCGCCGGCATCGCCGAGACCCGGCACGATGTAGCCCTTCTCGTTCAGCCGCTCGTCGATGGACGCGGTGAAGATCGGCACGTCGGGATGGGCCTTGGTGAAGCGCTCGATGCCTTCCGGTGCGGCGAGCAGGCAGAGGAAGCGCAGGTTCGTCGCGCCGCGCTGCTTGAGCTTCTCGACCGCGGAGATGGCCGAGTTGGCGGTCGCCAGCATCGGATCGACGACGATCACCAGCCGGTCGGCGAGGTCGCTCGGCGCCTTGAAGAAGTATTCGATCGCTTCCAGCGTGTCGTGGTCGCGGTAGAGGCCGACATGGGCGACACGCGCGGCGGGCACAAGGTCGAGCAGGCCTTCGAGCAGCCCGTTGCCGGCGCGCAGGACAGAGGCGAAGACCAGCTTCTTGCCCTCCAGCGTCGGCGCCTGCATGGTCTGGAGCGGCGTTTCGATCTCCGTGGTCGTCAGCTCCAGCTCACGCGTGACCTCGTATCCCAGCAGCAGGGATATCTCGCGCAGCAGGCGGCGGAACCCGGCGGTGGACGTCTCCTTCTTGCGCATGATCGTGAGCTTGTGCTGCACAAGCGGGTGACTGACCACGGTGACGCCGTTCATCGTGCGGGGCTCCTTCGGATCGTGCGCGTACGCCTAACATCGTCCCTTACCGCATCGACGCGGCAGGGGAAACGCGGCAGCGCCGATACTCCCGATTAAAGTTCGCCCCGGACGGCTGCTTACCTCCCCTGGAGCTCCAGCCCTTCGATCACCTTGTCGAGGGTGGCCGGAAGATCGCGCACTCGCACGCCGCATGAATTGTGGATGGCATTGACGACCGCTGCCGCCGCCCCGCAGATGCCGAGTTCGCCGATGCCCTTGGCCTGGAGCGGGTTCGCCCAGGCGTCGCGCTCTTCGAGCAGCACCACGTCGATCTGCGGAACGTCCGCGTTGACCGGCAGGTGGTACTCGGCGAAATCGCGGTTGACGATGTGGCCGTCGCGCGGGTCGTGGAAGATCTCCTCGGTCAGCGCCATTCCGATGCCGAAAGTCATGCCGCCCAAGCACTGGGAGCGGGCCGTCTTGGCGTTGAGGATGCGCCCGGCCGAGAAGACGCCGAGCATGCGCCGGACCCGCGTCTCGCCGGTAACCGAATTGACGCCGACCTCGGCGAAATAGCTGCCGAACGTCGCCTGCCGCACCTTGTCTTCCGCCTCGCCCGGTTCGGCGTGGCCTTCGGCAACGATCGTCTCGCCGGCCAGCACTTCGGCGAGCGGGATGCTCCGGTTGCCGGTGATCGCCTTTCCGTCCTTCAGCGTCAGATCCCCGGGCTCGCAGCCAAGCCTGTCGCACAGTCTGCGGCGGATCTCCTCGCAGGCCAGGAACACGGCGGTGCCGTTGGAGGCCGCGCCGAAGGAGCCGCCAGAGCCTGAGCCGGGTGGAAGGTCAGTGTCGCCGAGCCGCGTTTCGACGCTTTCGACCGGAAGCCCGAGCATTTCGGCGGCGACCTGGGTCAGGATCGCGTATGTGCCGGTGCCGATGTCCGTCATGTCGGTCTCGACGCGGGCGCGTCCGTCCGATGTCAGCGTGACGCGAGCCTTGGCTTCGATCAGCATGTTGACGCGTACGGCCGAGGCCATGCCCATGCCGACCAGCCATTCGCCGTCGCGCACACTGCCGGGCTCGGCACTGCGGCGGTCCCAGCCGAACTTGTCCGCCCCCATGCGCAGCGCCTCGGCGAGCTTGTTGGAGGAGAACGGGATGCCTTGGGTCGGGTCCTCGTCGGGGATGTTGCGCAGGCGCAATTCCACCGGATCGATACCGCTCGCCACCGCGAGTTCGTCCATGGCGATCTCGAGCATGGTGACGCCGACGGCTTCGCCGGGCGCGCGAACGGAGCCGGCGCAAGTGCGGTGGAGGCGCGCGATGCGATGGCCGATCACGCGGTTTTTTCCGCGATAGAGGAAGGGGGTTGCCTGGGTGACCGGCTCGGAGAACTTTTCGTCCGGCAGGTTCGAGACCAGTGCCTCGTGGCCGATGCCGGTCAGCCGCCCTTCGGCGTCGGCGGCGAGACGGATGCGCTGGCTCGTCTCGGAGCGGCGCATGACGGTCTCGAAGACCTGCTGGCGGCTCATCGCCACCGCGACCGGCGCGCCGAGCTTCTTCGAGGCAATGGCGGCCGCGACGGCCTCCGGCGCGATGCCGAGCTTGGAGCCGAAGCCGCCGCCGACATAAGGCGACAGGATGCGTACGTGTTTCTCGTCGATGCCGAGCGAATCCGCCAGTTCCGCACGGTTGAAGCGCAGCATCTGGTAGCTGCCCCGCAGGACGACGTCGTCGCCGTCCCACCGGGCGATCGCGGCATGCGGCTCCATGGCGGCGCTCACATGCGAGGGTGTCGTGTAGGTCCCGTCGACCGTGTGGGCGGCCTCGCGCATCGCCTTGGCTAGATCGCCGCTGGACTGCTGCTTCTTCTCGGGCGTCTCGATCTCAACGCCAGGAGAATCCGGTGCGACCACGACGTCCCGGTCGGATTCCAGCGTCAGGCCGAGCATCAGCGCGCCGTGGCGCGCCTGCTCGAAGGTCTCCCCGACGACAAGCGCGACCGGCTGTCCGAAATATGCGATCGCGTGGGGATCCTGGACCGGCGCGGCGCCGGCCATGCCCTGCGCCGGATTGCGCAGGAAGCGATCGTCGATGACGACCGCGCGTATTCCCGGCAACGCCTCTATCGCGTCGGAGTCGGCGCCTGTCATCCGCCCGGCCGGCACGGTGGAGCGAACGAGTACGCCGAAAAGGCTTCCATCGGGCAGCGCGTCCATCGCGTAGGGCGCCATGCCCGACACCTTGAGCGGACCGTCCGGCCGGTCGAGGGGCTCGCCGACGACGCCCTGGACCATCTCCTCCAGCCGATCGGCATCGACCTTGTCGTCCATCTTGATGTGCAGGGTCATGGGTCAGCCCTCCGTCAGTTCGCGCAGGACGGCGCGCAGCGTGCGTTTCAGGAGCGGGACCTTGAAGGCGTTGCCGTCCTGCGGCTTCGCGTCGGCGACAAGGTGCGCGGTCGCGCGGTCGAAGAGGTCCGACGACAACGGCTGGCCATCGAGCATCGCTTCGAACTCCGCGTTGCGCCACGGCATGTGGGCGACGCCGCCGAAGGCGAATGCCGGACGCATGATGCGGCCGTCCTCGACGTCGAGGACGCCGGCCACCGAGACCAGCGCGAAGGCATAGGAGGCCCGGTCGCGCACCTTGCGGTAGGTCTGACGTCCGGCGCGAGGCGACGGCAGCACGACCGCAGTTATCAGGTCGCCGGGCTCCAGCACGTTCTCGATCTGCGGCGTATCGCCTGGCAGCCGGTAGAAGTCTCCGATCGGAACCTGGCGCACTTCGTCGCCGGCCGAGCGGATCTCGACCATTGCGTCGAGCGCACGCATGACCACCGCCATGTCGCTGGGGTGGGTGGCTATACAGTGTTCGCTGGCGCCGAAGATCGCGTGCAGGCGGGTGACCCCGCCGAGGGCCTGGCATCCGGAGCCGGGCTCCCGCTTGTTGCAGGGCATCGCGGTGTCGTAAAAATAGTAGCAGCGGGTGCGCTGCAGGAGGTTGCCGCCGGTCGTCGCCTTGTTGCGGAGCTGGCCGCTGGCGCCGGCGAGCAGCGCTTCCGCGAGCACGGGATAGGCATCGCGCACGCGGCGGTCGGCGGCGAGATCGCTGTTGCGCACCAGCGCACCGATCCTCAGGCCTCCATCCTGCGTTTCCTCGATCCCGCCGAGATCCAGCCGGTTGATGTCGACCAGGCGGTCGGGGGTCATCACTTCGAGCTTCATCAGGTCGAGGAGATTGGTGCCGCCGGCGATGAAGGTCGCGCCTTCGCTGCCGAGCCGAGCGGCCTCGGCCGGAGTTGCGGCGCGGGAATAGTCGAACGGGGTCATGAGCGCGCCCTTCCGGCCGCGTCAAGGATCGCATCGACGATGTTGGGATGGGCTGAGCAGCGGCACAGATTGCCGCTCATGCGCTCCGCGATCTCCTCAACGGAGAACTCCGGATCGGCAGCGACGTCGCCGGTGACGTGGCTCGGCCAACCGGCTTCGAATTCGGCGAGCATGGCGGTGGCCGAGCAAATCTGGCCGGGGGTGCAGAAGCCGCACTGGAAGCCGTCGTGCTCGACGAAGGCCTTCTGGAGATCCGACAGCGCGCCGGGCGTGCCGAGGCCCTCGATGGTCACGACGTCGTCGCCCTCGTGCATGCAAGCGAGCGAGAGGCAGGAGTTGATGCGCCGCCCTTCCACGATCACCGTGCAGGCGCCGCATTGGCCGTGGTCGCAGCCCTTTTTCGTGCCGGGAAGACCAAGATGGATGCGAAGCGCATCGAGCAGGGTGGTGCGCGGGTCGGCTTCGATGGTTCTTGTCCGGCCGTTGACCGTCAGGTCGGTTTTCATGGGAGCATTCCTTGCGCGGGGGCTGGGTGAGCGAGCGCGAAGCGCGTCCCGCCTTCAATCCCGACACGGATGGAATGTTCCCTGCGGAGCCGATCCGAAAGGCGCTAGCGCTTGGCGCCGTCCAGCCGGGCGAGGAGCGACGCCTTCGTCTTCTTGTCGACATAGGCGGCCTCGATGGCGGTGCGGGTGACGGAGGTCAGGGCCTTGTCGTCCATGCCGAAATGCTCGCGCGCGATCTCGTATTCGTGTTTCAGGGTGGTCCAGAAATAGGGCGGATCGTCGGAATTGAGCGTTACCTTGCAGCCGGCGGCGCGCAGCTTCGGGAAGGGATGGTTTTCGAAGCTTTCGAAGACGCGCAGCGCGACGTTGGAGCCGGGGCAGCATTCCAGCACCACGCCCTCGTCGGCGATCCGGGAGACGAGGTCCGGGTTCTCGATGGCGCGCACGCCGTGGCCGATGCGGGTGGGCCTGAAATGGTCGAGGGCGGACTGCACGCTCTCCCAGCCGCCGAACTCGCCGGCATGGACGGTGATGCCCAGCCCCGCCTCGCGGGCGATCTCGAAGGCGCGGACGTAGTCCTCCGGATCGCCGAAGCGCTCCTCGCCCGCCATGCCGAAGCCGGTGACCAGAGGCTCGCCGCAGCGGGCGGCGAAGCGGGCCGCCTTTTCCACCGACTCGACGCCGAAATGGCGCACGCCCGTGACGATCATGCGGCTCTCGATGCCGGTCTTCGCCCGAGCGCGGCGCATGCCTTCGGCGAGGCCCGCTGTGTAGGCGGCGGCCGAAAGACCGGCGCGCTCGGCGTGATCCGGCGAGGTAAAGAATTCCGAATAGATCGCGCCGTCGCGGGCCAGGCTGGAAAGATAGGTCTCGGCGAGGCGGGCATAGTCGCCCTCGTCGCGGAAGAGATCGGCCGACTGGTCGTAGGCGGCGAGGAAGCTGGTGAAATCGTCCCAGACGAAGGCGCCGTCGCGGATGAAGCCGGACACGTCGGCGCCGTATTTCTGCGCCTGTTTCACGACGAGGTCCGGCGAGGCGGCACCTTCGATGTGACAGTGAATCTCCGCCTTGAGGACCATTTTGTTTCCTTCTTCGTTCTCAATTCGGCGCGGCGGTTCACCGCGTCCACAACAATAGCGCCGGCCAGCCGCATCGGCTATGGTCCCGGCGCATTCGACGGATGACCAGATGACAGAACCAAGAACGACCGCGCGCGGCGGAATGGAAAACTCCTTCGGCTTTCGCAGCGTTCCCGCCGGTGAGAAGCAGCCGCTCGTGGACGAGGTCTTCCACAAGGTGGCCAAGCGCTACGACCTGATGAACGACCTGATGTCGGGCGGGCTGCACCGGCTGTGGAAGGATGCCATGGTATCGTGGCTGAACCCGCCGAAGCGCGCCGGCTGGACGAGCCTCGACGTGGCGGGCGGCACAGGCGACATCGCCTTCCGCATCGTCGAGGCATCCGGTCATCACGCAAAGGTGACGGTGCTGGACATCAACGGGTCCATGCTGGCGGTCGGACGCGAGCGGGCCGAGAAGCGCGGGCTTGCCGACAATGTCGGCTTCGTGGAGGCGAATGCAGAGGAACTGCCGTTTCCCGACGACAGCTTCGACGCCTACACCATCGCCTTCGGCATCAGGAACGTGCCTAAGATCGACCGGGCGCTTTCGGAGGCCTACCGGGTGCTGAAGCCGGGCGGGCGGTTCCTGTGCCTGGAGTTCTCGGACGTCGACCTGCCGATGCTGGACCGGGCCTACGAGGCGTGGTCGTTCAACGCCATCCCCGCGATCGGCAAGGCGGTGACGGGCGATGCCGATTCCTACCGCTATCTGGTGGAATCGATCCGCAAGTTTCCCAACCAGGACGACTTCGCCAGGATGGTCGAGGCTGCGGGGTTCGAACGGGTGACCTACCGCAACCATTCGGCCGGCATCGCGGCGGTCCACTCCGGCTGGAAGCTTTGAAGGCCCTGATCCGATGACCACCGTCGGCGCCTATTTCCGCCTCGCCCGGGCCGGCTGGATCATGGTTCGCGAGGGCGTGGTGGCAGCCTTGCCGGGCGACCAGCTGACCGGTCCGCCGAAGACCGCGTGGCGCGTGGCGCGGCTTATGGCGCGCCGCCGCTCGGCCGGGCGCGACCGCTCGGAGCGCTTCGCCAAAGCGGCAACCCGGCTCGGCCCGTCCTACGTCAAGCTCGGCCAGTTCCTCGCTACCCGCCCGGACGTTGTGGGCACCGAGATCGCGCTCGATCTCGCCAATCTGCAAGACCGGATGGAGAAGTTCCCGCAGGCCCAGTCCGTGGCTGCCGTGCAGGACTCGCTCGGTCGGCCGGTCAGGGAACTTTTCGAGACACTCGGCGAGCCAGTGGCGGCCGCGTCGATCGCGCAGGTGCATCCCGCCACGCTTCCCGAGAGCGGACGCCGCGTCGCGGTGAAGGTTATCCGTCCGGGGGTGCGCCGGCGCTTCTTTCATGACCTCGAGAGCTATTTCGTCGCCGCGCGCTTGCAGGAACGCTTCATCCCCGCGACCCGCCGGTTGCGGCCGGTGCAGGTGACGGAGACGCTGGCGCAGACGACCAAGATCGAAATGGACCTGCGGTTGGAGGCGGCGGCGCTTTCCGAGATCGCGGAGAACACCCGGGACGATCCGGGCTTCCGCGTGCCGACGGTGGACTGGGAGCGCACCGGGCGCGACGTGCTGACGCTGGAATGGATCGACGGCGTCAAGATGTCGAACATCGAGGGGCTGCGCGAGGCGGGGCACGACCTGCCGGCGCTCGCCGCCAACCTGATCCAGAATTTCCTGCGCCACACGCTGCGCGACGGGTTCTTCCACGGCGACATGCACCCCGGCAACCTGTTCGTGGAGGCGGACGGGACGATCGTGGCGGTCGATTTCGGCATCACCGGCCGGCTCGGCAAGAAGGAGCGCCGGTTCCTGGCCGAGATCCTCTACGGCTTCATCATGCGCGACTACCGGCGCGTGGCGGAGGTGCATTTCGAGGCGGGCTACGTGCCGGCGAAACACGACGTCGCCGCCTTCGCGCAGGCGATCCGGGCGATCGGCGAGCCGATCCACGGCCAGCCGGCCGAGACGATCTCCATGGCCAAGCTCCTGACGCTGCTCTTCGAGGTGACGGAACTCTTCGACATGGCCGCTCGGCCGGAGCTGGTGCTCTTGCAGAAGACGATGGTGGTGGTGGAAGGCGTGTCGCGCTCGCTCGACCCGCATTTCAACATGTGGAAGACCGCCGAGCCGGTGGTGGGCGACTGGATCGCGGCCAATCTCGGACCGCGCGGCCTGCTGACCGACGCGCGCGACGGGGTGAGCGCGATGGTGGCTCTCGCCCGCCAGGCGCCGGAACTCGCCGCGCGCGCCGAACGGCTGTCGCGGGAGATCGACGCCATGGCGGAGCACGGGTTGCGCTTCGACGATGAGACCGCGCGCGCGATCGGCAAGGCGGAGGCGCGGCACACGCGGTCCGGGCGGGTGGCGCTGTGGGTGATCGCGCTGGCGCTGGTGTGGATCGCCTGGCAGGTGGCGTGATTGCGTTGACCGCATTGCATGCAATGCATACATTGACGTCATGACTGGTGGAGCGATCCCATGTCCAACCTGACGATCCGCAATCTCGATCCGGAAGTGAAGCACAGCCTGCGGCGGCTTGCGGCCGAGCGCGGCGTGTCGATGGAACAGGAGGCCCGCGAGCGGCTGGCCGAGAGCGTGAACCGCGCCACCCGGCGCAAGACGTCAATCTTCGACGAACTGACGAAACTCGGCGCCGCGCCAGATGAGCCCTTCGACCAGAAGAGGACCACCGACGAAATGTGGGACGAGAGCTTCCGGTGAGCGGCTTCGTCCTCGACAGCTCGGTGCTCATCGCGATCCTCGCCGCCGAACCGGACGCGGACCGTTTCAAGCGCTACATCGACGAGGACGTCAATGCGCAGATCAGCGCCGCGACGGTGCACGAGGCGTTCTGTGTCGCATCGGGGGAGCGGCTGCGCGACGGCGCGGCACGGCTGGAAAGGATGCTCGACCTGATCGGCCCCGTCATCGTTCCCTTCGACGTGCAGCAACTGTCCGCCAGCCGCCAGGCTTATGCGCGGTTCGGCAGGGGCTCGGGCCATCCGGCCAAGCTCAACATGGGCGACTGCTTCTCCTATGCCCTCGCCCGGACGCGCAACCTGCCCCTGCTTTTCAAGGGCAACGATTTCATCCATACCGACATCGAACCGGCATTGAAGCCGGCGTGACGAGGCGACCGGCACCATGACCCTTTCCGACAAGCGCATCCTTCTGATCGTCGGCGGCGGGATCGCGGCCTACAAGGCGCTCGACCTGATCCGGCGGCTGCGCGAGCGGGGGGCGAGGGTGCGCTGCGTGATGACGCGGGCGGCGCAGGAATTCGTCACCCCGCTGTCGGTCGGGGCGCTGTCGGCCGATCACGTCTTCACCGATCTCTTCGACCGGCAGGACGAGCACGACATCGGCCACATCCGCCTGTCGCGCGAGGCGGACCTGATCGTGGTAGCGCCGGCGACGGCCGACCTGATGGCCAAGATGGCGAACGGCCATGCCGACGACCTCGCCTCGACGGTGCTAATGGCGACGGACAAGCGCGTGCTGATCGCACCCGCCATGAACCCGCGCATGTGGTCGCACCCCGCGACTCGGCGGAACCTCGAAACACTGAAGGGCGACGGCGTCGCGCTGGTCGGTCCCGGGCGGGGCGAGATGGCGGAGAGCGGAGAGGTCGGCGATGGGCGGATGGCCGAACCGCTGGAGATCGTGGCAGCGGTCGAGGGCATGCTCGACGGACGACTGAAGCCGCTTGCCGGCAAAAGGATCGTCGTGACCTCGGGGCCGACGCACGAGCCGATCGACCCGGTGCGCTACATCGCCAACCGCTCGTCGGGCAAGCAGGGGCACGCGATCGCCGCCGCGCTCGCCGCTCTCGGAGCCGACGTGCACCTCGTGTCGGGACCGGTCAACATTTCTGATCCCGCCGGCGTCGGGACGGTGCATGTCGAGACTGCGCGGCAGATGCGCGACGCGGTCGAGGCGTTGCTGCCGGCGGACGCCGCGATCTTCGTCGCGGCGGTGGCGGACTGGCGGACGGCGGATTCGGCCGGCGAGAAGATCAAGAAGGTGAAGGGCGAAGGCCCTCCGGCGCTGCAGATGGTGGAGAACCCGGACATCCTCGCCACCGTCGGCCATCACGAGAAGCGGCCGGCGCTGGTGATCGGCTTCGCGGCGGAGACCGAGAACCTCCTGGCCAACGCCCAGGCCAAGCTCGACCGCAAGGGCGCCGACCTGATCGTCGCCAACGACGTCTCGCATGGAAGCGGCATCGGACCGGGCGGCGTCATGGGCGGCGACCGTAACCGGGTGCGGATCGTCTCCCGCTCAGGCGTCGAGGAGTGGCCGGAGATGGCCAAGGGCGACGTCGCTGACAAGCTAGCGGCGCTCGTCGCGGAGCGGCTGTCGGGGCGGGCCGGGTCCGGGCAGTAAGGCCTCTCCGTCTGGATACCATCATGGATGAAACTGAATTCGCCTGCGCGCCCGTGATCGAGACGGAGCGGCTGATCCTGCGCGCGCTCGAGGCGCGCGACCACGAAGCCTATGCCACTCTATGGGCGGACCCGATCGTGGTGCGATATACGAGCCGCCGGCCGTTGACGCGGGAAGAGAGCTGGATCCGGCTCCTGCGCCAGGTCGGCCACTGGCGGGTGCTCGGCTTCGGCTTCTGGGCGATCGAGGACCGGGCGAGCGGCCAGCTGGCGGGAGAGGCCGGCTTCCACGATTTGCGACGCGACATCGAGCCCGCGTTCGACGGAACGCCGGAAGCAGGATGGCTGCTCGGGCCGGAGTTCCACGGCCAAGGCCTGGCGCGCGAAGCCCTTGCTGCGATCCACGCCTGGGGCGACGCGCAGCTTCGTTCGAAAACGATCGTCTGCATCATCCATCCGGACCACGAGTCCTCGCTTCGGGTGGCGCGGTACTTCGGTTACCGCAACGCGATCGCGGCCCGCTACCATGACGCTCCGACCCTGATCCTGACGCGGCAACGACCTACGGATTCCCAGGTACGGGCCGGATAGGGCGAACGCCGCTTTGCCTCAGCCGGTCGCCGGGCGCATGAGCGCGAGTCCGGACTGGGGGTCATGGCGTCTGCGCAAATGCGCCGGGCTTCGCAAACCCCACTTTGAGCCTCGGCCGGACATGGGCGCGGGGACGTCGCCGAGCAGAGAGGCGACCCCCGGGCGGCACGTCCGCCGACCGGATGAGCTAGCTGCCTTCCTCGGACCGCTCGCGGGTGGGGCTCGAGGCATGGTCGAGGTTGAGCGCGGTAGCTGCCAGCGTCAGATGCGACAGGGCCTGCGGGAAATTGCCCATCTGCATCTTCGTGCGCGGATCGTATTCCTCCGCCAAGAGGCCGAGATCGTTGCGCAGCGACAGAAGGTGCTCGAAGAGCTTCCGCGCATCGGCGTAACGACCCTGCAGGATGTAGTTGTCGGCCATCCAGAAGCTGCAGGCGAGGAACATGCCCTCGCCGGGTGGCAGCCCGTCGTCGGTGTGCTCGGTCCTGTAGCGCAGCACGAGGCCGTCGACGGTGAGTTCCTTCTCGATCGCGCGGACCGTTTCGGTGACCCTGGGGTCGTCGGCCGGCAGGAAGCCGACCAGCGGGATGAGGAGGGTGAAGGAGTCCAGTTCCTTCGACCCGTAGGACTGGACGAAGGCGCCGCGCCGGGCGTCGAAGCCGCGCTCGCAGACCTGCGCGTGGATCTCGTCGCGGATGCGCGACCAGCGTTCGACGGGACCTTCGAGGCCGAAGCCCTCGATCGCCTTGACGGCGCGGTCGAATGCGACCCAGGCCATGACCTTGGAGTGGACGAAGTGGCGCGGGCCGCCGCGCACCTCCCAGATGCCCTCGTCGGGCTGATTCCAGATTTCCTCGAGATAGTTCACGAGCGAGGTCTGGAGGGTCCAGTCGGCCTCGCGCAGCGAGAAGTCGGAGCGGCGCGCGTGGTGCATGACGTCCATCACCTCGCCGAAGACATCGATCTGGCGCTGCCGGAAAGCGGCATTGCCGATGCGTACCGGGCGGGCGCCGTTGAAGCCGGCGAGATGGTCGGCCTCCCGCTCGCCGATCCAGTTCTCTCCCGCCACGCCGTAGAGGGGCTGCACCTGATGCGAGGAGCCCGCGACGGCCCGCAGCAGCCAGTCGGTCCAGGCCTCGGCCTCTTCGCGGTAGCCGGCCGACATCATCATCAGGAGCACGAAGGTGGCGTCGCGCAGCCAGCAGTAGCGGTAGTCCCAGTTGCGCGCGCCGCCGGCCTGTTCGGGAAGCGAGGTGGTCGGGGCGGCGATGATACCGCCGGTGCGGCCATAGATCAGAGCCTTGATGGTGATCAGCGAGCGCCTGACCGGCTCCCCCCACGCGCCCTGGTAGGTACAGCACTTGCACCAGTCGTGCCAGAAGCGTTCCGTCTGTTCCATCGCCGCCGCGGCATCGGGGAAGACGCGCGGCGGCTCGAAGGAGGGGCCGTAGGCGAGGACGAAGTCGAGCCGCTGCCCCTCGGAGACGGTGAATTTTCCGATGGCGGAGTGATCATCGATGGCGAAATCGACCGTGCTGCGCAGCACGGCGGCATGCGGGCCGGAGATCGCCTTCATGTCCCCGGAGGCTTCCTTGCGCAGCCAGGGCGCACGCGAGCCGTAGCCGAAGCGCAGGCAAAGGTTCATGCCGACGGGAACGGTGCCACGGACGCCCTCGACGATGCGGATGAGCGCCGGCGTGCCCTGATCGACGGGCATGAAGTCGATGATGCGGATTACGCCGCTCGCGGTTTCGAGCGTCGTTTCCAAGATGGGCGTATCGCCCCTGTAGCGGCGGCTGCGCGCTGTGACGGGCGCTTCGGGGGTTATCGACCATTGACCGTTGCCGGGATCGCCCAGCAGCGCCGCGAAGCAGGCTTCGGAATCGAAACGGGGCCAGCACAGCCAGTCGATCGAGGCGTCGCGGTTGACGAGTGCGGCCGTCTCGCCGTTGCCGATCAGTCCGTAGTCTTCGATGCGCATGGGGTTCACAGTTGGCAGACGTGAAGCCTCATGTCGATGTCGACCGCCGCATCACGACCTGCGGCCGATCGCTCCTTCGAGTAGCATCCCGGCGACGAGGCCCAGCCCGATGGCGGCGACGGCGGCGGTGGTGCGGGACCCGCGTTCGGGGACCGCGATGGCGGAAGTGCTCGCCTCGGCACCGAAGGAGCCGCGGGTGCGGTGAAGCGCGGGGACCGGGCCGAACAGATTGTCGGGCCTTTCCGGCACGACGGGCCGGTCGGTCGACTGTCCGTCATAGGCGTTGCGCGCGAGGTACCGGTCGAGGAACCAGGGCGCCAGCGCGTTGCCGAGAATGACCTCGATGGTGCTCTTGCCGATCCAGATCTCGCGGCGCCGGCCATGCGCGGCCTTGTAGATTTCCGCCGCGATGACCTCCGGCTGGACGACCGGCGGCACGGGGCGCGGCTCGTGATCCATGTGCGTGCGCGCCCAGTCGAACTGCGGAGTGTTGACCGCCGGCAGGTGCGCCATGACCAGATGGATGGCGCTGCCGTCGTGGATCAGTTCCGTGCGCAGGGAATCGGTGAAGCCGCGTATCGCGTGCTTGGCGCCGCAATAGGCGGCCTGCAGCGGGATGCCGCGATAGGCGAGCGCCGAGCCGACCTGGAGAATGGTGCCGCGGTTGCGGGCCGACATGTACCTGAGGGCCGCCATCGTGCCGTGGACGAAGCCGAGATAGGTGACCTCCGTCACCCGGCGGAATTCTTCAGGCGTGATCTTCGCCACGGGCGAAAACACCGTCGCCATGGCGTTGTTGATCCAGATGTCGATGCCGCCGAAGCGTTCCACCGCATGGTCGGCCGCGGCGAAGAGGGCATCCGCGTCGGCAACGTCGGCGGCAATGGCGATGGCCTCGGCTCCGAGTTCCTCGATCTCGGCGCGGGTCTCTTCCAGTGCGACCGGATCGCGGGCGATGAGCACGAGCCGTGCTCCGGACCTGGCGAAATGCCTCGCGGTGGCGCGGCCGACGCCGGCGGTGGCACCGGTGACGACGACGACCTCCACCGGACCGTTGTTATCGGATCGGAGCATCTTTGCCTCTCGGGATATCGTTTTCATTCAAGCCGCTGCCGCCGGCGAGCTGGTCTGCGCCTGCGTGCTTCCTTCCGGCATAACAGGCGAAGCGCCGGCCGGTTCCGGGCGATGCCCGTCTAGGCCTTGAACGTGCTCGCTACCGGATTGGCGAGCGGGAAGCGAACCTCGAAATCGAGGCCGCCCTCCCCCTTCAGCCGCTGTTCTCCTTCCAGCTGCCGAACGAAGCTGTCGATCAGCCGCATGCCAAGGCCGCTCCGCTCGCGCGGTTCGCCGAAGCCGACGCCGTCGTCGCGGATGGCGAGGCGGACATCGTCGCCCTCGGCGTCGAGCCTGATCGTGATCGTGCCTTTGGCTCCGCCGGGGAAGGCATGCTTGAGCGAGTTCGAAACGACTTCCGTGACCAGAAGGCCGACCACCATGGCGCGCTCGGGATCGAGCTCTACCGGCTGCATGTCGAAGCGCAACTCGCTCGAGCCGTCGAAGGAGGATCGAACGCCGTCGGCTATGTTGCGGATGTAGTGGTCGAGCTTGATCGCCTCGAGCCGGTCGGAGCGGTAGATCTGCTCGTGGACGGCGGCCATGGCGCCGATGCGGCCGGCCAGATCGCGCTTGGAATCGGGCGGAAGCGGCTGCAGCCTGATGAGCGACGTGACAGTCTGGAGGTTGTTCTTCACCCGGTGATGCACCTCGCGCAGCAGGAGACGGTTCTGCGCCAGCGCGTCTTCCAGCTCTTCGCGGCGGCGACTGTCGTGGACGAGGAGGCGGAACACCCAGCCGGCGAATCCGGCGAGGCCGAGGAGGATCGGGATGGCGCCGATGCCGATGCCGAGCATCCGCGAGCGGTAATCGGCCAGGACAGCATCGGTGGAGACGGCGGCCAAAGCAATCAGCGGTGCGCCTGCCACGCGGTGATAACCCACCAGCCGGGAGGTGCCGTCGGCCGGCGATGCCTCCGAACGATAGCTGCCGAACGGCGCTTCGGGCAGATAGCGGGTGAAGAGGATGTGATTGCTCAGGTCGATCGAACTTTCCAGCGAGGGGAAGCGCGTGACGAGCCAGCCGTCGTCGCCTACGATGCTCGCCGCGGAACCGCTGCCGAGGTTCAACGACACCCAGAAGTCGGCGATGAGATCGGAGGGCACGATGAGCGCGGCGATGCCGGCGAACTCTCCGTCCCGGACGAGGCGCCGCCCGATCACGAAGCTCTGGCGGTTGGTGGCGCGGTCGACGAGGAGCCTGGAGATGACGAAACTCTCGCCATCGCGAAGCGCCTGAAAATAGTTGCGGTCGCCGATCGTCACCTCCTCCTCCGAGGGAGCGGTCGACAGGATTTCGCGGCCGCTCCTGTCGAAGACGCGAACCACGACGTTGTCCGGCAGCCCCGCGACGGCGTCGTCCATGTCGCCGAGTTCGGCGGAACTCAGGAGTTCGGGGCGGAAGCCGATGGTGTCGTCGATGCGGCCGAGCGCCTGGCGGCTGGCTTCCACGATCCACTGGAAATGCGCGGCGATCGTCTCGGCCGCAGCCGCGGCGCGCTGCTCACCCCGGTTCAGCGTATCGCGATAGCCCTGCCATACGAACAGACCGCCGATGGAGATGACGACGAGGAAAAACGCCAGCGCAAGCCCAAGCGCCGCCAGCGGCGTCCTCATTCTCATGGCAACTCGTCCAATCCTGCTTCCTCGAATCAGGAAGGTAGTGTCTTTCGCCGCCGGTTTGAAGCCATTCGCATCCCGCGCGCATGCATCGCGGTTGGTCGAGGACCACGCTGGCGCCGATCGAAGCCGCGGGCTCCGTGAACTTTTGCCTGCGGAGCGAGTTTCCCTGAAGTAGCGAAAATAGAGCCGGACGGCCGGAACCGGCCACACGGCAAGCACGTAGCGGAGGTTCGCATGCCTGCCAAATCCAAATCCCAGCAGAAGGCGGCCGGGGCCGCGCTGGCCGCCAAGCGCGGCGACATCAAGAAGAGCGAACTCAAGGGCGCTTCCAAGGGCATGGAGAAATCCATGTCTGAGAAGGAGCTGCACGACATGGCTTCGACCAAGCGCAAGGGAAAGCCGGAGCACAAGTCGGATTCCTGACCCGGACGAACGGGCCGCGCCACCCGACCGAACACATTTCAGAGATCGGATAGCAGATGCAGACGACAGCCACGAAGACGGTACGGCCCTTCAAGGGCAAGGTGAACGTGATGTTCAGCGACGCCATCATTGCCTCGACGGGCAAGGCCATGGTGGTCGAGGAGCCTGGGCGGGCATCGCTCTACTATGTCCCATTCGAACACATCTATTTCGAGTTCCTGAAGCAGTCGCCCACGACCCGGAAGATGGAAGAAGGCGAGGCGCGGTTCTGGAACGTCACGGCGGTCGGCGAGTCCGCCGACGACGTGCTGTGGGCCTTCGATGCGCCCACCGTGGATTACAGCGAGCTTCGGTCGTATGGCGCCTTCGATCCGGGCAAGGTGAATGTCGAGGCCGTGGAAGAGCCCGACACCGAGCATCAGGTGCACTGGCCGCGCTGAAGCCCCAGCCTTCGCACAAAAAGCTGATGTTCAAGGCTCCAGCCGCTCGCCGTACGTCTATTGGTGGCGAGCGCGCAGCCAGCGCAGGACGGTCGATTCGTCCTCGTCGAGGCCCTGGAGGGGCTTTCGGGTGTGGCGACGGATCTCGGCAATCTCTTCAGACAGCTTTCCCTGTTCCCAGCTCTCGATGACGATCGGGTGGATGTAACACCGGCGGCAGACGGCGCGGGTGTTGCGCAGCCGCGCCGCGACCTTGTCGATCACCTCGTTGGTGGTGCGGGCCAGTTCGCGCTTGGTCGACGGGTACTCCTTCTGCGCGAACATGTCGGCGGCGAAGATGGTGGCCGACCAGGTGCGGAAGTGCTTGGAGCTGAAGTCCGGCCCTGCCGTCTCGTGAATGTACCGGTTGACGTCGTGCGAGTGGACGGGCCGCCGCGTGCCCTCCTCGTCGAGGTACTGGAACAGGTGCTGGCCCGGCAGTTCCTCGATGGCGCCGACGATGCGCGCGATGCGCCGATCAGTAAGCTGCAGCTTCCATTCCTGCCCAGACTTGCCGACGAAGGAAAAGCGGATGCGCTGGCCCTCGATGCGCACGTGCTTGCGGCGCAGGGTCGTCAGGCCGAAGCTCTTGTTTTCGCGCGAATAGGCATCGTTGCCGATGCGGATCAGCGTGTTGTCGAGCAGCCAGACGATGGAGGCGAGAACGCGCTCGCGCGGGGTGCCCCGCATGCGCAGGTCCTGGTCGACCCGGTCGCGGATGCGCGGCAGGGCGCCGGCGAAATCGACCAGCGAGGAGAACTTCGCCTCGTCGCGGCAGGCCGTCCATCCCGGATGATAGCGGTACTGCTTGCGTCCCTTCTGGTCGCGGCCGGTCGCCTGGATGTGGCCGGTCGGATCGGGCGAGATCCACACGTCAGTCCAGGCCGGCGGTATGGCGAGCGCCTTTATGCGAGCGATGGTCTCCGGCACCGCCAGACGCTGCCCCTCAGGCGTGAAGAAGGTAAAGCCCTTGCCGACGCGCCGGCGGCGTATGCCCGGCTCCATGTCGCTGACATAGGCGAGGTCCGCCCGCGCGGCCGACAATTCGCGCGCGGCGCTGGCGGTGGGTATGGTGTCCATGCGGCGCAGGTCAGTATCCCCCGATGATCGGCAGGATCTCGCCGGTGATGTAGCTGGAGCAATGGGACGAAGCGAAGAAGACGTAAGCCGGGGCTATCTCCTCCGGCTGGGCAGGACGCTTCATCTTGGTGCCGGCGCCGAACTGTTCGACCTGCTCGGGCGGGCGCTCGGAGGGATTGAGCGGCGTCCAGACGGGGCCGGGCGCGACGGCGTTGACGCGGATGCCGCGCGGCAGGAGGTTGGACGACAGCGCCTTGGTGAAGGCGTGGATGCCGCCCTTGGTCATCGAGTAGTCGATAAGTTCCTTGCTGCCGTCGATGCCGGTGATGGAGCCGGTGTTGACGATCGCGGAGCCGGGCTGCATGTGGTCCACGGCGGCCTTGGCCATGTGGAAGTAACCGTAGAGATTGGTCTTCAGCGTCGTGTCGAAATGCTCTTCCGTGAGATCGCCGAGATCGGAGGCGTGGTACTGGAAGGCGGCGTTGTTGACGAGGACGTCGAGCTTGCCGAACTCGCCCACCACCTTGTCCACCGCCTGGCGGCAGAAGTCGGCCTCCGTCACATCGCCGGCGATGAGCAGGCAACGGCGGCCTTCGTCGACGACGGCCAGACGCGTCTCCTCCGCGTCGTCGTCCTCGCTCAGGTAGACGATGGCGACGTCGGCGCCCTCGCGGGCGAAGAGGACGGCCACGGAACGGCCGATGCCCGAATCGCCGCCGGTGATGAGCGCGACTTTTCCTTCCAGCTTCTTCGATCCAAGATAGTAAGGCGCATCGTACATGGGCGCCGGGTCGAGCGCGGCTTCGTCGCCGGGCTTTGGCTGATGCTGCTTCGGGAAGGGCGGGACGGGATACTCCCGCGCGCCGGCCTGCATGGCGTCGTCGGACGAACCGTTGCCGCGATCGGCGTCCGCCTTGTCCACCTGCCGCTGGATGGAGCGCTGCCTCGAGACTTCCTCGGCTGCGTCCTTGCGAAACTCGCCGTTGGCCATGATGGTTGTCCCTCGGTTCTGGGGCGGGGGAACGCCCGCCGCCGTGGTCGTTGGTCTTCGACGTCAGAAATCGTTTTGGGCCAGCCTTGTTCCCGACGGGTGTTCCAGGAGAGGCAGTCGTGGCGAGTCAAAGGAGAGAGGAACGGGGACCGCGAAAGGACGCGTCGTGAGCGCGGCGTTCGATGACGCATTCTTCGACCGGCCGGTGCCAGAAGTGGCGCGGGACCTTATCGGCGCGGCGCTGTCGCTGGATGGAGTCGGCGGGACAATCGTCGAGACGGAAGCCTACGACCGGGACGACCCCGCCTCGCACAGCTATTCCGGGCAGACCATGCGCAATGCCGCGATGTTCGGTCCCGCCGGGCACGCCTACGTCTACCGCTCTTACGGGCTGCACTGGTGCTTCAACATCGTGTGCCGCCCGGGCTCGGCGGTCCTGGTGCGGGCGCTGGAGCCGGTCAGCGGCATTCCGGCGATGATCCGGAGGCGCGGCATGGAGGATGTCCGCTCGCTCTGCTCGGGACCGGGTAAACTGTGCCAGGCGCTGGCGATCGGCGGCGAGCACAACGGACTGCCACTGGCGCACGGTTCGCTGCGGCTCGAGCCGCCAGACAGGTCGCACGCGGTGGTGACCGGGACGCGGATCGGGATCAGCAAGGCCCGGGATCAGGACTGGCGCTTCGGCCTTGCCGGATCGAAGTTCGTAAGCAGAGCCTTTCCGAAGACGTCCGGGCGGTAAGGGTCTAAGGTGGGCGGCGCCTTCGGAGCCGCGTCATGCAATGGCGTTCTGCTCCGGAACCGCGTTGATCACGAAGCCCGAACTGCGGTAGGCGCCCGTCATTCCTTCACATCGGTCTGGGGACGAGCGTCACCAGACGCCCGCTCCTCGTGCCAGGTGCCGGACTGGTCCTCGTATTCGATGGTTTCGTCAGACCCCGCCTGCTCGTGCGCGGCGGCGGCGCGCTCGGCCGCTTCGGCCGCGGCGTCGTGAGAGGGGAAGGTCTCGGAGTAGACGTCGCCGACCCTGTAGGCCCAGGCGCCATCGTGCTCGACGACTTCGTAAGTGATGCGGGCCATTGTCTGTGTCTTCCTTGCGGTTTCGATTGTCTGATGAACAGGAAGAGGAGACGATTGTTCCTGTGGCGGCTTTCAGGAACAATGGACGCCCGACGCCGTTACCGGCGGTGAAAGGGAACCACCGTGGCAGCAAGAGCAGTCTGGAAGGGATATCTCCAGGTCGCCGAACTCAGTTGCGGCGTGGCGCTCTATGCGGCAGCCTCCACCTCCGAACGGATCTCCTTCAACATCCTCAACCGCAAGACCGGAAACCGGGTGCAACGGCAGTATGTCGACGAGGAGACCGGCAAGCCGGTGGAGCGCGACGACCAGGTGAAAGGCTACGAGGTGGCCGACAACCAGTACGTCGTGCTGGAGCCGGATGAGATCGCGGAGGCCGTTCCCCAGGGAGACAAGACGCTGAGCGTGGACACGTTCCTCAGCTGTCCCAACATCGATACCGTGTATTTCGACAAGCCCTATTACGTCGCGCCGGCCGACGAGGCGGCGGAGCAGGCCTTCGCCGTCATCCGCGAAGGCATGCGGGCGAAGAACGTCGCCGCCTTGGCGCGCGCGGTGCTGTTCCGCCGCGTGCGCACCGTGCTGCTGCGCGCCCAGGGGCCGGGGCTGATCGCGAACACGCTGAACTTCGACTACGAAGTGCGCTCGGCGCGAGAGGCCTTTTCCGACATCCCGGAGATGACGATCAAGGGCGAGATGCTCGATCTCGCCAAGCACATCATCAACACCAAGAAGGGCGAGTTCAAGCCGGACGAATACGACGACCGCTACGACGCGGCGCTCGCCGAACTGGTGAAGGCGAAGATGGAGGGCCGCGAGATCAAGGCGCCCGAACGCAAGCCGCAGGGCAAGGTGATCGACCTCATGGAGGCGCTGCGCCAGAGCGCGGCGGCGACGGACGCGGCCGGCAAGAAGAGCGGCGGCAAGAAAACCTCCTCCTCGAAGCGTTCCGCGAAGGGCGGCCAGGCCGAGCAGCGCAAGAAGGCAAGCTGATCCATGGCGCTCGAGACATACAATCAGAAGCGCAACTTCGAACGGACTTCCGAACCGAAGGGTGCCGCGAAGGCATCGAAGGGCGGCAACAGCTTCGTGATCCAGAAGCACGACGCCACGCGGCTGCACTACGATTTCCGGCTGGAAATGAACGGCGTGCTGGTGAGCTGGGCCGTGACGCGGGGTCCGAGCCTCGTGCCGGGCGAAAAGCGTCTCGCCGTACAGACCGAGGACCATCCGCTCGAATACGGCGAGTTCGAGGGGACGATTCCGAAGGGCGAATATGGCGGCGGCACCGTGCTGCTGTGGGACCGCGGCACGTGGAGCCCGACCGGCGACCTGAAGAAGGGCCTCGCCAAGGGGCATCTCGAATTCGAACTTTCGGGCGAGAAGCTGCACGGGCGCTGGCACCTGGTGCGGATGGCAAGGCGCGGGCGCGAAAAGCGCGACAACTGGCTGCTGATCAAAAGCGACGATGAATTCGCCCGCGAGGAGGACGATCCCGACATCCTGGAAGAGGCGCCGAAATCGGTGAAGACCGGCCGCGACATTCCCGAAATCGCCGAGGAAGCGCCGGGCTGGTCGTCCAAATCCGGAAAGCTCGACAAGAAGACTGGCAAGCCGGCGGCGAAGGCGAATACCGACGGGAAGGCGGCCGCAAAGGCGAAGCCGGCTACCAGCAAGAAGGAAGCGGCCGAAAAGCCCGCCGCGGAGGATTTCCCGAAAGGCAGCCGCAAGGCGAAGCGGCCGGATTTCGTCGAACCGCAACTCGCGACGCTGCGGCCCGAGGCGCCGGCCGGGACGCGCTGGATCCACGAGATCAAGTTCGACGGCTATCGCCTGCAGGCGCAGCTCGCCGACGGCAAGGTCAGGCTGCTGACGCGCAGCGGCCTGGACTGGACCGAGAAGTTCGGTACCGCGGTGGCGGATGCTTTCACGGGCCTGCCGGCGTCGGAGGCCGTCATCGACGGGGAACTCGTGGTGGAAGGCGGCGGCGGCGCTTCGGATTTTTCCGCGCTCCAGGCCGACCTGTCGGAAGGCCGCTCCGACCGCTTCGTGTTTTATGCCTTCGACCTCATCTACCTCGACGGACATGACCTGCGCGGGGCCGCGCTGATCGACCGCAAGGAGAGGCTGGCGAAGCTGATCGCCAACGCGCCGCAGAGCCTGCGCTACAGCGACCACTTCGAGGAGGACGGCGAGATGATCCTGCGCCACGCCTGCCGGCTCAGCCTGGAAGGCGTGATCTCGAAACTTCGCGACGGAAAATACCGCTCCGGCCGCGGCCGGGACTGGATCAAGTCGAAATGCTCGGACCGACAGGAATTCGTGATCGCGGGCTACGTGCCGTCGACAACGTCCGACACCGCGATCGGCTCGCTGGTGCTCGGGCATTACGAGGGCGACAAGCTCGTGCATGCGGGGCGCGTCGGCACGGGCTTCTCGCGCAAGGTGGCCGAAGACCTATTCCGCAAGCTGGACGCGATCCGGCGGGACAGGTCACCGTTCGATGCGCCTCTCGACGCGGCGTCCAAGCGGGGCGTGAAGTTCGTCGAGCCGCGGCTCGTCGCGGAGGTCGAGTTCCGGGCCTGGACCGCCGACGGCATTTTGCGCCATGCCTCGTTCCGCGGCCTGCGCGAGGACAAGCCGCCGGCGGAGATCGTGCGCGAACAGAAGGCGGCTTCCAAGGAAAAGCTGCCGCGCTGGACGGTGAAGCTCACGCATCCCGACCGCATCTACTGGAAGGATGCCGGCGTGACGAAGGAAGGGCTGGCGGAATATTACAGCCAGGCCTGGCGGTTCATGGCGCCGCTGGTGGTCAACCGGCCGCTGGCGCTGCTGCGCTGCCCGAACGGCTATGACGGGCAGAGCTTCTTCCAGAAGCATGCCTGGAAGGGGATGAGTTCGAACATCCTCACCGTCCACGACCCGAAGGACAAGTCCGGCCAGCCGATCGTGGCGATCGACGGGTTCGACGGGCTGATCGGGCTAGCGCAGGGCGGCGTGCTCGAAATCCATCCGTGGCAGGCCTCGCTGCATGACCTCGAACGCCCCGACCAGATCGTCATGGATCTCGATCCGGGCGACGGCGTGGAATGGCAGGCGGTGATCGAGGCGGCGAACGAGGTGCGGGAGCGCATGGAGGCGGAAGGATTTGCGTGCTTCCTTAAGACGTCGGGAGGCAAGGGCCTGCACGTGGTGAGCCCCGTCAAGCCCTCCGTCGGATGGGACGAGCTGAAGGCGTTCGCGAAGGGGATCGCCGATTCCATGGCGGGCGACAGCCCGGACCGCTTCGTGGCCACCGTGACCAAGTCGAAGCGGCGCGGCAAGATCCTGATCGACTACCTGCGCAACGGGCGGGGAGCGACCGCGGTGGCGCCCTACTCCACCCGCGCACGCGCCGGCGCGCCGGTGTCGATGCCGATCGCCTGGGATGAACTTTCCGGAGAGATCGGGCCGGCCTACTTCACCGTGCCCAACGCGCCGGCGCGGCTCGCCAACCTGGAGACCGATCCGTGGGCGGATTTCCGGAAGGCGGAAGTGCCACTCGGCAAGAGCCCGAAGCGCAAGGGCAAGAAAGCGGCCTGATCAGGACTTCGTCTTGCGCTTGCCCTTCTCGGATTCGACGCTCTTCTTCAGCGCGTCCATGATGGAGACGACGTTGCTCGGCGTCTCCTGCGGCTCCGCCCTGGCGGAGCCCTTCTTCGCCTTGGCCGGCTTCTTCTTCTTTTTCGCCTCGATGATCTCGAGAAGCTTGTCCTGGACCGGGTCCTCGACCATGGAAGGGTCCCAGTCCTTCGTACGCTCCTCGATCAGCTTCTTGACCAGGCGCATCAGCTTCTGGTCCGGCTTGTCGCGGTCGATTTCCTGGAAATAATCCTTCGCCTCGCGCACCTCGTCGCCATAGCGCAGCGTCCAGGCGAGGATTCCCTTGCCGCAAGGTTCGAGCATCACGGCACGCTCGCGCCGGAACAGCACGACGCGGGAGATGCCCACCATGTCCGTCGTGCGCATGGCGTCGCGGATGACGGAGAAAGCTTCCTCGCCGACCTTGTCGTCGGGCGTGACGTAGTAGGGCTTGTCGTGCCAGATCCAGCCGATGGAATCGCGCGGCACGAAGGTCTCGATGTCGATCGTGTGGGTGCTTTCGAGCGCGACGGCGTCGAGCTCGTTCTCTTCCATGACGATGTACTGGTCCTCGCCCGTCGGGTAGCCCTTGACCTCATCCCCATCGCGGATGGGTTTTCCGGTTTCGCCATCGACGTACTGGCTGCGGACGCGGTTGCCGGTCTCTCGGTTGAGGGAGTGGAAGCGGACCTTCTCGCGGTCGCTGGTGGCGGGCGTCATCGCCACCGGGCAGGTGACGAGCGACAGCTTCAGGTAGCCCTTCCAGAAATTGCGCGGAGCCATGCTCTTCCCGCCTCTTCGAACCGACAGCAACGTCGCATCGTGCAGGCTTGTTCCGCAAGCGACGAAGACAAGGGGGGCAGAGCCGGCCTCGCCGGAGTGTCCGGCCGGCTCTGCGACGGCGCGGGCGTTGCGGGGGAGATCACTCTTCCACGGCCGTCGACGCCGAACCCGGTGCTGTGCCGTTTGTTCCCCAATCCGTTCGAACATCCGTGACGCCAATCTGTTCGGCCGGAAGAAGGAGTTCCAGACAGCGATGTGAAGGCGATGTGGGAATGGTTTCAGCAAAACAGCGGCGCGGTCAGCGCGGTCGCCAGCGTGCTCACGCTGTTCGTGTGGACGCTCTACTTCCAGCTCCTCTACAACAATTACCGCCGCCTGCGGCGTCCGAAGATCCTGATCAACCGGGGCGCGGGACAGACCATCAAGTCAAAGTGCCTCGTCGCCAACATGAGCGCGGAAGCGGTCTACGTGGAGGCGGTCATGGTCTCGGCCAATTCCGGCAGGAGCCCGGACGAGCCGATCGTCTGTTCGCTGAGCGATCTCGACGCGACTCGCTCGGCCGAAGGCAACCCGCTCCCGCACTGGTTCCAGGGCCCCCTCAAGGCCAGCGAGATGCTCGACCTCGGCTCCTACGAAGAGGTGGTCCAGCGCGCCCTCGACTGCGCAGGCGAGGAGCAGAACTACCCGTTTCGGGTGGACGACGTGGTCTCCATCACCATAACGATCGTCGCGTCCTACATGTCCGAGGATGGGATGGCGGGAGCGGAGCGAACGTTCGACCTGGACCGCTCTGACAGCGGGGCAACCGTCCTGCGCCCGCGGACCTTCGCCGCCCGTCAGCTGCGATCGGCGCGCCAGCGGCGGCGTATCGGAAAATACCTCAGGCGCGAACTTTCGCGCGAAAGGAGCAGCATTCGGTGACCCGCTCCGCGCATTCCCTGGGGCGGGCAGATGGAGGCTTTTCGCTGGAACCATCCCGCCGCCGGAGCATTCAACTGGTTAATGTCACCCTTGGGCGGCGGTGACCGACGCAATCCAGTTTGGAGGCCGGCAGGCGAAGGCAACGCTGAGCGTAGGCCGTGAGGGTATGGCGTATGTCCCCTGACAGCGAGATCGTCAGTCTCATTCCAGCCTTGCGTGCCTTCGCGCGCACCTTCTACCGGGACCCCAGCGACGCGGACGACCTGGTGCAGGAAACCCTGACGAAGGCTCTCGCCAAGATCCATCAGTTCGAAGCCGGCACCAGCATGAAATCGTGGCTGTTCACGATCATGCGCAACACCTTCTACACCAAGATCAGGATCGCAAACCGCGAAGCACCCGGCGCCTCCGACGACGCGTCTTTGAGCCCGGCTATGGACGCGACGCAGGAATGGTCGGCGCGGCGCCACGAAATCGCCTCGGCGCTGCAGCGGCTTTCCGAACAGCAGCGCGAGGTGCTGGTGCTGATCGGCGTGCTCGGCATGAGCTACGAGGAGGCGGCCGAGATCTGCGATTGCGCGATGGGAACGATCAAGAGCCGGCTGAACCGCGCGCGGCACCGGCTGCTCGAGGAACTTGGCGAGGCGTCGGGCGAGAGTAGCGTCGAACGCGCGGAAATCTATCCCGTCGCCTCGATGATGGACGCGTCCAAGACCGGCTAGGTCGACCGGCTATCGCGCCGACGTCGCCCGGTCAGCGGGCGACGATTTCGTGGAAGCTCTCCCGTACGCCCGGAACATCCTTCGCCACCACGAGGCCGAGATTGCGGCGGTCGAAGATCTCGAACCACTCGTCCCACTCGACAATTTCGGGAGCACCGAGGTCCGTGGGGCGGTCCTGGCCCTGGTCCTGGTCCTCGTAGGCACGCTGATCGAAGACGAGGAGCAGGAACGGCTCGTTGTTCTCGATCGCAGTCGACGTCTGACGGATGGCGGGTGCGCCCATTCTCGCGGCCGCCCAATCACGAATCTCGTCGTGGCCGGTCAGCATCCGGGTTTCCGCCATGTCGTCGTCTCCTTGAAGTTCGTCAGTCGGTCAGGGCTTCGTGCGTGCCGGCTTCTTGGGTTTCGGCGCGGGCGATGCAGCCGGTTTCGCGGCGGCGGTCTTCTTCACCGGCACTTCGGCGGCCACGGCCACGGTTTCTTCCGAGGCGGCCGGCTTCTTGCGGCTGCGCGCTGCCTTCGGCTTCTCGGCGACCTCGCCATCCAGTTCGCGCTGGGCCTGCGCCCAATGCTCGTCGTGCATGCCTTCCGGTCGCCCTTCGCGCTCCCAGATTTCGTACGCCTTCTGCTTCAAGGCTTCGCTGCGGTCGTTCGCCATTCCCATAAACCTCCGTCGCTCACCGGTTTTGATCACAACGTCGCTGCTGGCGAATTGTTCGGAAATGCCAGCCGGCGATCAGGATACCACCGGGCTGCCGGCCGCACCATTGCGCCATGCCGTCACAAGCGAGGTCGCGGGCATCTGGAACGGCGCTCCCGGTTCGGCGATCTGGCCGCGCGGCTCGGAAAAGATGATATCGCCATCGATCGATGGGGCGGGACGAAGGCGGTCCGACAGGTTCGCGCGCATCATCAGCGTTTCGCCGCCGAGATTCCAGTCGATGGCGATCAGCCCGTCGGTCGCCGAGACGATCCGGCCGGAGTTCGCCCCGGCATTCCTGAGCGCGGGCACGAGGAACTGCCTGCGGATGCCGAGGAGTTCGCGGATGTATTCCATCCAGATGCGTCCGGCACCCACCTCGGTCTTGCGCCAGTCGAGGCGGGAGGCTTCGAACGTCTCCGGCGCGTTGGGATCGGGGATGGTCTTCAGTTCGTCCAGCGTGTGGAAGGCGGAGAACTTCGCGAACTCGCGGCGCCGGCCCTCGGTCACCGCGCGGGCGAGATCGCCGTGGAAGTCGGTGAAGAACAGGAAAGGCCGGTCCTCGGCGAATTCCTCGCCCATGAAGAGCAGCGGGATGTGGGGAGACAGGAGCAGCATGGCGTAGAACACGCGCAGCATGTTGGGCTGGGTGAGTTCTCCGAGGCGCTCGCCATAGGCGCGGTTGCCCACCTGATCGTGGTTCTGCAGGAAGTCGACGAAGGCGGTGGGCGGCAGATGGGCGCTCGCCTCGCCGCGCGGCTCCCCGTGCTGCGGCGAGATTTCGCCCTGGTAGGCGTATCCTTCCGCCAGGCAGCGCGCCAGCTTGCCCCAGGAATCATCGACGAAATCGGCGTAGTAGGCTTCGTCCTCGCCGGTGGCGATCGCGTGCGTTACGTTGTGGAAGTCGTCGTTCCACTCCGCCGTGTAGGCGGTGACGCTCCCGCCTTCGCCGCGTTCGTGCAGGTGGGTGACGTTTCGGTTGTCCTCGGTGGTGAGGTGGATCGGCCTGCCCCACTCCTCCGCCCTGACGCGTGCCGCGATCTCCTCAAGCAGCGCGTCGTCGGCGTGATCGACCGCATCGAGCCTCAGCCCGTCGAGATTGAACTCCTCGAGCCAGTAGAGCGTGTTCTCCACGAAGAAGCTGCGGACAGGGTCCAGTTCGTAGGAAATAGCGGCACCCCAAGGGGTGTGCTGCTCGGGATGGAAGAAGTCCGGCGCGTAGAGCGACAGGTAGTTTCCGTCGGGCCCGAAGTGATTGTAGACCACGTCCAGAAGCACCATCAGGCCGCGTGCGTGGGCTTCGTCGACGAACCACTTGAAGTCGTCTGGAGAGCCGTAGGCGGGATGCGGCGCATAGAGCAGGACGCCGTCGTAGCCCCAGCCGCGATTGCCGGCGAACTGGGCGACCGGCATGATCTCGACGGCGGTGACGCCCATGCTCGCCAGATGATCGAGTTTTTGGGCGGCCGAGCGGAAGGTCCCCTCCTCGGTGAATGTGCCGAGGTGAAGCTCGTAGATGACGGCTTCTTCCCACGGGCGGCCGGTCCATCGCGGGTGGCGCCAGCGGTAAGCGGTCGGGTCGACGACGAGCGAGGGGCCGTGGACGTCGCCGGCCTGCGCGCGCGCGGCGGGATCGGGAACGACGTGGCCGTCAGGCAGCACGAAGGCATATTCGGCCCTGGGCTCCACGCCGGTAGCGAGAAGCTCGAACCAGCCGTCCTCCCGCCGCTCCATGGGCGCATCGGCGCCGTCGAGGCGAAGGGTCAGGCTTTCGAGGCCGGGAGCCCAGAGCCGGAAGCGGACCTCGCCGTCTCGGACGAACTCCGAACCCCAGCTCTTCGGGAAGGTTCTGAACTCCTTCGCCTGTGCCCCATTCACGCCCGGGTCTCCATGAGCAACAGGGCACGCGCGTCGGCCCGTACCATCCGCCCTTCGAGCGGACCGGCATGGGAATCGTCCTCGGTATCCAGAAGCAGGCTCCAGCCCCCCTTCATCGGCTCCGGCAAGGTGAAGTCCATGCTTTCGTAATGCGCGTTGAGGACGATCATCAGCTTCTGATCGGCATTGGCAAGCACAAGCGCGAAGGAATGGGTGTGAGGGTTGTCCCAGTCCGAACGCTCCAGCTGCTTTCCGTCGGGCCGGAACCAGCCGACGGTGGTGCCGCCGTTGCGCTCCAGATCGCCGTGCAGGAACAGGCGCTGCCTCAACAGCGGCTGATTCTTGCGCAGCTGGACGATGCGGCGGGCGAAGGCGAAGAAGGCCTGGTCGCGCTCGCCGACGTCCTCCCAGCGCAGCCAGTTCATCTCGGTGTCCTGGCAGTAGCTGTTGTTGTTGCCGCCCTGGCTGCGGCCGTTCTCGTCGCCCATCAGGATCATCGGCGTCCCTTGCGAGAACAGCACGGTGGCGAGCAGATTGCGGCGCATGCGATCGCGCAGGTCGAGCACCTGCTCGTCGTCGGTCTCGCCTTCCGCACCGCAGTTCCAGCTCAGGTTGTGCGAATGGCCGTCTCGGTTTTCCTCCTTGTTAGCCTCGTTGTGCTTGTCGTTGTAGCTGACGAGGTCGGTGAGGGTGAAACCGTCATGGGCGGTGATGAAATTGATGCTGGCCCATGGGCGGCGGCCGCGCTTTTCGAACAGCTCCGAGGAACCGAGCAGCTTTCCGGCGAGATCCGGCGCCTGGCCGTCGTCGCCCTTCCAGTAGCCCCGGGTCGTGTCGCGGTACTGGTCGTTCCATTCGGCCCACATGGGCGGGAAGTTGCCGACCTGATAACCGTCGGGGCCCGTGTCCCAGGGCTCGGCGATGAGCTTGACCTGCGAGAGGACCGGATCCTGGCGGATGGCGTCGAGGAAGACAGCGTTCTGGTCGAACACGTCGCGATCCCTGCCGAGCGAGCTGGCGAGATCGAAACGGAAGCCATCGACGTGGCATTCCTGGACCCAGTAGCGCAGCGAATCCATGACCATCTGAAGCACGCGCTGGTTGCGCAGGTTCACGGTGTTGCCACAGCCGGTGGTGTCGAAGTAGTAGCGCGGATCGTCACCGAGCAGATAGTAGCTGGCATTGTCGATGCCGCGGAACGAGAGCGTCGGGCCCATATGGTTGCCCTCGGCCGTGTGGTTGTAGACCACGTCGAGGATCACCTCGATGCCGGCTTCGTGCAGTCGCCGCACCATGAGCTTGAATTCGTGGATGCCGGCGCCCGGCGAGATGTAGCGCGTGGCCGGGGCAAAGAAGCCGATGGTGTTGTAGCCCCAGTAGTTGACCAGGCCGCGCTCGATCAGGTGGCGGTCGTCGAAGAAGGCCTGGCACGGCATGAGCTCGATCGCGGTGACGCCGAGCTTGACGAGGTGCTCAATTGTGTTCGGATCGGCGAGGCCTGCAAACTTGCCGCGAAACTGCTCGGGAACCTGCTCGTTCAGCGCCGTCATGCCCTTCACGTGGGCCTCGTAGATGATCGTGTCTTCCCACGGGATCCGGGGACGGATGTCGGGTCCCCAGGTCACGGCGGGATCGACGACGACGCATTTCGGCATGACGAAGGCGGAGTCGCGCCGGTCGAAGGAGAGGTCGTCGCGGGGATGGCCGATGCGGTATCCAAAGACGGCATCGTGCCAGCGAATCTCGCCGCGCAGTTCCAGCGCGTAGGGATCGAGCACGAGCTTGTTGGGATTGAAGCGGTGCCCGGCCGACGGCTCGTAGGGTCCATGGACCCGGTATCCGTAGAGCTGTCCCGGCCGGACGTCCGGCAGGTAGCCGTGCCAGACCTCATGGGTAAATTCCGGCAACGTCACGCGTTCCAGCTCGCGCCGTCCGGTTCCATCGAAGAGGCAGAGTTCCACTTTCGTGGCGTGGGCGGAGAACAACGCGAAGTTGACCCCCGAGCCATCCCAATGGGCGCCCAACGGGAACGGCGTCCCGGGCTGAATCTGTCTGGTGCGGCGCATGGGAACCTTATTCGGCTGGAGCGAGGACAACCGCTGCGAGCGGTGGCAGGTCGAGCTCCAGCGATTGCGGCCTGCCGTGCCACGTAACGGCCTCGGTTTCTACTGGTTCCGTCGTACCGGCGCCGGAACCGCCATATTCGGCGGCATCGCTGTTGAAGCGCACCGCCCAGGTTCCGGCCTTCGGCGCGCCGACGCGGTAGCCGGACCTCGGCATGGGCGTCATGTTGCACAACACGATCACCGGATCGCCGTTGCGGCCGCGGCGGATGAAGGAATAGACGCTGTTTTCCGCGTCGTCGGATCCGAGCCATTCGAACCCGGCGGGATCGCAGTCCAGTTCGTGAAGGGCGGGCAGATCGCGATAGATGCCGTTGAGATCGCGTACCACCGCCTTCACGCCCGCATGCATGGGATCGTCCAGGAGGTGCCAGTCGAGCGACTGGTCGTGGTTCCACTCGCGCTCCTGGCCGAACTCGCAGCCCATGAAGAGCAGCTTCTTGCCCGGATGCGTCCACATGAAGGACAGGTAGGTGCGCAGGTTGGCGAACTTCTGCCATCGGTCGCCCGGCATCTTGCCGAGAAGCGAGCCTTTGCCGTGCACGACCTCGTCATGGGAGATCGGAAGGACGAAGTTCTCCGAGAAGGCATAGACCAGACCGAAGGTCATCTGGTGGTGATGATGCTTGCGGTGCACGGGATCGAGGCTGATGTATGCCAGCGTGTCGTGCATCCAGCCCATGTTCCATTTGTAGTTGAAACCGAGACCGCCGTCTCCCACCGGCCGGCTGACCCCAGGCCAGGCGGTGGATTCCTCGGCGATCGTAAGGGCGCCGGGATGGAGATCGGCGACGCGCTGGTTGGTTTCGCGCAGGAAAGCGATGGCATCGAGGTTCTCGTTGCCGCCGTGCCGGTTCGGGATCCACTCGCCCGCCTTGCGGGAGTAATCGAGGTAGAGCATCGAGGCGACGGCATCCACGCGGAGAGCGTCGATGTGGTACTGGTCGAGCCAGAACAGCGCGTTGGCCTGGAGGAAGTTCGAAACCTCCACGCGGCCGAAATTGTAGATCAGCGTGTTCCAGTCCTGGTGGTAGCCGAGCCGCGGATCCTCGTGCTCGTAAAGCGCGGTGCCGTCGAAACGCACCAGACCGTGCGCGTCCGACGGGAAGTGCGCCGGGACCCAGTCGATGATGACGCCGATGCCCGCCTGGTGCAGTTCGTCGACGAACCTGGCGAAGGCCTCCGGCGAGCCGAAGCGGCTGGTGGGGGCGAAGAGGCCGATCGGCTGATACCCCCAGGACCCCGAAAAGGGATGCTCGCTGATCGGCAGCAGCTCGACATGGGTGAAGCCCATTTCCTTGACGTAGGAGACGAGCAGTTCCGCCAGAGCGTCGTAGTCGAGCACCTCGCCATCGGCGCCGCGACGCCAGCTTCCGAGATGGACCTCGTAGATCGACACGGGTTCGGTTTTCGCGTGCCGCGCCGCGCGCTGCGACATCCAGCCTTCGTCGCCCCATTCGTACTTCGGCAGGCCCGACGCGATGGAGGCGGTGGCGGGCGGAACTTCGGACGAGAAGGACAGCGGATCGGATTTCAGCGGCAGCAAATCGCCATGCACGCCGAGGATCTCGTATTTGTAGCGGTGACCGGTGCCGATGCCCGGAACGAAGAGTTCCCAGACCCCCACGCCGAGGCGCTTTCGCATCGGATGGCGCCGGCCGTCCCAGGCGTTGAAGTCGCCGACGACGCTGACGCGCCGGGCGTTGGGGGCCCAGACGCAGAAGACCACGCCTTGAACACCGCCGACCTCGGCCGGATGCGCGCCGAGACGCTTGTAGAGCTCCGCGTGGCGGCCCTCCCCCATGAGATATTCATCGAGTTCGCCGAGGATGGGGCCGAAGCTGTAGGGATCGTCGATCTCCCAGCGATGGTCGCCGGCCGACATGCCGAGCCGGTAGGCGAAGCGGTCCTTGCGGTCCGGCACGACGCCGGAGAAGAACCCGTCCGGATGGACGCGCTCGAGCTTCTCGATCGGGGTGTTGCCGTCGCGGTCGAGGACGGTTACCTCGCCGGCCTCCGGCGCGAAGACGTTGACTATCAGGGGTTCGTCGCCGCCGCCCTGCATGCCGAGAACGACGAAGGGATTGCCGTGGCGGCCGCTTACGATGGCGTTGATGTCCGCCGTCGGCGCGGCATAGGGATTTGTGCCTGCCGCGTTCATGAGGCTGCTCCATTGTTGTCGTTGACGAGGTCGAGCAGTCCGCGAAGGGGGATGTCCACCCAGGTCGGGCGGTTCGCAAGTTCGTAGCTCACCTCGTATGCTGCTTTCTGGATGAGGAAGAGATCGAGGAGATCGCGCGCGAACGCCTCGTCGTCCGGATGCGTGGGACTGCCCTCGATCGCGGAATTGTAGGCTTCGATGAAGCCCGCCCGCGACTGCTGGCGCCACAGTTCGGCCCGTTCGACCGCACGATCGTCCGCCGGAACCGCCATCGGTCCGCGCCGGCGCGTGACATCGGCCGCGAGATAGTCGATCGACCGCAGCATACCGGCGACGTCGCGCAACGGCGACATCTTGGCCCGGCGCTCTTCGATCGAGCGGCGCGGTTCGCCCTCGAAGTCGATGATGACGATATCATCCGCCGCCACCAGGACCTGGCCGAGATGGTAGTCGCCATGGATGCGCGAGCGCCCGCCGGACGGCGTGTGCGAGAGGCAGGCATCCAGCCGCTTCGACAGGTCGCCCTTCAGGTCGAGGACCTCGCCGATCATCTCGGCGGTGCGATCCGTGTAGCGCGAGCGCGCCGACTTCAGCGCCTTCATCATCTCGTCGAGATCGGCGCGGGCGGACTTCACCCATTCCTTGACGTCGGACTTGCCCGTCTTCTCGGCCTTGAAGGCCTCGTCGTCGGTCTCGGTCGCGAGCGCCCGGTGCAGCTCGGCGGTGCGACGGCCGAGCGTCTCGCCGAGGTTGAGCGGGAAGAAGAAAGCGTTCTCCTCCTCTTCCGACACAGGAGCGGCGGTCGAGATCATGTCGGCGTTTTCCATGTCGCGCTGGAGCGCCGAGGACAGCACCTCCCACGCGTCGCCCTGATTGCGGACGAATTCGAAGGCGCTGGCGAGCACCGTCGGCTCGTCGCCCTCGCGGGCGAGTTCGATCGCGCCGAGATAGGCGGGCATGTTGTCGAAGTGGCCGACATTGGTGAGGAAACGGGCCATCTCGACTTCGGGCTGAACGCCGCTGCGAAGCCGGCGATAGACCTTGAGGATGATGGAATCGCCGAAGGCGATCGAGACGTTGCTCTGCTCCACCCCGAGCGGCCGGGGCGTCCCGGCCTCCGCGTAGACGGAAGGATTGCCGTTGTTGTCGAACGACACGGTGCCAGCCGTCCCCTCGAGGGAAGCGCCTTCCTGCATCGCCGCGATGATGGTCTTGCCGAAATCCTCGTCGTGGACGCTGTCGAGCAGCGCTCCGAGCTTCGGGCCCTGCCGCAGCTTCGCCAACGTATAGGAGAGGGTCGGCGAACCGAAGGCGAGGTTTTCCTCGCCCCAGCGGGCCGAAAGCGGCATCAGATATCGCTGGATGCCTTCTCCGAAGTCGATCTGGCATTCGGCGAGCAGATGCTTGCCGCGCTCCATCTCGGCGAGCGGTACGACCTTCGCGGTCTTGATGGTCTGGTCCTTGGCGGCGAACCAGCGCTGCAGGCGCAGGAACTGCGGCAGCGCCTCGCTTTCCAGCGTCGCGCCGGCCGAACCGGACAGCGCCGTGCTGACCTTGCCGTCACGCGTGGTGAGGGTGATGAATTCCGGCAGGATATCCGGCACCTGCTGATGCCAGCTGGGCGCCTCCGCCTCTTCGGCGAGGAGCAGCCAGTAGAAACCGTAAGCCGGCAAAGTGAGCAGGTACGGCAGGTCTCCGACCGGCGGGAAGGGGGAGCGGCCGGTGAGCTCGATCGGCACGGCGCCCTTCCACTTCGACAGGTCGAGTTCGACCGCCTGCGCCTGGCGCGACAGGTTGGCGACGCACAGGATACGGTCGTTGCCGTATTCGCGGATGTAGGCGAGGACCTTGCGGTTGCGCGGATAAAGCAGCGTCAGCGTGCCGCGCCCGAAGGCCGCGTGCTGCTTGCGCACGCTGATCAGCTTGCGCATCCAGTTGAGCAGCGAAGAGGGGTCGCGCTGCTGGCTCTCCGCGTTCACGGCCTGGTAGCCGTAGATCGGGTCCATGATGACGGGCAGATAGAGCTGCTGCGGATTGGCGCGCGAGAAGCCCGCGTTGAGATCGGGGGACCACTGCATGGGCGTGCGAACGCCGTCGCGATCGCCGAGATAGTAGTTGTCGCCCATGCCGAGCTCGTCGCCGTAATAGACGATCGGCGTGCCGGGCATCGACATCAGCAGGGAGTTCAGGAGTTCGATCTTGCGTCGATCGTTCTGCAGCAGCGGGGCGAGGCGGCGGCGGATGCCGAGATTGATGCGCGCGCGCTTGTCCTCGGCATAGGTGCGCCAGAGGTAGTCGCGCTCCTGGTCGCTGACCATTTCGAGCGTGAGCTCGTCGTGGTTCCGCAGGAAGATGCCCCACTGACACCCTTCCGGGATTTCCGGCGTCTGGCGGATGATGTCGGAGATCGGATAGCGATCCTCCTGCGCCAGCGCCATGTAGATGCGCGGCATCAGGGGGAAGTGGAACCCCATGTGGCACTCGTCGCCTTCGCCGAAATAGGGCCGCGTGTCCTCCGGCCACTGGTTGGCCTCCGCGAGCAGCATACGATCGGAATAATGCGCGTCGAGTTCGGTACGGATCTTCTTCAGAACCTCGTGCGTCTCGGGCAGGTTCTCGTTGTTGGTGCCCTCGCGCTCGACCAGATAGGGGATCGCATCCAGGCGCAGCCCGTCGACGCCCGCGTCGAGCCACATGTGCATGACCTTCAGCACTTCCCGCAGCACGCGCGGATTGTCGAAGTTGAGATCCGGCTGGTGGGAATAGAAGCGATGCCAGAAGAACTGGCCCGCCACCGGGTCCCACGTCCAGTTCGACGTCTCGGTGTCGAGGAAGATGATCCGGGTTTCGGGGAACTTGGTGTCGGCGTCGCTCCAGACGTAGAAGTCGCGCGCGGCCGAGCCCGGCTTGGCGTGGCGCGCCTTCTGGAACCAGGGATGCTGGTCGGAGGTGTGGTTGATGACGAGTTCGGTGATGACCCGCAGCCCGCGCCGGTGCGCTTCGGCCACGAAGGCCTTGAAGTCGCGCATGGTGCCGTAGGACGGGTTGATCGACCGGTAATCCGCGATGTCGTAGCCGTCGTCGCGCAGTGGCGAAGGATAGAAGGGCAGGATCCAGATCGCGGTGACGCCGAGATCCTGGATGTAATCCAGCCGCCGCATCAGGCCGGCGAAATCGCCCATGCCGTCGTCGTTGGAGTCCTGGAAGGCCTTGACGTGCATCTGGTAGATTATGGCGTCGCGGTACCAATCGGACTGGCTGCGGTCGATCGCGCCGTCCATCTTGTTGCTGATCACCTTCATGCCTGGGTCACCGGTCCGAGAAGACGCCAAATGGCATAGGGCCGCGAATGCGGGTCGAGCGCCAGCCTGTGGTGCTTGCCGTACCAGGCGAAGGTGTTGCCGTTGACGAGGTCCTGCACCTCGATCGATCCGTCATCCGGAATGCCGAACTCCCACAGCGGCACTTCGAAGTCGAACTCGTGTGCGTTGTGCGGGTCGAGATTGACGTGGAACAGGAGATAGCTCCCCGATTTCGGGTCGCCTTTCGAATAATAGAGCACGTTGTCATCCCATGCATTGTGGAAGCGCAGCGAGGTGAAGTCGCGCAGCGCCGGGTGCTCCGCCCGCAGGCGGTTAATCAGCCGGATGTCGTCCTTGATGTGGAAGGGCTGGTCGAAATCCCAGTTCCGGATCTCGTACTTCTCGGAATCGAGATACTCTTCCTTGCCCGGCATCGGCGCCGCGTCGCAGACCTCGTAGCCGTTGTAGATGCCGTAGCTGCCGGCCAGCGTCGCGGCCATGATCAGCCGCGTGCGGAAGCCCGGGCGGCCGCTCTGCTGGAGGAAGACGGGATTGATGTCGGGCGTATTGGTGAAGAAGTTCGGACGCATGTAGTGCCGGCACTCCTCCTGCGTGAGCTCAGTCAGGTACTGCTCGAGCTCCCACTTGAGGTTGCGCCAGGTGTAGTAGGTGTAGGACTGGGTGAAGCCGACCTTCGCCAGACGCTTCATCACCTTCGGCCGCGTGAACGCCTCCGACAGGAAGATCACGTCGGGATGCTTCGCGCGGATTTCCGCAAAGACCCATTCCCAGAACGGGAACGGCTTGGTGTGCGGATTGTCGACGCGGAAGATCTTAACGCCGTGGTCGATCCAGTAGAGGAAGACGTCGCGCAACGCGTACCAGAGGCCGGGGATGGAATCCCGGTAGAAGTGGACGTTGACGATGTCCTCGTACTTCTTCGGCGGGTTTTCGGCGAACTTGATCGTACCGTCCGGACGCCAGTCGAACCACTCCGGATGTTCCTTGATCCAGGGGTGGTCGGGCGAGCACTGGATGGCGAAGTCGAGCGCGATCTCCAGCCCGTGGTCGGCTGCTTCCTTCACCAGCCGGTCGAAATCCTCGATCGTGCCCAGTTCGGGATGGATGGCGTCGTGCCCGCCCTCGGCGGAGCCGATCGCATAGGGGCTGCCGGGATCGTCCTCGGACGGCGTCAGCGTGTTGTTCCGGCCCTTGCGGTTGGTCTTGCCGATGGGATGAATGGGCGTGAAGTAGAGGATGTCGAAGCCGAGATCGCGGACATAGGGGAGCCGGTCGATGACGTCGTTGAAGGTGCCGTGGCGGTCGACGTCGAAGGCCTGCGAACGCGGAAACATCTCGTACCAGGCGCCGAAGACCGCTTTCTCGCGCTCCACGATGACGTCGAGAACCCGCTCGTAGCGGGTGAGGCTGTTGCGGGGGGCGGACGCCTTCATCAGGGCCGCCGTCTCGTCGCTGAGGAGCAGAGCCAGCTTGCGCTCCTCGTCGCCCTCGCCCTGCAGGAAACTCGAAAGGCTCTCCAGCGCCGAGGCGCCGTCGGGATCGCGGGGATTCGCCGCGGCGTCCGCGACCATGTGGGAGGCTTCGGTGATTTCGAGGCTCACCTTCTGCGAGGCGGCGATCTTCTTGCGCACGTCACGCGCCCAGCCGCCGAACAGATCGCGCCAGGCGATGACCGTGAACTGGTGATCGCCGATATCGGGGAAGATGATCTCGCCGCGCCAGCGATCGTTTTCGAGAAATTCCAGCGGCGTCTCGGTCCACGCCTCATCGCCCTTGCGGCGCCACAGGAGCGCGGCGTCGATGACGTCGTGGCCTTCGCCGAAGACATCGGCCTCGACGACGAAGGACGTGCCGGCGACCGTCTTTGCGGGAAAGCGGCCTCCGTCGATTTCGGGGTCGATCCCCTCGATCGCCAGACGGCGCTCCGCAAGGTCATGCAGGAGTTCACGTCCGACCGTGTCGTCCTGCGGGACAGCGGTCTTCGTCTTCCTGGCGCTCCGGCTTCCGCTCACTGCCTTCATGATGCTCTTCATCGTGCGGCACGGAACTTGGAGTCGACGGATTCGGCGAACGCAGAATATGCGGCGCCCAAGGCGTGGCTCGAAGGATTCGTGTGTCGCCCTAGCATCAGTTTCTCCCGTCCAATGTAACTTGAAACAGCACCACAGGTCAAAAGTTCCCCTTTGAATCAGGCGAGCCGGAACGGCCCGCGTAAATTTCGATTCGCTCATGGAACAAACACGACGCGACGACGTTGGTGTGATTGCGCGGGCATAGCGCCAATAAACCGCCGGGAGGATTTCATGAACATGATGAGCCGCGGCTTCGCGGGTGAGGGCAAACCGCTCTCCGCCATCGACGAGCCGGAGTCCACGATCCGCTTCGCCACCACATGTGGCGCCACCGTGACCATCGACGTCTCCGAGGGCTCACGCGAGAGCCAGGAACAAGTGCTGGTTCGCGCCAAGGAAGCCGTCAAGCAGCTCGCCGCTGCCTTCGAAGCGGCCGATGCCGAGCGCAAGAGGTCGGAGATGCGCCGTCCCAACGAGACCGACGCCGGCGCGCTGTTCCGTTCCTGGGCCTATCGCTAGGAATTCAGATCGAGAGGTCCGCGGATGACCGTCGCGGACCCTCTCCCATACCATTTTCGATGTGTCGCCGTCCGGCGACACATTTTCGTTCAGGCGGTTCCACGGTCGGCGCCTTCCGAGGTGTGGGTCCGCGCTTCCGTCTCGCCCACCGGGCGGCTCAGTCCGGCGTCCCGGCTGGCAACGGTTTCGGAGGCGGTCATTCGCCGCTCCTGCCCCGTGGCCTGGCGGCCGAGGCGCGAAACGATTTCGTATGCGGCCTCGACGACATCGTCGCGGCTATATGCTTCTTCCCGGGCGCTCAGCCGGCATTCGACCGTGACGCTCTCGCCGGCATCGCCGATGAACTGGACGGAATATTGCGGGTTCGCCGCGTCGCTGTGATGGATGACATGCGGTTCGAACTGGGCCATGGGTGGAACCTCGCTCTCGTTCCGGGCTACAACCCCGCCGCGTCCTGCGGGTTCCCGCCAGCGGAAATCCCCGGCGGGGCAAGGATACGAAACGAGGCTGAGCAGGCACGATGAAACACACCGAGGAGCCCGCGGACTTCGCATCGATTGCGCTCGATCCGGCGACCACCGCGTTCTTCTTCGACTTCGACGGCACCCTTGCCGAGATCGTCGACGACCCGGACGCGGTGACGATCGGCGACGATGTCCGCGACGCGCTGGTGGCGATCGGCGAAGCCGCGGGAGGTTCCCTGGCGGTCATCTCGGGCCGCGAGATCGCGGCGATCGATCGCTTCCTCTCTCCGCTCACGCTGCCGGTCGGCGGCGCGCATGGAGCGGAGCGCCGGAGTGTCGAGGGAGATGTGCACCGGACGGAATTCGATTCCGGCGACCTGGATCGGCTGGCGGCGCGGGTCGAGGGGTTCGCGCGCGAATACCCGGGCACCTCGGTCGAGACGAAGCGGACCTCCGTCGCTCTGCACTACCGGCGCAACCCGGCAGCCGAAGAAGAATGCGTCGCCTTGGCGAGATCGCTCGCGGAGGAGTATCCTTCCGTTTCCCTGCTGGCCGGCAAGATGGTTCTGGAGTTCAAGTTCAGCGGTCGCACCAAGGCCGACGTGATCGCCGACTTCATGGCCGAAGAGCCGTTCAGCGGGCGGCGCCCTGTCTATTTCGGTGACGACGTGACCGACGAGGACGCCTTTCGCGTGATGCCGCGATGGGATGGCGTGTCGGTGAAGATCGGGGAAGGACCGACGGAGGCCGGATACCGCCTCGCCGATCCGTCAGCGCTGCATGCCTGGATGAAGCGGCTGGCGCAGGGCCCGGGCCGATAGCGGGGAACGGATCGGTGCGCGAGGCGGTTAGGCCTTCGGGTGTGACCAGCGATGGAGACTTTTAAATTGGGGAGTTCTGAACGATGAGCCGGGTTGTGGTTGTCTCGAACAGGGTGGCGGACCTTCGCAAGACGACACAATCGGGTGGATTGGCGGTTGCGGTCGCCGATGCGCTGAAGGCGAAAGGTGGGGTGTGGTTCGGCTGGGACGGCAACACGCTGGAGGACGAGAGCGAGAAACTCGGCGTCGACACCATCGGGAAGGTCGACGTCATCTCCACGCCGATGACCATCGAGGACTACACGCAGTACTATATCGGCTATTCCAACAGCGTCCTGTGGCCCCTCTTCCACTACCGGACCGACCTGGTCGACTACCGCCCGCAATATTTCGAAGGATACATGCGGGTGAACGGCAAATTCGCCTCCCTGCTGAAGCCCTTCCTCAAGAAGGACGACCTCGTCTGGGTCCACGACTACCACCTGATCCCGTTCGCTGCCCGATTGCGCGCGCTCGGGTGCCAGCAGCGGATCGGGTACTTCCTCCACATTCCCTTCCCCCCGCCCGACATCCTGGCCGCTTCGCCCAACCACATGGCGCTGGTCGAATCCATGCTCCAGTACGACCTTCTGGGGTTCCAGACCTCCGCCGACATGAACAATTTCCATCGCTGCGCCGAGGATTTCTTCCCCGACGCTGTCGGTGAGGATGGCGAGATCACCTACAAGGGCCGAAAGGTGCGGCTGTTGCGGCTGCCGATCGGAATCGACGTCGATGCCTTCATCGAAATGGCGCGGTCAGGGGTGGAGGAGGTCAGCATCGACCGCATGCGGCGCGCCATCCTCGGCCAGCATCAGGTGATCGGCGTCGACCGCCTCGACTATTCCAAGGGAATTCCTGAGCGGTTCGAGGCCTTCTCGCGCATGCTCCATCTCCATCCCGAACTCGAAAAGACGGTCTCCTTTCTGCAAATCGCTCCGCCGACGCGAGAGGACGTGACAGCCTATTCGGAAATCCGCGAGAAGCTGGAAGGCCTCGCCGGCTCGATCAACGGCAAGTTCGCCGATTTCGACTGGACGCCGATCCGCTATATCCACCGGCCCATCCCGCGCCCGATCCTCGCCGCGATGTTCCGCGCCAGCCAGGTGGGGCTCGTGACGCCGCTTCGCGACGGCATGAACTTGGTCGCCAAGGAATACGTGGCGGCGCAGGATCCGGAGGATCCGGGGGTGCTGATCCTGTCGTCCTTCGCGGGCGCCGCCGAGGAGCTGCACGAAGCCCTGATCGTCAATCCGCACGACACCGATGAGATGGCGCAACAGATGTACCACGCCCTCAACATGCCGCTCGAGGAAAGAAGGCAGCGCCACGAAAAGCTGCTCGAACGGGTGCGGGAGAGCGAGGCGGGGACATGGATGCAGAACTTCCTCGACGTGCTCGAGGAAGAAGACGCTCCGCAAGACGCCGCCGGACCGGTCGCCGACGCGTCCACAATCCGCGGCTGACATTGCCGGCTAAGAATCGACCTTAATAGGGCGGGTTCCGCCAATCCGTCCGTTCCGCTGATGCGCGTCGGCCGCGCCGCCGGCGGCCAGGTGTCATGCGCGGCTTGTCACCTCCCCTTCCGGCGAAAGTTCCGCCGCAGTGGAACACCCAGGGCTTCCGCGGGTTGTAGCCGCAACACGATCTCGACATCCGGAGGTGACAACTCATGCATTCCATAATTTATCTGATCGGCTTGATCGTCGTGGTCCTCGCGGTGCTTTCCCTCTTAGGCCTGGCATAAGGAGTATTGACGATGGTTGACGAAAACAGGACGTACGCCTCACCGGGCGGCGACGCTCAGGCCGCAAAAGGCCGGCTGGAGCAGGAAAAGGATTCCGCGAACCGCGTCGTCAGCGACGCTGCGGGCGCGATTAAGAAAGAAGCCCAGTCGATGGCCGAAGGCGCCCGCGACGAGGCTTATGCTCGCGGCGAGCAGATCAAGGGTCAGGCCGCCGACAATCTCCACACCTTCGCCGACGCCGTGCGCAAGGCGCGTGACGAACTCGACAAGGACGGCAGCCCCGTCTCCGGCTTCGTGGGGCAGGCGGCCGACGGTCTCGAAAGACTGTCGCGCAGCGTGCAGAACACGTCCGGTGCCGAAATGCTCGACAGCGTGCGTGAGTTCGGCCGGCGCAACCCGATGAGCTTCATCGCCGCCAGCGTATTGGCCGGCATTGCGCTCGGACGCTTCGCGCAGAGCAGTTCGCGCCACGCCGAGCGCAGGGCGAGCGAAAACACGCCAGCACGCGCCTATCCGACCCCGACGCCTTCCAAACCGTCAACGCCGCCGCGCGCCTATCCCGCCGGCGAAGGCTCGGTGACGCCATCCAGAACGACAGGAGGCCCGCTATGAGCATCGAACAGGATCCGCGCTCCCTCGGTACGCTGGTGACGGATCTCGTCAACCAGATGTCAGAACTCGTGCGGACGGAGGCGCGCCTCCTGCGTTCCGAAATGCAGGAGAAGCTGTCGAAGTTCGGTACCGGAGCTATGGAAGTCGCGGCCGGAGCCGTATGTCTGCTGGCTGCCCTCCTGGTGCTGCTGCAGGCTCTGGTGGTCGCGCTTGCCGAACTGGGGCTCGGCGCGGGCTGGGCATCGCTGCTGGTCGGAGTGGTCGTGGCCCTCGTGGGCTACATGATGATCCGCCGCGGCTCGACGAACATGTCGCCCTCGGAGCTCACGCCCGACAAATCCATGACGCAGGTGCGTCGTGACATAGACGTTGCAAGGGAGCAGGTGCGATGACATCCTCGACCGAACACGAGCGCCACGCCGAAGAAGTGCGCGCCAAGATGGCCGGAACGGCCGACGAAATCCGTGATCGCATGGCTCCGGGCCAGCTGTTCGAGGAAGCGCTGCATTACATGCGCGATTCGAACGGCTCCGCCGCGGTGTCCAACCTCGGACGCCAGGTGCGGGACAATCCGCTCGCCCTCGCGCTGATCGGCGCCGGCGTCGCCTGGCTTTTCGCCGGTCCGCGCCCGGTGCGTCGCGAGTACTACCCCTATCCCGACGATCGCCTGGGCTACGAGGACGACCTCTATCCCTATCCGGACGCGGCGACCGCGGACGTCACAGGCTATCCCGCAGGCTATCCTTACGACGATGACAAGGCGAGCGCCGAAGGCGTGGGCTACGTCGAGCGGGAAGGGAGCAGCGGCAGTTCCTGGAAGGACAAGGCCAAGGACAAGGCGGGAGCCGCCTCCGACAAGGTGAGCGGCGCTGCCGCCGACGCGTCCAGCCGGGTAAGCGGTTCCGCGTCCTCGGCGTCTGCTTCGGTAAGGAACGCAGCCTCCGGCGCCGCCCATGCCGCGGGCAGCGCAGCGGAAGGTGCGAGCCGGATGGCGTCCCGCGCCGGTGGCTACGCGTCGGATGCGGCTCGCGAAGGCGGACGCTACGCGAACTCCGCCATGCGCGGCGCCGGGCGCTACGCCAGCGATGCCCGCCACTACGCGGCGGATGCCGGCCGCACGGCGGGTCGCTACGCTTCCGACGCGGGCGAATATGCCAGCCGCGGCGTTTCCCAGGCACGCGACGGCTTCATGTCGGCGCTCGACCGCGAGCCGCTGGTCATCGGAGCGATCGGCCTGGCCGTCGGCGCGGCGATCGGCGCCATGCTTCCGAGCACCCGCCTGGAAGACGAGACCTTCGGCGAGACGCGCGACGAACTGCGCGACGAAGCCGAGCGCCGTCTGAAGCGCGGTTACGAGGATGCCAAGGACGTGGCCGCCAAGAGCTACGCTGCCGCCAAGTCTTCGGCGGACGAGGAAGGCCTGACGCCCGAGGGCGGCAAGCCGGTCGCCGAGAAGGTCGGAACCGTCGCCGCGACGGCCGCCAAAACGGCGAAGGACTCGGCCAAGGAGAAGGCGGGCGTCTCGAGCGCGTCGTCTACTTCCGGAACCAGCGCGTCAGGGACCACCACCGGCAAGCCGGTCTGATCTCCCGAACGTCGAACCGAAATCGAAGCTACCCCGCCCCTCAGGGCGGGGTATTTTTTTGGGCGAAACGAGTCTCGCACAGCCTTCGTCCGAACCACGCTGACCGTTAGCGCGCGTCCCACATCTTCGTCATTCCAGGACTGAGCAGCCGCGAAGCGGCGTCGCGCGGGCTCTTTAAGATCGGTGCCCGAACTTCGCGATCACGCGAGACGGAGCGGGAAACCGCCCTTCGTCTACCACCTCACCTTCGTCACTTCTCAGGCTTGGATCCTCGGCTCTCTCTCCGCTTCGCTGCGGTCGGCCGAGGATGACGAAAAGAGGTGTAGGGCAGGATCATCGAACAGGCCCCCCCCGGTCACTCCCTGACGAGCCTGAACGCCAGGACGATGCCGCCGAGCAGGTAGGGTAGACCTCCGAACACCGCCATCAGCGCGCCGCCCAGTCGCTGGTCGTCGAGGGGATCGAAGCCCCAGGCGCCGAGGCAATAGATCGGAGAGTATATCAGGTCGGGCGCCAGCGAGAGCAGGATGCCGAGCATGGCCATGTGCGTGAAGGTGAACATCATGGCGAGCACGCCGATGCCGGCCTGGGCGCGCGACGCGCCGGAGAAGCTCGCCGTCCAGATGCCGAGGCCGGCGGCGAGGAAACTCAGTTGTTGGGCGACGAAGACGGGATCGCGCGCAGCGGCGGCCTCGTGAGCGGCGGGTGCGTGCCAGCCCCACACGACGACCAGCTCGAACAGCGACGCGACCACCGCCAGCAGGAGCGGCCGGTCGGTTCCCGCCGACCGTTTCCCCAGACCGAGCAACCCGACCGCGATCAGCGGCGCCGCGACCACCGTGACGCCGAGGTGCAGGATCATGTGAGGCGAGAAGGCGCGCCGACTCATTGCCGGGAGCGGCGACAGCCAGAGCGCGCAGAGAATGACGGTGCCGGCAACGAGGGCAGCGATGGCGAAGCTTCGCCGCCGCGCCGAGGCAACTCCGCCGCGGGCGATGCCTCGTCCTTCCACCCTAGTCCTTATCCCGTCTGGCTGTGCCGGCGAGCGATTGCGGAGCAGGCCCGGCGACCTCCAGTCTGGCGGTCGCCGGCGCTGCCGTCGCATGCGGAGCCTCGAGACCCTGCGAATGGAAGGGCTCCGAGAGGAAGAGGGAAAGTGCCGCGACCGCGGCGGCCAGGGCGGCGAACAGGCCGAACAGCGGCGAGGAGCCTACCGCCGGTCCATTCTTCATGGCCCGACGCCTCGCCGCATCACCGCAGGAACCCCGTATGGTGGCGCAGGGTCGCCATGAGGGATTTCATCATTTTCGGCGGCTGCTCGGGATCGAGGACGTCGCTGTCGGCCAGTTCCTCCTCCACCGCGTTGATCTCTTCGGGCTCGAACGGACACAGCGTTCGGCCCTCGCCGCGCAGGGTCTCGATCGCCGCGATAAGCGAGCCGCCGCACTTCTGGCGCGTCTCGCGCACCGTGACGGGATTGGCGCCGAGGTGCTCGGCGACCAGGTCGTGGCAGACATTCAGGATTTTCTCGCGCAGCGGCGAAGCCTCGTCGATCACCTCGAATGCGAGGTCGGACTCGGTGTCGAACCCCATCGAGCGGTTGTTGAGATTGGAGGATCCGATCTTGAGAAAGCAGTCGTCGACGATGAGTATCTTGGCGTGGACGTAGATCGGCCGGCCATTGTCGGTGACGGGCGTGTAGATGCGGAAGCGGTCGCCATGGCGGCTGCTCTTCACCTTCCGCAGCATCTTGTAGCGCGCCGAATCCATCACTTCCGCCTCGAGAAAGCCGTCGGCCGATTCCGGGTTCACGACGATGATCTCGGGTCCGTCTTCTTCCTCCAGCCTCGCCACGATCGCCTCCGTGATCGTCCGCGAGGCGAAGTACTGGCTTTCGCAGTAGATCGTCTTGCGCGCGCTGGCGATCGCGTCGAGGTAGAGTTGTTCGATCTCGTTCACCTCCTCCGCTTCGCCATATTCGGGTATCGTGCGGGCAACGCCGACCTTGACGTTCGTGAAGGTCGGCTGGACATCCTCGGGCCAGACCGGGGAGAGCGGCGGTGGCGGCTCAAGCTTCTCGCCGGTCGCCCTCTTCCACCGGTCCCGGGCGAGTTCGCCCAAGGCAGCGGCCGCGTCGCCGTCGACCGCGGCCGTCGCGTCGTGCCACGGCCCATAGCTCCAACCGCTCGGCCTCTTGCGGCGATCGTCCTCGTCGAGGTGGGCTCGCGTGTCCCATCGGTCGCTCGTCATGTCGATGCCGCCGCAGAACGCGAGCACATCGTCGACGACGACGACCTTCTGGTGGTGAGCGGCGCCCGGCGGATGCATCCGGTCCAGCTTGAATCGCAGACGCTTGTTGGTGGTCCAGCCAAGGATGGCGAAGGGCGTCGTGCCTCGTCCCAGCGAATAGACAGTGCCGAGATCCCACTTGAGGACGTAGACGTTCAACTCGGGCCGCTGCTTGACGAGCCAGCTCAGAAAGTCGCCGAGCTTGTTGGGACCGTCGAGCGTGCTGCCCTCGGGCTCGAACTTGATGCGGGTATCGAAATCCCATCCGATCAGGAAGATCGAGTGCCGGGCGGTCAGGAAGGCCTCCTTCACCGCCTTGAAGTAGGCGGCGGCATCGACCAAGATGGCGAACCGCTCCGCATGGTCGATCCGCCAGCAGTTGCGCCCCGGTTGCAGCGTCAGATTCAGCTTTTCAGGTTCCATGTCTTCCCCTGCCGACCCGCCCACAACAGTGGGCGCGCATGTATGTTCCCGCCTGGGAACCAACGTGGCTTCCGGCCGGTAAACGCGGTTTTGCGTGCCTTGTTGCATACCGGTTCGAGGCCGCAGCATAGCAGATCAGGATCGTTACTGGACGACGCTGATGCTGCCGTCGCTTTCGAGAATGACGGCGCTGGTGTCCTCGACCTCGCGACCGCCGTTGGCGCGGATCGCGCTTCTGACCTCCTCCTCGGTCACCCGCTCCCGCCTCATCGCGTCGCGGCAGAACTCACCGTTGCGCGCGAGCAGGGACGGCTGCGAGCGGACCGTGTGGGCAAAGCCGCTCCAGCGCACCGAGGTGAAGGTCACGAGATACTGCATGACGATCAGCAGCCCCAGGGCGGTGGCCCCTTCGGCAAGGGGGATGCTCTCCTGCAGCAGGATCGCCGAGAGTGTCGAACCGAGGGCGACCGTCACCACGAGGTCGAACGCATTCAGCTTGGCGAGCGTACGCTTGCCCGATATGCGCAGGAAGCAGACGAGACAGACATAGGCGAGGATACCCACGAAGAGCGTCCGCGCGATGCCTTCCCAATCCTGGAACAGCATGTTCGACCAATCCATTTCGGTCTCCCCCGTCGGGTTGCGTGCGCGTGCACCGGCAAAAAGAAACCGGAGGCCGAGGCGGCCTCCGGTCGGATTTCGTGGTCAGTCAGTCGGGCGCATTACGCCTCGATGATGATCTCGACCTCTTCGTCCTGGCCGAGTTCCTGGCTGGTATCGCCGTTCCAGCGCGGCATCGCGTCGATGTCCTGCTGGTTCAGGCCCTGAAGGACGAGCTCGTCGTCACCACGGACGCCGGTGATGCGATCCAGCGGCAGCGCGACCTCGCGGCCACCCATTCCGAGGAACCCGCCATCGGAAAGCACGATGTAGGTGCGTTCACCCTGGACCACGACACGCTCGACCTCGCCGAGGTCCTCGCCGCGCAGGTTCACCACGTCGCGGTCGACCAGATCCGAGACGACGACCATCATGGCGTCGCCCTGCGGCTCACGGTCGCCCTGCAGGCGCATCACGGCATCCGGAGACATTTCCTCCTGGTCGATGCTCGCGGTCTGGTCCTGCTGCTCGCCTTCCATGCGCTCGATGCGCACGTTCGGCTCGCCGGTGCGGTTGAACGTCACCTGCGGCTCACCCGCCTGCTCGAATTCGACCTTCGGTTCGGCCGGCTCGTAGCTGACGCGCGGCTGGGCCCGCTCGATGTTCACGGCAGCCTGCTGCTCGCCGCCCTCACGGGTGACGACCGGCTGGTCGCGCTCAATCTGGACCTCGGCCTGATCGCGGTCCTCGACGTTCACCTCGGGCTGGTCCATCTGGACGCGAACCTGCGGCTTGCCCTGCTCGACCTTAACGTCAGGCTGCGCCTGGGAGACGTTGAACTCCGGCTCCGGCACGTTCACGGCCACGTCGGGCTGCGGCATGCGGACGATGATTTCCGGCTGAGGCTGATTGATGGTGATCTGCGGACGCGGCATCTCGACGCGAACCGTCGGCTGCGCCTGGCGCACGATCACCTGGGGGGTACCCTGGTTTACGTCGACCGACGCCTGCGGCTGCGAATAGGTGATGCGCGGCGCGTTCTGCTCGACCGTCACGCGCGGCTCGGGCTGGTCCACGATGATGCGGCTCTGATCTGCATCGGCCTGCATCTGCTGCTCGTCGGCCTGGCCCTGCGCCATGCGGTCGCGACGATCCAGTTCGTCGATCGCGCGCTCAGCCTGGGCGACGTAGCGGGCGCATTCCATGCGGCCTTCATCGTCGATCACGGCATTGGCGCGGTCGATCCACTCGCCGCGGAAACGGTCTTCGTAATCGTTGACGATGAGCTGCAGACGCTGGCAGGCCTGCACGGAGGCGTTCTGGTCGGCCGACTGAGCCATGGCAGGAACGGCGGTACCGCAAAGAAGGCCTGCGGCGAACATGAGTTTCGTTCCGTTCTTCATGTCGATTTCCTCTCGATCTGTGTTCTTAAGAATTGGGGCGTATTGAGCGGTGGCTTCTTCCGTGATTTTCAAATTTTCACGTGAAGCGCGTTGTGTGACGCTCCCTTGGCGAACGATCCGATCTTTGAAGTGTTCCGGAAAAAATCACGCAATGTTGCATCGATCACGAAATGCGCGGTCGCAGGCGCGCGGAATTCTCCGCTTTGAGGGTCGGTAGTGAAGGCGGCCATGGAAAGGGGATCGTCAGCCCGTCAGCGGGACGTTCCACGATCCCCGCGGCTCGTGGAAGGAAACCTTGCTCCCTGCCCTGCCGCGGACTAGCCTTGCGCGCAGCTATCGGGAGGACAACCGAAATTGTTGAAGGGCAGTCGCCCCGGGTTCGAGCTCGACCGCAGGCTCGACAAGGACAGCGTGCAGCTGATGTGGCTCGGGCTGTGCGAGTTGCGCGTCATGGACGACCGGCGCTGGCCGTGGCTGATCCTGGTGCCGCAGCGACCGGGCGCGGTGGAGATCCACGACCTGACCCCGCTCGACCAGGCGATGCTCACCTTCGAGACCAATCTCGTCTCCGAGGGGCTGAAGAAGGCGTCCGGATGCCTGAAGATCAACACCGGCGCTCTCGGCAACGTGGTGCGGCAGCTGCACGTGCACGTCGTGGCGCGCTCGGAAGGCGACCCCAACTGGCCCGGACCCGTCTGGGGCTTCGGACAGCGCGAGCCGTACCGGCGCGAGGACCTGCACCGGTTTGCCGAGACGATCCGAAAGGCGCTATGACGTCTCGCTCACAGGAATTCCCTTCATGAACTTCAGACTTTTCGACGCGCCCGAGCGCGAACCGAGCCATTTCGTCGGCTTCGCAGGCAACCGGATCGACCGGCAGTCGGAAAACCGGCGCGACGACTGCGTGACGGAGGCGCTCAAGGAGCCGGCCGCCCGCATCATCCTGATCCGTTCGGGGCGCATGCACCTGAAGCAGAACGGCGCCGGGTTCGAGGCGTGGTACTCGCGCGCGGAGGCGGAGGCTCTTTGGGCCAAGTTGGAACACGCCGTCCTGCTCGGACGCGACGATGCCGGGCCGGTGCTCGCCGCGCCCGCTGGCGTCGAGGCCGAGGGCTTGCCGGAAACGATGAAGGCGCTGGATTTCCGCTCCGTCTACACACAGGGCCTGCTCGACGACGGCGCGCTGGGCGCGCTGGCGCAGGGGGCCGCACTGCTCGCCTGGCACCAGAACCACCGTTTCTGCGGCCGCTGCGGATCGCCGACGGAGATCCGGATCGGCGGCTACAAGCGCGCCTGCACCAATTGCAGTGCCGAACATTTTCCGCGCACCGATCCGGTGGCGATCATGCTCGCGGTCAAGCGCGAAAAATGCCTGCTCGGCCGCAGCCCGCATTTTCCACCTGGCATGTATTCGTGCCTCGCCGGCTTCATCGAGCCGGGGGAGACGATCGAGGCCGCGGTGCGCCGCGAAACGTTCGAGGAGGCCGGCATCCGCGTCGGCCGCGTGGTCTACCACGCCAGCCAGCCATGGCCGTTTCCCTATTCGCTGATGATCGGCTGCTTCGGGGAAGCGGTGAGCGACGAGATCGACGCGGACCGCACAGAACTCGAGGACTGCCGCTGGTTCTCGCGCGAGGAGACGCACCGGATCATCGCCGGCGATCATCCCGAAGGCATCAAGGTGCCGCCGAGGATGGCGATCGCGCACCACCTGATCCGCGCGTGGGCGGAGGCGGAATAGGCCGCGCCTACTCCTCGTCCTCGGTCTGGGTGTCGCGGAAGGGGTGTGCGTCGTAGACGCCGAGGATGCGCACCTCGCGGGAGAAGAACTGCAATTCCTCCAGCGCGAGCGCGACGTTGCGGTCGTCGGGGTGGCCCTCGATATCCGCATAGAATAGCGTGGAAAAGAACTTCCCGCCGAGCTGGTAGCTCTCCAGCTTGGTCATGTTGACGCCATTGGTGGCGAAGCCGCCCATCGCCTTGTAGAGCGCGGCCGGCACGTTGCGGACGCGGAAGATGAAGGTCGTCATCATGCGCGCGTCCGGCACCGTGCGTTCGGCCCAGCGCTTCGACTTCGACAGCACCACGAAGCGGGTGACGTTGTTTTCCGTGTCCTCGACGTTCTCGGCGATGATGTCGAGCCCGTAGAGATCCGCGGCGAGCCGGGGGGCCAGCGCGGCGTTGGAGCGCACCGCTTCCTCCGCCACCACGCGCGCGGCGCCGGCGGTGTCTCCCGCGACCACCGGCTTCCAGCGGTGCTTGCGGATCACCTTGCGGCACTGGCCCAGCGCGTGGATGTGGCTGTAGACGGACTTGATCTCCTCCAGCCCGACGCCTGGCAGCGCCATCAGCTGGAAATGGATCGGCAGGAAATATTCGCCCACGATGTGGAGCTTCGACTGCGGCAAGAGGTGATGGATGTCGGCGACGCGGCCGGCGATGGTGTTTTCGATCGGGATCATCGCCAGATCCGCCTTGCCGGCCTCGACCGCGTTGAAGGCGTCCTCGAAGGTCGGGCACGGCAGCGGCTCCATGTCGGGAAACATGTTGCGGCACGCCGTGTCGGAGTTGGCTCCGGGTTCTCCCTGGAAGGAGATCTTGTCGGTCTTCGGCGGCATTGTTTTGTCCTCAGGCGCTCAGGATGCGGCGCGCGCGTTCGAGTTCCCCGGGCGTATCCACCCCGAGCGGCACCGTGTCGACGATCTGGACGTCGATGCGCATGCCGGCCTCCAGCGCGCGGAGCTGTTCCAGCCTCTCGCGCAACTCCAGACTGGACGCGGGCAGCGACACGAAGCGCTGGAGCGCGGCGCGGCGATAGGCATAGAGGCCGACGTGGTGATAGAGCGGGCCGTCGCCCCAGGGAGCGGTGGCGCGCGTGAAATAGAGCGCCTTCAGCCGGTCCGGCCCGAGCGGCGCGCCGACGATCTTGACCACGTTCGGATTGGTCTTCTCCTCCTCGCGGCCGATCTCCACCCCCAGCGTGGCGATGTCGACGGCGGGCTCCTCCAGCGGCTTCAGCGCGGCGGCGACGATAGCGGGATCGATGGTCGGCAGGTCGCCCTGCACGTTGACGACGACCTCCACCTCGCCGTCCGGATCGAGCGCTTCGAGCGCCTCGAAGATGCGGTCGGAGCCGGAGGGATGGTCGCCGCGCGTCATCACCGCCTCGAGGCCGTGGGCGCGCACCGCCTCCAGAACATCGGCGCTGTCGGTCGCCACCACGGCACGCCCGAGGCCGCTCGCAAGGGCCCGTTCGGCGACGTGGACGATCATCGGCCGGCCGGCGATATCGGCCAGCGGCTTGCCCGGAAGGCGCGTCGAAGCCATGCGCGCGGGGATCAGAACGAGAACGGACATGCGGTAAAAACGCGGGCGAAAGTGGCAAAAGGTCTCATGTGGTGGGGCCCTTATAGGAGTTGCAACGCCAGAGCAAAAGACCTAGTTTCCGCCCGAATTTGACCGGCTCCGACCGGTCGGAATGCGGGCGCGCGGGCGAATTCCGGCCGCGTTCAGGAGCTGCGGGATCAATGGATTCATTCGAACTCAACAAACTGCTCGGCGGATTGCTCGGCGCGATCTTCGTCGTCTTCTCGATCGCGCTGCTCTCGGATGCGATCTTCGCCAGCCCGGCTCCCGAGACGCCCGGCTACGCGATCGAGGCTGCGGAAGCCGAAGGCGCGGGCGGACCCGAGGTCCCCGAGATCGTTCCGATCGCGGTGCGGCTCGCCTCGGCGGACGTCGGCGCGGGCGAGACGCTGTTCAAGCGCTGCGCGGCCTGCCACACGGTGGAGCAGGGCGGCGCCAACAAGGTGGGTCCGAACCTGTGGGGCGTCGTGATGCGCCCGATCGCCTCGCATGAGGGCTTTGCCTATTCCGGCCCGCTGAAGGAGTTTTCCGAGGGCGGCTCGGTGGTCTGGGACTACCAGCATCTCGACGAGTTCATCCATTCGCCGAAGGGCCTGGTACGCGGGACCGCCATGGCCTTTGCCGGCCTGAAGGGCGACCAGGACCGCGCCGACATCATCGCCTATCTGCGCGAGCACGCCGACACCCCCGAGCCGCTGCCGGTGGTCGAGGAGACCGAAGCGGCCGAGGCCCCGGCGGGCGAAGCCGCGCCGGCTGAAGGCGGCGAAGCCGCGCCCGCGGAAGGCACCGAGGCGGCTCCGGAAGCTGCGCCCGCCGCCCAGGGTACCGAGGCTCCGGCCGCCGAAGAGCAGCCCGCCGATGCCGCACCAGCGACGGAAGGCGAGCAGCCCGCGGCGACCGAGGAGGCCGCACCTGCGGAGGAAGCTCCCGCGGCCGATGAGCCGACGGAGGCCGCTCCGGCAACCGAGACCCCCGCGGAGCAGCCGGCGGCAATCGAGCCCGCCACTCCCGACGCGGCCGAGCAGCCGGCGGTGCTTCCTGCTGAACCGGCGGAGGAAGAAACGCCCGCCGCTCAATGACGAAATCGTAATGCAAACGCCTCGAAAAAGCCGGGTTCCGCCCGGCTTTTTCTTTGGCTAAGTCACTGATTTCGCTGTGGGCTTAAGTGGAACAGAAGGAGATGGGCACCGGATTGGGCACCGTTCTATCGGAGCCGTGCTCTCCCTCGTGATATGATGGAACACAACGGTAACGAGGAACGCGGATAGAAGATGGCTATTCCGACCTACTAGGTGGGGTTCAAGTAAGTTCTGTAATTGTCACCGCTTTGGCGACCGCCGCTCTGATGTGGGCGACCATTGTTCTGGCTCGTCATACGCGGCGGATGGCAGATAGCACGTCACCAACTCCGGAAGTCGTGGTGACCCTAGAGCCGAACCAGTGGCACTTAAATCAGTTCGACATGCACGTAATAAATACTGGCAATACGGCTGCATATGGGGTCGAAGTGGACTTCGAACCCCCGCTTCCCCGCCGACTTCCAGAACTGGGTAAGGTGCCTGGTCAGACCCTGAGCATTCTTAGACCCGGCCAAGCTATCGTAAGCGGCGTGGATGAGTATGCCACGCTAAAAGGGTTTTCATTCGAAGTTAGAGTATCATGGCGAGATTCACCCGGTTCCGTTCGAGAGAGCCGAAAGTACGTCCTCAATATCGCCGACTATGACTCGATGATGCGGTTTGGGTCTCCTCTCCTCCAGGTCGCCGACGAATTGAAAGCCATTCGGGAGAGCTGGCAATCAGTTTCTAGCGGTCAACGCCGGATACTGGTGGACGCCTATTCTGACCCGGACCGCGCCAAAGAGCGAGAACAGCGAAAAGAATGGACCAGAGATCGTAAAGAGCGGGCTGCGGCGCAAAAAGGCACCAGCGACGAATGAAGCGCTCCGAGAGAGCCCCTAGGACGCGCGAGGAGCCGGCCCAGTCTCTTATCCTGCGCAAGACACCTAATACGTGTCCTGCAAGTCGCTAGGTACCAACCTAGTTGTAGTCGCTCTCGTCTATCCCTTGTCCTCATCGCCTCTCTTCAGTAGCCGATGGGCGACATAGTCGTCGCGGGCGTCTTTCTTGAGCATGATGTATACCATCCAGCCCGCGAGGACCGTCTGTACGGCAAGCAGAACGAGGGTCGCCAAGCTCATGTCCATCACAGTGTTCCTCCAATTCGCTTGCAAGAATAGGAATGTGTATGATGGTTCACAACTCCAATATGAACAATTATGGACCGGTTTACCGAGAATGGCGCTTGGAACTTCGAGCAGACATGTCCATGTTGGTACATAAAGAAAACTGAGGATCGCAAAATTGGTTGTTTCCTTGGACGTCACCGAACTGCAACGATCTACCGGGATGTCGCTTCGACAAATCGCGAAGCATGCGGGGATTAGCCGGACGACATTGTACAACCTAATCAAAAATAAGCATGTACGGCGTTCCACCGCCGAGAAAATTGTAAATGGGCTTTTAAATACTAGGGGTTTGTTTTCCGCTCAACAAAACATAGAGCTTTCTTCATACGCGAGAGCGATTGGACTAAATATAAGGGTAAATAATAGAGATATTGAAGTTATTAGAAATAGTATTGATGATCGACATAGAGATATGAAGCGCTATCTTGATACAAGCAATAAAGAAAAATATTTAACGGCTATTGGAGAGTGGGAAGAATTAAAAAGTAAAATAGATGAGTGTATCAACGATACCAAGGCGTTAGGAAGACTTCGTCGCGTGTTATAGTGATAGATCAACAGCGTATTTCAGGACAAACTCAGATCGGTTATAGATGGCGCGGCGTCGAGCAGCGCCCGTCCCAAAAGTGCGTCGGCTTCTTTTGCCGCGCGGCTCCCAGCCTCGCCGTCGATCTCTGCGGCCTTGTCGCGGAGTTTGTCGACCGACTTGGCGAATTGTCCATATGCGAGTTCCAGGTGTTCGACCGCGCCGGAGATAGTCGACATCTTGGCGGCTCCTTCAAGAGCTTGGTGCTCCACAAACTGCCGGATGATGGTAGCAAGCGGGAGGGTCCATCTCACCGTTTAGGAGCGGGTAGCGTCGTGGATCGCCGCCATGACCTCATGGTCGCCGGAGGCGATCGGAGTCATCAGCGTCTGATCCCGCTCCGTCTTCCACATGAAGCACCCAAGCTACCTGACGAAATTGTAATCCGGCTGCCCCACTTTCGTCGGGTTCCGCCGGGCTTTTTTTGTTAACGTCGGCTTGTGTGGCCGTTGGGGTTCCCCCATTTGCCGCGCGGCCTAGGTTCTCAGGAAGGAGTCTTCAGCTGGTGATCATCGGAATGGCTTTTCGCAAGACGCTCGTGACCTCGCTCGCCGCCGCCGCGCTCGCCGCGCTTTCCGCCGGGCAGGCGGCAAGGGCGCAGGATGCCCAGGCCCAGGATACCCAGGCCCAGGACACACGGGCAGAGGACGGCGAATGGCACAGGACCACGTCGCTGATCGGCGATTCCAAGTATGGTGACGACTTCGCGCATTACGACTACGTGAACCCCGACGCGCCGAAGGGCGGGACGCTGAGTTCGGCCGCCTTCGGCACCTTCGACAGCTTCAATCCCTTCATCGTGCGCGGCACGCCAGCGGCGGGCTTCACTGAGTTCGGCGGGCTCCTGTGGGACACGCTGATGCAGCAGTCGCCCGACGAGCCCGGCACCAGCCATCCCCTGATCGCGGAAGCCTACAAGTATCCCGACGACTATTCCTCGGCCACCTACCGGATCAATCCGGCGGCGCGCTGGCACGACGGCGAGCCGATCACCGCCGAGGACGTGGTGTGGTCGTTCGAGAAGCTGACCGAGATCAGCCCCGCCTACAACCGGTACTACGCCAACGTGACCGACGCGGTGGCGCTTTCGGAGCGTGAGGTGGAGTTCACCTTCGACCAGAAGGGCAACCGGGAACTGCCGCATATCATGGGCGACCTCGCCGTGCTGCCCAAGCACTGGTTCGAGGGCGAGGACGCGAGCGGGCGAAAACGCGATATCACGCAGCCGACGCTGGAGTCGCCGCTGGGTTCGGGAGCCTACAAGGTCGCCAGCTTCGATCCGGGATCGCGCATCACGTGGGAGCGCGTCGAGGACTACTGGGCCGCCGACCTGCCCGTGAACGTCGGGCGCAACAATTTCGACCGGCTGACCTACACCTATTTCCTCGACGACAATGCCGAGTTCCTCGCCTTCAAGAAAGGCGGCATCGAGGATGTCCGCCGCGAGGTCAGCACCCGGCGCTGGTCGTCCGAATACGATTTCCCGGCCGTGCAGGCCGGCGACGTGATCAAGCGCGAGTTCGAATCGGGCGCCATCGAGGGCATGCAGGCCTTCGTCTTCAACACGCGCAAGCCGCGCTTCCAGGACCGGCGGGTGCGCCAGGCGCTGACGCTTGCCTATAATTTCGAGGACCAGAACCGCACCCAGTTCTTCGGGCTCAACGAACGCTTCGGCAGCTATTTCGAGAACTCCGAACTCGCGGCCACCGGCGTTCCGGAAGGGCTCGAGCTGGAACTGCTCGAACCGTTCCGCGACGATCTCCCGCCGGAACTGTTCACCGAGGAATTCGCGCTTCCGGTCAACGACACGCCGCAAGCCGAACGCCAGCACCTGCGCGAGGCGGTGCGGCTCTTCGCCGAAGCGGGCTGGGTGATCCGCGGCGGCAAGATGGTGAACGAAAAATCCGGCGAGCAGTTTTCGGTCGAGTTTCTCGGCGCCTCGCCGACGTCCGAAATCATCTCCGGCGGCCTGATCGCCAACCTTCGCAAGCTCGGCATCGACGCGACGCTGAGGATCGTCGATACGGCGCAGTACATCCAGCGCTACCAGTCGTTCGACTTCGACGCCGTGACCGGCCGCTTTCCGCAGTCGATGTCGCCGGGGAACGAGCAGCGCGACTACTGGAGCTCGGTTGCCGCCGACAATCCGGGTTCGCGCAACCTCGCCGGGATCAAGAACGAGGTCGTCGATGCGCTGATCGACAAGATCATCATGGCGGCCGACCGCGAGGAACTGGTGGCGGCGACCCGCGCGCTCGACCGGGTGCTCCTGTGGAACTACTACGCGGTGCCACAGTACTTCCAGCCGACGATGCGCTATGCCTACTGGGACAAGTTCGGCATTCCCGAGGAGCAGCCTGACTATCTCGGCATCGACACCTTCTCCTGGTGGATCGATCCGCAAAAGGAGGCCGCGCTCGCGGCCAAGTACCGGAGCCAGAACTGATTCCAGGGGCAAAGACCATGAACGGATTGGCGCGCCGCGAATTCCTGGCCCTTTCCGGCGCAGCGATGCTGTCGCCGCTCTTCGGACGCCGGGGTTTCGCCGACGTCCCGACGGGAAAACCGCTGCACGGGCTCTCGGCCTTCGGGGCGCTGAAGTACCAGCCGGGTTTCGATCATTTCGACTATGCCAACCCGGAGGCGCCGAAGGGTGGCACCTTCAATTTCTCGCCGCCGAACTGGGCCTTCAACCAGAACGTCCTGACCTTCAACACGCTCAACACATTCGTGCCCCGCGGCGACGCGCCGCCACGCATGGAGATGTGCTTCGACAGCCTGATGACGCGCGCGATCGACGAACCGGACGCGATCTACGGACTGCTGGCCGAGAGCGTGACGCTTTCGGAGGACCGCAACACCTTCGAGTTCAGGATGCGGCCCGAAGCACGGTTCCACGACGGCTCGCAGGTGACGGCGCAGGACGCCGCCTTCAGCTTCAACATCTTCAAGGAGAAGGGGCATCCGAGCCTGCAACTGCCGCTGTTCGAGATGAAGGAGGCGGTCGCGGTGGACGACGCTACCCTGCGTCTCGTCTTCTCCGGCAATCAGTCGGATCGCACCGTGCTCAGCGTCGCCTCCTATCCGATCGTGTCGAAGACCTGGTTCGAGACGCATCCCTTCGACGGCTCGCAGATCCTCGCGCCGCTCGGCTCCGGCCCGTACAAGGTCGGGCTCGCCCGGCCCGGCCAGACCATCGAGTACGAGCGCGTCGAGGACTACTGGGGCCGCGAACTGCCCGTGAACCGCGGGCTCTACCATTTCGACCGCATCCGGATCGAGTTCTACCGTGACCGGCAGGCGGCGTTCGAGGCCTTCAAGAAGGGCAACATCCTCTACCGCCAGGAATTCACCTCGCGCGTCTGGGCGACGGGATACGACTTTCCGGCGCTCGTCGAAGGCAAGGTGGTCAAGCGCGACTTCCCGAGCGAACTCAGGCCGTCGATGCAGGCCTGGGCGCTCAACCAGCGGCGGGCGCGCTTCGCCGATCCGCGCGTGCGCGAGGCCGTCGGGCTCTGCTTCGATTTCGAATGGACGCGCCGCAACCTCTTCTACGGGTCCTACGAGCGCTCGCAGTCCTGCTTCGAACAGTCGCCCTACAAGGCCGAAGGCGTGCCTGGCGAGGCGGAGCTAGCGCTCCTGGAGCGCTTTCGCGGGCGCATACCGGAGGAGGCGTTCGGCGAGCCGGTGACCCAGCCGGTCTCGGACGGCACGGGCCGCGACCGCTCGCTGCTGCGGCAGGCGGCGAAGCTTGCCGGCGAGGCGGGATGGAAGCGCGAGGGCGACTTCCTGCGCAACGCGGACGGCGAGACGCTGGCGCTGGAGATCCTGGTGCGCGACGAGGTCTTCGTGCGCATCGCCTCGCCCTTCGTGGAGAACATGCGGGCGATCGGCATCGACGCCACGATCCGGCTGGTGGACGCCACCCAGTTCCAGGCGCGCCAGCTCGACTTCGACTACGATATGATCTCGATGGCGTCGTCCTTCTCCGCCACGCCGACGGGCGACGAACTGTCCAACTACTTCCATTCGCGCACGGCGAACCTGCCCGGCTCGCGCAACCTGCCCGGCACGTCCGATCCGGCCGTCGACGAACTGATCGCCATCATCGAGCGCACCGGGGACCGCGAATCCTTCACCGTCGCGATGCGCGTGCTCGACCGGGTCTTGCGCGCGCGGCGCGACTGGATTCCAAACTGGTACGCGGCGAATCACCGAGCCGCCTTCTGGGACATGTTCGGCTTCAGGGAGCCGAAGCCCGACTACGGGTTCCCCGTCGAGGCGCTCTGGTGGATCGACGAGGACAAGGCGAGGGCCATTGGCAAGGCATAGGGGCAGCATGGGGACGACGCGACGGGGAGGCCGCGGCTGATGGGCGCCTACATCCTTCGACGCCTGCTCTTGATGATCCCGACCCTGTTCGGGATCATGGCGATCTCGTTCACCGTCATACAGTTCGCGCCGGGCGGCCCTGTCGAGCAGGTGATCGCCCGCGTCACCGGACAGGGTGGCGACGCCACCGACCGCATTTCGGGCGGCGGCGGGGACACGGGCGGCCAGAGCTTCGATGCGGGCGGCGACGCGACCAGCCAGTATCGCGGCGCGCAGGGGCTCGACCCGGAATTCATCCGCCAGCTCGAGGTGCAGTTCGGCTTCGACAAGCCGCCGCTCGAGCGTTTCTTCAACATGCTGTGGGACTATGCCCGCTTCGACTTCGGCGAGAGCTTCTTCCGCGACATCTCGGTCCTCGACCTCATCATCGAGAAGATGCCGGTGTCGATCTCGCTCGGGCTGTGGCTGACGCTGATCTCCTACGCGATCTCCATTCCGCTCGGCATCCGCAAAGCGGTGAAGGACGGCTCGACCTTCGACGTGTGGACCAGCGGCGTCGTCATCGTCGCCTACGCCATTCCGGGGTTCCTGTTCGCCATCCTCCTGATGGTGCTCTTCGCCGGCGGGTCGTTCTGGGACTTCTTCCCGCTGCGCGGGCTGACCTCGGAGAACTGGGACGAGCTGTCGCTCGGCGGCAAGATCCTCGACTACTTCTGGCACCTGACGTTGCCGCTGACGGCGATGGTGCTGTCGGCCTTCGCCACGACCACGCTCCTGACCAAGAACTCCTTCCTGGAGGAGATCCGCAAGCAATACGTGATCACGGCGCGCGCCAAGGGACTGTCGGAGCGGCAGGTGCTCTACCGGCACGTGTTCCGCAACGCGATGCTGATCATCATCGCCGGCTTCCCCGGCGCCTTCATCTCGGCCTTCTTCACCGGCTCGCTTCTGATCGAGAACATCTTCTCGCTCGACGGGCTCGGCCTGCTCGGCTACCGCTCAGTGCTCGACCGGGACTATCCCGTGGTCTTCGCCAACCTCTACATCTTCTCGCTGATCGGCCTGCTCGTCAGCCTGATCTCGGATCTGACCTACACCTGGATCGATCCGCGCATCGACTTCGAGCGGCGCGAGGTCTGAGATGTCGGAGGCGATTACAAAAGGCGAGGTGGAGAAGGTTCGCGAGCGCGCCGAGCGTCCTTGGCTGTCGCCGCTCAACAAGCGCCGCTGGGAGAACTTCAAGGCCAACCGGCGCGGTTACTGGTCGCTCTGGATCTTCCTGGTGTTGTTCGTGCTGTCGCTGTTTGCCGAGTTCATCGCCAACGACAAGCCGATCATCGCCTCCTACAATGGCGAGATCCTGTTTCCCGTGCTGGTCGACTATCCGGAGGAGAAGTTCGGCGGGTTCCTCGCGATCACCGACTACCGCGACCCGGTGATCTACGAGGAGATCGAGGCAAACGGCTGGCTGATCTGGCCGCCGATCCGCTATTCCTACCGCACCGTCAACAACGAGATCCCGGAGGCGGCACCGGCCAAGCCTTCCTGGTTCTACGACCGCGAGACGCGCTGCCAGCGCTATCCGATGGGAGCCGACGACCCGAGCTGCACGCTCGGCAACTGGAACTGGCTCGGCACCGACGACCAGACGCGCGACGTGCTGGCCCGAGTCATCTACGGTTTCCGCATATCGATCCTGTTCGGGCTGGCGCTGACGCTGGCCTCGGCCGTCATCGGCGTGTCGGCGGGCGCGGTGCAAGGCTATTTCGGCGGCTGGACCGACCTGCTGTTCCAGCGTTTCATCGAGATCTGGTCGTCGATCCCGGTGCTCTACCTGCTGCTGATCATCGCTGCGGTGCTGCCGCCGGGCTTCTTCATCCTGCTCGGCATCATGCTGCTGTTTTCCTGGGTAGGCTTCGTCGGCGTCGTGCGGGCGGAATTCCTGCGCGCTCGCAACTTCGAATACGTGAACGCCGCGCGGGCGCTGGGCGTCGGGAACCGGACGATCATGTTCCGGCATCTCCTGCCCAACGCCATGGTGGCCACGCTGACCTTCCTGCCCTTCATCCTGAACGGCTCGATCACCACGCTGACTTCGCTGGACTTCCTCGGCTTCGGCCTGCCGCCGGGATCACCCTCGCTCGGCGAACTCCTCAAGCAGGGGCAGCAGAACCTCAACGCACCGTGGCTCGGCCTCTCGGGCTTCATCGTGATCTCGCTGATGCTGTCGCTGCTGATCTTCATCGGCGAGGCCACGCGCGACGCGTTCGACCCGCGGAAGACGTTCAGGTGAGCGGATGGGGATGGTATAAGTCGAGCGATCTTCAATCATGGAGAGCGTTATGGGCATGAACATCGAGAGCGAACGGGTGGAACGGCTGGCTAGGCAACTGGCGGAGGAGACGGGCGAAGAAGTCACCTCGGCTATCCAGAACGCGATAGAGGAGAAGCTGGCGAGACTTCATCGCTCGCGCGAAGTCACCGAGAAAATCAGACAGGTGGATGAGATTCTCGCGCGGCTTCCGCCGCCTCCCCCGGGCGTCACCAGCGACCATTCCGACCTTTATGACGAGTGGGGACTGCCCAAGTGATCGTGGACGCGTCGGCTGTTCTAGCCATTCTTTTTGGTGAGCCCGAGCGCATGGCATTCCGCGCCGCCATTTCAAAGGCGGAGCAGCCGACAATCTCGCCTGTGAACTATCTGGAGGTCTGTCTGCGCATCGATCGCGGAACCATGCCCGAACTTTCCGAAAATCTCGATCCACTCATGAACACTTTAGGCCTGATAATTGCGACATTGGGAGAGGAACAAGCCCACCTCGCCCGCGAAGCCTACCAGCGCTTCGGCAAGGGCAACCACCCTGCGAAACTGAACCTCGGAGACTGTTTCGCCTACGCGCTGGCCAAGACTCGCAGCGAGCCGCTGCTTTACAAGGGTGGCGACTTCACGCTGACCGACGTCGAGGCGGCACTTTGACCATAGGCATGCCTCTCCTTTCCGTACGGGATCTTTCCGTCGCCTTCGCGCAGGGCGGGCGGGAACAGCTCGCGGTCGACCGTGTGTCCTTCGACATCGGAAGGGGCGAGACCGTGGCGCTGGTCGGCGAGTCGGGGTCCGGCAAGTCCGTCTCGGCACTGTCGGTTTTGAAGCTCTTGCCCTATCCGGCCGCCAGCCATCCGTCCGGCTCGGTTTTATTCGAGGGCGAGGATCTGCTCGCCAAGGACGACACCGAGCTGCGGCGGGTTCGCGGCAAGGACATCACCATGATCTTCCAGGAGCCGATGACCTCGCTCAATCCGCTCCACTCGATCGAGCGGCAGATCGGCGAGGTGCTGAAGCTGCACCAGGGCATGAGCGACAAGCAGGCACGCGACCGGGCAATCGAACTCCTCAACGAGGTCGGCATCCGCGAACCCGAGAAGCGGCTCGGCGCCTATCCGCACCAGTTGTCGGGGGGCCAACGGCAGCGCGTCATGATCGCCATGTCGCTGGCCAATGAGCCGAAACTCCTGATCGCCGACGAACCGACGACGGCGCTGGACGTGACCGTGCAGGCGCAGATCCTCGAACTGCTCGACGGGCTCAAGGAGAAGAACGGCATGTCGATGCTGTTCATCACCCACGATCTCGGCATCGTGCGGCGCATCGCCGACCGCGTCTGCGTGATGACGAAGGGCAAGATCGTCGAGAGCGGACCGACGAAGGAGATCTTCGAAAACCCGCAGCACGACTACACCCGCCACCTGCTCGCCGCCGAGCCGAAGGGCGAACCGCCAGCCACCGACCGGACCGCGCGCGAGGTGATGACGGGGAAGGAGATCAAGGTCTGGTTCCCGATCAAGGAAGGCTTTCTGCGCCGCACGGTCGATCACGTGAAGGCGGTGGACGGGATCGACATCACCATGCGGGCAGGCCAGACCGTGGGCGTCGTGGGCGAATCCGGCTCGGGCAAGACCACGCTGGGCCTCGCGCTCTGCCGCATGATCTCGTCCAAGGGACGCATCGAATTCGCCGGCCGCGAGATCGACACACTGTCCTTCAATCACATGCGGCCGCTCAGGAGCGAGTTGCAGATCGTCTTCCAGGATCCCTTCGGCTCGCTGAGCCCGCGCATGTCGGTTTCCGAGATCATCGAGGAAGGCTTGCGCATCCACGAGCCAGGCCTCTCGGCGGATGAGCGCGACGCGCTGGTGGTCGATGTCCTGAAGGAGGTCGGGCTCGATCCGGCGACCCGGTTCCGCTACCCGCACGAATTCTCCGGGGGACAGCGCCAGCGCATCGCGATCGCGCGGGCCATGGTGCTGAAGCCGAAATTCGTCATGCTGGACGAGCCGACCTCGGCTCTCGACATGAGCGTCCAGGCGCAGGTGGTCGATCTGTTGCGCGACCTGCAGAAGCGGCACGACCTCGCCTACCTCTTCATCAGCCACGATCTGAAGGTGGTGCGCGCGCTGGCCAACGAGGTGATCGTCATGCGCAATGGGAAGATCGTGGAGGCTGGCCCATCGGAACAGATCTTCCGCAATCCAAGGACGGACTATACCAAGGCGCTGATCGCCGCCGCCTTCGACATCGCCACCGCGCCCGCAGGCGTGGTCAGCGAGTAACTCTTCCGAACCTGCGAGACTGCACATGTCCGACCCGAACAAAGGCCGCATCCTGTTGTCCGTCACGGGCTTCAACCCGCAACGCTGGCACGAACTGCTTTCGGCCCGCCGCCCGGTCACCTTGGAACCGGAAGGGGAAGCCGATCCTTCGATCGAATATGCGGTGGTGTGGAAGCAGAAGCCGAACGTGCTTGCCCGATTGCCGAACCTGAAGGCGGTGTTCTCGATCGGCGCCGGCGTCGATCATCTCTTCGCCGATCCCGGCCTGCCGGATGTGCCGATCGTGCGGGTGGTTGCCGACCACCTGACCCAGTACATGACGGAGTATGTCTGCTGGCGGGTGCTCGACCATCACCGGCAGGGGCGGCTTTACCGCGACCAGAAGAAGCGCAAGGTCTGGCACGAGCCGCCGCAAGCGCCGGCTGGCACGGTGTCGGTCGGCATAATGGGCTTCGGCAATCTCGGGCGGGCCGCGGCCGCCGCGCTGCTGGCGCTCGGCTATTCCGTGAAGGGCTGGAGCCGCACGGGGACGACCATGGACGGGGTCGAGACCTTCGGCGGAACGGAGGGACTGGATGCCTTCCTCGCGGCGACGGACATCCTCGTCGTCCTGCTGCCGCTGACACCGGCGACGACGGGCATCATCGACTTCGATCTGCTCGCAAAACTGCGCCGCGACAACGCCATCGGCGGCGCGGTGCTGATCAATGCGGGGCGCGGCAGATTGCAGAAGGACGCCGACATCGTGCGCGCGCTCGACGAAGGCGTGCTCAGGGAAGCGAGCCTCGACGTCTTCGAGACCGAGCCGCTTCCGCTGGACAGCCCGGTCTGGACGCACGAGAAGGTTTTCGTCACCCCGCACGCCGCCGCGACGTCCGACCCCGCCCATTTGACAGGACCCATGCTGGACCAGATGGACGCGTGCGACCGCGGCGAGGCGCTGCATAGCCTGGTGGATCGGGAAGCCGGCTACTGACGCTTCACGTTCAGGGGCGGCGAAAGCCGGTCGGCTGGCCGTAGAGGTAGCCGATGCGGGCGACGGCGCGGGCGAGAGGCTCGCGCGACACCAGCATGGAGTGGCCGTTGGCGTGGATGATGTTTTCCGCGTCGGTCATGATCGCGACGTGGCCTTTCCAGAAGACCAGATCGCCGCGTTGCAGCCCTTCAAGATCGGTACCGGGATCGATCGCGTCACCTATTGCGGCGGCCTGCATGTCCGAATCGCGCAGCACGTCCCGGCCCGCCATGCGCATGGTGAGCTGGATCAGGCCGGAACAGTCGATGCCGAACCCGGAAATCCCACCCCAGAGATAGGGCGTGTGCTCCAACGATTCCGCTACCGCCACCCAGTCGGAGGCGTGTTCGCCGAGAGGGCGGATGTGGGATTCGACCACGGCCTGGCCATCGGGCAGTATGGTATAGCGGGTACCCCGGGTCTCCGCATGGCCGGTGACGGTCAGCCGGGAGCCCATGGACAGGGCGTCACCGCGCGGCTTCTTCATGTCCGGTTCACGATAGAGATAGGTGCGCGGCGCGGACACGACGTGGGTGTGAGCATCGGCGGGTTGCGACAGCGCGGTCGCGTCGACATAGCCGACATAGCCGTCGTCCCCCGCCTGCACCCAGGCGAAGCCGTCGCGCGTGTCGAAGACGGATACCGGTGCGCCGAGAAGCAGCTGCGTGTTCACGCCCGCGTCGGCCCCGGACGCTGCGAGCATGTCGAGGACGGGACGGGCGACCTGCATTTGCGTCGGCGACACGAATCGCTCCGCCTCGACACGGCCGGCGAGGCGTTCGTCGGCGAGATCGGCGCGAAATGCATGCAGTCTCTTGTCGAGGATCGTCATGGAAAGTGTCCGTTGCGGGCCGAAGATATCACCGCATAGGGGCGCGATACAGGGGGCGCGTGGTTCCCGCCCCCGACGCGACGGGCTCAGGAATATCGCTTGGCGAGCAGCGTCTCCAGCGCCCGGATCGCCTGGGCCTCGCCGCCCGACGGCCCGTGCGGGCGCGCCGCCGGATTCCAGGCGAAGATGTCGAAATGCGCCCAGGCTTTCGCCTTTTCGACGAAACGCTGCAGGAACAGCGCAGCGGTGATGGAGCCGGCAAAGCCGTCCGTCGTGACGTTGTTCATGTCCGCGATCTTCGATGAGAGCTTCTCGTCGTAGGCGGCCCAGAGCGGCATGCGCCAGACGGGGTCGGCCGAATGCCTGGCGGCCTCCTCGATGGCTGCTGCGAGACCGTCGTCGTTGGCGTAGAACGGCGCGAGGTCGGGACCGATGGCGACGCGGGCAGCGCCCGTGAGCGTCGCCATGTCGATCATGATCGCGGGCTCCTCCTCGTCGCCGAGCGCCAGCGCGTCGGCCAGCACCAGCCGGCCTTCCGCATCGGTGTTGCCGATCTCCACGGTCGGCCCCTTGCGGCTCTTCAACACGTCGCCCGGGCGGAAGGCATTGCCGGCGATGGCGTTCTCGACGGCGGGAATCAGCACGCGCAGCCTTACGTTCATGCGTGCGGCCATGATCATCGAGGCGAGGCCGAGCACGTTGGCAGCGCCGCCCATGTCCTTCTTCATGATCAGCATGCCGCTGGCGGGCTTGATGTCGAGACCGCCGGTGTCGAAGCAGACCCCCTTGCCGACCAGCGTCACCTTGGGGGCGTCCTCGCGGCCCCAGCGCAGATCGATGAGGCGCGGCGCTTCCGTGGAGGCGCGGCCGACCGCATGGATCATGGGGAAATTTTCCGCAAGCAGCGCGTCGCCGACGATCGAACTCACCTCGGCGTCGTGGGCCGCGCCGAGCGCGCGCACGGCGTCTTCCAGTTGCGCGGGGCCGAGATCGCCGGTGGGCGTGTTGACGAGGTCGCGCGCCAGGAAGACGCCGTCGGCAATGCGGCGGACACGCCCGGCATCTACGCCTTCGGGAACGGCGATGCGGACCGCGTTGCCCGGCTTGCCGGAATAGCGGGTAAACCTGTAGCCGCCCAGAACGGCGCCGAGCAGGGCCAACGCCGGATCCGCCGGAGCGGACGCGAAGGACCAGTCGCCCTCGGGAAGTTCCTTGCCCAGCGCGCCGGTGATCAGCGGTGCGTGGCCCTCGCTGCCGACGGGGATGCCAAGCAGGGCACCGGCCGCGCCGCCTTCCCCGGGCAGCAGAAGCACCCGCCCGGGCTGGCCGGTGAAACCGTTCGCCTTCGCCCATTCCACGGTCGCCGGAGCGAACCCTGCCTCCTCGATCTTTCCCCTGGTGACGAGGTGGATGGGGCGTGCGGCGGCAGTTTTCGTCGCGGTCAGTTCGACGGGCATGGCGGGTTCCTCGGCTGTTTCGGTGGCGCGGGCCTGCGCCTCCTTAACCAACCATTAGGGTTAACGGAATATTCCTTTGGCTCATCCGGCACGACGAGACGAAGCGGAGAAGACGGCATGTTGACCATCACCGGGGCAAACGCAACTGCCAGAACGTGGCAGGCCGGGGCCATGGCACTCGTGCTCGCGGCCGCCCTTACGGGCTGCGCCAATTCGAAGCTCACCACCGGTTCGATCGGCCGCGATTCTGGCAAGCCGATCGCGCAGATGTCGTCGCAGGAACTCGACGCCGCGGCCGGAACGCTGGGTCGAAGCTATGCCAAGGACCCGTCGAGCAAGGCGGTGGCGCTTCGCTACGCCTCGGTCCTGCAGATTGACGGTCGCACCGACCAGTCGCTGGCGGTGATGCGCAAGCTTGCCATCACGTATCCGAAGGACCGCGACGTGCTCGCCGCCTACGGCAAGGCGCTGGCCGCCGCCGGGCAGCTCGAACCGGCGCTCGACGCCGTGCGCAGGGCGCAGACGCCGGAATATCCGGACTGGCGGCTTCTCTCCGCCGAGGCCGCGATCCTCGACCAGCTCGGCAAGCAGGGCGACGCCCGCTCTCTCTATCGCCGCGCACTCGACCTGAAGCCGAACGAGCCGTCGGTGCTCTCCAATCTCGGCATGTCCTACCTCCTGGAAGGCGACCTGAAGTCGGCCGAGACTTACATGCGCCAGGCGGCCGCCGCACCGGGCGCCGACAGCCGCGTGCGCCAGAACCTCGCACTGGTGGTCGGCCTGCAGGGCCGCTTCGAGGAGGCCGAGACGCTGGCACGCCAGGAACTCTCGCCCCAACAGGCTGAAGCCAACGTAACCTATCTCCGCTCGATGCTCGCCCAGCAGAACGCCTGGAGCGAGATCAAGGACGAAGAGAAGAACACCAACTGACCCGACCGGCGGGCGTCGGCCGCTCGACGCCCTCGAACGGCCAGGCCGCGCATGGTCGCGGCCGATACGCCGTATCGCACGGCCGGCAGTTTTTTCATTCCACAATCAAGTTTGTCCGCCATCCGGGGGCTCATCCCTTTGTCGCCGAGAACCCTGAAGCGAGGATCGGAGCGTTGCTCGTCGCTTGCGGGCAGTGGTGGTTTTGCGTCACCGAGTTCCGATGAGGGATGGCGGAGGGAGTGGGTGGAGCACAGGCCCGTGTTGCCTCGTGGGTGGTTCAGCTCGCGGCGTTGGTTTGTTCCCGCGGCCTACATCCGACCCGTCAGGGCACTTCTCCCCGTCGACGGGATGAAGGGAAGAAGCCCCACCAACTCATCGGCGCGGACGGATCTTCCTACAGAGCATCGAAAACGAGTGCCTGAGAAGGCGAGGGTTCGCCGCAGCTCAAACGCGTCGGGAGCAGTTCTAAAGCTCCGCGCCCCGCCATGCGGCGGGAGGCGGTTTCCGTGTACGCTACTCCGACGCCGTCGACTGGCCCTTGTCGCCGAACACGCCCTGCTCGCTGAACTGCATGATGGCGGGGCCGAGGATCACGGCGAACAGGACCGGCAGGAAGAACAGGATCATCGGCACGGTGAGCTTCGGCGGGAGGGCGGCGGCCTTCTTCTCGGCCTCGTTCATGCGCATTTCCCGGCTTTCCTGGGCCAGCACGCGCAGCGCGTGCGCGATCGGCGTGCCGTAGCGTTCCGCCTGGATCAGTGCCTGGCTGACGCTCTTGACCGATTCCAGTCCGGTGCGGTTGCTCAGATTCTCGTAGGCCTGGCGGCGCTCCTGCAGGAAGGAGAGCTCGGCGTTGGTCAGCACGAGTTCCTCGGCGAGTTCCACCGACTGGACGCCAATCTCCTCGGCCACCTTTCGGAAGGCGGCCTCGATTGACATGCCCGATTCCACGCAGATCAGCATCAGGTCGAGCGCGTCGGGCCAGGCCTTCTGGATCGACTGCTTGCGCTTGGTCGCCCTGTTGTTGACGTAGACGACCGGGGCGTAGAAGCCGCCATAGGCGCATACGACGATGACGAAACACTTGATGAACAGCGGCTGTTCGGGGAGCCCGTTCAACAGGAAGATGTAGGCCGCGCCGAGCAGCAGGCCGACGAACGGCAGGACGAGGCGGAAGAAGAGGAACCGCGTCAGCGGGTTCTGGCCGCGGAAGCCGGCCATCCTGAGCTTGGACAGCGTCGCCTCGTCGGCGAGCGCCCGTCTCAGGTCGAGCCGGTCGACGATGCTGCGCATGCCCACGGACTGCTCCTCGCGCAGGCCCTTGCGCCGCCGCTCGGCATCCGCCGCAAGCCGCGCACGCTGCTTGGCGCGAAGCTCGTCGCGCTCGAGCGCCACCGTTTTCATGCGGGTCTTCAACTCGTTGCCGCCGAGCGCCGGCAGCGCCGTGAAGATCGTGGCGAAGACCGCGACGCCCACGAGCAGCGCGATGAGGAAGGAGGGATCGAAGATCGCCTTGCTGATTTGTTCGGTCATCGCTTCCGCTTCCACTCCAAAGCGCTCATCGGCCGTTCAGATCCGCGTGCCGCGCTTCCCGTTCATGTTCCTGCGCCGTCGTCCTTGGCGAGGCCGGTCCCGCCTTCGGACGACCCGCGCTAGATGTCGAAGTTCATCATCTTCTTCATCACGAAGATGCCGACGGACATCCAGACCAGCGAGCAGCCGATCACCAGATGTCCCGTGCTCGTCGTGAAGAGCGGCATGATGTAGGCCGGGCTGGAAAGATAGACGAGGAAGGCGACGATGAACGGCAGCGCGCCGATGATGGCGGCCGAGGCCTTGGCTTCCATCGACAGCGCCCCGATCTTGGCCTTCATGCGCTTGCGGTCGCGCAGCACGCGCGACAGGTTGCCGAGCGCCTCGGAAAGATTGCCGCCGGCCTGGCTCTGGATCTGGATCACGATGCCGAAAAAGCCGGCTTCCGCGCAGGGCATGGTCTCCGTCATGCGCATGGACGCCTCGGGAATGGAGAGGCCAAGCTGCTGCGCTTCGACGATCCGGCGGAATTCGGTACGGACGGGCTCCCGGGCCTCGTTGGCAATCAGCCGGACACCGTCGTTGAGCGGCAGGCCCGACTTCACCGAGCGCACGATGATGTCCAGGGAATTCGGCAGCTCGTCGAGGAAAGCCTTGATCCGCCGGCCGCGCATGAAGGCGATCACCCAGCGGGGAACGCCGAAGCCGCCGGCCAGCGCGGCGCCCGGCACCACCCACCAGGGCGCGCCCAGACCGAAGGCAAGGGCCGCGAAGACAAGCGCCGAGATGGCCGAATAGACATAGAAGCGCTGTAGAGGGGTTTCGAGCCCCGCCTGCTTGATCTGCACCTTGAGCGGCGGCTTCTTGATGTTGAGGTCTTTTTTCTTCTGCTTCTCGTCGAGGTCTTTCAGGGAGTCCTGCACCGACTTGCGGCGCTTGGCGGCCTCGGCCAGGCGGTCGCGCGAGGCCTTCACCACGGTGCGGTCGGTCTCGGCCTTCTTGATCGTTTCGAGCCGCTTGCCGGCCTTGCGCTCGTTGGTGATCGAGTTGAACATGAACGCATAGGCGAGCGCGCCGGCGGACAGGCCGGCGAGCGCGATCATCGCCAGGACCGTCGTATCAATTCCGAACATTGCGCGGTGCCCCGTTCACTGCCATCCAGTCCTCAGCCAGCCTGCTTTTCCATCGCCTCGAGAGCGTTGGCGAGGCGCGATTCCTCGTTGTAGTAGCGCGCGCGTTCCCAGAATTTCGGGCGTCCGACGCCGGTCGACACGTGCTTGCCGATGAGGCGGCCGTTCTGGTCCTCGCCCTGGATGTTGTAGAGGACGACATCCTGCGTGATGATTACGTCGCCTTCCATGCCCAGCACCTCAGTGATGTGGGTGATGCGGCGCGAACCGTCGCGCAGGCGGGCGGCCTGAATGATGACGTCGACGGATCCCACGACGATCTCGCGCACCGTCTTTTGCGGCAGAGTGTATCCGCCCATGGCGATCATGGATTCGATACGGTTCAGACACTCGCGCGGCGAGTTCGAGTGGATGGTGCCCATCGAGCCGTCATGGCCCGTGTTCATCGCCTGGAGCAGGTCGAACACCTCGGGTCCGCGCACCTCGCCGACGATGATCCGCTCGGGACGCATGCGCAGGCAGTTCTTGACGAGATCGCGCATGGTGATCTCGCCCTCGCCTTCGAGGTTCGGCGGGCGGGTTTCCAGGCGCACCACGTGCGGCTGCTGGAGCTGCAGCTCGGCGGAATCCTCGCAGGTGATGATGCGCTCGTCGCGGTCGATGTAGTTGGTCAGGCAGTTGAGCAGCGTCGTCTTGCCCGAACCGGTGCCGCCCGAGATCACGACGTTGCAGCGCACGCGCCCGATGATCTTCAGCACTTCCGCGCCTTCCGGCGATATGGCGCCGAACTTCACGAGCTGGTCGAGGGTGAGCTTGTCCTTCTTGAACTTGCGGATGGTGAGCGCGGTGCCGTCGATGGCAAGCGGCGGCGCGATGACGTTGACGCGGGATCCGTCGGGAAGGCGCGCGTCGCAGATCGGGCTCGATTCGTCGACGCGGCGGCCGACCTGGCTGACGATGCGCTGGCAGATGTTCAAGAGCTGCTGGTTGTCGCGGAACCGGATGCCGGTCTGCTCGACCTTGCCGTTCACCTCGATGTAGACGTGCTTCGACCCGTTCACCATGATGTCGGCGATGTCGTCGCGCGCCAGAAGGGGCTCGAGCGGGCCGTAGCCGAGGACGTCGTTGCAGATGTCCTCGAGCAGTTCCTCCTGCTCGGAGATCGACATCGCGAAATTCTTGATCGCGATGATGTCGTTGACGATGTCGCGGATTTCCTCGCGGGCGCTGTCTGGTTCGAGCTTGGCGAGCTGGGACAGATCGATCGTGTCGATCAGGGCCGAGAACACCTGGCTCTTGGTGTCGTAGTAGCCTTCGCTGCGCTCGCGCGGCGCCTTCTTCGGCTCAGCGGCAAGCGGCGGCGCCTCGACGACGCGACGCGGCTGTTCGGCCGGTTTCGACGGAGTGGCGGGCGCGGCCGGCCGCTCGGCGACACCTGCCGGCTGCGCGGCGGATGCCGGCCGCGGTTCCGGTATCGTCCTGTTGCCGCTGTCGCTGCCTCTTTTTCCAAACATGTCCCAAACACCAGTTTCGCAGGAATTCCGACTACTTCTTCTTCGGCCTGAACTTGCCGATCAGGTTCGCCAGGCCCGGTTTCGGCTTCGCTTTCAGTTCCGCCCTGCCCGTCAGGATGTGCGCGATCTCGGAGATCGACTTCACGATCGCGTGCTGGGCATCCATCTCGCCGAGCATGCGGCCGTTGTTGGAGGCGTTTCCGAACAGCTGCGCCTCGAAGGGGATGACCGCGAGCGGCATCAGGCCCAGCGGTTCCGCGAAATCGACCGCGCTGATCTCGGGCCGCTTCGGAACGCCCGCCTGGTTGATGACCAGATGTGGCGGCCGGTCGTTCGGACGCAGCTTCTTGAGCGTGTCGACGAGGTTCTTGGCGTTGCGCAGGTTGGCGAGTTCCGGCGTGGCCGTGATCACGACCTCATCCGCCTCGGTCAAAATGTTGCGGGTCCAGCCGTTCCAGACGTGCGGCACGTCGAGCACCAGGAGCGGCGCGCTGCGCTGGACGGTGTCGATGATCTGCATGAAGGCTTCGGGATCGAAGTCGTAGACCCGGTCCAGGCTGGAGGGCGCTGCGAGGAGCGAAAGGTGCTCCGCGCACTGCGCCAGCAGCCTGTCGAGATAGACCTCGTCGATCCGCTCCGGCGCAAACACCGCCTCGGCGATGCCCTGGGCGGGGTCCTGGTCGAAATTGATGTTGGCGGTGCCGAACGGCAGGTCGAGATCGGCCACGACGACTTCGGATTCGAAGCTCGTCGACATGGTCCATGCCACGTTGTGCGCGATGGTCGAGGATCCCACGCCGCCCTTGGCCCCGATGAAGGCGACGGCCTTGCCGAGCGGCGCGGCTTCCGGGTTGACGAAGATGCGGGAGATGTTGGCGACGACGTCGGCCAGCGAGATCGGCGCCACGACGTATTCGGAAATGCCGAAACGGAGCAGTTCCCGATAGAGGCCGACATCATTGTAGTGGCCAATGACGATGACCTTGGTGGAAGGGTCGCAGACCTCGGCCAGTCTTTCCAGCGAGTGCAGGAGTTCCTTCGGCTCGGCCCGGGATTCCAGGATGATGAGGTTCGGCGTCGGCGTCGTCACGTAGTAGTCGAGGGCCGATTCCAGGCCGCCCATGACGATGCGCATGTGCGCTTTCGACAGCCGCCTGTCCTCGCCGGCTCGCTCGATCGGCTTGGAGACGCTTTCCGTCTCGCAGAAGGCGTGGATCGAGATCCGGGGAACCGGCCGCATTGCATTCAGCTGGGCGATCTCTTCGGCGCTCGCGCTTCCGAGAACGTCGGTATCGTAGGCAAGATTGCTCATCGCGATCGGTCCCGCATCTGCTGATCAATAGTTGACTTCGGACGTGGTGATGAACTCGGGCGCAATCTGGCGCTGCTTGTACTGCTCCAGCGCATTTCCGCGGTTCTCCGCATCGATCTCGCCCGGTTCGCGCGGGCCGAGAAGGTCCGCGGGGTTGGCGATCTGCGCCGCGAGATTGTTCTGATAGGCGCAGCCGAAGTTGGAATAGTGCTTGTTCTCGCTGTTCTTCAGAAGATCGTCGGGCCAGCGTCCGCACTGGTCGGTGCTTGCCCGCATCCTCGGATAGATGATCCGCAGCGGAGCGGCGATATCCGGCGCACCCGAACTGTAAGGCACCGTAACGACGCGCCCCGACGGGACGCCCTTGGCATATAGATAGGACGCGATGTCGTGCGCCACCGCGCTGGCGGCGGCGGAGTTGGCCGCGCCGGCCGGCACCATGATCGATACGGGTGCCGCGGCGCGATGATCGTAGTGGGCAATGTAGCCGGCGACCGCGACGCGATGCACCTGGGTCATCCGCCGATCACTGACACCCACCGGCAGGTCGAGGATCTCGTCCTTCTCCGACACGACGATGGGATGGTTGGTGCGGTAGTCGTCCGGAACCGAGCCGACGACGATCGAGTCGCGCTTGGCGCAACCGGTCAGGACGGCGGCGACGCCGACCACCAGGAGCGCACCGGGCGCCGAAAACACGCGGGAACGTCCCGCGGACGACATTCTATTGAAGGCGCTGCACATGAGGTCCGTCCCCCGGATCACTTGTAGATGTAGCCGACGACGCCGTGGTAGCGGCCGTTGGGTTTTTGCGTGTTCATGGTGCCGTAGACGCGGTTGACCCGGCCGAGGAATATGCCGGCGCCGTCGCTGGGCGCGTTGAAGTTGTCGTCGGGGCGCGCGAGTTCCTGCCGCGCGACCGGCCGCACCAGATAGGGCGTGACGATGATCACGAGTTCGCTCTCGTTGCGGACGAAGTCGCGACTGCGGAAGAGCGTTCCGAGCACGGGAAGCTTGGCCAGTCCCGGCAGCCCCGCCGAGACCTGGCGGATGTCGTCTCGCACGAGGCCGGCGATCATCATCGAACCGCCGGACGGAAGCTCGACGGTCGTGTCGGCCAGGCGCTTGCGGATCGACAGGAGGTTGGTTCCGCTATTTCTGCCGCCGGTGCTCAGCGCGACGGAGGCTTCGGTGGTCGGTTCGGAGACGGAGGTGCGGATCTTGAGGCTGATGCGGCCGGGCGACAGCACGACCGGTTGGAATTCAAGCCCGATGCCGTAGTCGATCTTCTCGATGTCGTAGGTGATGACGCCGTCGTCGTCCACGTCCTGACCGGTTACCAGATTGAACTCGCCGCCGACCCTGAAGGTTGCCTTCTCGCCGGAGACGGCGGTCAGCGTCGGTTCGGCGAGCGTCTTCATGACGCCGGCCTGTTCCATCGCGTTGAGGTAGGAATTGATGGTCGTGGAGCCGAAGGCGGCTCCGAGCTGCAGCTGCGATCCCGAAAGCTGCTTGCCGAGGCCGGATATGCCGTCGCTGATCGCGCCCCAGGTTATGCCGTCGGACGAACCGCTGCCGATGAGGTTGACGCCCAGCTGCTTCATGACGACGCGGCTCACTTCGGCCACCGTCACCTTCAGCGTGACCTGATCCTCGCCGGTGATCTTGATCATGTTGATGATCGCGCTCGTCTGGCGCTCGGAGTCCGGATTGTCGATGTCGACGCCGCCGCCATCGGTGGGAGCCGCCGCGGTCTGGGAATACTGCCCCGTGGTCGCTTCACCGCCCTTGACGAAGGCCTGCGCGAGCTGCACGGCGCGGGCCGCATCGAGCGGCGTCTCCACGGTACCGGTCAGGACCACGTTGTCGTTCAGCAGTTCGACGCGGATGTCGGAGCCGGGGATGAAGCGCTCGAGATAGTCCTCCAGGCCGGCGACGTCGCGTTCGACGTTGAGGTCGAGGCTGGCGATCTGTTCGCCATTGGCGCCGAAGACGAAGATGTTGGTCTCGCCCACCTGCTTGCCGAACAGGTAGATGCGGCGCGCGGTGCGCGTGACGGCGTCGGCGACCGCCGGATTGGCGACGAGGATATCGTATGCGTCCTGCGGCAGGTCGATCACCACGGACTTGTTCAGCCCGAGCTTGATGCGCTCGCTGCCGTGGTTCGTGGACTTGATCACCGTTTCCGCGGAGGCGGGAACGGCGGCCGTGATCGCTCCGATGGAACCGGCGACCAAGAGTGCCGCGGCCAGACGGGACGTCACCTTCGTGACGCCGCGGATCTGATGGCCGAAAACTGCTCGTGACGTCATTTGCGCGCCCCCACTTCGCTCACTTCCCCGGACCGGATGACGCGCACGGTTCCCCGCCGCCCATTGCCTGAGACCAGGTACTCGGCATCGCCTTCTTGCTTGTCCTGGGCGTCCGCGACCGGTCGCAGCGCCAGGGTGAGACGGTCCGCCAACTGCTGGGCGACCGTGATGATTTCAGATTGCTGCGGCGTGAGTTCGAGTGTGGCGGTTTCGCCGACCTTGACCTTCTTGCCCTCCTCGTCCTCCTGGATCATCTGATCGATCGCGAGGACGCGGATGTTCTTGAGGATGGTCTCGGTGATGAAGCCGTTGCTGCCGCCCGATTCCGCCCGGCGCGTCATGATGACGTCGACATTGTCGTTGGGAAGGATGAAGCCGCCAGCCGAGGTGTCGGCCGATATCTGCGTCGCGACCGCCCGTTTGCCCGAAGGCAGGATCGCCGACATGAAGCTCTGGCCTTCGCCGATCAGCTTGGAGCGCCGCACCGGCTCGCCGGCATACATTGCCAGACGGGCGATCGAGCCTTGAAGCTTCTCCATAGCATCGGCTTCATCGCGGCGCAGGATGAAGCCTTCGCTCACCGCCGATTCAGGCCAGGATTGCCAGCGCATCTGGTTTTCGAGGGGCTGCCCGACGGGAACGTCCTCGCCGAGGACGAGAACCTCGGTCAGCTCTATCGCAGGCCTCGGCGGCGCGGCGGCGACGAGGTCCGGCGGCGGCGGCGACGTCATGTTCTTGGCGATGTAGCCAGCGCCACCCGCGGCAACAGCCGCGACGCCCAGAATGATCAAGCGTGAAGTATTCATCGACCCGCACCTTTACCCGGCGATTTTTTTCACCGGACGAAGAATGGGGCACGAATCGTCAAATTAGGGTTAATGCAACGCTTACGATCGTGCTTAATCGAACGTTACGTCACATCCCTCGCGATCAACGCACTCGAAAGAGGCTCAGGAGCCGCTCATCTGACCGAGCGCCCATATCGCGAGCGGGGATTCGGCGAAGGCGAACAGGCCGCCAATGCCGAGAGCGACTCCGTAGGGCACACCCTTGGACGGATCGGCGAGATTCCTCAGGAAGATGTTGCCGCCCGTGTAAACCTCGAGCGTCGACCCGCGATAGCGCAGGATCGCGAGCGTGAGCAGACCGCCGACGGCGGCCGATATGACGAGGTACGTCATCAGCACCGGGCCGAAGCCCATCCATATCGAGGTCGCGGCAATGAGCTTGGCGTCGCCGCCTCCCATGCCGCCGATCGCGAAGAGCGTGAAGGTCACCGCGAGGACACAGGCCATCGCCGCGAAATGCATCCCGTATACGGACCAGTCCATTCCCGTCAGCGGCGCCAGCACCGCGAAGGACGCGACCAGGAGAAGAGACACCCGGTTGGCGATCGTCATGGACAAAAGATCGGAAATGGCGGCGAACGCCATACAGAAAGGAAAGATGACGAAAATGGCTGCCTCGAGCATATCCCGGCTCCGATCGATCTCGTTCAAGTCTTTCTCGACTGGGGACGGCCAGGAAGCCGTCAACGCAAGAGGGCCGCTCCGGAGAGCGGCCCTGTCGCAAACCGCCTAGCGCGGGACGCCTATTAGCTGGCGCCGTCGACCGCGGTGGAGATTTCGTTGAACTTCGTGTTCAGCGAGGTGCCGAGCGCCTGGGCGCCGACCATGATGGCGACAGCGATCAGAGCGGCGATGAGGCCGTACTCGATGGCGGTTGCACCGGACTCGTCCTTGGCGAAACGTGCGAAAAGCTTAGTCATTTCCTGAACTCCTACTCGACGTTGGTTACAGCAGTACCGTCAACTGTTCTACGGCGTGTTGATCGGATGAGGGCAATCTAGGCGGAAGGAATTGCGATCGACTTAAGAAATTGCCTTACCGAATTCCTAACGCGCACGACCAACTTCCGGTGGTTAACGGGCGGATAAAGCGGAGGGTCGGCAGGATGGCCCGACCGCCAGGAAACGATCTCCCGCCCGCGCCGGACGCCCTGCCGCATATAAGGACTCGCGCGAGAGGCGCTTAACCGAACATTCACCATTCCGGGCGCATCTTCGCGATTGATCCCGCAGGCGGAGACGATCGATGGCTCGGAACACCGAAAAACGCGCGCAGGCGCTCATGGGCGCCCTTTTCCTGGCAGCAATGGCCGGATACGCAGCTCCCGCCCACGCGGACGCGGGCATTTCCATTCTGATGAACGAGGCAAAGATCGTGAAGCTGGCCCGGCCGGCCGACACGATCGTGGTCGGCAATCCCGAGATCGCCGATGCGTCCGTGCAGGATGCGACGACGATCGTTCTGACCGGCAAGGGTTTCGGCGTCACCAATCTCGTCGTCCTGGACATGGAAGGCGCGCCGATCGTCGACGAGCAGATCTACGTCAGCCGCCAGGACGCCAAGTCGGTGCGCATCTATCGCCGCTCGGAAGTCCAGACACTGTCCTGCACGCCCTATTGCGAAGGCTCCTACAAGAGCGATGCGGAGCGGATGTCCGAAGCGGAAATGAATGTGAGCCAGTAGTTCGAGAACGCCGCAGGTCATCGCGGCGGGGTCGCCCGGTCAGCGACCAAACTCCCGTTAAGAAACCGTTGCCGCGTAACCGACAATTGTCCCGGTCGGGCAAACGGGAATTCAACGGCCCTCCGGTATGGTCCGATTTAATCTGCACGGGGTTAGCAGGTATCGGATCATGGCAAGACGGATCAAGTTTTCGAGAATGGACGCAAGGCCGGGTGTGCCTCGCCGGTCCTTCGTGCGCTTCGCACGGGACGAGGACGGCGCGGTCGCCATCGAGTTCGCAGCGCTCGCGATCCCCTTTTCCCTGCTGGTATTCGCGATCCTGGAGAGTTGCATCTCGTTCGCGGGACAGCAGGTCCTCGTCAACACCACCGACACCATCGCGCGGCAGATACGCACGGGCCAGATCAAGGCGGCCGACGTCACCGAGGCCTCGCTGAAGTCGGCGATCTGCGACGATCTCAAGATCATCGTGGCGGCGGGATGTCCGGGCCTGGTCGTCGACCTTCGCCAGTACGCGACGTTCGCCGACGCCGCGAAAGAGCGCATCAAGTTCACCTCCGACGGGGACATCGACACCACCGGCTTCGCCGTGAAGCCCGGTCCGTCGCTGAGCAAGAACATGTTGCGGGTCTTCTACCGCTGGCCGGTCATCACCGATTTCATGCGCAAGTCCATGTCCAACATCAAGGGCGGCTACACGCTGCACTTCGCGACGGTGACCTGGCAGAACGAACCTTTCAACGATTGACGGACATCCGGGGGACCGACCGCGGTCCAGGGGAAAAGGCGTGACCACCATGCTCAAGGCAAGTCGGAACAAGACGGGCATTTTCATGCGCATCCGCGACCAGATCGAGAAACTGGCGAAGGATCAACGCGGCGTCGCGGCCATCGAGTTCGCCTTCGTGGTGCCGGTGCTCCTGGGACTCTACTTCATGACCATGGAGGTGTCCCAGGGCCTGGAAGCCAACAAGAAGACGTCGCGCGTCGGCGTCATCGTCGGCGACCTGATCACCCAGCAGCAGACGATCTCGAGGTCCGAGATCGACGCGATCATGCGGGTCGGGGAGGCCGTGGTCCAGCCCTACAACCGCTCATCGCCGTCGGTCTACGTGACCGCAATCCGGATCACGAACGAATCCGTGCCCAAGGTGAAGGTGGTCTGGTCGCGCAAGCTCGTGAACGGCGGGGCCAGCAACTACCTGGCGAAGGACAGCACGACGACCGTTCCCGCCGCGCTCAAGGTACCGGGCAGCTTTCTCATTCGCGCCGAGGTGAAACTGGACTACAAACCCGTTCTCACCTGGAGTTCGTCGGAGCAGAAGACCCTGGGCCTGGCGTCGGCCTTCGACGACATCCAGATGGACGAGACCTACCACCTGCGCCCGCGCATGAGCCAGGAGATCCCCTGCGGGGACTGCTGAGAAGGCACGATACGCCTGCACCCGGCGGCGCGAAGCGACAGCGTCCTTCGAGAAGGCGAACATCCTGCGACCGGGTCGGAAAGGTGCACGCCGCACTTCCGTAATCGTAACTCAGGTGCCCACTCTCCTGCTCGCTACCGCGAACGGACCCGGCCAGCCGCGCCATTCTTGAAGCCAGAGTACCGATCCGCTACAAGGCCGCGAATCCGGTCGGGTAACGAGGTGCGGGAGGCGATATCGCGCGGTCGAAGTGACCGGCCTCTGCGCCAGCCGGCGCACACGCAACCGAGTTGATCACTTGGTGGATCGATCATGACCGTTTCCCATACCGGCGGGTGCCGCTGCGGCGCCGTGCGCTTCGAAGCCTCTGCCGAGCCGCATCACGTCAGCTATTGCCATTGCGACGACTGCCGCCGCGCGAGCGGTGCGCCGGTCTCGGCCTTCGTCGGCTTTCGCGCCGACGCGGTGTCGTTTTCCGGCGAGGCGCCGAAGGTTTTCGAGAACGGAGCGGCCAGCCGCAGCTTCTGCGGCAATTGCGGCACGCCGATCGCCTATGTCGACGAACGGCTGGAGAACCAGGTCTGGTTCATGCTGGGCGCCATGGACGAACCCGCGAACTACAAGCCCACCCTGCACGCCTACGTGCGCGAACAGCTCCGCTACGTCCACATGCCCGACGGCTTGCCGCGCCATGTCGGATCGAGTGTGGAGAGGCCTGCCGACTCTTAGGGGGCGGGAACGGAAGCCCGGGATGGTTCTGGCATGCAGCAGACATTGCTCGTGTGTCAGGATCACAAGTTCCGGTTTAATGCCTCTGACATGCCGGAGCCGCCGCATATGCACATCATGAAGGACGGCAAGGCTGCGAAAGCTTCGGAGCTTGGAGATCGAGTATCGGCGCGGTTACAATGACCGCTAGATACGGGACTTGATGACTGTCGTGTCCGACCACAGGGACGCCTGGATCGGAGCGTGGAATGAGTTCTCCGGAGTTTGAGACCGACGAGGCTAGGCCGGTTGCTGCACGCTGCGACGACGAGTTTCTCTACGTCACGCTAGCGGATGGGCGTCAGATCCGGACGACGCTCTGGTGGTACCCATTCCTGCTCGCAGCATCGGTGACCGCGCGAGACCGCGTCGAACTGGAATACAGCGGCATCTGGTGGCCGGCGATGGACGAAGGCGTTTCCGTCAAGGCTCTCCTGCTCGGGCGGAAAGCGCCCGGCGCCCGGCAGCCTCGGCGGGCAGCTTGAGCTTCCCGAACTGACACGCTCCTGACGGTAGACTCGCGTCCGGCCGATCTGTATCGGTCGCCTCGCGCGACCAGTTGGAAACCACGAAAATGAAACTCACCCTCTCCTGGCTGAAGGACCACCTCGAAACCGAGGCATCGCTCGACGAGATCTGCGAGCGGCTGACGATGATCGGGCTCGAGGTCGAGCATGTCGACGACAAGAGCGCGCTGAAGCCGTTCGTCATCGCGAAAGTGCTGACAGCCGAAAAGCATCCCGATGCCGACAAGCTGCGGGTGCTTTCGGTCGACACCGGCGACGGCAAGCCGATCCAGGTGGTCTGCGGCGCGCCCAATGCGCGCGCCGGCCTCGTCGGGGCTTTCGCCGCGCCCGGCACCTATGTGCCCGGGATCGACGTGACGCTGTCGGTCGGCAAGATCCGCGGCGTGGAGAGCCACGGCATGATGTGCTCGGAGCGCGAGCTTATGCTGTCGGACGAGCATGACGGCATCATCGACCTGCCGCAGGACGCGCCGGTCGGCCAGTCCTTCGCTTCGTGGGCGAAGCTCGACGACCCGGTGATCGAGATCAACCTGACGCCGAACCGGCCGGACGCCACCGGCGTGTACGGCATTGCGCGCGACCTCGCGGCCGCGGGACTCGGCACGCTCAAGTCCGGCGCGGTGGAGCCGGTCGGGGGCGCGGGCGAATGTCCCGTCAAGGTGACGATCGAGGCGCCGGATCTGTGCCCCGGCTTCGCGCTGCGCCTCGTGCGCGGTGTCAGCAACGGTGCGTCGCCGAAGTGGATGCAGCAGCGGCTGATGGCGATCGGCCTTCGGCCCATCAACGCGCTGGTCGACATCACCAACTACATCACCTTCGATCGCGGGCGCCCGCTGCACGTCTTCGACGCGGCGAAGGTGAAGGGCGACCTTACCGTTCGGCGTGCCCGCGAAGGCGAGAAGGTGCTGGCGCTCGACACGTTCGAATACGAACTCTCCCCGGAAATGTGCGTCATCGCCGACGAGAACGGCGTGGAGTCGATCGCCGGCATCATGGGCGGCGAGCATTCGGGCTGCGATGAGACCACGACGGACGTGCTGATCGAATCGGCACTGTGGAACCCGCTCAACATCGCGCGCACCGGCCGCGAACTCGGCATCGTCACCGATGCGCGCTACCGTTTCGAGCGCGGCGTCGATCCGGAATTCATGGTTGCCGGACTGGAACTCGCCACCCGCATGGTGCTCGAAATCTGCGGCGGCGAAGCCTCCCGGGAGGAAGTCGTGGGCTATGCCGGGCACGAGGGGAAGACGATTTCCTTCCCGGTTCCCGAGGTGAGGCGCCTGACCGGGCTGGACGTTCCGCGCGAAGCCAGCATCGAAATCCTGAACCGCCTCGGCTTCGCGACACGGGGCGAGGGAGAGGTTTTAGACGTGACGGTGCCGTCCTGGCGTCCTGACGTGGAGGGTAAGGCGGATCTCGTCGAGGAGGTCATGCGCATCCATGGGGTGGAGAAGATCGCGCCGCAGCCTTTGGCGAGCGACGAGGCTGTGAGCGGCAAGATCCTGACCACGCTGCAGCTGCGCACCCGCTCGGCGCGCCGGGCACTTGCCGTGCGCGACATGATGGAAGCGGTCACCTGGTCGTTCATACCGGCGAAACATGCCGAGCTGTTCGGCGGTGGTCAGGCATCGCTGAAGCTCGCAAACCCGATCGCGGCCGACATGTCGGACATGCGGCCGTCGCTGCTGCCCGGGCTTCTGGCCGCGGCGCAACGCAATACCGACCGCGGCTTCGCCGACGTGGCGTTGTTCGAGGTGTCCGGAACCTACGAGGGCGCCGGCCCTAACGATCAGCGGCGCGTGGCGGCCGGCGTGCGCCGGGGAACCGCGCGCATGGAAGGCTCCGGCCGCGCCTGGTCCGGCAATGCGCCATCCGTCGGCGTGTTCGATGCCAAGGCCGACGCCCTCGCGGCGCTGGAAGCCTGCGGCGCGCCGGTGGACAAGCTGCAGGTCGAGGCCGGGGGCCCGGCCTGGTACCATCCGGGACGGTCCGGAACCATCAAGCTCGGACCGAAGGTCGTGCTTGGCACATTCGGCGAGTTCCACCCCCGGACGCTGGAGGCGCTCGACGTTTCGGGTCCGCTCTGCGGCTTCGAGGTCTTCGTCGATGCCGTTCCCGAGCCAAAGGCGAAGCCGACGCGCACCAAGCCCCGGCTCGACCTTTCGCCCTTCCAGGCGGTGCGGCGCGATTTCGCCTTCGTGGTCGACCGCGGCGTCGAAGCCGGGACGGTGACGCGCGCAGCGCTCGGGGCCGACAAGAAGCTGATCACCGGCGTTTCGGTGTTCGACATCTTCGAGGGAACCGCGCTCGGCGAAGGCAAGAAATCGGTCGCCATCGAGGTCTCGATCCAGCCCGTCGACAAGACGCTGACGGACGAGGATTTCGAGGCGCTGGCCGGGCGCATCGTCGAGAACGTCAGGAAGCAGACCGGCGGCGTGCTGCGGGGCTGAGGCTCCGCTGCTCTCTCCATCGGCCGTTCGCCGGAGGATTGACATCGCGTCAACTCCTTTCGCAGCGGTACTTTCGCGCGCCTTATCATTTTTGAACGCACGCGCTTTCGAATCCGCCTAGACGCGGTTCAATCCGACCCGGTCGGACTGAGCCCCTTCCGGGTGGAGGCAAGATGGAAAGTGCAATTCCTGCATCGTTGCTGGCGGTGCTGGATCGACTCGATACGATGTCCGAGCCCGAGCGTCAGGCTCTCGCCGGTCTCCCCTGGCGGCAGCAATCCTTCCAGGACGGCGCCGAGATCATTCCCGAAGGGCACCGGCCGACCGAGAGCTGCGTTCTCCTCCGGGGCTTCACGGCCAACGTGCGCTACCTTGCCAATGGCGACCGCCAGCTCACCGCGATCCACGTTCCGGGCGACTTCTTCGACCTCCACGGGCTCTTCCTGAAGGTGCTGGATCACGGCGTGGTGGCGCTGACCGAGTGCCAGGTCGCGCTGGTCAAGCACGAGCACCTGAAGCGGGTGACGGCGGACCACCCGCACCTGGGCGCGGTCTTCGCGGCCTCGATCGCGCGGGAGGGCGCGCTGCAGAGGACGTGGATCGTGTGCATGGGGCGCAAGGATCCGGTGCGGCGCATCGCCCACCTCGTTTGCGAGATGTACCGGCGCCTGGAGCGCGCCGGCGGCGCCCGCGACTTCCAGTTCGAGTTTCCCGTCACGCAGGCGGAGATCGCCGACCTCGCGGGCCTGTCCGTGGTCCACACCAACCGCGCCCTCCAGGAACTGCGCGCCACCGGGCTGATGAGCTGGCAGGGCGCCGAAATCCGGATCAGCAACTGGCCCTCGCTCGTGGCCTTCGCGGGCTTCGACGAGACCTATCTGGGGCTCCGTCTGGAGGAGCAGTAGGCAATCCCGCGCGCCTCAATCCGCCGGTGCCTGGCATGTCGTCCGGAGCGTGCAAGGCGCGAGATTGTGCTTGATCGCCGTGCGTGGCGCGATACGGTCCCGGCCGGGAACATACAGGCACCCGCAATGAAATCGCTTGGACTCCTGCTCGCCCTGCTTGCCCTTCCGATCGCCACCGCGCCCGCCTCGGCCCAGGCGCTGGCCGACCAGATGACCTGCGACCAGGCCGTCGCCTACTACGAAAAACACGGCGTCATCTACGTCCTGGCGAACGGCAAGTTCGCGGTGCCGCTGCGCGTCGGCGTCCCCGTCTCCCAGGCCAAGACGCTCCAGTGCCAGGATCGCGGCACAACCCCTCGCCCCTATACTGTCGCCACCAAGGATGCCTGGCGCTGCACGATCGCGGTGAGCTGCTGATTCCAGCGCGAACGCGACTTCCGGAACTTCTCGTTTCCCTAAGAATCGTCGGTTGCCGCCCGGCTTGTCAGCAGCCGAGCGTTATGTTTGTATGAACATATCGCTGCGCCTCGCGCCGCACGTCTTGTCGGAGATGCGCCTTGCCCGCTTTCCTGTCGTCTGCCCTTCGCGCATTGGCCGCGCTCGTCCTGGCGACGGCTTCGCTGTCGATCGCGATGCCGGCGATCTCCATGGCGCAGGAAAAGGTGGTGGTGTTCGCGGCGGCGAGCCTGAAGAACGCGGTCGACGAGATCGTCGAGGAGTGGGAGGCCCGGACCGGGAAGACGGCGGCGGTTTCCTATGCCGGCTCGTCCACGCTGGCGAAGCAGATCGAGCAGGGAGCGCCGGCCGATATCTTCATCTCCGCCGATCTCGACTGGATGGGATATCTTTCGGCCAAGGGGCTGACGGTGAAGGAGAGCGAGCGCGTGCTTCTGGGAAACCGGCTCGTGCTCGTCGCTCCCGTCGGTTCCACGGCCGAGGCAAAGATTGCGCCCGGGTTCGACCTCGCGGGCGTCCTCGGCGACGGCCGACTCGCCATGGCGAACGTCGACGCCGTGCCGGCCGGGAAATACGGCAAGGCGTCGCTGGAGACACTGGGTGTCTGGGGCTCGGTGTCCGGCCGCGTCGCGCAAGCCGACAATGTCCGCGCCGCTCTGGCGCTGGTGGCGGCCGGCGAAGCGCCGCTCGGCATCGTCTATGAGACCGATGCCGCGGCCGAAGCGGACGTACGCATCCTCGACAGGTTCCCCGAGGATTCGCATCCGCCGATCCGCTATCCGGTCGCCAGGGTCGCCGGGATGGAAAACCCGGCCGCCGCGGACCTGATGGAATTTCTTTCCTCGCCCGCCGCCCACGCTTCCTTCGAAGAGCAGGGATTCACCTGGCTCGGCCCGGTGGAATCGAACTGAACCCGGCCCTCATGGATTGGCTGAACCTCAGTCCCGACGAGTGGAGCGCGGTGCGGCTGTCCCTCAAGGTCGCGACCTGGGCGATGCTGGCAAGCCTGCCCTTCGGCATCGCCGTCGCGCTCTTGCTGGCGCGGCGCGACTTCCGGGGCAAGTCGCTCGTCGACGGCATCGTCCACCTGCCGCTGATCCTGCCACCGGTGGTCACCGGATACCTGCTCTTGCTGGGCTTCGGCAGGCGCGGCCCGATCGGCGGCTTCCTGGAGGAGCAGTTCGGCATCGTCTTCGCCTTCCGCTGGACCGGTGCCGCGCTGGCCTGCGCGATCATGGGCTTTCCGCTGATGGTGCGCGCGATCCGGCTTTCCATCGAAGCGGTGGACCGGCGCTTGGAGCAGGCCGCGGGAACGCTCGGCGCCAGCCGGTTGAGGGTGCTCGCCACCATCACGCTGCCGCTCAGCCTGCCGGGCATCATCGCCGGCATGATCCTCTCCTTCGCCAAGGCCATGGGCGAGTTCGGCGCCACCATCACCTTCGTCTTGAACATTCCCGGCGAGACGCAGACGCTGCCTTCGGCGATCTACACCTTCCTGCAGATTCCCGGCGGCGAGGCGGGCGCGATGCGCCTGACCATCGTCTCGATCGCCATCGCGATGGGCGCGCTGATCCTCTCCGAATGGCTCGCCAGACGCGCGGCGCGCGCAACGGGCGGCGCGTGACGATCTCGGTCGACGTCCGGCACCGTCTCGGCGGTTTCGGGATCGATGCGGCCTTCGAGAGCGAAGGCCGGCTGACGGCGCTGTTCGGCCCTTCGGGTTCGGGCAAGACGTCACTGGTCAACATCGTCGCTGGGCTAATCCGGCCTAACGAGGGGCGGATCGTGGTCGACGGGCGGGTTCTGGTCGATACGGCGGCGAATGTCTACGTGCCGGTCCACAAGCGGCGCATCGGCTACGTCTTCCAGGATGCGCGGCTGTTTCCGCACATGAGCGTGCGGCGCAATCTCGACTATGGACGCCGCCTCACACCGCCGAAGGATCGCTACGCGGAGTTCGGCAAGGTGGTCGACCTCCTGGGCATCGGTCATCTGCTCGACCGCAAGCCGGACGGGCTTTCGGGCGGCGAAAAGCAGCGCGTCGCCATCGGCCGGGCGCTGCTCGCCAGCCCGCGCCTGATCCTCATGGACGAGCCGTTGGCTTCGCTCGACGAGGCGCGCAAGGCCGAGATCATGCCCTACATCGAACGCCTGCGCGACGAACTGCGGATCCCGATCGTGCTGGTGAGCCACTCGGTGGCCGAAGTGGCGCGGCTCGCGACCGACATGGTGGTGCTGGAGAACGGCAGGGTTGCCGCCGCCGGGCCGCTGAACGACGTCCTCCAGCGGCTCGACCTTTTGCCCGAAGACCAGCGCGGCGAGGGCGGCAGCGTGCTGGAGATGACGGTGGCCGGGCACGACGAGAGCTTCGCCATGACCCTTCTGCGCTCGCCCGCCGGCGAAATCCGCATACCGCGAACCGACGCGATTCGTCCCGGCGACGTCGTGCGCGTGCGGATCAGGGCGCGCGACGTGATGATCGCGACGGAACCGCCGAGGGGACTGAGCGCGCTGAACGTCATCCCCGGCACCGTCACGGCGCTTAACGCTTCCGGCGCCTCGCTCTTCGACGTTTCGGTCGACTGCGGCGGACAGTCCATCCTGGCCCGCATCACGCGGCAGTCGGTCCACGTGCTCGGCCTCACGGTCGGTCAGCCGGTCTTCGCGGTGGTGAAGACGGTCAGCTTCGACACCGCCAGCACCCGGCGCGTCGCCGAGGGCTGAACGGGATCGTTTTGCCCGATCGCTGCCCGAACGATACAATGACCCCGAACCGGACGAATATCGGACATGCCGTCACTCAGCCTTCGCATCGACCTCGATCCCGACGGGCGAGTCGGGCCCGGCAAGATCGCCCTGCTCGAGCAGATCGAGGCCATGGGATCGATCTCGGCCGCCGCCCGAGCCGTCGGCATGTCCTACAAACGCGCCTGGGACCTCGTGGAGGAGAGCAACAGGATCTTCGGAAAGCCGCTGGTCTCCACCCAGGCCGGCGGCAGGCGCGGCGGCGGCGCGGAGCTGACGCCGGCCGGAACGGCGGTGGTGCGGCGTTACCGCGCGATCGAGGAGGCCGCCGGCAAGGCAGCCGCGCTGCACATGGAGGCGCTGCAGGCGGAGATCGACGGCGCCTGACGGGGCCGGTAGAGGGTCCGTACTTGCCGGAGCCGTTGATAGTTACATTTTCAATGGTTACGAACGCAACGAATTCGCCGCGACCATCCAGAAGGGAGGCGACCTTTGGCCTATTCCTACATGCCGGGCTTCGGCAATGATTTCGAGACGGAATCCCTGCCCGGCGCGCTGCCGCAAGGCATGAACTCGCCGCAGCGTCCGGCCTACGGGCTCTATGCTGAACAGCTCTCGGGCTCGCCCTTCACCGCGCCGCGCGGCACCAACGAGCGCTCGTGGCTCTACCGTATCCGCCCCAGCGTGAAACATCACGGCCGCTTCTCGGCGGCGAGCTATCCGCACTGGAAATCGGCACCCAATCCGGGCGATCATGACCTGCCGCTCGGGCAGCTCCGCTGGAACCCGGTGCCGATCGCCTCGGAGCCGACGGATTTCATCGCCGGCATGCGGACGGTCACCACCGCCGGAGACGTGTTCGGGCAGGCGGGCATGGCCGCGCATGTCTACGTGGCCAATACCGACATGGTGGACGACCATTTCTTCAACTCAGACGGCGAGATGCTGGTGGTGCCGCAGGTCGGCGGACTGCGCTTCCTCACCGAAATGGGGGTGATGGAGGTCGCGCCGGGCGAGGTCTGCCTCCTGCCGCGCGGCCTCACCTTCAAGGTCGAGCTGATGGACGGCGAGGCGCGCGGCTACGTCTGCGAGAACTACGGCGCGAAATTCACGCTGCCGGACCGCGGACCGATCGGCGCCAACTGCCTGGCGAACCCGCGCGACTTCAAGACGCCGGTCGCCTGGTTCGAGGAGAAGGAGACGCCCTGCCGCCTGACCGTGAAATGGTGCGGCGGCTTCCACGTCACCGAAATCGATCATTCGCCGCTCGACGTGGTGGCCTGGCACGGCAACTACGCGCCCTACAAATACGATCTCTCCACCTTCTCGCCGGTCGGCGCCATCCTGTTCGACCATCCCGATCCGTCGATCTTCACGGTTCTGACGGCGCCCTCGGGCGAGGAGGGCACCGCCAACATCGACTTCGTGATCTTCCCGCCGCGCTGGATGGTGGCCGAGAACACGTTTCGCCCGCCCTGGTACCACCGAAACATCATGAGCGAGTTCATGGGGCTGATCCACGGCAAGTACGACGCCAAGGAGGAGGGTTTCGTGCCGGGCGGCATGAGCCTGCACAACATGATGCTGGCGCACGGGCCGGACGCGGACGGCTTCGAGAAGGCGTCGCGCGCGGACCTGAAGCCGGTGAAGCTCGAGAACACCATGGCCTTCATGTTCGAGACGCGCTTCCCGCAGCTCCTGACGCGATACGCCGCCGAACTCGATACCTTGCAGGACAACTACATCGACTGCTGGAGCGGGCTGAAAAAGCGCTTCAACGGGACGCCCGAGGGCGACTGGAGCTGATCCTTCGAGGCTCCTTTCCCTCGTGCCTCAGGATGAGGGCCGCGGGTGGGCGCTTCGACCGATGCTTATGGCTGGAAACGCACGAAACGAGGGCGTTGGCTTCCTCATCCTCGAGTGCGAGCCTGCCCGGGGCCTGTGTTATCAGGCATAGAAATCGAAGGGCGAGCCTCGAAGGAGGCCCGACCGGATTGAACACAAGGAATAAACATGGCCAAGAGCTTCGCATCAGCCGGTGACATGACCGAAAAAAAGATCACCTTCACCGAAGTCGGCCGCGACCTGTGGGCCTTTACGGCGGAGGGCGATCCCAACACCGGCGTGATCATTGGCGACGACTCGGTCATGATCGTCGACGCGCAGGCGACGCCGCGGCTCGCCAACAAGGTGATCGAGAAGATCCGCGGCGTCACCGACAAGCCGGTGAAGTACGTCGTTCTGACGCACTATCATGCGGTGCGGGTGCTAGGCGCCTCGGCCTATGGCGCATCCGAGACGATCATGTCCCAGACCGCTCGCTCGATGGTCGTCGAGCGCGGGCAGGAGGACTGGGATTCGGAGTTCGCCCGCTTTCCGCGCCTCTTCCAAGGGCACGAGTCGATCCCGGGGCTTACCTGGCCGACGCTGACCTTCGGCGATTCCATGACGCTCTATCTCGGCAAGCGCCGCGTCGACCTGGAATTCCTCGGGCGAGGCCATACGGCCGGCGACATCGTCGCCCACGTGCCGGACGCGAACGTGATGTTCACCGGCGATCTCGTGGAGTACCACTCGGCCTGCTACTGCGGCGACGCGCATTTCTCGGACTGGCCCGAAACGCTGGATATGATCCGCTCCTACGGGTTGGACGCCATCGCGCCCGGCCGCGGCGACGCGCTGGTGGGCGAGGACAAGGTCAACGACGCGCTGGACAAGACGTCCGACTTCCTGGAATCGACTTATCGCCCGATCGCGCGCGTTGCCCAGGGCGGCGGCTCGCTGAAGGAAGCCTGGGACGCATGCCGCGCCGTCTGCGATCCGAAATTCTCCTCCTACGCCATCTACGAGCACTGCCTGCCGTTCAACGTCGCCCGCGCCTACGACGAGGCACTCGGCATCGACACGCCGCGCATCTGGACGGCGGAGCGCGACAGGGAGATGTGGGAGCGGCTGCAGGACTAGGGGTTTCGGGGAGGAGATGGGAGTTGGGTCGGCTGTCAGACAACGGCGACGTCATAATCGCGGAAGGCGCGATCGATGGTGAGGATCGTCAGGCCTTCGAGGCGCGCCTGGGCGATCAGCATGCGGTCGAACGGATCGCCGTGGTGGCGCGGCAGAAGCGCGCATTGCATGGCGTGTTCGGCCCGGATCAGGAGCCCTTCGATATCGCTCTCCGCGAGGACTTCCAGAAGCCGGTTGGGCATTCTGAGCTTGCCGATCGCGGATTTGATCGCAATTTCCCATATGGTGGCAGCGCTGACGAACTTTGGAACATCGCTATCCAACGCCCGTCTGTGGTCGGGCGACAGACGCGGACTGTCCATCAGTTCCCAAAGCAGCACGTGCGTATCGATGAGAAGGCCGTTCGCGCTCAACTCAAATACTCATCCCATTCGGGACCGAGGTCGTCAAAATCGGGCGCTATCCAAATTTCGTCCTTCATCGCACCACGGATACTGCATCGCGCAGGCGCCTCTTCGGCCGCCGCCAGTTCTACCACCGGCTTTCCGTCACGCACGACCTCGACACGCTCGCCGGCTTCGGCGCGGCGCAACAGTTCGGCAATCCGGGCCTCCGCCTCTTCCACCGTCACCCTGATCGCCTTGCCGGACCGTGTGTGCTCGTTCATCGCGCGCATCCTGTGGTCCTCCAATCTACGTCATTCCCGGTTCCGCTACAAACGGGCCGCCGCCTTGCCAGCAGCATTCCGATGACACGCATCTTCGAAACGCCGCTCTATCCCTACAGGCGCTCCGCCGATCAGGATGCGGCGACGACGGTGCGCCATCCGGCGATTGTCGTCGGGGCGGGACCTGTGGGGCTCGCCGCCGCGATCGATCTCGCCATGCAGGGCGTTCCGGTCGTCGTGCTCGACGAGAACGACAAGGTCTCGTTCGGCTCGCGCGCCATCTGCTTTTCCAAGCGCACGCTCGAGATTCTCGACCGGCTCGGCGTCGATCCCTCGCTGGTGGCGAAGGGCGTCACCTGGAACCTCGGCAAGGTGTTCTTCGGCGAGCGGCAGGTCTACGAATTCAACCTTCTGCCCGAGGCAGGCCACAAGCGCCCCGCCTTCATCAATCTCCAGCAGTATTATCTGGAGCAATACCTCGTCGAGCGCGTGAACAAACTCGCCGCCGAGGGGAAGCCGATCGAGATTCGCGGCCGCAGTCGCGTCATCGATGTTTCGCCGGCAAATGATCATGTCGCGCTCACCGTCGATACGCCGGACGGACCCTATGCTCTGGAAGCCGACTGGCTGATCGCCTGCGACGGCGCCAACTCGCCAATCCGGGCCAGGCTGGGCCTCGATTTCGTCGGCCGCGTCTTCGAGGACAATTTCCTGATCGCCGACGTGCGCATGGATGCGGATTTTCCGACCGAGCGCTGGTTCTGGTTCGATCCTCCCTTCAACAAGGGACAATCCGCCCTGCTCCACAAGCAGCCGGACGGAGTCTGGCGCATCGATCTCCAGCTCGGCTGGAACATCGACAAGGAGAAGGAGAAGCAGCCGGAAAACGTCGTCCCGCGCCTGAAGGCGATGCTCGGCGAGGACGTCTCTTTCGAGCTGGAGTGGGTCTCCATCTATACCTTCCAGTGCCGACGCATGGAGAGTTTTCGCCATGGCCGCGTTCTCTTTGCCGGCGATTCCGCGCACCAGGTGTCGCCCTTCGGTGCGCGCGGGGCGAACTCGGGCATCCAGGACGCCGACAATCTGGTCTGGAAGCTGAAGCTGGTGATGGACGGCACAGCACCCGAGAGCCTGCTCGACACCTACGATGCCGAGCGCCTACACGGGGCCGACGAGAACATCCTGAACTCGTCCCGCTCGACGGACTTCATCACGCCCAAGTCGGACACCAGCCGGCTGTTCCGCAATGCGGTGCTCGATCTCTCGGAAAAGTTCGCCTTCGCGCGGCCGCTCGTCAATTCCGGCCGGCTTTCGGTGCCTTGCGCCTATGACGGTTCGGCGCTTAACGGACCCGATGCAGACGGCCTTCCCGCCCGCACCCGCCCCGGAACGCCGCTGCCGGATGCGCCCGTTGCAGGCGGATGGCTGATGGACCGAGTCGGCGGCCGGTTCCAGCTGCTCACCATCGACATCGACGCGCCGAAAGGGCTGGAGGCGGACGGCATCGCGGTGGAATGCCTCGCACTCTCGCCAGAGGACGATCCGGAGGGAATGCTGAAAGAGCGCTTCCTGGGCGAGGCATCCGGCGCAGTCTACCTGTTGCGGCCGGACCAGCACGTTGTTGCCCGGTGGACGACATTCGACGAAGCCGAAGTAGCCGCCGCTCTGCTCAAGTCGCTCGGAAGGGGCTGAGGGGTTCGAATGGCAAAGCTAGTGACCACACCGAACATTCCGCGGCCGGACGACTTCTACGCCGACCTGCTGGCGTTGCACGAAGGCCGGTCGAAGGACGAGAGCGACGCCATCAATGCCCGGCTGATCCTGATCCTCGCCAACCATATCGGCGACCGCGAGGTGCTGGTCGAGGCGTTCGAGGCCGCGAAGGCGGAGTAGCGGCTTCGCGCCGCTGTCGTTCAGCTTCCGGCTACGGCTTTCCGCCGGCGAGTACCTTGAGCCGGTAGATCGCCTCCAGCGCCTCCCTGGGCGTCATCTCGTCTGGATGAAGTGCGGTAAGGGCCTCCGTCAAAGCGTCGTTCTTAGCCGGCTTTTTTTCCTCGCGCCGGACGGCGGCTGAGAAGAGCGGCAGGTCGTCGATCAGGCGGCTCGTCTTGCCGGAAACCTGTTCCTGCTCGAGCTGTTCCAGCACCTCGCGCGCCCGCGCCACCACCGCGTCGGGCAGGCCGGCGAGGCGCGCCACCTGCACGCCGTAGGAGCGGTCGGCGGCGCCCTTGCCCACCTCGTGCAGGAAGACGACGTCGCCTTCCCATTCCTTCACCCGCATGGTGACGTTCGAAAGGCGCGGCAGCTTCTCCGCCAGCGCCGTCATCTCGTGGAAGTGGGTGGCGAAGATGGCGCGGCAGAGGTTTTGCTCGTGTAGGTATTCGACCGCCGCCCAGGCGATCGACAGGCCGTCGAAGGTTGCGGTACCGCGGCCGATCTCGTCGAGGATAACCAGCGAGCGCTCGCTGGCCTGGTTGAGGATCGCCGCCGTCTCGACCATCTCGACCATGAAGGTCGAGCGCCCGCGTGCCAGGTCGTCCGACGCGCCGACGCGCGAGAACAGCCGGTCGACGATGCCGATGTGCGCGCTCTCCGCCGGCACATGGCTGCCCATCTGGGCCATCACCGCGATCAGTGCGTTCTGGCGCAGGAAGGTCGACTTGCCGCCCATGTTCGGGCCGGTCAGGAGCCAGATGGCGCCATGCTTCGATCCCTCCGCGGGAGAGAGATCGCAGTCGTTGGCGACGAAAGGTTCGGCAGCCTGCCGCCGCAGCGCCTGCTCCACCACCGGATGGCGGCCGCAGACGACCCGGAATTCGAGGCTCCGGTCGACGCCCGGGCGGCAGTAGTCCTCCTCTTCGGCGAGCACCGCGAGAGCGGCCGACACGTCGAGCGTGGCAAGCGCCGCCGCGGCGGTTCGCAACGCCTCGGCAGACGCGACCGCTTCGGCGACGAGCGCATCGAATATCTCGAGTTCGATCGCCAGGGCGCGTTCGGCGGCGTTGGCGATCTTCGTTTCCAGCCCTGCGAGTTCCGTCGTGGTGAAGCGCATGGCGTTGGCCATGGTCTGGCGATGGATGAAGCGCGCTTTCGCCGAGTCCGAGCCCATCATTATCGCCTGGTGGTTCGACGTCACCTCGATGTAGTAGCCGAGCACGTTGTTGTGGCGGATCTTCAGAGACCGAATGCCGGTCTCCGAGATCAGCGCGGCTTCCATCTCCGCGATGACCCGCCGGGCCTGGTCGCGGAGGCCGCGCATTTCGTCGAGTTCGGCATTATAGCCGGCGCGCACGAAACCGCCGTCGCGCTTGAGAAGCGGTATGTCGTCGGCAAGCGCGGCGCCCAGATGCTCCGCAAACGATCGTGGGAGGGAGCGGAGCCCCGCCACCGCGTCCGCTGTCTCCTCGGGAAGGGCCAGGCCTTCGAAGAGAGCGGCGACGTCGGCCGCCGCCTCCATTCCCGCGCGCAGCGCGCCGAGATCGCGCGGGCCGCCGCGGTTGAGCGCCAGCCGGGAGAGCGCGCGCAGCATGTCGGGCGTGCCCTTCAGCGCGGCGCGCACGCCGTCGCCGAGCGACCGTTCGGCGCGGAAGAAGGAGACCGAGTCCAGGCGTCGGCCGATTTCGTCCGGATCGGTGGAGGGCGAGGTGAGGCGCTCGGCGAGCAGCCGCGCGCCGCCGCCCGTCAGCGTCCGGTCGATGGCCTCGAAGAGCGTACCGCTGCGGCTGCCCGAGAGCGTCTTCACCAACTCGAGATGGGCGCGCGTGGCGGGGTCGATGAAGAGCGTGGCCGCGCCGTCCTGGCGGGTTGGCGGCGTGAGCGGCGGGCGCTCGGCTTTCTGCGTGCGCTCGACATAGCCGATCGCCGCGCCGATCGCCGAGAGCTCGGCGCGCGAGAAAAGCCCGAAGCCGTCGAGCGTCGAGACGCCGTAGAACCGGCCGGCCCGCTCCGCACAGGCGGCGGAATCGAACAGGCTCGGCGGCAGCGGTGTGACGGCGCGGCCGAGTACGTCGAACACCGCGCGGAATTCGGGATCGTGGAAGACCGGTTCCGCCGTAATCAGCTCGCGCGGGTCGATGCGCATGATGTCGGCGAGCAGCCGATCGCGCGTCGTGCCGGCGACGAGGAAGGACCCTGTCGAGATGTCGATCCAGGCGAGCGCCAGATCCTCCTCGCCGCGAACGCGGCCGAGCGCCATCAGGTAGTTGGATTCGGACGGCGCGAGCAGCTTCTCCTCGGTAATGGTGCCCGGGGTGACGAGCCGCACCACGTCGCGCTTCACCACCGACTTGGCGCCGCGCTTCTTCGCCTCGGCGGGGTCTTCGATCTGCTCGCAGACGGCGACGCGGTGGCCGAGCCCGATCAGCTTCTGCAGGTAGTCGTCGGCCGAATGCACCGGCACGCCGCACATCGGGATGTCCTGGCCGAGATGCTTGCCACGCTTGGTGAGCGTGATGCCGAGCGCCCGGCTCGCCACCTCCGCATCCTCGAAGAACAGCTCGTAGAAGTCGCCCATGCGGTAGAACAGAAGCGAGTCCGGGTTGGCCGACTTGATCTCGATGAACTGCTCCATCATCGGCGTCGGGGCCGAGGCGGGGTCGGGTCGGATCGGGCGTTCCTGGTTCAAGGGGCGGGCCGTCGGCTGTGAGCGGTTGGCACGAAAGCGTGCGCTCGTTCCTGCTTGGCGATTTACAGAGGCGAAGTGTAGCCTTAATCGGGGTGCTCCACAAAAGAAGCATGCACGCGCCGCAATGGCGCGGCCTGGGAGGGGACAAGCCTATGCCGGTCAAGGACACCAGCGAACAGGGACCGTCGGTCAGCGCTCAGGAGGCGCTGGAATTCCATTCCATGGGCCGGCCCGGCAAGCTGGAGATCAACCCGACCAAGCCGATGGCGACCCAGCGCGACCTGTCACTCGCCTATTCCCCGGGCGTGGCCGTGCCGGTCAAGGCGATCGCGGAGGACCCCAGCCGCGCCTTCGACTACACCACGCGCGGCAACATGGTGGCGGTCATCTCCAACGGCACGGCGATCCTCGGCCTCGGCAATCTCGGCGCGCTCGCCTCCAAGCCGGTAATGGAAGGCAAGGCGGTGCTGTTCAAGCGCTTCGCGGATGTGGACTCCATCGACCTCGAGGTCGACACCGAGGACGCGGACGAGTTCGTCAACTGCGTGCGCTTCCTCGGGCCTTCCTTCGGCGGCATCAATCTCGAGGACATCAAGGCGCCGGAGTGCTTCATCATCGAGCAGCGGCTGCGCGAATTGATGGACATCCCGGTCTTCCACGACGACCAGCATGGCACGGCCATCATCTCCGCCGCCGGCCTGATCAACGCGCTGGAGATCACCGGGCGCGACATGAAAACGGCGAAGCTCGTGTGCAACGGCGCGGGCGCCGCCGGCATCGCCTGCATCGAGCTCGTCAAGGCGATGGGCTTCTCGCCCCAGAACGTCATCCTGTGCGACACCAAGGGCGTCGTCTACCAAGGCCGTGAAGAGGGCATGAACCAGTGGAAGTCGGCGCATGCGGTGAAGACCGACAAGCGCACGCTGGCCGATGCGCTCGACGGGGCCGACATCTTCTTCGGGCTTTCGGCGAAGGGCGCGTTGACGCCCGCCATGGTCCAGTCCATGGCCAAGGACCCGGTCATCTTCGCCATGGCCAATCCCGATCCCGAGATCACGCCGGAGGAAGTCGCGGAGATCCGAACCGACGCCATCATGGCGACGGGCCGCTCCGACTATCCCAACCAGGTCAACAACGTTCTGGGCTTCCCCTACATCTTCCGGGGCGCGCTGGACGTGCGCGCCACCACCATCAACGACGCCATGAAGGTGGCAGCGGCCGAAGCTCTGGCGGCACTTGCGCGCCAGGACGTGCCGGACGACGTCGCCGCCGCCTACCAGGGCAACCGACCCAAGTTCGGCCGCAACTACATCATCCCGGTTCCCTTCGACCCGCGCCTGATCTCCGCCATTCCGGTGGCGGTGGCGAAGGCCGCGATGGACACCGGCGTGGCGCGCCGGCCGATCCTCGACATGGAGAAGTACGCGCAGGAACTGTCGGCCCGCCGCGACCCGATCGCGTCGACGCTGCAGCGCATCTACGACCGCGTGCGGCGCCAGCCGCGGCGCGTCGTCTTCGCCGAGGGCGAGGAGGAGCAGGTCATGCGCGCCGCCGTCTCCTACGTGAACCAGCGGCTCGGCACCGCGATCCTTCTCGGCCGCGAGGAGCAGATCAAGGAGACCGCGCGCAATGCCGGCGTCGACCTGAACAAGCCGGGCATCGAGATCATCAATGCCCGCCTGTCGCGGCGCAACGCCGTCTATGCCGACCATCTCTACGAGCGGATGCAGCGCAAGGGCTACCTCTTCCGCGACTGTCAGCGTCTGATCAACAACGACCGCAACCATTTCGCCGCCACCATGGTGGCGCTCGGCGACGCCGACGCCATGGTGACCGGCGTCACGCGCAACTATTCGACCGCGCTCGACGACATCCGCCGCGTCATCGACGCCAAGCCCGGCCATCGGGTGATCGGTGCCTCGATCGTGCTCGCGCGCGGGCGAACCGTCATCGTGGCGGACACGGCGGTGCACGACATGCCGAATTCGGAGCAGATCGCCGACATCGCGGAAGAGGCGGCGAACTTCGCGCGGCGCATGGGCTACGAGCCGCGCGTGGCGATGCTCGCCTATTCGACCTTCGGGCATCCGCCCGGCGAACGGTCCGAGCGGGTCATGGAAGCGGTCAAGATCCTCGACAAGCGCCGGGTCGACTTCGAATACGACGGCGAGATGGCGGCGGACGTGGCGCTGAACGCCAAGCTGATGCGACAGTATCCGTTCTGCCGGCTGTCGGGTCCCGCGAACGTGCTGGTCATGCCGGCCTTCCACTCCGCATCGATCGCGACGAAGATGCTTCAGGAACTCGGCGGCTCGATGGTGCTCGGTCCGCTGCTGGTGGGGCTCAACAAACCGGTCCAGATCGTCAGCCTGAACGCCAAGGACAGCGATATCGTCAACATGGCCGCGATCGCCGCCTACAACGCGGGAAGCTGACCGGTCAGGCCTGCGGGTCGGGATCCTCGATCGCTTCCACCAGCCGTTCCGGCTCGCTCTTCGCGCCCGGCGAGGAGCGGACGCGCAAGGGCGGCGCTGTGCCGTCCTTTCCTTCGCCCATGTAGACGGTGAGGTGCGGGAAGGGGATCTCGACGCCGGCCTCGTCGAGCACTTCCTTCACCACCTCGTTGTAGGCGCGACCGACGGCCCATTGCGAGCCCGGCAGCGTCTTGATGCGCACGCGCACGACGACGGCGGAATCGCCGAGTTCGTTGACGCCGAACATCTCCAGATCTCCGATGATGACGTCCTTGTGCTCGCCCTCCCGCAGGCGTTCGAAGGCGACGCCGAGCAGGCGCTTAACCTCCTTGATGTCCTCGCGATAGGCCACCCCGATGTCGGCCACGTGGTAGGAGAAGCCGCGCATGAAGTTGGTGACGGTGTCGACCGACGAGAACGGCACGATATGATAATTGCCGTCGACGCTGCGCAGGCCGACGGAGCGGACGGTGAGCTTCTCGACGACGCCCGTCGTGCTGCCCACGGTGACGACGTCGCCCTCGTTCATGGCGTTCTCGAACTGGATGAACACGCCGGTGATGATGTCCTGCACCAGCTTCTGGGCGCCGAAGCCGATGGCGAGGCCGGCGACGCCCGCGCCGGCGATCAGCGGTCCGATGTTGACGCCGATCTGCGACAGGGCGAGCATCAGTCCGAGCACGATCAAGGTGACCAGCGCCGCGTTGCGGAACAGCGCCAGCAGCGTGCGCTCCCGCGCCGTCGGCACCGTTCCGAAGGATGGGTTGAGGCGGTAATCGATCCACGACGAGACGGCCAGCCACAGCACCAGAGCGATCAGGATCGTCAGGAACGCACCGAACAACCCGCCGATGACCGATGATCCGGTATCGCTGGCAGCCCATTCCACGACGTCCACCAACTCCCAGATGTCGACCACAGCGAGCAGCAGGATCATGAGGATGATGAACCGGACGATCTTCAGGATCGTCGGCACGTAGTGATTCAGCTGGCGCTCGAGCAACGGCAGGCGCGCCTTCAGGTCTTCCGGCAATCGCATGCCCCCGGTGATCGCGCGGCGAATGACCGCCATGACCAGCGCCGCAGCCGCGATCGCGACAAGCGTCTGCGCTGTCGAGACGAGCATGTATTCCATCGCGCGGTCGGGCCGGGTGACGGAGACGAGGAACAGAGCCACGACGTAGAAGATGGCAAAGATGTGCCAGACACCCCCCACGAGTTGGAGGGCGCGGCGCGAAGAAATGCCGGGAAGGCCCTCGCCGTAGTCGCGGATGGCTTCGCCGACCTTGTTCTTCTTCTGCAGGATGATGACGATCGCCATCACGGCCGCGGTGATCTGGATCACCATGCGCAGGCCGCGGCCCGCCGCGAAGGACAGGGTGGAATTGGTGAAGGAAACGAAGAAAAGGATGCCGTAGCCGAGGAAGCCGATCAGCCGCGCGCACCAGAAATACCAGAAGTTCGCCTCGGTGTCGCTGATCGGCAGGACGCGCAGCCCGCCATACCGCGGCGCAAGCAGGAAACGCAGCGCAACCTTGGTGGCCTCCACGACGAGGAAGGCATTGAGGAAATAGGCAATCTGGACCTGCATGCGACCCATCTCGGCGCCGGTGAAGAGCGCGATGCCGTAGCCCGCGGCCCATGAGACGAGAATGATGGCGAGATCGATCAGTCCGCCGGCCAGACGATAGACCAGTCGTCCGACGGTCCCGACCCTTGCCGAACGCCGCTCCAGCGATGCGAAGGGTCGCCGGGCAAGGAGCCGCAGCAGATAGAAGATCGCAAAGGCCGCCGCCGCGACGAGGATCACCCGCAGCACGAGTGAACCGAAGGCTTCCCAGCCGATCGTGGTCGTGCCTTCCAGGAGCCCGGCGAGGCCGTAGACGGAACGGACGATCTGGATGCCGACCGCCGACGCCGCTTCGGCCGCACCCTGCGTGTAGGCGCCGATGCGCTGTGCCAGCGAAAGGGTCGGCGCGGCGGGCGCTGGTTCGGTGTCGGCGGGTCTCGACGCCCCGGCCGCGCCGCGCAAGTACTCGATCAGCGCTGCCCGCGTTGCCGGATCCTCCAACGCCTGGACGAGGGCTTCGGCAAGAGCCGGGTCGATGCCGGTACCGGCCGCGCCCTCCTCTGCGGGGGCTGCGGTGCCCGGCAGAACCTGGGCGCCCGCGAGCGACCACGAGCCGAAGGTGAGGATCGCCGACAGAAAGATTGCAAGGACGAGGCGGAACGAGTTCGACATCCCGGTTCGGGTAGCCAATGACGGCACCGAAGGCAAGTTTCGGCGATCCGTCATCCTCCAACCCCCGGAAACGAAAGCGGCCCGGCTATCGAGGCCGGGCCGCGTTCGGAAAGGTGTCGCTTGTGGCGCGACTAGCTCTGGTCGATGTACCGAACCGACATGTCCTGGCCATCCGCCCTGATCTTGACCGCGAGCGGCCGTCCGGCCTGCGAGAAGCCGGCGAACTCGTAGTAGATGTCGAGGTCACGCGTCAGGCTGCGGGTCGTATGGGCGACGCGGAAACGACCGAGTTCGCTGCGTACGACGCTGCGCACCGATTCCGGAACGGCATCGAGCGGAACCGCCTGGTCGATCGAATGGATGCGGCCGTTCGGCAGCACGTCGACCTCGACGCGGCGCCCGTTCTCGAGATTCCGTCCGGCGATCTCGATCACGCGCCTGCCGTCCTCGATCTCGAACTCGTAGGTGCTGAAACGCGCATCCGGAACCGCGTAGCGCGCCGTACGCAGGGCACGCCTCGCGAGTTCGGCGCGGCGCTCCTCGCGTGCGGTCTGGCGATCCGAGGTCTCGTCGCGCGAGGCCTGACTGTCGCCCTGCATCGCGTCGCGATCACGTGCCTGCCGGCCGGTGTCTTCGTCGCGGTCGCGGGCGGCGGAGCGGCCATTGCGGTCGGTTCGATCCTGGCGGTTCACCGTCTCCTGTCCGGGACCTGCCCCGAGGTTCCATTTCCTGTTGTCCTGGAACTTCTCGATGTCATCGGGGACCTGTTCGCCCTCTTCGATGATGTCGCTGAAATCTTCCTGCATTCCGCCGGTGCTGGCGGTGCGATCCTGACCGTCATTCATCCGGTCGCGGGTCTCGACCTCCTCGTCGGACACGTCGGGGATCGGAAGCAGTTCCGCGAGATCCTTGAAGCTGCGTTCCTGCGAAGCCTGGGCATTCCAGTTCCTGTCGCCCGTGCGATGCCACTCCGAAGGCTGCCGGTCGTCATCGTTCGCCCGTGCGACATCGGCACTCGCACCCGGATTGACGGGCGGATCGCCCATCGCATCGCGGACCGATCCATCCTTGCGGCCGGCATCGTCGATCGCGTCGAGAATGTCCTCGCTTCGCAGACCGGTCGCTTCGGCCGTATAGTCAGGGCAGTTCATCTGCAACTGGGCGGTCGTGCCCTTGTGGTCGCCGGCGGCTTTCTGGGCCATCGCTGGCGTCATGCCGATTGCCAGAATACTGGCGCCGGCCATCAAAAGACGTTTCATTCTACTCTCCCGTATCTGTGGTGGCGGGGTGGGACTGTCTCGGTAGGCCCCGCACTTCTTTTTGCGTATGCTGCAGCGACAGCCCCTTGTGGGGACAACCCTTCAGGGCGGGATTTGTTCGCTCCAAACCGGCTCGATCCCTCGTTGGTTCGAGAATGTCTCTGCACCCGGAACAAACCGCGCCGCGGCCTGTTCCACGAGCGATGAGGGAACAGGCGGCATGTTGACCGAACACATGCTGAAGCACATCTTGGCGATGAACGTCGTCGCGCCCGCCGCGGTTCTCGCGGGGCGCGGCTTTTTCATGCACCGGGTCTCGTTCATGCATCGGGTCTCGCCGTCGAGGTTTCTCGGCGTGGCCGTCGTGCTTCAGATCGTTCTTATGTGGGTCTGGCACCTCCCGGCGGGCCTGGCATTCGCCGCGGAAATCCCATCCGCCCTGCTCGCCATGCATTTCTCGCTCTTCGCCGCTTCCGTTCTGTTCTGGGCCGCCGTGGTGGGCGCGATCGGCACGCGCCCCTGGGGCGCGCTGAGCGGGCTTCTCGTCACCGCCAAGCTGTCCTGCCTTCTCGGCGCGCTGTTCACCTTTGCGCCGCGGCCGCTTTACGCCGGCTATATCGCATCGAGCAGCATCCAGCCCGACGGCTCGGCGCTGGAAGACCAGCATCTCGCAGGCCTGTTGATGCTCACCGCATACACGTTCAGCTACATCGGCGCGGCGGTGGTGATCGTGGCGCGATGGCTGTCCGAGACCGAAAAAGCCCCCGCCTGGCATGACGGTCCGGCCTGACCATGTGGCGACCGAAGAAATTCAAGGCGCAACGGACAGCATTCTACCTGATCGTCTTCACGGCCATCGGCATTATGGGCGCCGCGGGGTTCGTGCTCTCCGGCGTCTACAACGTCGCGGCATCCGTGAGACATTTCTCCATCACGGAGTACGTCATCAAGGTGGTCCTGTGGCGCTCGATCGCCTTTCACAGCCGCGGCGGACCCGAGGCTCCCGACCTCACCGATCCAGACCTCATCCGGTTGGGAGCGAACCACTTCGCGACCGGCTGCGCGCCTTGCCATGGAAGCCCCGTGCGGGACGGCTCGGCGGCAGTGCAACGGATGTACCCGACGCCGCCGCCGCTCGATCACGTGCGCGACGACTTCGACACGTCGGAACTCTTCTGGATCGTCCAGAACGGGTTCAAGTTCACCGGAATGCCGGCCTGGCCGGGCGAGGGTCGTGAAGACGAGGTATGGCCGCTCGTCGCCTATCTGGAACACCTTCCTGAAACCAGCCCGGCGGAGTTCGCGGCGATGACCGGCCAGACCGGAGGGACCTTCGGCCCGCAGCATGGTCTCGATTTCGGTGTCGGCTTCGAGCCAACTCGCGAAGGTCTCCTGCGCTACTGTGCGACCTGCCACGGCGAGGCTGGCGCACGCCCCGTCGACGGTCTCGTACCGGCGCTCGCGGGCCAGAACGCCGCCTATCTGCGCCGGACGATGGAGGAGTACCGGCTGAACCAGCGCCAGAGCGGCATGATGGAGACGGTCGCCACGGGTCTCGACGCCGAGACCATCGCCGAACTTGCAGCGCATTTTTCTCAAGCCCGACCGGCCGACCGTCCCGTCCAGAGGACACCGGACGCGGAAAGCATCGAACGCGGGCGCGAGATTGCCCTGCACGGCGTACCGAAGGAACGCGTCCCACCCTGCGCCTCCTGCCATTCGGGCGACAGATCCGACCAGTTTCCGCGTCTGACCGGGCTGTCCGCGAGATACATCAAGGTCCAGTTGCAGCTCTTCCATGACGGTGTTCGAGCCCAGTCGCCTTATGCCGAGATCATGCACAACGTCGCCCGCCACATGGACGAGGCGCAGATGGAGGACGTCGCCGCCTACATCGCTTCTCTGCCGGCGGGAGCGGCGATCGGCGCGAAAGGCGTCCTGGCGGGAGAAGGCCGATGAAGAATTTCGCCGCACGCCTTCTCCTCCTAGCCATGGCGATGGCGACGAGCGGCTGCGCCGGCGTCCAGTCAGCGCTGATGCCGAGCGGCGAGGAAGCGATCGAGGTCGATCTCCTGTTCTGGACGATCACCGGCATCAGCGCCTTTGTCACCGGGCTGGTGGTGGTTCTGGTTGCCGTGGCGATGTACGGCACGCCCCGCTGGCGGGCGCGCCTCGACCGTGACTGGATCGTCTGGGGCGGCGGCATCGTCTTTCCGGTCGCCGTGCTGACCGGCGTCTTCATCTACGGGCTGATCGTCTTGCGCTCGGGAGACTTGCGCGCCCGGGAAGCGGAAGCGCCGGGCATCACGGTCGTCGGCAAGCGCTGGTGGTGGGAGGTCGTCTACACCGGCCCCGATGGCGAGCCGGTGACCACCGCCAACGAACTGCGGATCCCCGCCGGGCGCCCGATCGCGATACGACTGGAATCCGACAATGTGATCCACAGTTTCTGGGTACCGCGGCTTGCCGGCAAGCTGGACATGATCCCCGGCCGCAGCAACGTCCTGACGCTGGAGGCGACGGAGCCGGGCCTCAGCCGGGGCCAGTGCGCCGAATATTGCGGAGGCGCGCACGCGCTCATGGCCTTCTACGTCGAGGTGCTGCCGGAGGAGGAATATGACGACTGGCTGGCGCACGAGGCATCCGACGCCCGTCCCCCGGAGAGCGAGCAGGAGATCCGCGGGCAGGAGGTCTTCATGCGAAACGGCTGCGGCGCCTGCCATTCGATCCGCGGCACCAAGGCGAACGGCGTCATCGGTCCCGACCTGACGCATCTCGGCAGCCGCCACTCGCTCGCGGCGGCGGCCCTGCCCAACGGCAAGGCGGCCATCGCCGCCTGGATCGTGGAGAACCAGCACATCAAGCCAGACAATCTGATGCCCGAATACCGCATCTTCGAGCCGGAGGAACTCAACGCGGTGGCTGCCTATCTCGAGAGCCTGGAGTAGACCATGCTCGATTTCGCCCAGTTCAGCCTCCCCATCAACATCGGGCTGTTCTCCGCCGCCGCGGTCGCGGTGTGGTTCGCGGGCGCGAGGCTCACGGGCTATGCGGACGCGATCAGCCGCATCACCGGTGCCGGACAGGCGGTCATGGGCATCATCCTGCTGGCTGGGGTCACTTCGCTGCCGGAGATCGGCGTCACCGCGACCGCATCGATCTCCGGCGATGCGCAGCTTGCCGTCAACAACCTGTTCGGCAGCATCGCGCTCCAGGTGGCGCTTCTGGCGGTCGTCGATCTCTTCACCGGCCGCGACGCGCTGACGTCGGTCGTCCCCGATCCGACCGTCCTGCTCGAAGGCACGCTGAACGTCATCCTGATCAGCTTCGCGGCCGGTGCGATGGTCGCGGGCGACGTGCCGTTCTTCGGCATCGGCCTTTGGGCCTGGGGATGCCTGTTGGGGTACATTGCCGGCGTCTGGATGCTGTCGAAGGCGCAGGGAAAGCGGCCATGGCTCGCGGCCCGCGGCGGCGAGGTCGATACGCCGCTGATCCGCGAGCAATCCGAACGCGAGGAGGCGTCCGATGCCGAGGACGACAGCCTCAGGACACTGCTGCTCAAGACCGCCGCGGTGGCGTCGATCATCCTCGTGGCCGGCTTCGTGCTGGCCAGGAGCGGCGACGCGATCGCACAGCAGAGCGGACTGGGGCAGAGTTTCGTCGGCTTCGTGCTCGTCGCCTTCGCCACCTCGCTGCCCGAGCTCAGCACGGCCATCACGGCCGCCCGGCGCCGGCTCTACACCATGGCGATCTCCGACATTCTCGGCACCAACATCATCAACGTCGCGCTGCTGTTCGCGGTCGACCTGCTCGACACCGATCCCGAGCCGGTGCTGAACCGCGTCGGCGATTTCGCGGTCTTCGGCGCGCTGCTGGCCGTGGTGCTCACCGCCATCTTCATGGCCGGGATCGCCGAGCGCCGGGACAAGACGATCCTGCGCATGGGTTACGATTCGCTGCTCGTCATGATTGCCTACGCGGGCGGCGTCGCCATCCTCTTTACATTGCGGCCGGACACATGACCGAGACCACCGAAAGAAAGCTCCCGAACGAGGGAAACCGGCCCAAGGAGGAGGTCGACGAGCTCCTGCGAATCTGGGCCATGCCCAAGGGTTTCAGGCTGGTCACGGCGGTCAACAACACCGTCATCGGCCTGCTCTATATCGGCGCGGCCTTCGCCTTCTTTATCGCCGCCGGTATTCTCGCGCTGCTGATGCGAACGCAACTCGCCGTTCCCGAAAACGACTTCCTGAGCCAGGACCTCTACAACCAGATCTTCACCGTCCACGGCACCACGATGATGTTCCTCTTCGCGGTGCCGGCGGTGGAGGCGCTCGGCGTGATGCTGCTGCCGCAGATGCTGGCGGCGCGCGACCTGCCGTTCCCGCGGCTCAGCGCCTTCGCCATCTGGGCCTATGTCGTTGGCGGCACCGTCTTCTTCTCAACCGTGCTCTACGACCTCGCCCCCAAGGGCGGCTGGTTCATGTACACGCCGCTGACGCTGAAGGAATACTCGCCCGGCGACAATGCCGACTTCTGGCTGCTCGGCATCGGCTTCATCGAGATCTCGGCGATCGCCGGCGCGATCGAGATCGTCGTCGGTGCGCTGCGCACACGGCCACCCGGCATGTCGCTCTCCAAGATGCCGATCTTCGGCTGGGCGATGCTGATCTTCGCCGCGATGATCATGTTCGCCTTCCCGGCCGTCATCCTCGGTACCATGCTGCTCGAGATCGAGCGCTCCTTCGGCTGGCCGTTCTTCACCGCGGACAAGGGCGGCGACCCGGTGCTGTGGCAGCATCTCTTCTGGTTCTTCGGCCACCCGGAGGTCTACATCATCTTCCTGCCGGCGGCGGGGCTGGTCTCCATGATCGTGCCGACGATGGCCCAGCGTCCGCTGATCGGCTACAATCTGATCGTCGTCGCGCTCATCGCCACCGGCTTCTTTTCCTTCGGCCTGTGGGTCCACCACATGTTCACGACGGGCATTCCGTCGCTCAGCCTCGCCTTCTTCTCGGCGGCGAGCATGGCGGTCGCGGTCCCGTCGGGGATCCAGATATTCTCCTGGATCGCCACGATCGCGGGGAGCAAGGGGCGGTTCCGCATCAACACGCCCTCGCTCTTCGTGCTGGGCTTCATCTTCATCTTCACGGTCGGCGGCCTCACCGGCATCATGGTCGCGCTGGTGCCGCTCGACTTCCAAGTGCACGACACCTACTTCGTGGTCGCGCATTTCCACTACGTGCTGATCGGCGGGATGGTCTTCCCGCTGTTTGCCACCTTCTACTACTGGACGCCGATGGTGGCGAAGCGCCAGCTGTCCGAACGGCTCGGGCGCTGGGTGTTCTGGCTGATGTTCGTCGGCTTCAACGTCGCGTTCTTCCCCATGCACATCACCGGCCTGCGCGGCATGCCGCGACGGGTCTGGACATACGAGTCCGGTCTCGGCTGGGACTGGCTGAACATGATCTCAACCGTGGGCGCCTACATCTTCGCCGCCGGCGTCGCGATCTTCGTGATCGACCTCTTCCGCAATTTCCGCGCCGGCGAGGGCGGCCCGGACAATCCGTGGAACGCCGGCACGCTGGAATGGCTGCCCAACGACGTGTATTCGGCGCGCAGCGTGCCGCTGATCGACAGCCGCGAACCGTTGTGGGATCATCCGACGCTGCCGCAGGAAGTGCAGGAAGGCCGCCACTTCCTGCCGAACGCGCCGACCGGGGGGCGCGAGACCATCGTCACCTCGGCGATCGAGGGCAAGCCGCAATACATCATCCAGATGCCGGGTCCCGGCTGGTCGCCCTTCGTCGCGGCGGTGTTCACGGCCAGCTTCTTTCTCCTCCTGACCATCAAGCTGGTCATCCCGGCGGCGATCTGTGCCGTGATCGCCGTCGGTGCGATGATCTACTGGACCTGGGGCCTCGATCCGGGCCCGGGCAAGGGCGAGGTCGAGATCGGCGCCGGGCTCAAGGTCCCGACCTACATGTCGGGTCCGAGTTCGCATTCCTGGTGGGCGATGATCGTGCTGATGCTGGTCGCCTCCTCGCTCTACATCGCCTACGTCTTCTCCTATCTCTACCTCTGGGTCGTTTCGCCCGAGTTCTGGGCGGGCCGCGCCTCTCCCGAAGTACCGGACTGGTTGTGGCCGCTCGCCGATGCCGCGCTGATCGTCCTCGGCACGCTGTGCATGTGGGGGGCCGGCAGACTCCTGCCGAAGCCCGGCGAGCGCCAACTCCTGATGCCGGTCCTCAATGCGCTCGGTCCACTGTTGCTTGCCGCCGCCGTGGCGCTGGAGATCTACGCCCACTGGCAGACCGGTCTGACACCGACCGCGAACTCGTATGGCGCGATGGTCTACATGCAGAGCGTCGTCAACGCGCAGCTCGCCCTTGCGCTGCTGATCATGGGCGGCTTCGCGGTGGCGCGCTACTTCGCCGGCAGGCTGGACCGCGAGCGGCGCGTCAGCTTCGACAACGGCGCCCTGCTCTACTACTACGCGGCCGGGCAGGCGCTGTTCGGGCTCGTGCTGATCCATGGCTTCCCGCGGATGGTGATTTGACATGGACAGGCTGGACGAACTCCTCACGCCCAACCCGAAGCCGTCCACGGTCGGCACGCTGGTCTACATCCTCTTCGGCCCGATCCTGTGGGCGCTGCAGCTTGCGGTGATCTATGGCGGCCACACGTTGGCCTGCAGCCAGGGCGGCACGCCGGCCACGGGCGAGTGGCTCGTCTATGCCGCCTCAATCGTACCCGGCGTGGTCGTGCTGGCATTCCTCGTCGTCCAGTCGCCTTTTGCCCGGATGCTGGGCCTGACACGCGCGATGGAGGACCGCCGGGCGTACGACCGGATCGCCTGGGTCACCGCCCTGCTTTCTGAGTTCGCCATCGTGTGGTCCGGCGTGACGGCCTTGGTGGTCACCGCCTGCACGCAGGGGCGATAGGTTTTCTCGAGAGATTGGCGTGGGGAGCGCCGTGGAACAGGCTCCGCTCGCGGCAGCGCTCGTCGGGCGGGGCTTCACTCCACCTCCGGCATCGGGCTTTCTCGCGAACGCCTTGGCGTTGCGGAACTGCGATCAGGCCGAACCGCGACGCCATTCCTCCCTGTCGCCTGTCAGTTGAAGACACGCAAAAGAAAACCCCGCCGAAGCGGGGTTCCCTGGAGGTCTTCTTATGTCGCCGATCAGCTGTAAGGCGAGTAACACTGCTGGCGCGGACCGTTGTACGGCTGGAACGTGTTGTCCGAGGCGCGATAGGACCGGTAGCGGTCGTGGCACCATTCGACATGCGCGTTACCGCCTCGGTTACGGTCAGCCGTAATTGCGCCGGTGATCAGCGAGCCCGCCAGGAAGGCGGCAGCCGGGAACCAGAAGCCGTTGTACTCGCGGTAGCCCGGACGCTGCTGGCGATAGCCGCGATGGCCATGATAGTAGGCCGAGTTTCCGCGACGCTCGAACCGCCCGCGATCATGGCGGCCGTAGTTTTTACCGCCGCGCGGCCGGTACTCGGACGAGTCACGCCAGTTCCGGTACTGGACGTCCTGCAGCAGAGTCCCAGCTTCGGGTGCCGCCGGCTTGGCGATCGGGGCAGCCGCGAGCGGTGCCGCCATCGATACGGACAATAGTGCAGCGGAGAACGTGGTAAGGATCTTATTCATGAATTCATCTCCTCTTTCGGGAGTTATCGTTGTCCCTTACGGTCGAAGCCTCGCTTCGTCCGCATCAACGGGGCGTAGGGGGCATCGTTCCGGCTATGCTCATGAAATTTCGTTCACTTTCCGCGTGAACGTGAGTTTCGCCTCGCGCAGCTGACGGGTCCGTCACGGGCACGCCGCGCGCGGAAGGCGCGGTGTCGGCACCGCGATGCTTCGCCGGTCCCGGCCTTCGGCGGGAACACAGGCCGCATGCCTCTGTTCTGGTCCTCGATGCATCTTTCCCGCGATCGGAACCCGAGGGGTAGCCGGACCATGACAGCAGATCCCGATCGGCCGGGACAGGTATGGAACAGCAAGCGTCGGCGGAAGCCGGCCTTGTGATCGATCTCGCACAATATTCGCTCTGGATCGTCATCGCGGTCTTTGCCGGATCGGCGGCGGTGATCGGGCTGGCGGGTGTGCGGCTTTCGGGTGTCGCCGACAAGCTCGCAGACCGCACCGGAATGGGCGAGGTGATCGCGGGAGCGCTCTTCGTCGGCGCGGCCACCTCGCTTCCCGGCGCAATCACCTCCATCTCGACCGCCGCGCAGGATGCGCCGGAACTGGCGATCGGCAATGCGCTGGGCGGCCTCACCGCGCAGACAGCCTTCATAGCGGTCGCAGACATCTTCTACCGGCGGGCGAATCTGGAGCACGCCGCGGCGAGCGTCACCGGCCTCGGCCAGGGCGTCCTGCTCGTCGCACTGCTCTCGATCCCACTTCTGGCGAACGCCCAGCCGCCCTTCACCATCTGGGGTGTCCATCCCGCTTCGATCGCAATCCTGCTCGGCTATGCCGCCGGCCTGCGGCTGCTCACCCGGATCAAGGACGAGCCGATGTGGGAGCCGGTTCAGACGGACGAGACGCGCGATCCGGTGTCGGAACCGGAAGCCGAGGAAAACCGGAAACACTCCGACCGCTCGCTGTGGCTCCAGTTCATCGGGCTCGCCGCCGCGACCGCTGCGGCCGGCTACCTGATCGGCGAATCGAGCATCGCGCTGGTCGACAAGACCGGCCTGTCGGAAAACGCGGTGGGAACCGTCTTCGCCGCCGTCGCCAACTCGCTGCCGGAACTGGTGACGGCAATCGCCGCCGTGCGCATCGGCGCGGTCAGCCTCGCGGTCGGCGACGTGATCGGCGGCAATTCCTTCGAGGTGATGTTCCTCTCCGCCGCCGACTTCTTCTACGACGGTTCGATCTATGCGGAGATGAGCGGCGGCGACCGCACCACCGCGCTCATCGCCATGCTGATGACGGCGGTGCTGTTGCTGGGCATGATCCGCCGGGAGAAGAGCGGCGTCGGCGGCATCGGCTTCGAGAGCACCGGCGTCCTCATTCTCTACGGTGTCTCGATCGTCCTGCTGTTCATCTGACCGGATGAAACCCGAAAGGGTACGGCGAGGTGCCGGAAGGCTCCGGCCTCAGAGGCCGGGGTAGTTGCTATCCTTCAGGAGCCGCGCCAGGTGCGCCGCGTCGGAGGCGGCCATCTTGATCGTCTGATCGATGCTTTCCGGGATCTCGTCGAGATCCTTGTAGTCCTTCGACTGCATGGCCTCGCCCACCCAGTAGCAGCCGGCATTGGCCGGGATGGTGAAGCCGACGTCGTTCAGCGCCTGGAAACAGGCGGCATGGCAATGATGCGCCCCGTCCTCGTTGCCCACGACAGCGACGATCGCCACCTTGCCGGCGGCCGGCATGCGGCCCTTGTCGTCGGTCTCGCCGAGGAAGGCGTCCATCCGTTCCAGAACGCGCTTGGCGACCGACGAGGGTTGCCCGAGCCAGATCGGCGTCCCGAGGATGAAGATGTCGCTCTGCACGATCTTCTCTCGCAGGCGCGGCCAGTCGTCGCCCTGTCCCATGTCGGAAAGCACACCCGGCAGGATGTTCTGGTCCACCGCCCGCACCGTCTCCCCTACGACGCCGTGTTTCGCGAGCGCGGCGAAGATGTCGTCGATCATCTTGTCCGTGGACGAGCTTTCCTGTTCGGCGCCCGATTTCAGCGAGCAGTTCAGCGCGAAGGCTTTGAGGTCAGCCATTTTTGGTATCTCCAGTACGAAGGTTCGTGGGGGCAGACGAGGCTGGCCAACCGCAAGCGGCAAATTGTCAGCGGTGGGAGCCGGCCACCGCGATCGCCACCTTGCGCCCGTCTCCGCCGGCATACATTGCGAAGCCCAGGGCATCGGTGGTCTGGGCCAGCAGCGTCTGCTCGTATTGCGGGTTGTCCAGCCACTGCTGGACGAAGCTGCGCACGTCCGCCGCCGTCTCGAGAGTTCCGCAGCCGCCGCAGCCGGCCGCCACGATGCGCAGGGAGCGCCAGTCGCCCGAGGAATCCTCTGGAAGCAGGCCGAAGAGATCGTTCGTTTCGCGCACCAGCCGTTCGCCGCCACCGTCACGCACGAGCAGTTCCCCGGCGACAGCATCGAGCGCCGCGGAAGACGACACCTCGTCGACCTCTGCGCGTTTCCGTGCCCTGTTGATCGCGGCAACGGCGATGCTCACCTGTTCGCCATCGGGAATCTCGACCGCCTCTTCGTCCGGACCGGTGCCACGCGAAGAGCCGGCACCGGAAAACGTCTGTACGGCATAGATCTGGTCGCCCTCGCCGGCGATGCCGAAGCCGAAACCGTCCAGGCCTTCGGTCAGGATGTTCTCGCGATGGCCGGGGCTGTTCATCCAGCCTTCCTGGAACTGCTCCACCCTCTCGAGATCGGCTGGCGCCATGCAGCCGCTGCAGCGGGCGATGTTTTCGGCCACCAGCTTCCAGCGGCTGCCGTCATGCTCCATGAACCGGTCCCTCACGGTTTCGCCCTCGGGGGAGACGTGGGAGTAGTAGTCCCGGTCCAGCATGTCCCGGGCATGCGCGATCGCGGCTTCGTTCAGGGGAGGCGTCAGGTCGAGTGCCTCAAGCCCCTGCTCCTGCCGAGTCTCGTTGACCAATTCGAGTGCCCGTTCTCTCAGCGAGGAGAGATCGCCGTTTTCCTGAGAATAACCACTACCGACAGAAAGCAGGGTTGCGGCGAAGATGACGGCGGCCGCCCTTCCGGACGGCCTGACCGTCTTCATCCTCGCGAACATCCTCAGCGCTCCGGCTTTTCGGGCTTCTGTGCCCCACCGCCACGCACCGTCTGACGCGCAAGCGAGTCGGCCTGGACTTCGGTCGAGTAGGGGGTCGTCGCGCCCAATCCGATGTCGCCGGCATCGGCGACCCTTCCGGGTGCACCGGTGCTTTTGGCGCCATCCTGTCGCGGCGTCCGCTCGTCGTCCTTCCAGACTTCTTCCGGATCGCGTAGCTCCGCTGCATCCGGTTCCGCGCCGGTGCGCTCGTGACGCGTGTCGACCTTCGTGGTTTCCTGGAATTCGGGTCTGGCTGCCTCGTGCGGGCTCTTGTTGTCGGCGTGCATGCTTGCCTCCTTGGCTTTGATCACCGAACGAAGGCATGCGGCCCATTGTTCCTGATGCCGTCGCCGCGGCGTCCCGGTTTCGGGGACAAGCCGGAGCCGGGATGCACGAAATATCTCCGGATATGTACCAAAAGTTAATGCGGGTGGAGGCGCATGGATCGAGGATGGATACAGGAGGGCCGCTGATGTCCACTTACACGCCCCTGACCATCGACATTGCCATAGAACAGCATCTCGCAGGAGCGAAGATCGGATCGCTCGTGTCGATCCGCGACGCCGTCGCTCTCGTGCGCTTGTTTGCGCCGGAGGCGCGCGTGAGCGATCAGGAGCTTGCAAACCGCATCGCCTGGGCGGCCATTGCGAAGAACTGCAACGTCAGCTTCGATTTCGAGTTCGAGAACGAACAGAGGAAGCCGAAGGACGAAATCGAAACCCGCACCGCCGCCTGAGTTGATTCGGGCGCGGCTCTCGTCCCTCAAAATCTTCGCTCGTGTGGCCGGAGTTGCGTCCGGCTCTACGGAACTTTCGTGCCTTCGCCGGGTTGGACGACACTCTCAAGCCAACCCAATGGAGTTTGCAAAATGGCGCACGAAGACGACGTCAAGCGGGTCTGGGACCTGATGGAGAAAATCGGGTTCTGCATGCTCGCCACCCATGACGGCCAGGAGATCCGCTCCCGCCCCATGGCCGCCTATGTCGATCGAAACGAGCACTCGGTCTATTTCCTGACGGACGTGGACAGCCACAAGGACGAGGAGATCGCGCGCCGACCCAACGTATGCCTGGCATTCGCCGATTCGAGCGGCCAGAACTACGTCTCGGTCAGCGGCGCCGCGGTCGTCAGCAACGACCGCGCCAAGATCAAGGAACTGTGGTCGACGCCCGCCAAGGCATGGTGGGACAATGCGGAAGACCCGTCCATCCGCGTCCTGAAGGTTAACCCGAAGGACGCGCAGTACTGGGACAGCCCGGGTACGGCCGTCAGCTACATCAAGATGGCCGCCGCCGCGATATCGAACACCCGCCCCGCCATGGGCGATCACGCCAAGGTCAATATGTGATTTTGCGAAATACGGGCGCTGGTATCAGCGCCCGTATTTTGTATCGAGAACCCTGGCGGTCTCCTCGGCGGAGGTGTTGTAGGCCGGCATGTGGGCGAGGTGTGGAATCCACTCCACCAAGGCACACGCTTGGATCCGACCGCCTGAAGCAGTTGCCCATCTAAAGATAAGTCGACTTCATTTCGTAACCTGATCCGTTGCGGACACCTGCCGTTCGTCCTTCTCGGGAGCGTCGCTCCCCTTTGGGGACAGATCCCTGATGCGGAACTGCGGGAGCGCGTTCGGATGCGTCTTCTGCATCCATGACACCAGATTCTCGCGGATCTCGCAGCGCAGATCGAAGGCGATGCCGGCGTTTCTCGCGCTGGCCAGCACCCGCACCTCCATCACCTGCTCGCGGAAATCGGTGACCTGGACGACGATCGTGTCGCCGTCCCAGTGGCGGGAGTTCCGTACGATCCGCTCCACCTCCGTGCGCAGTTCGTCGACCGGGGTCGAGTAATCCAAGTAGATCAGAACGGTACCCAGCAGCGTCGATTCCTCGCGCGTCCAGTTCTGGAAGGGCTTCTCGATGAAATAGGAGAGCGGCACGATGAGGCGGCGCTTGTCCCATATCCGCACCACGACATAGGTCGACGAGATTTCCTCGATGTTTCCCCATTCACCCTCGACGATCACCGCGTCGTCGATCCGTATAGGCTGCGTGATGGCGAGCTGGATACCGGCGAAGATGTTCTTCAGCAGCGGCTGCAGCGCCAGGCCGACGACGATGCCGGCCGCGCCCGCCGAGGCGAGCAGGCTGACGCCGTACTGCCGTACCCCCTCGAAGGTCATGAGCACGGCGGCGAGCGCGATCACCACGATCAGCGTATCGGCGACACGCAGCAGGATACGCATCTGCGTGACATGCTTGCGCGCCAGCAGATTGTCCGCCGTGTCCAGCTTGAAGCGCCTCAGATGGAGGCGCAGCCAGAGGTCGAGCGCGACCCGTATGGTCCATGCCGCGAGCAGGATGAAACCGACCAGGAGGATGTGGCGGATGATCGCCACCTCGCGGTCGGAGATGGGCGCGAGGTTCGAGGCGATCGACAGAACGATGATAACGAGCGCCAGGCTGAGCGGGCCGCGGAGGCTCGTGATCAAGCGGTTCAGGAAGAGGCTTTTGGGCTGAAAGAGGCGCAGGATCCAGCGCAGGATGAAGACCCGGAACGCCCAGGTGAGCCCGATCGCGATGACGACGAGGCCGGCAACGACGGCCCATGCGGGAAGGGGATAAAAAGAATCCATGTTGCGATTGCCGGGAACTGCAACCGGCCGTCCGGCCTGCCGCGACCACCGCGATGCGAACGGCGTCGGGATCGCTTTCCCGTCGAGCCCCCTCTGTTTCTCCGTCTGGTCCGGAAACCCTACACGATCCTGCCGCAAGGATCACCGGTCGATTTTGCACTGCACACGTCGCTGACCGCGGCGCACCGTTTCGCGAACATTGGTAGAGCAGCGTTGTACCCGCCTCACGGGGACAGATGCCGGCGCGAAAAGGACAATCGCGTTCGCGGCGGTAGCCGCATCAGTGGGAATGCTCTCTAGAACTCAAATGTCCAACGAGACGATTTCGAGTGCCTTTTTGGCGGCCCGGAACATTCGTGCCCGTCCCAAGTTGAAGAACGGGCGGTTTTCAGCGAGTCTGTTGTCGAACCCGCACGGCTGAACCCGCAACAGAAGAACCTCTCCCGCATGACAATCGACAAGGTCACGACGGTCTCCGAACAGGTTCGGGGTGGCGCGTCTCGATGTTTCCTGCCGTCCTGGCTGGATGCCCAGCCGATCTGGGGCATGGCGCTCCAGCTCTACGAGGTGAGATCGAACCGCAACTGGGGTATCGGCGATTTCTGCGACCTGATGACGGCCTGCGACATAGCGGCGGAAGCAGGCGCCGACTTCGTCGGACTGAACCCGCTCCACGCGCTGTTCATGGCCGATCCGGACAGGTGCAGCCCCTTTTCGCCCTCCAGCCGGCGCTTCCTCAATCCCATCTACATCGCCGTGGACGAGGTGGAGGGCTACGTTCCCTCCGATGCCGTCTCGGCCAAGACGCGAAACCTGCGCGAGACCGACATCGTCGATTATCGCGAGGTCGCCGCACTGAAGATGGCGGTGCTGCGCCGGATCTGGACCGACCGGGCGGAAACGCAGTCCCCGAAGTCCCGCGAGGCTTTCCGCCTCTATTGCGAGGAGAACGGCGAGCCGCTCAGGCTTCACGCCCTGTTCGAGGCGCTGTCCATGGAGATGGCCTCGCGCGGCTTCGCCAGCGGCTGGCTCCAATGGCCGCAGGAGTATCGCCATCCCGAGACTGGCGCGGTGGACGACTACGCGCGCGATCACGCCGACGAGATCGACTTTCACTGCTGGCTGCAATGGCTGTGCGAAGAGCAGCTCGCGCAGGCGGCCGGCATCGCGCGTCGGGCCGGCATGCGCGTCGGCCTCTATCTGGACTTCGCCGTCGGCGAAGCGCCCGACGGGTCGGCGACATGGACGGACCAGAACGCCTACGTCATCGGCAAGTCGGTCGGCGCGCCGCCGGACTGGTTCAGCGCCTATGGCCAGGACTGGGGGCTGACGCCGTTGTCGCCGCACGTCCTAGCCGAGACGGGATGCGCGGCCTTCGCTGCATCGATCGAGGCTTCGATGCGCCATGCGGGTGCCGTCAGGATCGACCATGCCATGGCGCTGCAGCGCCTCTTCTTCATCCCCGAAGGTCGCCCTCCGGCCGAAGGCGAATATGTCGACTTTCCGTTCGAGCAGTTGATGCGCACGCTTGCCAACCTCTCGCACGAGCGGCGCACCATCGTCATCGGCGAGGATCTCGGCGTCGTGCCGCCCGGCTTCCGCGACAAGATGGAGGAATGGAACGTCCTTTCCTACCGCATCGCCTATTTCGAGAAGAAGGACCGGGATTTCATACGCCCGAAGGACTATCCGCCGCTCTCCATCGCCTGCCTGTCGACGCACGACCTGCCGCCGCTCCGCGCCTGGTGGCGTGGCGACGACATCCGGCTGCGCCAGGGCATCGGCGCGATCGATGAGCAGATGGCGCACGACCAGGCCCGCGAGCGCGCGATCGAGCGGACAGCGATCATGGAGGCCCTGCGGGACGCGGGCGCGGCGAGCGACGACGAGATCGCGCTATTCGCCCGCTCCATCGAGAACCCCGAGGCCGACCTGCCGCTCGCCTTCTGGGCGGCGATGCACCGCTTCCTCGCGCTCACGCCGAGCCATCTGACCGCCGTGCGGCTGGCCGACCTGACCGGCGAGGACCGGCCGACCAACGTTCCCGGCACCGTGGAGAGCTACCCGAACTGGCGCTTCAAGGCCCCGGTCCCGCTCGAGGACCTTTCACGCAGCGACCTCTTCCGCACCATCACCGAAGCGGTTTCGCAGACCAGGCCGAGACACGCATGAGCATTCCGCGCGCCACCTACCGCATCCAGTTCCGCGAAGGCATGGATTTCGACGGGGCTGCCGCGCTCGCGCCGTACCTGCGGCGGCTCGGCGTCTCCCACCTCTATGCCTCGCCGATCTTCACAGCGGCGCGCGGCTCGACGCATGGCTACGACGTTGCCGATCACAACGAGATCGATCCCGGTCTGGGCGGGCGCGCGGGATTCGACCGGCTGGTCGCGGCTCTGAAGGCCGAGGGCCTGAAACTCCTCCTCGACATCGTGCCCAACCACATGGCCGCCGCGGTCGAGAACCCGTGGTGGCGCAGCGTGGTTGAGTGGGGCGAGCAGAGCCCGTTCGCGGCGCATTTCGACATCGACTGGAGCACCAAGCTCACCCTGCCGCTGCTCGGCCGGCCCTACGAGGAGGCAATCGCCGGTGGAGACGTCCGGCTCGATGTCGATCGCCAGCGCGGCTGGCTCGGGCTTGCCCTCGGCGACATGGTGCTGCCCATCCACCCTTGCTCCTACGAGGAGGTCCTGTCGCGCTTCGAGACCCCGGCGGCGCGCAAGATCGTGGAGATCGCCGGCCGTGCCGCGCCGGATGCCGATGAGGACTTTCATGCCGAGGTTCGGCGTTGTCTCGAGGACGGCGACTTCGTTGCGGAGCTCGCGCGTGCGTCGAAGGACCCCGGCTTTATCGAGCAGGTGCATGCCGAGCAGCCCTGGGAGCTCATTCACTGGCAGGAAGCGCGGCGTCGCCTGAGCTATCGCCGCTTCTTCGAGATCACCGGGCTCGCCGGGGTGCGGGTCGAGGTCGACGCGGTGTTCGACGACGTGCACCGGCTCACGCTCCAGCTCGTGCGCGACGGCGCCGTGGACGGCCTGCGCATCGACCATATCGACGGGCTCGCCGATCCGACCGGCTACCTCCAGCGCCTGCGCCGCGAAATCGGGCCGGACAGGTATCTCGTGGTCGAAAAGATCCTCGAAGGCGAGGAGGTTCTGCCGCCCGAATGGCCGGTCGACGGGACGACCGGCTACGAGTTCATCGCATCGGTCGCCGACCTCTTCGCCGATGCCGGCGGCAGCGATGCGTTGTCCGACGCCTACCGCGACCTTGCACAGAAACCGGTCGCGCCCGACGAGATGGTCCGCAAGGCGCGCTCGGAGATGATCTACCGAAATTTCGAGGGAGAACTGGATTCGCTCGCGCGGCGCGCGGCGGCGATCGCCGGAACGGGCGGCGGCGGGCCGGCGGAAGCCGATTTCAAGCGGGCGATCGGCGAACTGGTCGTCGCCTTCCCCGTCTATCGCACCTATGGCGGCACCGGAGGTCTCGGCGAGACCGACCGAAAGATCCTCGAGGAGGCCGCGAAGAAGGCCACCGTCGATGCCGGCGGCGAGGCCGCGGCGCTGGAAACGGTCGTGGCGATCCTGAACGGCGACAGCGATATGGACGGCGAGGCGTCGGTGTTCCGCGCGAAGTTCCAGCAGCTTACTGGTCCCGTGATGGCCAAGGCGGTCGAGGACACCTTCTTCTATCGCTACAACCCGATGATCGCGCTCAACGAGGTCGGCGGCGACCCGCTGCATCCGCCCGGCGGTCCGGAGCGGTTTCATGCACGCATGGAAGCCGCGGCACAGCGGGGCGACCACAGCCTGCTCGGCACGGCCACGCACGACACCAAGCGCGGCGAGGACGCCCGCGCCCGGCTCTATGCGCTCGGCGAAGCGCCGCAACGCTGGAGCGACGGGGTGGCGCGGTGGCGCCGGCAACACGCCTCGATGATCCGTGCGTCCGAAGGCGGTCCGGCGCCGGAGCCGACGGTGGAATGGCTGGTCTATCAGGCGCTGGCCGGCATCTGGCCCAAGGATGCTACCCGCCCGGATGCCGGGATGCTGCGGTCGCTGGCCGACCGCGTCATGCCTTACCTGGAAAAATCGCTGCGAGAAGCGAAGCTCCGGACGAACTGGACGCAGATCGACGAGCCATACGAAAGCGCGGTGAAGGACTACGCTAGCCGGCTCCTGTCGCCGGACAATGGCGTGTTCCTGGACGACTTCGCCGAAACGCTTGAACCATTCGTCGCAGCCGGCCGGGTCTACAGTCTCGCGCAGACCCTGTTGAAGCTGACTGCGCCCGGCGTGCCCGACATCTACCAGGGATCCGAGGGGGTCGACCTCAGCCTGGTCGATCCCGATAACCGGCGACCGATCGATTTCGAAGCGCTGCAGCGCAGCCTCGGCGGCGGCGCCGACACCTTCGAGACCCTTCCCCGGAACCTGGCGCACGCCAAGCAGAAGCTGATCGCGCGCGTCCTGGCGATCCGCGCCGAGCGAGGAGCCCTGTTCGAGAAGGGAAGTTACGTGCCCCTTCGGACGAGCGGCCCTCGCGGCGAAAATCTCGTCGCCTTCGCGCGGCAGGATGGCGGCGATGCGCTCGTCGGGGCCGTTCCGCGACTGATCCTCGACGCGCCGAGGAACGGTCTCGCCTTCGATCCGGAATGGTGGCGGGAGACCGTGGTGGACCTGCCGGAATCCCTCTCCGGCAAGCCGTTGCGCAACCTTCTCTCCGGGCAATCCTGCGAGGCAGGCAAGTCTTTGGAGGCAGGCGAGTTGCTGCGGAATGTGCCGGTCGTCCTCCTCGGCACCTGATCGTCGAAAGCGCCTCGGGCTGCCCCGGAACTCTCGCAGTCCTCCGCCGTTCGACCTTCAAAGGAAAGGAGTCCGATCATGGCCGACGATCGCAACATCAAGCCGGAGGATCTTCGCGAAACCGATCTGGCGCAGGACAAGATGGGTCGTAACAAGCTCCAGGGGAACGATCAGGCCAACGTGCGCAACGAGCGGCAGGACATGCCTGGGGGCAAGCGGGAGCCCGATCAGGACATCGAGGAAAGCTTCCGCAAGATGGACAAGGACGTGCGTGCACGCACCGACCTCAACAAGGGCGCGACCCGCGGGAAACCCTGAGCCGGCGACAAGCCAGGGCTCGTCAGCAGCCCACTGAAGAAATGAAACGGGCCGGCCCACGCGGGGCCGGCTTTTTCGCATGTGTGATCTGGTCAGCCGTTCCTATCAGCGCGAATCGATGGGCTTGATGAACTTCGGCGATATCCTGCCGTCGAGCACGCACCGCTCGCCCGCCGCGGCGAAACGGCCGCTGTCGTCCTCGAAGACGTTGTAGAGCTTTTCGTCGCGGAACGCGCTGGCGAAGCCGGTGGTAACCCCGTGCTCCGGCTTTGCCTCGTCGTCGGGGAAATCGGCCTCGGCCTGGCTGGCGACGATGCGCGCATCCGCCACGGAATCGGCCCGCACCACGACGATGCCGTGGGAGGGGGCACGGTCCCAGTTCGGATCGTCGGCCTCGGCATTGGGCACCAGACGAAACACGCGTCGCATCATCGAACTGTCTCCTTCAGTTGACCAACAGCCGTACGAATCCTTTGTTCCGCCGCGCCACCGGGAGAACGAATCGCCGAGCCCGGCGTTTCCCCGCCGACAAGGAGAAGCGACATGCAGGTACTCGACATAAGGATCCGGCCGGCTTCCGAAGGGGATGCCTCGTCGGAGGTGAAGTTCATCGGCGCCGACGGTGACGACATCACGGTGACGATCGCCGGAAACACCGAGAGCGTGACGGGGCGCGAGGGCGAACTCGTGGCCAAGGCCCGGGTCATGCTCCTCCACGCCGCCGCGACCCAGACGGAAGACCGCGCGGCTCAGGAACCCGTCATTCTGTTGCAGGACGACATGGCGCCCGATCCCTCCGAAGGGCTGGAATCGCTGGAGGAGGATCAGGACAACCCGTACCAGAACCCCGACGAAGCGCTGCCCGACGACGCGGCAGAGGCGCAGATGACCGGAGACATGGTCCGGCAAAAAAGTCGGTTCGAAGAGTAACCGCAGATGCGCGATCAGGCGTGTTGCGCCGCCTTCTTCCGGGCACCCATCGTTCGCTTCGTCTGCAACGCGGACTGAAGCTGAAGGGCGAGGTCGAGCAACCTGTCGGGAACAGGCTCCCGCTCGATGTCATCGAGGATCTTTCCGATCTCTACAGGCAACGCCTCGTCGGAATCATTTGGCCGGTAAGTGCCCATTCCCTTGCCTTAACATTTGTTAACCGTCCCTGATGCGCATCTGGGCGTATCCGAGAGCGATTGCAAGGAAAAATGAACCTGCACTTACCATCGCGAAACCTTCGTAGGGATGGGGTCATTCTCGCGGGATTCTGCTCACCGGCGGAACTTCCATCCTGGGCACTGCCGGCTTCGACCGCTTCGGAAGGAGCTTTTTTAAGCGGAACAAACAGTTCCGGTTTCGGTTTCGACGCGAACGAGTTGCGGACCCTGCCCGTCGGAAAAATGAGCGAGATCATGGCTGCGAAGACAGCGAGCCTGTTCGCGGGCCGCCGCATCCTCATCGTCGAAGACGAATACTTTCTCGCGGAGGACATCCGGGAAGAACTGGAGCGCTTCGGGGTAGAGGTTGTCGGCCCCGCCAGCGACGTCTCCAGCGCCATCCGGATGATCGACGTGGACGCGCCCATCGACGGCGCCATCCTCGACGTCAATATTAAGGGCGAAACCGTCTTCCCCGTCGCCGATCTGCTGATGGATCAGGGCGTGCCCTTCGTCTTCGCCTCAGGGTTCGACCCCGGTCTGGAAGCGCGCCGCTATCCCGGTTTCGTGCTGTGTCGCAAGCCGCTCAAGCTGCATGAGATCGCCGAGGCCCTGTTTGGAAAAGGGAGAGGTTCCACCACCATGTAGCGGCACGAATCACGGAAGCGTGAGAACGGGTGGAACCCGCAGCGGATTTCGAAGTTCCACCTCTGCGAGAACCTTCTATTGCCGGAGTCGAAAATGGACATTCAACCGGAGGCAAGAACGACGACGGATCCGCAGGAAGTGGTCGATCTCATCCCGGCGCTTCGCGCCTTTGCCCGAACCTTCTGCAGGGATCAGAACGACGCCGACGATCTCGTCCAGGAAACCCTCACCAAGGCCATCGCCAAGCTCGACAGTTTCCAGCCCGGCACGCGGCTGAAATCCTGGCTGTTCACGATCATGCGCAACTCGTTCTACAATCGGGTCGTCGTGACCACCCGGGAGGCGCCGGGCTCCGAGGATTGCGTGTCTGCCGCGCCTGCCTGCGCTCCGAGCCAGGAATGGACCGTGCGCGCAGGCGAAATGCGCCGCGCCATCGAGCGCTTGCCGGAGCCGCAGAAGGAAGTCGTCCTCCTCGTCGGTCTCATGGGCACAAGCTACAAGGATGCCGCCCGGATCTGCAATTGCGACATCGGCACGGTGAAAAGCCGGCTCAGCCGCTCGCGCACCGCACTTCTGGCGGAGCTCGGCGAGGCGTCGACGACCAGCCTGCTGTCTACGTCCGTCTGATCGAGATTGCCCCCGCGCCGAGCGCGGGGATTGGTAATGCCGGTCCGGTTAGCGGGGCACTTGGGGCGAGCGACGAAAGTGTCGCTCCATCCCCCGGCTCAATGATTTGGCTGCCCATGGGTTGGTCCGTTTGTGCAGCGAGAGATGAATTCCTATCTGCCCTGGCGATCCGCCGGGGCGTCGGATTTCGCGTGCCGCGGAGCCTCGTTGGAACAAGGTCGCCATTCCGCACGTTGCCTTTCGGAAGTATCGCAGCGTTCTATCGCCGGCTGCGTGATCGCGCCGAAGGGGATGGATCGGAAGATTCGCCCGAGACCATCATCACGAAAGGAAAAACCATGGCCGCACCGAAGGTTCCGGAAACGAAGGCACGTCAGGGACGCAAGGGCGTGCCGGTGCTGATCGTGCTCATCGCGGGTATCATTCTGGCGATGGGCGCATGGTGGATTGCCGAAATCTACGGTGTCGCCATCGCGCCCGAACAGCCAGTCTCCGATGCCGAGCACACGATCGACTGATCGGCAAAGTACCGTGAATGACGACGAGGCGGCTCCAGCGAGCCGCCTCTTTCATTCGCGGTTACGATTGTTCGCGATAGACCTCTTCGGTCCCGCGATGGCTCCGCGCCTTCTCGCTGGCCGAAAGACGGCGCCTGCGCAGCAACGCCCAGATGAAGAAGGCCGCCAGGATGAACGGGCCGAGCCCGACCGTAAACAGCCACAGATAATTCGAGAATTCCATTGGAGCCGCTCCACGAAATTGGGGGTTGGGAAACCAACTCGACTTGCGCGCGGAAGGTTCCACGCTGGCATTGCAGCGAAAAACCTACTCCTGGCGCGGTTTTTTGTGTGCGTCGTCGGCAGCCCGCGAGGGAGCAGGCTCCGGCGCGACGACGGCCACCGGCGCCGCGTCCTTGCCTTCCCGCCTGGCCTTCAACCACTCGGGCAGGAACTCGGCCGCCAGGCTCTTCAGATAGGAACTCATCATGGCCTCCGTTGCCTTCCGGCAAGGGCAGGTTCGCCTTCGCCTGTCGGGGGAACAAACTCTTGCGCGCGAGGGTTCCCCTTCGAACCGAGGCAATCGCCGGAGAATGCGAATGACGAACGAGAAAAACCAGGTTTCTAAGGAAGCCGAGCGGGGACAGCGAAAGCCGACCGCACCCGCGACGGGTTCTTTGCCGGATGTCGGCGCGCTCGACGAGGACGACATCAAGTCCGTCGATCTGGAGCCACGCTCGAATGGCGAGACGGATTGGCAGGGGGACGTCACCTCTGACCGAGCCGGGAAGCCGGATCGCAAGCGGGGCTGACCCGTCGCACCCTACGGAACCTCACCCGCGAACGGTTGTTTCCTCCAAGTCGAGGGCTTGAGGGAGCAAAGGCATGTCGAAGGCTGACGCCGACAATGAAGCAGGGCGTGGACGCGAAGCAGAGTGGCCGTCCCAGATTCCCTCCAAGGGCTGGAAGGATATCCTCTGGCGCGTATGGAGCGAGATCACGGAAGACCGGGTGACGCTGATCGCCGCCGGCGCCGCTTTCTATCTGCTCCTGGCCCTGTTTCCGGCGATGGCCGCGTTCGTGTCACTCTATGGCTTCGTGGCCGATCCATCCAACATTGCCGAGCAGGTCGCGTTCCTCGGAGGGGTGCTTCCTTCCGGGGGCATGGAGCTGATCCAGAACCAGTTGGAGAGCCTGGTGACCCAGGACAGCAGCGCGCTGAGCTTCAGCTTCATCTTCGCCTTCCTGATTTCGTTCTGGAGCGCCAACAACGGGGTCAAGACGCTCTTCGAGGCTCTCAACGTCGCTTACGAGGAGAACGAAAAGCGCTCCTTCGTCTGGCTCAACCTCGTCGCCTTCACCTTCACCCTCGGGGCCATGGTCATGGGGATTCTCATGATCGCCGTCGTCGGCGTCATCCCGGCGATACTGTCCATCGTCAATCTCAGCCAGTTTTCCGAGCAGCTGATCGCCGTCGGGCGCTGGGCGCTCATGCTGGTGCTGATCGTGTTCGGCGTCTCGCTGCTCTACCGCTACGGCCCGAGCAGGGAGACCGCCAAATGGCGCTGGATCTCATGGGGAAGCGGCCTGGCGACGGTCGTCTGGATCGTCGCCTCCATCGGATTTTCCTACTACCTGCAGAACTTCGCCAACTACAACGCCACCTACGGTTCGCTCGGCGCGGTGATCGGCTTCATGCTTTGGGCGTGGATTTCGGTGGTGATCCTCATCGTCGGCGCCGAGATCAACGCCGAGATGGAACACCAGACGGCGCGGGATTCGACCACGGGCGATCCCAAGCCCATGGGTGAACGCGGCGCGACCGTAGCCGACACGCTCGGGCGGCCGGTCGCCGATTAGCCGGCGCCGCAGCCCTTGTGCTAGCCCAGTTTCTTCCCGCCCGCGCCTTTGGTGGTGCGGTTCCACGTCAGGTCGCCGAAGATCACGATGGCGCTGAAAAAGGCAAATGCGGCGAGCACGCCGGTGACGACGAACAGTGTTTCGGTAGGCATGTCATGATCCTCCATCGATGATGTCCTCATCGATGGCGGAGCGTGGTCCTCGCCGCCTTGACCTGGATCAACAGCCGCCCGGGGCGGTAGCCGGTCAGGCCGCGAAGCGCTGGGCGTCGGCGCCGTAATAGTTGAGGTAGCGGCCGGATATCCACTCGGTGGGAAGCACCACGAAAACGTCGGTCGTACCGAAATCCTGGTCGACCACGCATCCGTCGCCGAAGCGCGCCCCCAGCCTCAGATAGCCCTTGATCAGCGGCGGCATCGCCGCGAGCGCGGATCGCATGTCCACTGCCTCGATGGGCATCAGGTCCATCGACCGGTAGCGGGTTGCGACCGCGCGCACGTCCCACTCGCGGTCGGCGCGGGCATTGTGGGCGAGGAAGGTGAGCGCCTCGGCGTGGCTCGCCGGAATGGTGCCTGGGAAGGAGGCGCAGCCGGTCATCACGTCGACATCGTGCCTGCGGCAGTAGGCCCAGATGCCCTGCCACAGCAGTTCCACCGTCCGCTTTGACCGGTATTCGGGCAGGACGCAGGAGCGGCCGAGTTCGAGGAAGCGCCGGTCGGCATGGCGCGCCATCAGCGCCTCGAGTTCGAACTCCCCGTCGGAATAGAAGCCGCCGGCCCGCGACACGCCGTCCTGGCGCAGCAGGCGGTAGGTGCCGACGATCTGGCGGTGGTCCGGTCCGCCGATTGCAGTGTCGAAGACCAGGAGATGGTCGCAGATCGCGTCGAAGCGGTCGGCGTCGCGCTGTTCCAGCGCATGCACGTACTGGCGCTTGGCGCCGAGCTCGTCATAGAACACGCGGAAACGGATTTCCTGAGCGGCGGCGATTTCGGAGGCGTTGCGCGCAAGCCTCACCTCCATCGAGCCAAGCCGTCCGAGAAGTGCCGACCTTCCCGATACTTCGTCGACTGCTAAGGGGTTGGAGGAAGACGGGACGCACTGCGGAAACATGGCTGCCGACATGTGATTCTCCCTCGTCGCCAGAGTTCGCGGGCGATACGACCTCAGTGCTACAATAGGATGACAGGGGGTTGGCCGCAACGTTCGGCCCGGGCCGAACTTGCCGGCTCAGGCGGCAGCCTGGTGCTGGACGGCTTCCACGAGCGCGTGCGGATCGAGCGGTTTCGTCACGAATCCGGTAGCGCCGTGGGCGAGCACGGTGTGCCGCGTGCTTTCCTGGCTGTCGGCCGAAAGCACCATGATGGGGATGGCCGGCAGGCCTTTCTCCTCCTCGTGCTTGCGGATCAGGGCGATGGCGTCGAGCCCGTCCATGATCGGCATGTGGAGGTCCATCAGAACGACATCGATCGTGGCCCCGTTACGCGAGGCGATCACAGCGTCGACGGCGGACTTGCCGTCGGCGACATGGGTCACCCGGTAACCCCTCTTTTCCAGCACCGCACGGGTCATCAGGGCATTGATCTCGTTGTCCTCGGCAATGAGCACGCTCATGGCCTTGTCGCGCGCGAGGTGGCCGCTGGGGCGGCGCGTGCGCAGGCTGTGTACCGATCCATGCGCCGGCGGTTCGACGAACCCCTTGGTGAGGATGCGCAGCATGGTCGCACCACGCACCGGCCGCGCGAGGAAGGTGGAGTAGCCTGCGCTGCGATACTGGAACAGCTTGCCGCGGTCGGTCGGCGCGATGAGGATGACGGCCTGGAACTCACCATGCGCGTGCTTGCGCAGGCGCGAGAGCGCCGAGCCATCCACGGTCTCCAGGGCGGCGTCGATCAGGATCGCGGCGAACTCGGTCCTGCCTTCCGAAACGAGGAGTTCCGCGTCTCCCAGCGAACGCGAGACCCGCACCACGCCGCCATTGCCGCGCAGCGTCATGGCCATGGCTTCCGCCTCCACGACGTTCTCGGAGACGATGAGGATCGAGTTCCCGCGCAGCGCGGCACGTCTTTCCGTCGATACCGGCGTCTGCTCCGGCAATGGCAGTTCGAAGGTGAACTGGGATCCCTTGCCGATTTCGCTCTCGACGACGATGCGGCCCTTCATGGCGTCGGCTATGCGCTTGGAGATCGCCAGTCCCAGCCCGGCCCCGCCATGTTTGCGGGTGGAGGTTCCGTCGGCCTGTTCGAACTCGCGAAAAATGCGGCCGATCTCGCCGGGAGTGAGGCCGGGGCCGCTGTCGACGATGCCGAAGCGCAGGGCCGGCGACTCGTCGTCGCGGCTGGCGGTGACGGTGACCAGCACGCCGCCTTCCTCGGTGAACTTCACGGCATTGCCCACGAGGTTCAGCATGATCTGCCGCAAGCGTCCCGGATCGGCCTCGATCATCGCGGGCACGTCCGGATCGATATGGCAGCCCAGTCCGATGTTCTTGGAGAAGGCGCGCGCTGCCATCAGTTCGACCACGTTCTCGACCAGCTCGCGAGGCGAGATGGACTGCGGCTCGAGCTCGAAACGTCCGGCCTCGATCTTGGAGAAGTCGAGCAGATCTTCGATCAGGGCAAGCAGCGCGTTGGCGGAGGTCGAGACGGCGCCGACATAGGTGCGCTGCTCGGGGGTCAGTTCCGTGTCTGCGAGCAGCTTCGCCATCCCCATGATGCCGTTCATGGGCGTCCGGATCTCGTGGCTGACGGTCGCCAGGAACCGGGATTTCGCCTGGCTGGCGAATTCGGCCCGTTCGCGCGCGGCGATCAGGGCGGCCTCGGCGCGCTTGCGTCCCGTGATGTCGCGCGCGATGGTCCGGTGCGACACGGTGCCGGTCGCCTCATCGCGCACGGACAGTTCGATCCAGGAGAACCAGCGCACGCCCGACGCGGTCTGGATCGATACGTCGGCCGAGGTCAGGTGCTCTCCGTCGGCGAAGGCCGCATCCGGAACAACGCCCACCTCGACACCGAGCTCCTCCAGCGTCCGCCCGGCGAGATCGCGGGGGTGCCGGTCGAACATCTCGGCGAAGACGCGATTTGTATCGACGATCCGGCCGTCGCGGTCGCGATGCACCACCAGGTCGCCCAGCGCGTCGATGAGCCCGCGGAAGCGCTCCTCGCTCTCGCGCAGTTCCCACATACGGTCGGCGAGGCTTTCGATCTCCTCGCGGTTGCGCTCGGCCGCCTTCACGGACAGGCGCATCTCGCGCCGGTCCTCGATCAGGATGCGCATGAGCAGGACGAGGCCGGCGAGCCCGGTCAGCAGCAGGCCGTAGCTCAGGAGACCCGGCGCGCCACTGAGAAAGGAGTAGCCCGTCAGGACGAGGATCGCGATCAGCATGACGAGATCGCCGATCGCGAAGCGGTCGCGCAGCCGCTGCAAGGAGGCCGGCGAGCGCGCAGGGGCGGTCGCTCCCGCGCCGATCGTGGCTGCGGGACGGTTCGCCCTGAATCTCACGGTCTCCGGGTCCGACGTCATGTCCGGACCCTAGGCAAAAACGGATTAGAGAAGCTTTGGGGAGCCCGCTAAAACTTTAGCGATAACGGTCATTTCGCCATGTCGACGACCACGCGACCTCGTATCCTGCCCTCGACGATGGCATGCGCGGCATCGACGATGCCGCCGAAACCGATGGTGGTCGAGAGCGCCGCCAGCCGGGCGCGGTCGAGGTCCCGCGCGAGCCGGCCCCAGGCCTCCTGGCGCAGGCTGTGAGGCGCCATGACGGAATCGATGCCGAGAAGCGAGACCCCGCGCAGGATGAAGGGTGCCACGCTCGCCGGAAGGTCCATGCCGCCGGCGAGCCCGCAGGCCGCAACCGCGCCGCCATAGGACGTCATCGACAGGACATTGGCGAGCGTATGGCTGCCGACGGCATCCACCCCGCCGGCCCAGCGCTCGCGGCCGAGCGGTCGGGCCGGTCCCGACAGTTCGTCACGCGCGATCACTTCCGCCGCACCGAGGTCCAGAAGGTAGTCTTCCTCCGACGTGCGCCCCGTCGACGCGATGACGTGGAAACCGAGCCGGGACAGGATGGCGATCGCCACCGATCCGACGCCGCCGGCGGCGCCGGTTACGATGACCGGACCGCGCTCCGGCACGATGCCGTGCCGTTCGAGCGCCATGACGCAGAGCATCGCCGTATAGCCCGCAGTGCCGATCGCCATGGCCTCGAAGGGCGTGATCTGCGGCGGAAGCCGCACCAGCCAGTCGCCCTTGACCCGCGCGAGCCCTGCATAGGCGCCATGATGCGTCTCGCCGACGCCCCATCCGTTGAGGATCACCTGGTCGCCCTCGCGCCAGTCGGCATGCGAGGATTTGACCACCGTGCCGGCGAAATCGATGCCAGGCACGAGCGGAAAACGCCGGACCACGGGCGCCATGCCGGTAATCGCCAGTCCGTCCTTGTAGTTCACCGTCGTCGCCTCGACGGCGACCGTGACGTCGCCCTCCATCAGATCGGCTTCCGTCATCTCGGCAACGGCGACCGACTGCTTCTTGTTTTCGTCGCGCGAGACGAGGAGAGCCCTGAACGTTTCCGGCATGTCGTTTCCCAATTTCGTTTCCTAAGGTCGACTGTGCTTCCGTGGCGGAACGCCGTCAACCGCCCGGAGGCAGGTCGTCTGGGCTTCGTTCCGCCGGCCGCCACCAGGCGAGCAGTTCCTCGATCACGACCAGGATGGCGCCGACCGTGATGAAAGCGTCGGCCAGGTTGAAGACCGCGAACGACCAGGTCCCGACATGGAAGAGGATGTAGTCCACCACATAGCCGAGCACCGCGCGGTCGATCAGGTTTCCGGCCGCGCCCGCCAGAACCAGCGCGAACCCGATCCGGGCGATGGTCTGGTGCGGCTCCGTGCGCGACGCGAGCCATGTCACGAAGCCCATCACGGCGGCGGCCATAACGACCAGGAACAGGTTGCCCGACCCGGAGAACATCGAAAAGGCGATGCCGGTGTTGTGGATGCGGAAGAGCGACAGTACCGGCAAGAGCTCGATCCGCTCGTGCATCTCCATGCCCGTCTCGACCAGATACTTGATCAGCTGGTCGAGCCCCACCGGCACGATCGCGATCCCCACGAGCAGGAAAGGTCGTCTCATGTGCCGTCCGCCTCGAGCGACATGGCCGAACGGCGCACCTCGTATAGCATCACGCCGGTCGCGACGGCGAGATTGAGCGAATCGGCGCGTCCGGCCTGGGGGATGCGCAGCAGGCGGTCGCAGGCGGCGGCGAGTTCCTCCGGCAGTCCCTGCTGCTCGTTGCCCATGAGAAGCGCCACGGGCCGGCCGGAATAGTCCACGCTGCGGTAGTCGACGGAGCCCTTGAGGTGGGTCCCGGCGACTATGCCCTTGAAGCCCTGACGCCAGGCCAGGAACCCTTGCAGGGATGTCCGCGCGACGGGTACCGCGAAGATCGAGCCCATCGTCGCCCGGACGGTCTCGATGGCATAGGGGTCGGTAGTTTCGCCGACGAGGATCACGCCCTTTGCGCCGACAGCATCCACGGTGCGGATGACCGTGCCGAGATTGCCGGGATCGCGGACCCGGTCGAGCGCCACCCAGACGTCCTGCCCCGAGGGTTTCACCTCCGCCAGCGCCATCCAGCGCTGCTCGAAGACGCCGACCACCATCTGCGGATTGTCGCGGCGGGTGATGGCGGAGATCACCTTGTCGTTGACCTCGAGCACCAGCCCGCCCGACGCCACGGTGCGCGCGGCGATCTTCTCGACCGCCGGATTGCCGATGCCGGACTTCGAAAAGACGAGGGTGCGGATGGTCCAGCCGAGATCGAGCGCGTCGATGACGAGCTTCAGGCCCTCGGCGACGAAGGCGTTCTGCTGGTCGCGAAACTTTTTCAGCGCCAGCGCCTTGATGTCCTTCACGATCGGATTGGCGAGGCTGGTGACCTCCTTCACCTGTCCGACGCGATGCCCGCCGTGATGCCCGGAACTCATGCGGCCACCCAACGCGAAAACAGTGACGTGGAGAGCGCGCGTCCCGCCGCTTTCTCGCGGATGACGAGTTCGCCCGATTCCACACGTCCGCCCATGCCGGCGAAGCCGTCACGCATCAGGGCGTGGATGGCGAAGAAGGATGCCCGGATCGAGTAGGCCGTCAGCACCACCGCCAGCGGCCGGTCGGTCAGGATGGAGCGGGCGAGCGCCACCATGTCGGGCAGGTCCTCGAAGAGCTGCCAGACCTCGCCCTTCGGCCCACGCCCGTAAGCCGGGGGATCGAGGAGCACGATGTCGTAGCGGCTGCCGCGACGTTCCTCGCGCTCGGCGAACTTCTTGGCGTCCTCGCAGATCCAGCGGATCGGCCTGTCGCCCAGCCGGGCGACCTCCTGATTCTCGCGCGCCCAGCCGATCGCCTTCTTCGAGGCATCGACATGGGTGACCTCCGCACCCGCGCGCGCGGCCACCAGGGAGGCGATGCCGGTATAGCCGAAGAGATTCAGCACCTTGACCGGCCGTCCGGCGCCCCGGATCAGCGCTTCCATCTGGCGCCAGTGCGAGGCCTGCTCGGGGAAGACGCCGACATGCCGGAACGAAGTGAAGCGGCCGAGATAGTCGATGCCGTCATGCCGCATCGGCCAGGTCTCGCCGAGGGCTTCCTTGGGGAAGCGCCAGCGGCCCATGCCTTCCTCGTCGGTATCGCCGGTGAAAATCGCGTCGACGTCGTTCCAGTCGGCGTCCGGAAGCGCGCGGGACCAGATCGCCTGCCCCTCCGGCCGCACGATGCGGTAGGGGCCGTACTGCTCCAGCTTCTCGCCGCCGCCGGAATCAAGCAGCGCGTAGTCCTCGTTCGGGGTGACTTCGAGAATGAGCGGAACCGTCTCGGCAGGCAGCGCACCGGAGCGTCTTGGACGCGGGGTGGGATTCCGCGCCGCTTGGGACACGGGTGGCGTGGTGGCCGGGGCACCGGCCGGACCCTTCTGTTGCGACGGATCGCGCGGCGGACGGCGATCCCGGCCGGCGGCATGCGGCCGGGGCCGCGCGTCGCGGCGCTTTTCGCGCGGGGGCTTCACGGCATTGCCTCGACTGGAAACATCGCTGGCTTCTGCCATAGCGCCGCAACCGGCGCAACGCGGTGTGTGTTCAGCGATCCGGTCCCGCCGGTCCATCGACCGCCCGGTAGACCGCTATGCCAGCTGCGAGGTCCTCCAGCGCGGCGCCGACGGACTTGAAGAGCGTAATCTCGTCGCGGTTCTCCCGGCCATTCTTCTCGCCCCGCGTCAGGCCGAAGAGGTCCGCGGCGATCGCCTCCTTCAGCAGGGCGCCCGAGGCGAGCGGCTGGACGATGTCTCCCGCTTCCTTGGTGGCGCCGGCCATCGTGTCGACGAAGACGCGTGCGCGCCGGATCGCCTCGTCGTCCGCCTCGCGCATCGCCGGCGTGAAGCCGCCGACGAGGTCGACATGCGTGCCGGGTCTGAGAAAACGACCCTCGATCAGGGGGTCGGTCGAAATGGTGGCGGACGAGACGATGTCGGCGCTGCCGATCTCTCCGGCGAGATCGGTGGCCACGGCGGCGTTCAATCCGTCGGCCGCCAGCGCCTCCGCGACCTTCGCCGCGTTGGCCGGCGTCCGGTTCCAGATGCGGATTTCCCGGATCGGCCTGACCGCCGAATGCGCCTTCGCCAGGAAAGGGGCGAGCGCGCCCGCGCCGATCACGAGCAGCCGCGAGGCGTCCTGGCGCGCAAGGTAGCTCGCGGCGAGCGCCGACGCGCAAGCCGTGCGCCATTGCGTTAGCCGCTGGCCGTCGATGAGCGCACGCGGTTCGCCGGTCCTGCCGTCGAGCAGCAGATAGAGCCCCATCACCGCGGGCTTGCCGATCGCGTTGTTGTCGGGGGAGACGGTGACGATCTTCACCCCGACGAAGCCGCCGTCAGACGTGCCGGCACGCTCGAAGTCGCTCCAGGCGGGCATGAGCAGCAGTGTGGAGGCGGCGCCGTCTGGCCGTTCGATCGTGTGGTGGTGGCGCACCGGCTGGATCGCGCCATCCCGGAAGGTGTCGCGAAGGGTCTCGACGAGAGAAGAAAAATCAAGAGCGCGGTCGACCGCGCCGGTGTCGATCATGCGCATGGAAAGCCCCCGATGCGTGACGCGCGCTCAGGCACGCGGCACGGGCGCCACGGCGGTTCCGGAAGCGGTCGTGCGCTGCGCCTCGCCGGTCGGGGTCACGCGCTGCTGGTTCAGGAGGTTCTTCACCTCGCGACGCTGCACGCGCGCTTCCTTGCGGTAACGACCCTGCCGCATCCATGTGGCGAGGCCGCCGATGACCATCCCGGCGATCAACGCCAGGAACAGCATGACGAACAGCGGCAACTGGATCGTCAGCGCCATGTTGCCCGGATTGAACGGATCGAGGGTGAAGGCGGTCATCTGCCGATTTGCGACGGCCAGCGCGATCAGGATGACCGCGATGGGGACGACGATGACGATGAGAACGACCCGATTGAGCATTCGCTATCCGTATCTTCCTGCCGAGGACGCAGCCTCGGCTACTTCATGTTGAGCCGTTCGCGAAGTTCTTTCCCCGTCTTGAAAAAGGGGATCCACTTTTCCTCGACCTCAACGGACTCGCCGGTCCTCGGGTTGCGCCCGGTCCTGGCCGGACGGTTCTTGACCGAGAAGGCGCCGAAGCCGCGCAGTTCCACCCGGTTGCCCTCCGCGAGTGCTTCCGTGATCTCCTCGAAGATCGCGTTGACGATGTTTTCCACGTCACGCAGGAAAAGATGCGGATTGCGGTTGGCGATGCTCTGGACCAGCTCCGATTTTATCATTGGCAGGATTCCTCTCGTGCCGCGAAATCCTTGTTTCCGCTGGCATTATCAATCGCGCCCGGCAGCCGTTTCAGGTTGCCAGAGCGACAGCAGACCGTCAAGGAAGATACGATCGCCACCGAGGTCGCGGATGAGGTCGCCGCCGGAGGACGGCAGGCCGATCGCGCCGGCGATCGCGCGCATCATCGACTGCGCCAGGAGGAAGTTTCCGCTTCCCTTCTTCTTCCATTCGATGACTTCGAGGCCGGGATCGACCCCCTGCTCCTTGAGCCACTCGATCGCGACGTCCTCACCTCCGACCGCATCCACCAGTTTCAGCTTCAGCGCCTGCCGGCCGGTGAAGACGGAGCCGTCGGCCAGCGCCAGCACCTCCTCGCGCGACAGCGGACGCCGTTCGGTCACCAGCCCGACGAACCAGTCGTAGGAATCGAGGATCATGGCGCGGATCATCTGGCGCTCCGGCTCGGTCGTCGGATTGAACGGCGACGGTTCGGCCTTGAGCGGCGAGGACTTGATGGATTCGAGGCCGATGCCGAGCTTTTCCATCAGTCCCGTCAGATCGGGATACTGGACGAGGACGCCGATCGACCCGACGATGGAGGACTTGCGCGCCACGATATGATCGGTCGCGCTGGCGATCATGTAGCCGGCCGACGCGGCCAGCGTGCCGACCTGGGCCGTCACCGGTTTCTTTTCCGCCAGGCTCCGGACCGCTTCGAAGATCGCCTCGCCGCCGGCGGTGGTGCCGCCCGGGGAATCGATGGTCAGGATGACACCCTTGACGGCCTCGGACTTCCCGATGCTTTCCAGCCGGTCGATCAGCTCCTCGTCCTCGACGATCGTGCCCTCGATGCTCACTTGGGCGATGTGGTTGCGGCCTGTTCCCGGCACCGTGTCGCCGAAAGCCCAATAGGCGAAGACGGCAATGGCGATCGCGGCGACGAGCAGCGTCGCCACGCGCCAGAAGGTGAGCTTGCGCCGGAGACGGCGGCGGTCGATGATGTCGTCGGCACGAAGCGCCATGGGTTTCCTCGCGGGGAACAATGGAGTGGTCTGCCGCTTCTAGCGCTTCCCGAGACGATTGGAAACGCCGCTGGCGCCCACCACCCGCCTGTCTTCGATTGCGCCTATCTCGCTCAGGGGCCGCTCAGGATTGCGATTAATCCAAAAATCACCATATTGCAGTGCAATGGGGCCTGTAGCCGGACCGAATGCGTCCGACAATTCGACCGTTGCCGCGGCAACGGAACCATGAGGCTCGCCCGGCACGACATGGCAACCGACACGGCCCACTACGCTCAGTATCGACCGAGCCCGCATGGCGGAGCCGCGGATACGTCGTCGCAAGGCCGCGAAACCGCCTTCGCCGGAGCTCTGCGCCACTCGCGCAGGGTGCGGCTGTTCAAGATCCTGCTGCCCGCCCTTGCGATCCTGCTCGCCTCGGCCTTCGCGATCTATTCCTACGTCCTGTCCCCCACGGGCATCTCGGTCGACTTCGTCGGGTCGGGCATTTCGGACGGCAAGCTGGTCATGGCCAATCCGACCATGAACGGCTACACGAAGGAAAATCTTCCTTATTCGATGAAGGCCAAGCGGGCCATCCAGGATCTCTCCCTCACGGGCGCCATCAAGCTCGAGGGGATCGACGCCAAGGTGCCGCTCTCTTCGGACACCTGGGCGGTCATCAGTGCCGATGGCGGGCTCTACGACGATGCGGGTCAGACGCTGGACATCGACACGCCCGCGACGTTCACCACCTCCGACGGCCTGACGGCGAAGTTCAAGTCCGCCTTCATCGACATGGAGGCGGGGGAGCTAAAGACCTCCGATCCGGTGGAAATCGTCCAGGGGGGCTCGCGCATCACCTCGGACAGGTTCCAGGTGCTTGAAAGAGGCGATGTTTTCCTCTTTGAGGATAGGGTCCGGATGAAGATCGAACCGCGCGAAGCCAAGAGTGAAGAGACGGCGGACGGCGCCGGGAAATCGGGGAACTAGGATGACGCGCCTTTTCTGCGCCCTTGCCGCGCTCTTCGCGGTCGCGATCGGCTGCTCGGCCGCCATGGCCCAGGGCGAGAGCCGCTTTACGGGACTGAAGCTCTCCGGCGATCAGCCGATCCAGATCGAGAGCGACAAGCTGGAGGTTCGCGACGCCGACGGCCTCGCGATCTTCACCGGCAACGTCAACGTGATGCAGGGGGAGACGCTGCTCAAGTCGACGCGGATGAAGGTCTTCTACGCCAAGTCCGGCGATGGGAACGAGCAGGCGGCTCCCGGCGACTCCATGCAGAGCATCGAGCGGATCGAGGTGGACGGGAAAGTCTACGTCAAGACCCAGACCCAGGTGGCGACCTCCGACCAGGCGGCTTTCGACATGGCGACCGATACCCTGACCATGTCCGGCAAGGAAGTCGTTCTTTCCGATGGCCCAAACGTCATCGTCGGTTGCAAGCTGACAGTGCTGATGAGCACCGGAGAGGCCACTCTCGACGGGTGCGGCAAGAAGGAAGGCTCGGGCCGGGTCAAGATGCTCCTGCAGCCGAGCTCGCGGTCGCAGTAGGGCGGCCCGGAGTGTCGTTCTTCTCGCGCAAGACCGTCAGCGCCGCTGCCGCCGCGCCGGCTTCGCCGGCGAAGCCCGACCGCGACAAGTTGAAGGGCACGCTGATCGCGCGCGGGCTGTCCAAGAGCTATCGCGGCCGCGCGGTGGTGAGTGGTGTCTCCATCGGCGTGCGCGCCGGCGAGGCAGTGGGCCTTCTCGGACCCAACGGCGCCGGCAAGACCACCTGCTTCTACATGGTCACCGGGCTCGTGCCGGTCGACGAGGGGACGATCGAAATTGACGGTTTCGACGTCACCACGATGCCGATGTACCGGCGCGCGCGCCTCGGCATCGGCTATCTGCCGCAGGAGGCCTCGATCTTCCGCGGCCTGACGGTCGAGCAGAACATCCGCGCGGTACTCGAGGTCGTCGAGAAGAACCGCAAGCGGCGCGAGGAGAAGCTGGACGAGCTGATGGAGGAGTTCCACATCTCGCACCTGCGCAAGTCTCCGGCCATCGCGTTGTCGGGCGGCGAGAGGCGGCGTCTCGAGATCGCCAGGGCGCTGGCATCCAACCCGAGCTTCATGCTGCTCGACGAGCCCTTCGCCGGCATCGACCCCATCGCGGTGTCCGACATCCAGCAGCTCGTGCGCCACCTGACCGCGCGCGGCATCGGCGTCCTGATCACCGACCACAACGTTCGCGAGACGCTGGGGCTTATCGACCGGGCCTACATCCTGCATGCCGGCCAGGTGCTCACGCATGGCCGGGCCCACGACATCATCAGCAATCCGGACGTGCGGCGCCTGTATCTCGGCGAGGCCTTCTCGCTCTGACGGGCCCTCCTCCGCCTCCGTCACCTGCCTTTTGATCGTCCCCTGAAACCGTTCGGTAAGCGCCGCCTGATAGCTTGGCCTTGACAAGCAAAAGCCGGGCCAGTTTCTAATGCGGCTGGACGGTTGGTCCGCAAGGACCGGGTGTGGGGTACAGGGTAAATCAGTATGGCGCTCGCAGCGAAACTTCAACTGCGGCAATCGCAGGCGCTCGTAATGACGCCGCAGCTGATGCAGTCGATCCGACTGCTCCAGTTCACGCATGCCGAACTCGAGCGCTTCATCGACGACGAGATCGAACGCAATCCGCTTCTCGAACGTCGCGCCGACGAGGACGACCGGCCGGAGCCCGAGGCAGAACCGACCCCCGAGCGCGAGGCGGACGGCGAGACCGAGTGGTTCGCCTCCGATCTCGACCACAATGCCGAACGGCTCTCCGACCGCCTGGATTCGTCCCTCGAAAATCTCTACCCGGACGATCCGGGCATCCGCGACCGGCTCAGCCCCGACCTTTCCCTGACATGGAAATCAGCCATGGGATCGGGCGGGTCCGCCGGCGAGGGCTTCGATCTGGAGGACATCGCTGCCGCGGCGGTCACGCTGCGCGATTCACTGACCGAGCAGATCGCCTTCGGCTTCACCGAACCGTTGCACCGTATCATCGCATCCGAACTGGCCGATTCCCTGGACGATTCCGGCTATCTCCGAGACGATCCGGCGGAACTGGCGGCCCGTCTCGGGGTGGAGGCTTCCATCCTGGAAACGGTGCTCGCCGCCTGCCAGAACTTCGATCCGCCCGGCCTGTTCGCGCGCAGCCTCTCGGAATGCCTGGCGATCCAGCTGAAGCGCCTGAACCGGCTCGACCCCGCCATGCGGGCGCTCCTCGACAACCTCGATCTCCTGGCGCGGCGCGATTTCGCCGCGCTCCGGCGGCTTTGCGGAGTCGACGAGGGCGACCTGATCGATATGCTGGGCGAGATCAGGGCACTCGATCCGAAGCCCGGAGCGGGCTTCGCCGGACAGGGGGCCGAGACGATCGTTCCCGACGTGATCGTCCGTGCGGCTCCGGACGGCACATGGGCCGTGGAGCTCAATCCGGAGACCCTGCCGCGAGTTCTCGTCGACCAGACCTATCTGGCGCGGGTCTCCGCAGGGGCGCGGTCTTCGGCCGACAAGGAGTTCCTGTCCGACTGCGTGCAGAGCGCCAGCTGGCTGACGCGCAGCCTCGACCAGCGCGCCCGCACGATCGTCAAGGTCGCCTCGGAGATCGTTAGGCAGCAGGACGCCTTCCTGATGAACGGCATAAGGCATCTGCGTCCGCTCAACCTGAAGACGGTGGCCGAGGCCATCCAGATGCACGAATCGACGGTCAGCCGCGTGACCGCAAACAAATACATGCAGACGCCACGCGGCGTCTTCGAACTGCGCTTCTTCTTCACCGCTGCGATCGCGTCCGCGGAAGGCGGCGACGCGCATTCCGCCCAGTCCGTCCGCCACCGCATACGCCAGATGATCGACGAGGAAAGAGCTTCCGACGTGCTCTCCGACGACGCGATCGTCGACATCCTGAAGAAAAGCGGGATCGACATCGCCCGCCGAACGGTCGCCAAGTACCGGGAGGGCATGAACATTCCGTCCTCGGTGCAGCGGCGGCGGGAAAAGCGCGCGATGGCCGGCGCGATCTAGAAACGCCTCGCGATCTCCGATCCGCTCCTGCGCCTGATGCATCCCGGCGCATGTCTTTCTGGCCAAACCGGTTCCCACTTTCGGGAGAGATGCTCCCGTTGTCGCGTGGGCGGCCGCGCCCATGCCGCAGCGGAAATCCACGCGGCGCCGGCTTCGCGTTGACAAAGCAAATCGAAGTTCCTAGAAGCCGCCCACCCGCGGACCGGCGTGCTGCGCCGTCCGATCACATCGGAACTCGCGCCGGTACCTGGCGTTACGTCGCCGCACCTGCTTGTGCCGTGCGATCGCAGGTATAAACTCGGTAGCGTCACACACCACGGCAGGAAAGGTCGGTTTCGAGATGGGCCTGCGCATATCCGGCAAGCAGATGGAAATGGGTGAGGCGTTCCGCACCCGAATCGATCAGAGGATCGAGGAAGCGATCTCGAAATATTTCGATGGAGGGTTCTCCGGCCACGTTACGGTGGAAAAGTCCGGATCGCGCTTCTCGGCCGACTGCATGATTCACCTGGATACCGGAATGGCGCTCCAGGCCGAGGGACAGGCGCTGGATCCCCAGCTTGCCTTCGACGCCGCGGCCGAACGCATCGAGAAGCGCCTGCGCCGCTACAAGCGCCGCCTCAAGTCGCACCAGGCCGCATCGCCGGAAGAGGCGGTCTGGACCGATATCCCCTACAGGATCGTCGCCGCGGTGGCCGATGAGGAGGACGAAGTCGCGGAAGACTACGCGCCGACCGTCGTCGCCGAGACCTCGCTCGTGCTCAAGACCATGAGCGTGGCCTCCGCCGTCATCGAACTCGACACCAAGGACAGCCCGGTCTACGTTTTCCGCAACGCAGCGACGGACACGGTCAACATCGTCTACCGGCGCGCCGACGGGAACATCGGCTGGATCGATCCATCCGCCGTGGCATCGAACTGATCCTAGAGCCTCATCGCATTGCCCGGCCTGTTGGGGACGGCCCCGCGGTGGCACAAATCAAGGACGCGAAGCAATGGATCTGAGCGATCTGATCGAGGTTCCGGCGATCATGCCGGCCTTGAAGGCCAATTCCAAGAAACAGCTCCTGCAGCTGATGGCCGAGAAGGCGAGCGAGATCACCGGGATTGCCGAGCGCGAGATCTTCGACACCATCCTGCAGCGCGAGCGGCTCGGATCGACCGGGGTCGGCAACGGCATCGCCATCCCGCACGGCAAGCTGCCAGGTGTGAAGGAGATCACCGGCGTCTTCGCGAGGCTGGACCATCCGGTGGAGTTCGAGGCGCTCGACGATCAGCCGGTCGATATCGTGTTTCTGCTGCTTGCGCCGGAAGGCGCGGGCGCCGACCACCTCAAGGCCCTGTCGCGCATCGCGCGGGTCTTGAGGGATTCCGAAATGGTGGCGAAAATCCGCGGCACAAAGGATGCGGCGGCGATCCACACCTTCCTCGCGTCGACCCCCGCTTCGCACGCAGCCTGAGCGGGGGGCGGTAGAGGGATCGTCGGCGTCAGTGAATGCTGACGGCGGTGAGATCGTTCTGCATGGCGGCTCCCAGCGCGCTGTCGCGCTCGTCCGTCAGGAGGATCGGCTGGCCATTGGCCGCGAAGAGCGCCCAGAGTTCCAGGCCCGGAGCGATCTCGGGCATGCCAGGGAAGCGGCCCTTCAGTTCCTCGCTCTTCACCTTCTTGAGATAGGCGAGAGCGCCTTCTCCGAGGTGGGCGAACTGGTCCGCCGTCATCGTGGAATTCCGTTCTTGTTCAGTCATTTCAAGCCTCCTTGCCGAGGGCTGCCAGGATGCCAACCCGCGTTCGAGCTAAGGGTTCCGATCAGTCTTTCACCGATATGTTTATTTTCCGTACCAGCCTTTCGGGCTGCGGACGGTCCAGATCGACGGAAAGGAGCCCGTTCTTCAGTTCCGCTCCCACCACGCGCATGCCATCGGCGAGCACGAAGGAGCGCTGGAACTGCCGCGCGGCGATGCCCCGGTGCAGGTACTCCCGCTCGGCGTCGTCCGTCTGCTTGCCGCGGATCACGAGCTGGTTCTCCTCGGTCGTGACCTCGAGGTCGTCTTCGGAGAAACCGGCCACGGCCAGCGTGATGCGCAACCGCTCACCATCGGCGTTGGTCCCGCGCAGCCGTTCGATGTTGTAGGGTGGATAACCGTCCCCGGACTTGGCGACGCGTTCGAGCGTCTTTTCCATTGCATCGAACCCGAGCAGAAGCGGGCTCGAAAAAGGCGTCATGCGCGACATGGTCTGTCAGTCCTCCTAAGAGCGACGTGGAAAGCGGGAAAACCCGGATGGCATTCTCCCGCGTGCCACTGATATGGTCCGGCGCTTCGTTAAGTTCAAGCGGTTGCAGGAGCAGGCCATGGGTACCCCGCGCAAGATCATCATCGACACCGATCCCGGCCAGGACGACGCCGTCGCGATCCTGCTCGCGCTGGCCAGTCCCGAGCTGGACGTGCTCGGCATCACCGCTGTCGCGGGCAACGTTCCGCTAGCGTTGACGGAGAAGAACGCGCGCAAGATCTGCGAACTTGCCGGCAGGCCGGAGACCAGGGTCTTCGCCGGCTGCGTGCGGCCGCTGGTGCGCGGGCTCGTCACGGCCGAGCACATCCACGGGCGCACTGGCCTCGACGGTCCGGAGCTTCCCGAGCCTGCAATGCCGCTCCAGGAGAAGCACGCGGTCGACTTCATCGTCGAGACGCTGCTTGCCGAGGACGAGAAGGCCGTCACGCTCTGCACGCTCGGGCCGCTCACCAACATCGCCGCAGCTCTCAATCGCGCGCCACAGATCGCGCCGCGCGTCCGCGAGCTCGTCCTGATGGGGGGCGGCTTCTTCGAAGGCGGCAATGTCACGCCGGCGGCGGAATTCAACATCCATGTCGACCCCCACGCGGCGGAGGTCGTCTTCAACGCCGGAATACCGCTGGTCGTGATGCCGCTCGACGTCACCCACAAGGCGCTGACCACCGCAAAGAGGGTGGAAGCCTTCCGCGCGCTCGGCACGCGGGTCGGCACCGCAACGGCGGAGCTGCTGGAGTTCTTCGAGCGCTACGACGAGGAGAAGTACGGCAGCGACGGCGGACCGCTGCACGACCCATGCGTGATCGCCTATCTGATCCGTCCCGAACTCTTCGGCGGCCGCCACTGCAATGTCGCGATCGAGACCGCTTCCGAACTCACCATGGGCATGACGGTGGTCGACTGGTGGGGCGTCACCGGACGAGAGAAGAACGCCACGGTGATGCGCGACGTCGATTCCGACGGCTTCTTCGCGCTTTTGACGGAGCGGCTCGGGCGTCTCTGAGTCCGGCGCCGCCTCCGGATCTCTACTCCGCGCCCTTCAAGGCCTCCAGCACATCGGCTCGCACCGGGATTGCCGGCTGGGCGCCGGGTTTGAGGCAGGCGAGCGCTCCGGCGACCGCGGCGCGCTGCAGCGCGGCGTTCAAGCCGATCCCTTCGTCCAGACCCGCGCCGAGATAGCCGCAGAACGTGTCGCCCGCCCCGACGGTGTCGACGGGCTCGATGGTGATCGAGGGCACCGAAAGCTCGGCACCCGGCGAGGCGGCGACGGCGCCCTCGCCGCCCAGCGTCACCACGATCGTCCTCTCGGTGGTGCCGGCAAACGCGCGCATTTTCGCCACGCGGTCGGCGCCGGAAAGTCCGAGCGCCTCGGCATAGCGGTCAAACTCCGTCTCGTTGGCGACGACGATGTCGGCCTCGGCGAGCAGGGGAACCGCCTCGGCGCGGAAGGGGGCCGTGTTCAGGATCGACACGGCGCCGGCCTTGCGGGCAGCCCGAAGCGCGGCTTCGACGGTAGAGAGCGGAATCTCGTGCTGGAGGAGCACGACGTCGCCCTTCTCCATCATAGCCTTGCCGACGTCGCCCGGCAGCACGGCGGCATTGGCGCCGGGCGCGACGGCAATCATGTTCTCACCGTCGGCGCCGACCAGGATGAGCGCCACGCCGGTGGCCGCATGGGAGACGTGGACGCTGGACAGGTCGACGCCGCCGGCGCGAAGCAGCGCCAGCGCCTCCTCGGCGAAGGCGTCGCTTCCGACCGAGCCGATCATGCGGACCTCCGCGCCGGCGCGCGCGGCGGCGAGTGCCTGGTTGGCCCCCTTGCCGCCCGGAGCGGTCGAGAATCGGTCGCCGCCGACCGTCTCTCCCGGATTGGGAAGCCGGTCGACGGTGGTGATGAGGTCGAGATTGATGGAGCCGATGACGATGACCACGAACGTCCTCCCGATGGTTCGGTAGGTACGCTAGACGATTTGCACGGCGGATTGAACGCTGTCGTGGCGCTATCCCGCGATCCGGCCCGCTTCCCATCCCAGAATGGCGCGCTTGCGCGTCAGGCCCCAATGGTAGCCGGTCAGCGCGCCGGATTTTCCGACCGCCCGATGGCATGGCACGACGAAGGACACGGGATTGGCGCCGATCGCGGCGCCCACGGCGCGGCTCGCCTTCGGCGCGCCGATCTCGGCGGCGATGCGCGAATAGGGCTTGGCCCGCCCCATGGGAATGTCGAGCAGCGCCTCCCAGACCCGTACCTGGAAATCGGTGCCGATCAGCACCACCCTTAGCGGTTCCTCGCCACGCCAGCGGGACGGTTCGAAGATGCGGGCGGCATAGGGCGCCGTGGCCGACAGGTCCTCGACATAGGTGGCGTTCGGCCAGCGTCCCGACATGTCGGCGAAGGCGGCCTTCTCCTCGCCCGCGTCGCAGAAGGCGAGCCCGGCCAGGCCCCGGTCGGTGGCCATGACCAGCGCGATGCCGAAGGGCGAGACGTGGTAGCCGTAGCGGATCGTCAGCCCCGCGCCGCGCGACTTGTAGTCCCCCGGCGACATGGCCTCGTGCGTGACGAAGAGGTCGTGCAGGCGCCCGGGACCGGACATGCCGAGTTCGAACGAGGTTTCGAGCAGCGGCAGGCCTTCGTCGAGAAGCCGCCGCGCGTGGTCGAGCGTGACCGCCTGGAGGAAGGCCTTCGGTGACAACCCCGCCCAGCGCGTGAACAGCTTTTGCAAGCCCGTGGGCGTTTCGCCGACGGCATCGGCGAGCTCTTCCAGCGACGGCTGGTCGCGGTAGTCGCGGCTGATCTTCTCGATCACCTTGCGCACGACCTCGTAGTCGCCGAAATCGGCGGCGTGCGGAGCGGGCGTGACGTCTTTCTGGAGGATTGCGGTCTGGGCGTTCATGGCGGTGTCTCCTTGGCCGCGACTATCGCGCGAACCGGAAACCCTCTCCACCCGAAACTTGCCGGATCAGAGATCAGCCGGCCTTCGCCGTCGCGAGCGCGCGGCCGAAGGCGGTCGCGAAGCTTTCGCGGTCGTCCGGATTGAGGAAGCTGCCGATCGTGACATTGCGGCCCTGACCCTCGACGGCCATCCGCGTGATGCCGATTTCCTCATGGCGCGACACCGCGAATTTCGCCCAGAACGGGTTGAACTGATGCGACTCGCTGCGCCCCGACGGCGCGAACTTGCGGATGTCGAGCCGCGTGCGCGAAACACTTACCTCCTCGCGGGCACGCGCAGCGCGATAGTTCATCCGGAACGCGCCGTAGATGAGGAGCACGTCGAGCCCGAAGAAGCCGACGATCGGCCAGGCGCCGATGGACCAGAAAAGAAGGCCGATCGAGAACGAGATGGTGCCGATGATGCCCATGAGGATGGCGAAACCCCTGGGGCCGAGCGAACGGTGCGGCGTCAGCAGCGCGCTGAAAATCGGCTCGTCCGCGGCGTTTGTTTCGTGCATGACAGGGAATTATAGAGGGCGGATGCAAAAGCCCAAGACCAAAAACGCCGCACCCCGCACGGCGAAACGACCCTCCGCGAAGAGACGGCGAAAGTGCGCCTATTCGCCCGATGAAGTCCGCGAGATTTTCCGCCGCTTCGCCGTCCAGCGGCCGGAGCCGCAGGGCGAACTGGAGCACGTGAACCCGTTCACCCTGCTCGTCGCCGTCGTGCTTTCGGCACAGTCGACGGATGCCGGCGTCAACAAGGCGACGCGCGCGCTCTTTTCCGTCGCCGACACGCCGGAACGGATGCTGGAACTGGGCGAGGAGAGGGTGGGCGAGCACATCCGCACCATCGGGCTCTGGCGCAACAAGGCGAAAAACGTCATCGCGTTGTCGCAGGCGCTGATCCGCGACCACGCAGGCGAGGTGCCCGGCGACCGGGACCTCCTCGTCAAACTTCCAGGCGTCGGACGGAAGACGGCGAACGTCGTGCTCAACATGGCGTTCGGACAACCGACCATGGCCGTCGACACGCATATCTTCAGGATCGGAAATCGCTTGGGGCTGGCGCCGGGCAAGACCCCGGAGGAGGTCGAGGCCGGGTTACTGGCGGTGATCCCGGTCGAATATATGCGCCACGCGCATCACTGGCTGATTCTGCACGGACGCTACGTTTGCAAGGCGCGCAAGCCGGAGTGCCAAAGCTGCGTCATCGCCGATCTTTGCAAGGCCGCCGAGAAGACGAACGCAATCCCCGCGCCGCTTGTGCCGCTCGGTCCGATACCCGAGGCGAGCCTCTGAAGCGCCGTTCGGCGCGCCGCATGATCGTCTCGGTGTCTCGCGCAACGACACGGGTGTCAGCGTTCAGGGAAATGGGCGGCGCCGAGCGCGCCGGCCTGATTGCCGCCGCCATACGTCCGCTCCGTCTGCTCGAGCTGGTCGAGAAGACCCTGCATCTTGTCTGGCAGGCCGTCGCGAAGTTGGAACGCGGGCAATCCCCGCAGAAAGCGTGCATTTTGCTTGGAACGCAGTTCGCGCGTCAGCAAGCGGGCCGCCTCCTCTTTGTCGTGGCTTTCTCGTGAAGCCATGTTTCTTCTCCAGGTCTCGATCTTACTGTTGCGAGGACAACCAGTCTGTCCCGGCATGGTTCCGGCTTCCGCGAGGAACTTCAGAAGCCTCCGTTGAACAGGGTAAAATTTGAATTAAATACGTGAGAATAAGGCGCGGCACGCAACTTTCGGTCACTGGAGGCCGTGCATCCAACGGGCGCGCCATCCGTTAAGGAAACAAAATCGCCGCGCAGGGTGTCATTCCCGATCCGGTTGGGATACTACCGCCGTTTCGGGAATGGGCCTTTCGTTCCCGCCTCACGCCGCCGGCATGGAGCCGGCGCACAGATGAAGGAAGAACATTGCAAGTACATGTGAGAGACAACAACGTCGACCAGGCACTCAAGGTGCTCAAGAAGAAGATGCAGCGGGAAGGCGTCTTCCGAGAAATGAAAGCCCGCAGATCCTATGAGAAGCCATCCGAGAAGCGTGCCCGCGAAAAGGCGGAAGCTGTCCGGCGGTCGCGCAAGGCGGCCCGCAAGCTGGCTCAGCGCGAAGGGATCATCGCAAGCCCCAAGAAGAAGCCGCGCGCTCCCCGTCCGGGCATGCGTCCCGCGCCTTCGGCCGCGAACGCGACGCACTGACGGTTTTCACCGGCCGCGAAGGTTCGCTGGCGCGAATCTTCGCTGCGGTGCGAAATCGGGATTTACAATTCTGCGAAGCAGGCGTTTTCTTCCCCGTTGGAGGTCCCACTAAGGGGTCTCGACGCGGAGGTTGCAATGAACATTGGCCTTTTCGCATTCACGGTCGCTCACGTCGCGCTGAGCCTCGTCGCTATCGTCAGCGGGCTCGTCTGGCTGGCGGGCTTGCTTGGCCGCCCGGCGAACGTCCGCTGGACGCACGTCTTCCTCGCCACCACAACCCTGACCACGCTGACCGGCTTTCTCCTGCCATTCAGCACCATCACGCCTGCCGTTGCCTTCGGTCTCCTATCGACCGCGCTCCTCGCCGTGGCGCTCGCCGCATACTACCGGTACCATCTCGCCGGAGTCTGGCGCCCGGTCTTCATCGTCACGGCGCTATTCGCGCTCTATCTCAACGTTTTCGTGCTGGTCGTTCAGTCGTTCCTGAAGATCGGCCCGCTCCACTTGCTGGCACCGACCGGCTCCGAACCGCCCTTCGCAGCGGTTCAGGCGGTGGTTCTCCTGCTGTTCGTGATCGCGGGATTTCAGGCGTTCCGGCGCAGCCGGCGCGTCATCGCCTGACATAGACTACCCGGCCTGTCTCGTTTCGGATGGACGCAGATCGCTTCCATCCGAAATCAAGAATCAGTTCTGCGCCTTGGCTTTGTCCGATTTCACGAGCCGGGGACGGATGGCCGTGCGGCTTTCCTTGCCGTAGCTGGTGATGAAGTCGGCGATGCGCGGCACGATCTCGGAACGGAAGCGGGAGCCGTTGAAGACGCCGTAGTGCCCGACCGCGGGCTGCATGTAGTGCACGCGATAGTCGGCCGGGATGTTGACGCACAGGGTCTGGGCGGCCTTCGTCTGCCCGAGGCCCGAAATGTCGTCGTTTTCGCCCTCGACGGTCATCAGGGCGACCGAGCGAATCGCGGTCAGGTCGACCGGCTCTCCCCGGTGCTTCATCGTGCCTTTCGGCAGATCGTGGTTGACGAAGACAGTTTCCACCGTCTGGAGATAGAACTCCGCCGTCAGGTCCATCACGGCAAGATACTCGTCGTAGAAGTCGCGGTGCTTCTCGGCCGAGTCCCCGTCATGCTTGACCAAGTGCATGAAGAAGTCCTTGTGGGCGATGATGTGCCGGTCGAGGTTCATGCTCATGAACCCGGAAAGCTGCAGGAAGCCTGGATAGACGTCGCGCATGAAACCGGGTTCCGGCCACGGCACCTGCATGATGACGTTCTTTCGGAACCACTCGATGCCCTTCTCCTCGGCCAGCAAATTGACCGCGGTTGGGTTCTTGCGCGTGTCGATCGGACCGCCCATCAGCGTCATGGTCGAGGGCGACATCGGATCGCCGCGCGCTTCCATCAGCGCCACCGCCGCGATGACGGGCACCGCCGGCTGGCACACGCCCATGACGTGCACGTTCGGGCCAAGCTCGTGCAGCATGTCGATGACGTAGTCGATATAGTCGTCGAGGTCGAAGCGACCCTCCGACAGCGGCACCATGCGGGCATCCGCCCAGTCGGTGATGTAGACGTCCGCATGGGGAAGCATGGCTTCCACCGTGCCGCGCAACAGCGTGGCGTAGTGCCCCGACATGGGTGCCACGATCAGGAGCTTGGGGTCGGGGCGCCGGCCGGCCGGTATGGCCCGTTCGAAGTGGATCAGGTCGCAGAAGGGACGGCTCCAGACGATTTCCTCGGAGACCTTCACCTGCTTCCAGTCCACTACCGTCGACGTCAGACCGAATTCCGGCTTCCCATAGCGGCGGGTCGTCCGCTCGAACAGTTCCGCCATCGCCGCGGCGGTGCGACCGAAAGGCGTGTGCGAGAGGGGATTGAGCGGGTTCGAATAGAACAGCCGCGCTGCGTCGGCGAAGGCGCGGTAGGGCTGCGCCGCAGCATGACTCAACGCGTAGAGCTGATAGAACATGTCTTACCCTTCCCGCCCGGACCGCCCAGCTTCGCGCCGTTCGGCTAATGAGTTGTGAACGGTACGGTACCGGTATTCTGCTGCAATGCAATAGAAGAGGATTCGTTGCCCGGGAGCGAGCAATTGCGCAGGATTATCAAAGCACTCGAAGCATCATGACGCGCTCGGAAGGGTCGATGCCATCGGGAACCTCCCGCTGGAACCGATCCCGCAGGGCCGAATCCGCTTCATCGGCGCCGGATTCGACGAACCCGTGCCGCGCATAAAAAGGCGCATTGAAGGGAACGCGCCGAAAGGTCGACAGCCCCGCCCGGCGGCAGCCGCACCGGCGGGCTGCGTCCAGGAATGCCGACAGCAGCGCCGTCCCGACGCCACGGCGCCCATGCGCCGGGTGAACGGAGAGCTCGCACAGCCAGTAGGTGTCGCCGATCACGAGCGCCATCGCATAGCCGATCGCGCGGTCGGCATCATCGGCGGCGACGATGACGTCGTGCCGATCGAGAGACTCCTCTAAAGCTGCCGGCGACGGCGGCGCCTCCTCCGCGAGTTGCGGGTAGCCGTGCTCGCCGAAGAGCTTCGCAGCCGCCGTCTCGGCTTCGATCAGCGCCTCGATGTCGTCCGGCCGCGCGGGGCGCAGCCGGCAGGCTACCGGATGGGTCAGCCTTCGTAGCCCTCCACGATGACCATCTCGGCGTCGGCCACCGTCTGGCGGATCGCCTTGGCCGCCTGGTATTCGGCCGAGTTGTAGCAGTCGCGCGCCGCCTGCAGCGAGGGAAACTCGATCACCACGTTGCGGCCGCGCCCGCGGCCTTCCATGGCTTCGTAGGTGCCGCCACGCGCCAGGAAATTCGCGCCGTACTTCTCGAAGGCCGGCTTGGCGGTCGCCACGTAATCCTTGTACCGCTCGGGGTCGCGCACGTCGACATGGGCAATCCAGTAGGCTTTGGGCATTCTTCCTCCTCCCGGCCTCAGGCGGCCGTTGCCATTTCATCCAGTATCGATTGCGCGGCGGCGCGCGGGTCGGGCGCGGCCACGATGGGGCGGGCGACGACGAGATGACTCGATCCCGCGCGGATCGCCGCGGCGGGCGTCATCACGCGCTTCTGGTCGCCATGGGCCGCACCTGCCGGCCGGATGCCCGGCGTGACCACGGCCATGTCGGAACCGACGATGCCGCGAACGGCATGGGCTTCGCTCGCGGCACAGACGACGCCACCCATGCCGGCTGCGCGCGCCTGCTCGGCGCGGCGCATCACGAGCGCGTGGGGTTCGTACTGGTAGCCGGCCTCGACGAGATCCTGCTGGTCCATGGAGGTGAGCACCGTCACACCGAGCAGGCAAAGGTCGCTGCCCCTGGCCGCTTCCACCGCCGCGCGCATCGCCTTTGGATAGGCATGCAGCGTCAGCATCGTCACGCCGAGCTTGACGATGCTCTCCACCCCCTCGGCCACCGTGTTGTCGATGTCGAGGAGTTTCAGGTCGAGGAAGACCTTCTTGCCCTCGGCCGCGAGATCGCGCGCGAATTCCAGCCCGCCGGCGAAGGCGAGGCGGTACCCGACCTTGTAGAAGGTGCAGACGCCGTCCAGGTCACGAACGATCTTTTGCGCCGCATCGACGCTCGGCAGATCGAGGCCGACGATCAGCCGGTCGCTGGCTTTGCCTGGCTCCGTCATCCGCGTACTCCCTCGAATTCTTCCATCGGCGTCCAGTCGCACAGGAGCTGGCGATTGGAAAGCCGGAAGGCGAAGATGTTGCCCCCGCCGGCAGGCTGGTCCTCGACGCGGGAGATCGGACGCCCCGCCAGGCTCGCTTTCAGGAGCGACCCCACCGCTCCATGGCCGACGAACAAGATGGGCCGTTCCGGATCATGATCCCGCAGCGCGCCGTCCACCGCCCTGACGATGCGCCGGGAAGCATCGACCGCGCGTTCCCAGCCGTTCCAGCTCGCTTCGGGCTCGGCGAAGAACCGGTCGGCCGCGGCCTCGAAGGCGGCGGGCTCGAGAAAGCCGGTCGAGGAACGGTCGTTCTCGCCCATCTCTTCCACCACATTCATCGGAATGCCGAGATGGGCGGCGAGGATCGCGGCCGCCTCGACCGCCTTCGTCTCCGCGCTTGCCACGATGCGGCTCAGCGTGCCGAGCCAGGGCTTCGCGCGCATGGCTTCCACGCGACCGCGGCCGATGGCAGAAAGGCGCCACAGCGGCACGGGTCGCGCCGTTTCCATATCCACCTGCGGATGCGTCAGATAGTAGGCGATCAAGGCTCGACCCTGGTGGAAAGCAGCCTGGCGTGCTGCATCAGGGTGCTACAGAGCCGCGCCATGCCCTTCCTCAGCCGTTCGTCCCGGAATTCACCATCCTCGTCGAAGGCGTCGCCGCCGTTCGGCACGGAGACCTGCGGCGCGATCACCTCCATGCCGATGTGCGAGAGCACCGCCCGGAGGTGGTTTGCCGACCGAATGCCGGCGAAATGACCGGCCGACGACGAGCAGATGCCGACCACCCTGCCGGGGTAGGGCTTCAGCGGCTTGCCCGCATCCTTGCTCACGCGGCTCACCCAGTCGATCGTGTTCTTGAGCAGCGGCGGCATCGAGCCGTTGTATTCGGGCGTGCAGATCAGGAGAGCGTCGTGCGCCGCGAAGAGCCGGGCGAGCTTCACCGCGTTCTCCGGGATGCCCTTCTCCTCCTCGAGATCCTCGTCCATGATCGGCAGCGGATAGTCGGCGAGCGAGATGCGGGTCACCTCGGCGCCCTGCATCGCCAGTTCCCTGGTCGCCGCTTCGGCGGTCCTGCCGGAATAGGCGCCGCTCCGGTTCGATCCAGCGAAGACGAGAATTCTTGGTGTCATCGGCCGTCCGCTTTGCGAAACTGCTTCGGTGTATAGGGATTCGCGGCCGGCAAGGAAACCGCATTCGCGAGCGGGAGAACGGATATGCATAGATTGGTTACGGTCGCGGCCGCCTGCCTCTTCCTCGCAGGGACAGGCAGCCTCTCTGCCGCCGACGACCCCCTACCGGAGGACCAGATCGCGATCCAGTCCTGCCTGGAAGGCGTGCGGGACTACAATGCCTCGAGCCAGGACGATCCTGCGAGCCGCGACGAATGTATCGGCACGGTGGCGGACCCCTGCCTCGAGGAACCGCAGGGCCAGGCAACGGCCGGAATGGTCGGTTGCTACGCCCGCGAGATCGCGGTCTGGGACGGGCTTCTCAATTCGCACTACGCCGCGCTGAAGGACGGCCTCGAAACACCCGCCTTCGACGCCTTGCGCGAGACCCAGCGCAAGTGGATCGCCTACCGCGACGCGAACTGCGCCTGGCCGCGTATCTTCTTCGAGGGCGGGACGATCGCGAGCCCGATCGGCTCGTCCTGCATCAACCAGGCGACCGCGCGGCGGGCCAACGAGCTCGCCGACTATCTCGACTGGATGCAGAACTGATCACCGACCGGGCAGGGTCGGAAAAGGCGGCGCGCTCTATGCGTGCGGCCGCCTGCGGTAGATCCACAGCCGCGTCGGCGGAATGTTGCGCATGACGAAATCGAAATGCTCCACCGTGTAGCTGCCGCGCCCCGGAGGGATGGGCGAGCGCGGTCCATAGGTCAGCTGGACGACCGGCCTTCCAAGGGGAATGCGGGACAGCAGATCTTCCAGATAGGCAATGCGCTGGGGGACGGGGAAATTCAGCAGCGGAACACCGGAGACGACGGCATCGAAGACGAGGTCCCTCTTGTCGCCCAGCGTCTCGTTGAGGTTGAAGGCGTCGCCCTGGATGACGTTGACCTTCGGAAACAGCCTGCGCACATGCGCGGCGAAATCCTGCGAGAATTCGACCGAGTAGAGGTTCTCCGGCGCAACGCCGCGATCCAGGATGGCTTTGGTGATGACGCCCGTGCCGGGGCCCAGTTCCAGCACCGGGAGACCGGAGGAAAGGTCTATCACCGACGCCATGCGCCGGGCGGTCACGGAACTCGTTGGAATGATCGACCCGACGGCTTTCGGCTTGTCCAGCCAGCCCCGGAAAAACCGGAGTTCGTCGTCGAAACGTCCGGCGAGGCCTTTCAGCACTGCATTTTCGCGCGCCATTGGCGTTCTCCTGTGCGCTGCCCCTGCTGCCAGGATATAGGGAGCCGGTTCGGGCTTTTACACCGCCCGGGCTTCCCTTCGTTCTTCGATTTCAGGAACGCGCGAGTGCACCGGCGGTTCAGTTTCCGAACGACTCGAAAAAGTCCTTCATGCGGTTGAAGAACCCGTTCGACTGCGGGCTGTTCTCCTTCGACGACAGCTCCTCGAACTCCTGCAGCAGTTCGCGCTGGCGCTTGGACAGGTTCTGAGGCGTTTCCACCGCAACCTGGATGATGAGGTCGCCCACGGCATTCTGGCGCAGCACGGGCATGCCCTTGCCCTTCACGCGGAACTTGCGGCCGTTCTGCGTGCCTTCCGGCACCTTGACGCGCGTCTGGGTGCCGTCGAGCGTCGCCACCTCGAAGGAACCGCCCAGTGCCGCCGAGGTCATGGAAATCGGCGCCGTGCAGTAGAGGTTCTCGCCTTCGCGCTGGAAGAATTCGTGCGGCGCGACGGAGAGGAAGATGTAGAGATCGCCGGACGGGCCGCCGCGCATGCCCGCCTCGCCCTCGCCCGTAAGCCTGATGCGCGTGCCGTCCTCGATGCCTGCCGGAATGTTGACCGAAAGCGAGCGTTCCTCGGTGACGCGGCCCTGGCCGGCGCACTTCTCGCACGGATCCTTGATGATCTGGCCGCGACCGTGGCAGGTCGGGCAGGTCCTCTCGATGGAGAAGAAGCCCTGCGCGGCGCGCACCCGGCCGGAGCCCGAGCACATGGCGCAGGTGACGGGCTGCGTGCCGGGTTTCGCGCCGGAGCCGGAGCACTCGGTGCAGGTCACCGAACTCGGCACGTGGATCTGTGCCGTCTTGCCGGAGAAGGCTTCCTCCAGCGTGATTTCCATGTTGTAGCGGAGGTCGGCGCCGCGTTCGCGCCCGCCGCTGGAGCGGCGTCGGCCGCCGCCCATCATCTCGCCGAAGATGTCCTCGAAGATATCGGAGAAACCGCCCGCGCCGGCGAAGCCCGCGCCACCACCCATGCCGCCCTGCTCGAAGGCCGCGTGGCCGAACCGGTCGTAAGCGGCGCGTTTCTGCGGGTCCTTGAGGAACTCGTAGGCCTCGTTGATTTCCTTGAACTTGCGCTCGGCATCCGCATCACCGGGATTACGGTCCGGATGGCACTGCATGGCCAGCTTGCGGAATGCCGCCTTGAGTTCCTTTTCGTCGGCGCCCTTCTGTACGCCCAAGGTCTCGTAAAAGTCGGCCTTCATGGTGCTCGGAGTGTCCTGGCAATCGAGAGAAAGATCGGATGCGCGGCGTCGCGACCCGCAGGCCACGATTTAGTGACAGCTTGCACGTCGCGCCATAGCAGCGCGGCGCAGATACGGAATTTTTCCTCCGTTTCGCCGCTTTTTTATCTCCCGCGGTCTGTTTCGACGGTTCTAGACCACACGCGCGGGAGACGTCTCGGCCACGCGGGCGGTGGTGCCTCCGCCGGCCAGGTTGTTGATGACCTTCGCCATCGGCCTTTCGAAGTAGCGGTCAGACAGGATCGAGACGGCAATCACCAGCAGCGCCGGAAAGAACCAGTAGACGTAGAAATCCACGAACCCGAGCGGTTCGAGCAGCTTCTTCCACAGCAGCGCGATGAAGAGGGATTCGATCACCGGGTGGATGAGATAGATGCCGAGCGACACCTTGCCGACCGGATGCAGGAACCGGAGATAGTTCGAGTTTTCCGGTTCCGAGCGCTCGGCCAGCGCCGCGAGGTACATCGCGGCGCCGAGCAGCGCCACGACGACGTAGGCCGGCTGCAACGTGGCCATCGCCACGATCGAGATCGCAAACAGGGTCCAGCCCGGCACGTGGCTGCGCAGCCGCCAGCGGCTGTCGCGTACCGCCATGGCGACCAGCGCGCCCAGCGCGAAATCGGCGAAGGCCCTGTAGGCACCCCAGGTGTCGGCCCGGAGCCAGCTTTCGAAGGGTATCACGCCCGCCGCCGTCGCCGCCTCCAGCGCCACGATCGAGACCAGCGCCACCGCGGCCAGACCCCGCTTGCCGCCGAAGCGGAAGGCGAGCACGATCACCGGCAGCAGCAGGTAGCAGAACCACTCGGCCGACATCGACCAGGACACGTAGTTGAAGGTCAAAAGGTCGGTTAAGCCCCAGGCATGCATGAGGAGGATGTTGGCGGGCAGCGCGCTCCAGGCATAGCGCTCCGGGCTGTCCGAATGCACCAGGCCGAGATCGACCGCGAAGGCAATGGCGACGAAGAAGGCCAGCGTCACGAGATAGAGCGGATAGAAGCGCGCGATGCGGCGGATGAGATAGCGCCGGAACGAGCCGGGTTCCGTCAGCAGCACGTCGCCGTAGCGCTCCATGATCAGGAAACCCGAGATCATGAAGAACATCTCCATCAGCGGCATCAGCCGATAGAGGAAGGCGCTGATGTCCTCCGTTCCCGGAGGCGCGAAGCGCATGAAGTGCCACAGCATGATCAAGATCGCAGCGGTCAGCCGCCATGTCTCGAAGATGCGATAATGCATGTGTTTCGGCCCCTCGCTTCACGACTCGTAAGCTCAGGGAGATGTGTAGGAAAGGAGCGGCCAGCGGTCGACCTTAAGCTTCCGTTAAGCTTAACGGACAGCCGCGCCCGAAACGCGAAAAGCCCGGCGTCGGCCGGGCTTTTCTGAACGAATGGCGAGGCTGATCGCGATCAGGCCGACTTCTTCTTGTCGTCGTCGTCGATCTCCTCGAAGTCCGCATCGACCACGTCCTCGCCGGACTTGGAAGCGTCGGCCTTGGCGTCGGCTTCCGCGGCCTCGGCCTGGCTGGCCTCGTACATCGCCTGGCCGAGCTTCATCGACGCTTCGCCGAGCGCGGTGCTCTTGGCCTGGATGTCTTCCAGGTCGTCGCCCTCGAGCGCCGTCTTCAGCGCGGTAATGGCCTCGGAGATCGCGTTTCGGTCATCCTCGGAGACTTTGTCGCCATAGTCCTTGAGCGACTTCTCGGCGGAGTGGACCAGAGCCTCGCCCTGGTTCTTCGCCTCGACGAGCGCGCGGCGCTTCTTGTCGCCCTCGGCATTGGCCTCGGCGTCCTTGACCATCTTCTCGATCTCGTCGTCCGAGAGACCCCCGGACGCCTGGATGCGGATCTGGTGCTCCTTGCCGGTGCCCTTGTCCTTAGCCGAGACGTTGACGATGCCGTTGGCGTCGATGTCGAAGGTGACCTCGATCTGCGGCACGCCGCGCGGCGCGGGCGGGATGCCCACCAGGTCGAACTGGCCGAGCATCTTGTTGTCCTGCGCCATTTCGCGCTCGCCCTGGAAGACGCGGATCGTCACCGCCGACTGGTTGTCCTCGGCGGTCGAGAAGGTCTGCGACTTCTTGGTCGGGATCGTCGTGTTGCGGTCGATCAGGCGGGTGAACACGCCGCCGAGCGTCTCGATGCCGAGCGACAGCGGGGTGACGTCGAGCAGCAGGACGTCCTTGACGTCGCCCTGAAGCACGCCGGCCTGGATCGCGGCGCCCATGGCCACGACTTCGTCCGGGTTCACGCCCTTGTGCGGCTCCTTGCCGAAGAACTGCTTCACGATCTCATGCACCTTGGGCATGCGGGTCATGCCGCCGACGAGCACGACCTCGTCGATCTCCGCGGCCTTGACGCCCGCGTCCTTCAGCGCCGCCTTGCAGGGCTCGATCGTGCGCTGCACCAGGTCGTCGACGAGCTGCTCGAACTTGGCGCGCGTGAGCTTCATGGTCAGGTGCTTCGGACCCGACTGGTCGGCCGTGATGAAGGGCAGGTTGATCTCGGTCTGCGAGGACGAGGAGAGCTCGATCTTGGCTTTTTCGGCCGCTTCCTTCAGGCGCTGCAGCGCGAGCTTGTCGGAACGCAGGTCGATGCCCTGGTCCTTCTTGAACTCATCGGCGAGATAGCCGACCAGCCGCATGTCGAAGTCCTCGCCGCCGAGGAAGGTGTCGCCATTGGTCGACTTCACCTCGAACACGCCGTCGCCGATCTCCAGGATGGAGATGTCGAAGGTGCCGCCGCCGAGGTCGTAGACCGCGATGGTGCCGGCCTTCTTCTTGTCGAGGCCGTAGGCGAGCGCGGCCGCGGTCGGCTCGTTGATGATGCGCAGCACTTCGAGGCCGGCGATCTTGCCGGCGTCCTTGGTGGCTTGGCGCTGGGCGTCGTTGAAGTACGCGGGAACGGTGATGACCGCCTTCTCGACCTTCTCGCCGAGATAGGATTCAGCCGTCTCCTTCATCTTCTGGAGCGTCATCGCCGAAATCTGCGAGGGCGAATACTTGCTGCCGGCGGCCTCGACCCACGCGTCGCCGTTGTCCGCCTTGACGATCTTGTAGGGGACCAGCTTCTTGTCCTTCTCGGTCACCGGATCGTCGTAGCGGCGGCCGATGAGGCGCTTCACCGCGAAGATGGTGCCTTCGGGATTGGTGACCGCCTGGCGCTTGGCCGGCTGGCCGACGAGGCGCTCGTCGCTGTCGCTGAACGCGACGATCGAGGGCGTCGTGCGCGCGCCTTCCGCATTCTCGATCACCTTGGCGTCCTTGCCGTCCATGACGGCGACGCAGGAATTGGTCGTTCCGAGATCGATACCGATTACTTTAGCCATGTTCTTCTCTCCGCTAAGCAGGCTGTCAGGACCCGTACCGGCGTTCCATGCGGCAGCCCCTGTCTTCAGGATTTCGCCCCCTCCCCATGCGATTCCGGCACGGCTCAGAAGCGTTGCGGCGTATATAAGAACAGGTTTTTTGTCGCGCAAGCGCGCCTTTGGAATGCTTTGTCAGCGTTTTCGACGCAGAGAGAACGGCGGCTCGCGCACTTCCGATATCCGGCAGCCCGGCGCCCACTCGGCAAAGCGGTTCCTGCTCCCCATATCCCTTCCATGAACGCGACACCCGATCTCGACCTCTTCGAGCAGCGCCGCCACCGCGCGATGAACACGCTGCACACCTGGCTGCTCGGCGCGGGGAGCCTGCTTCTGCTCGCCGTCACCGCCTTCGTGTTCGCCGGCGGCACCGGCGTGGTCTACGCGCTCGTGTTCGGCGCCGTGTCGATGTGGATGGTGCGCCGCGTCAGCCCCAAAATGGTGCTGTCGATGTACAATGCGCGTCCGCTCACGCGCCGCGAGTTTCCGGAAGGCGTGGCGCTTGTGGAGGAACTGGCCCGCCGCGCCGATCTGCCTTCCGTCCCCGTGCTTCACGTCGTGCCGTCGAAACTGATGAACGCCTTCGCCGTCGGCCGGCGCGAGGAATCCGCCATCGCGGTGACCGACGCTCTGGTACGCCGCATGACGGCGCGCGAACTGGCCGGCGTGCTGGCCCACGAGATCAGCCACATCGCCAACGAGGACGTGAAGGTCATGGCCTTCGCCGACATGGTGTCGCGCTTCACCTCGATCATGTCGACGGTCGGCATTTTCACCCTGGTGCTGAACGTGCTCGGCTTCGCTGGCGGGTACGAGGCGCAGGTGCCGTGGCCAGCGGTCCTGATCCTGATTGCGTCGCCGACGATCGGCGGGCTGCTGCAACTCGCCCTGTCGCGCACGCGCGAGTATGATGCCGACCTCAACGCCGCGATCCTCACAGGCGATCCGGACGGCCTCGCTTCCGCCCTCCTGAAGCTGGAGCGGGCGCAGCGCCGCATCTGGGAAGGCCTGGTGCTGCCGGGCAGCCGAATGCCGGACGCCTCCGTGCTGCGCAGCCACCCGATCACCGAAGAGCGCATCCGGCGCCTGATGGCGCTGAAGTCCGCGCGCGGCCTGCGGGAACCGTCGCATCTGGCGGAGGCGGTCTCGCAGCCGCCCCGGCCGCGCCGCAGCTTCATACCCGATGCGGGACGGGCGCGCCGCCCGGTCGATTATCATCGCATCGCCTCGCTCATGGCGGCGGATCATCCTGTCCCGACCGAGCGCCACGACAGCCCGTCTCATGACGGACCGCTGGCCGAGCCCGACGGCCCGCCGCGCCTGCGCATCCGCCGCGGCGGGCTGTGGTGGTGAGCTACCGCTGGCAGACCGGGCAATAGAAGGTCGAGCGTCCGGACTGCACGATCCGCTGGATCACGCCGTTGCAGGTGAGCTTGGGACATGACTCGCCCTCGCGCCCGTAGACGGCGAAGGAGTGCTGGAAATAGCCCAGCGATCCGTCGGCGTGGACGTAGTCGCGCAGCGACGAGCCACCGGCTTCGATCGCGTCGGCGATCACCTCCCGCACCGCCGTCGCCAGCCGATCCGCCGCCTTCGTCGGCGCGCCGCTCTTCGTCACCAGCGTGCCCGCCAGGCGGCGCGGCGAGAGCGCGGCGCGCCAGAGCGCCTCGCAGACGTAGATGTTGCCGAGCCCTGCGATCAGCCGCTGGTCGAGCAGCGCCGCCTTCAGCGGCGCGCGCTTGTCGCGGAAGAGGCGGGCGAGCAGATCTCCGCTCAGTTCGTTGCCGGTCGGCTCCACGCCCAGATCCGCAAGCAGCGGGTGGTCCTGGAGATGACCAGGTTCGGCGAACAGCATGAAGCCGAAGCGGCGCGGATCGTTGAAGACGATGCGGCTCAGCCCGCCCGTTCGCTCCTCGAGGTGTAACACGACGTGGTCGTGCGCCGCCGCCTTGGAGCGCTCGTACAGGAACTCGCCGGGAACCACGGCCGTGTCGCCCGCCTCGATGCGCCAGGAACCGGACATGCCGAGATGGCTGATGAGGCCCAGCCCGTCGTCGAGTTGGGCGATGAGGTATTTCGCCCGCCGCGACAGCGCCTCCACACGGCGGCCCGTGAGGCGGCCGACGAAATCCGGCGGAAAGGGAAAGCGCAGGTCCGGGCGGCGTTGCTCGACGGAAAGGATGCGCGCGCCTTCCAGCGTCGGGGCGAGCCCGCGCCGGACCGTTTCGACCTCGGGAAGCTCAGGCATGCCGAGGGGTTTCGGGCAGGAAGGAGGTACCGTGAGGTCCGGGCGCCAGCCCGAGATGCGCGGCGACGGTTTCGCCGATGTCGGCGAAGGTCTGGCGCACGCCGATCGGACCGTCCGCATAGCCCGGCCCGAAGCAGAGGACCGGCACGCGCTCGCGCGTGTGGTCGGTGCCCTTCCAGGTCGGATCGCAGCCGTGGTCGGCGGTCAGAACCAGCAGGTCGCCATCCTTCAGCTTCGCCAGCGCCTCGGGAAGCCGCCGGTCGAAATCCTCCAGTGCCGCCGCGTAGCCAGCCACGTCGCGCCGGTGACCGAACAGGGAATCGAAATCGACGAAGTTGGCGAAGACGAGATCGCCGTCGCTGGCGTCTTCCATGGCGCCGAGCGCCTTGTCGAACAGCCCCATGTTGCCCGCCGCCTTGCGCACCTCCGACACACCTTGGTGAGCGAAGATGTCGCCGATCTTGCCCACCGCGATGACTTTGTGGCCGGCGTCCGTCACCCGGTCGAGCAGCGTCGGCTCGGCGGGCGGCACGGCATAGTCGCGTCGATTGGCAGTGCGCTCGAAGTCGGCCGCCGTCTCGCCCAGGAAGGGCCGCGCGATCACCCGCCCGATGTTGAGCGGATCGACGAGCTTCCGCACGATCTCGCACAGCTCGTAGAGCCGTTCGAGCCCGAAGTGCTCCTCGTGCGCGGCGATCTGGAACACCGAGTCCGCCGAGGTGTAGCAGATCGGCTTGCCGGTACGGACATGTTCCTCGCCGAGCCTGGCGATGATTTCCGTCCCGGAGGCATGACAATTGCCCAGAATGCCGGGAAGTTTCGCCTGCGCGATGATCGTATCGGTCAGGTCCTTCGGAAACGACGGCGTCTCGTCGGGGAAATAGCCCCAGTCGAAGGGCACGGGCACGCCAGCGATCTCCCAATGGCCGGAAGGTGTGTCCTTGCCGCTTGAAACCTCCTGCGCCGCTCCGAAGAAGCCTCTCGGCTCGGTCCGCTCGACGCCGTCCGGATAGGACCCGGACGCGAGTTCGGCGGCTTCGCCCAGGCCGAGTGCCAGCATGTTGGGAAGGTTCAGTGGTCCGCCGCGCAGGCCCGGCCGATCCGCCTCGCCCCGCGCCGCGGCTCGGGCGATGTGGCCGAGCGTGTCGGAGCCGAAATCGCCGAATGCCTTGGCATCGGGCGCACCGCCGATGCCGAAGGAATCGAGGACGAAAAGAAAGGCGCGGGCCATCGGGAAAAATCCGCTTCCGGAGGGAAAAACGACTGCACAGATAGGAATGAAGCCGGCAATTGGCAATTCGTAAACCAAACGGCAAGCCCGCGGCTGCATAGTCCGGCCGAAACCCGGCAAGGCAGGAGCGATCATGATTCGCGCGATGTTCGCGCTCGTGGCTGGAACGCTGGCCTTCGCGGCCGGCGCGTGTTCGGCCACCTGGGCGCAGGATACCGCCCGTCCCGCCGGCCTGCGGATCGGCATGCTGGGCGCCGGCCCGGCCATCGAAGGTGCCTCGGCCATCGAGCGCGCCTATGCGCAGGCGCTCGGCATGCCGGTGACGGTCTTCGCGGCGCCGGATTTTCCGACGCTGATCGAGGCGCAGGTCCGGTCCGACATCGACTACGCGATCTACTCCGCCAGCGCCTACGCGGTCGCCTGGAAGCTCTGCGGATGCATCGAACCGCTGGTGGCGCCGTCCGGGCGCGACGGCGCGAGCGGGGTGAAGGCGGTCCTGATCAGGCGCAAGGGGGCGAGCGGACCCGGGACATCGACAGTCTCCTCCGGACCGCGCGACGATGTGGGGGTCCTGTCCCTTTGGGGAGCCGAAGAGGCCAGTGCTCCGACGAGCGGCGCCAGCACGTCGGAAGCCGAAAAGGCCTTCCTCGCGGGCGAAACGCAGGAACTGGTCGGCTGGGTCGTGGACCGCGCCGTGGGCGGGCCGGATCTCGCGAGTGGCACGCTCGGCCGCCTGACGGCGGCGGGACTGGATCCGCAGGAAGTCGAGATCGCGTGGAGGTCCGACACGCTGCGCTTCGGCCCCCACGCAGTTCGCAAGGACCTGCCGGGCGACCTGAAGACCAGGCTCCGCAACTTCCTGGTCGAGCTCAGGCCGTCGGAGCCCGATCTCTACGAATATCTCGAGGCGGAGCGGCAGGGCGGCTTCGTGCGGGTATCACCGGACGATTACATGCCCGCCGTCGCGCTCGTCGAGGCCATCCGGAAGCGATAGCCGGCTTCTACATCACCGCGCCGATCTGCCACGGCACGAACTCGGAATCGCCATAGCCGAGCTCTTCGGATTTCGTCCGCTTGCCCGAGGCGACGGCGAGGATTTCGGCGAAGATCGCCTCGCCCTTCTCGCGCACCGACACCCCTTCCAGGATGTCGCCGCAGTTGATGTCCATGTCGTCGACCATGCGCTCGTACATCGGCGTGTTGGTGGCGAGCTTGATCGACGGCACCGGCTTGCAGCCATAAGCGGAACCGCGCCCCGTCGTGAAACAAAGCATGTTGGCACCGCCCGCGACCTGGCCCGTCGCCGAGACCGGATCGTAACCCGGCGTGTCCATGAAGACGAAACCCTTCTCCGTCACCGGCTCGGCATATTCGTAGACGGCATTGAGCGTGGTGGAGCCGCCCTTGGCGGCCGCGCCGAGCGATTTTTCGAGGATGGTCGTCAGCCCGCCAGCCTTGTTGCCCGGCGAGGGATTGTTGTTCATCTCGCCGCCGTTGCGCGCGGTGTAGTCTTCCCACCACTTTATGCGCTCGACCAGCTTCTCGCCGACCTCACGGTTCTTCGCCCGCCGGGTCAAAAGGTGCTCGGCGCCATAGATCTCCGGGGTCTCGGAAAGAATGGCGGTGCCGCCATTGTGCACGAGAATGTCGGCCGCGACGCCGAGCGCCGGGTTGGCCGTGATGCCGGAGTAACCGTCGGACCCGCCGCATTGCAGCGCCAGCGTCAGTTCCGAAACCGGGATCGTCTCCCGCGTCGCCGCGTTTGCGGCGGCGACCATCTCGCGGATGCGCTCCAGACCCTGCTCGATAGTCTTCCTCGTGCCGCCGCTCTCCTGGATGGTCATGGTGCGGAAGGTCTCGCTCTCCTCGATGCCATAAAGCTGCTTCATCCGGCCGATCTGGAACACCTCGCAGCCGAGCCCGACGAGCAGCACGCCGCCGAGATTAGGGTTGGCGGAATAGCCCCACTGCGTGCGCTTGAGGAGTTCGAAGCCCTCGCCGGAACCCGCCATGCCGCAGCCGGTGCCATGGGTGAAGGAGACGACACCGTCGACATTCTCGAATTCGTCCAGCATGCCCGATCGCGTCGCCGCCTCGGCCATGAAGCGGGCGACGGAGGCCGAGCAGTTCACGGAGGTCAGGATGCCGACATAGTTGCGCGTGCCGGCCCGGCCGTTGGCACGGCGGAAGCCTTCGAAGGTCGCCTGTTCCTCGACCGGCAAGATGTTCTCGGGCCGCGCGGCCTCGGCGAAGCGGTAGTCGCGGGCGAAATCGTGCATCTCGACATTGTGCTCGTGCACCCAGTCGCCCGGCTCGATCGGCTTCGAGGCGAAGCCGATGATCTGTCCGAACTTCATCACCGGTTCGCCGAGGGCGATCGGCCGCGCGGCGATCTTGTGGCCGAAGGGAACGCGCTGGCGCGCGACGACCCCCGGCGCGATGTCGGTGTCCGGCTCGATCCTGCCAGCCGCGACGACGATGTTGTCCTCGTCGGCGAGGCGCAGCGTGCGTGCGAGGGTCTGCGTGGCGCTCATCGGCTTCGTTCCTCCCTGAACCGCGATCCTTCGTCGGCCATCCATCGTGCGGCCGTTTCCTTTCATCTACAGCGTTTGCCGGCCGCTTGCCATGTCGTTCCAGCGGCAGGACGCGGCGCCGCCCTGCTTGCCCGCGCCGGCAGGCCGTGTAGACAGAGAGCTCTTCGAAGTCGCCGACGGGAGACATTGCTTGACGCGCCGCTACTCGGCTTTCAACCTGTTCCGGGAAGGACTGCGCGGCCATACCGGCTGGCAGCCGGCCTGGCGCTCGCCCGATCCGAAGCCGGCATACGATGCCGTCATCATCGGCGGCGGCGGGCACGGCCTGGCGACCGCGTATTATCTCGCGAAGAACCACGGCATGCGAAACGTCGCGGTCATCGAGAAGGGCTGGCTCGGCGGCGGCAACACCGGCCGCAACACCACCACCATCCGCTCCAACTACTTCTATCCCGAAAGCGTGGCGCTCTACGACTTCGCGCTGAAGCTCTACGAGGGGCTGGGGCGGGAGCTGAACTACAACATCATGTTCTCACAGCGCGGCGTGGTCACCGTGGCGCATTCCGAAGCCGAGATGGAAATCGCCGCGCGCATCGTCAACGCCATGCAGATCAACGGCACGGATGCCGAACTGCTCGGCCCGGACGCCGTGTTCGACAAGGCGCCGCTGCTTAACCGAGGACCGAAGGCGCGCTATCCCGTCTTCGGCGGCGTGTGGCAGGGTCGCGCGGGCGTCGCCCGCCACGACGCCGTCGCCTGGGGCTATGCGCGCGCCGCCGACGGTTTTGGCGTCGACATCGTCCAGAATTGCGAGGTGACCGGCTTCATCGTCGAGAACGGCCGCTGCGCCGGCGTCGAGACGAGCCGTGGATCGATCCGTGCCGGCGCGGTTGGGCTCGCCGTCGCCGGGCATTCCGGCGTGCTGGCCGCCAAGGCCGGCTTCGCGCTGCCGATCCAGTCCTATTCGCTGCAGGCGATGGTGTCGGAACCGGTGAAGCCATGCCTCGACACGGTGGTGCTCTATCTCGGCACCGGCACCTATCTCTTCCAATCCGACAAGGGCGAGATCGTGGTCGGCGGCGGGCTCGACCGCGTGCCCTCCTACGCCCAGCGGGGCAACCCGCCGATGCAGCGCACCGTGCTGTCGGGCATGCTGGAGATGTTTCCTTCCTTCGGGCAACTGAAGATGCTCAGGCAATGGGCCGGAAACGTCGACGTGGTGCCGGACTCCTCGCCGATCATCGGGCCCTCCCCGCTGCCGGGGCTCTTTCTCAACTGCGGCTGGGGCACCGGCGGCTTCAAGTCCATTCCCGCCGGTGGCTGGCTGATGGCGCACCTGATCGCCACCGGCTCGCATCACGAGATCAGCCGCCCCTTCGACCTCGACCGCTTCGCCACCGGGCGCCTGGTCGACGAGGCGGCCGGCTCCGGCATCGCGCACTGAGGGGCGGGTCATGCAGCGTTTTCCCTGTCCCTTCTGCGGCCCGCGCGACGAGACGGAGTTCCACTTCGCCGCCGAGGCCGGCAAGACCCGGCCCGAGCCGGCGGGCGAGGTCGGCGCGGAACGCTGGGCCGAATATCTCCACCTGAAGAAGAACCCGAAGGGCCCGACGCGGGAGATCTGGGTGCACACGACCTGCGGCGAGTTTTTCCTGATGGAGCGGAATACGGTCACGCACGAAGTGGTCGGTTCGTCGGCGCTGGGAGCAGAATCGTGAGCAGCAAGCGCATCGCCGTTTCCGGCGCGCCGCCACGCGAACTGCGGTTCAGCTTCGACGACAAGGCCCTGACCGGCATCGAAGGCGACACGATCGCTTCGGCGCTGCTGGCCAACGGGGTGCGGGTCGTCGGGCGTAGCTTCAAGTATCACCGCCCGCGCGGCATTTTTGGTGCCTGGAGCGAGGAGCCCAATGCCGTCGTCGATGTCGCGCTGGACGGCGTGCACACGCCGAATGTGCGCGCCACGACACACACTCTCGCCGAGGGAATGGAAGTCCGCTCCGTCAACACCGGAGCGGGCGCGGAGCGGGACCGCAACGCGCTGATCGACCGGTTCGGACAATTCCTGCCTGCCGGTTTCTACTACAAGACTTTCCTGTGGCCCGACTGGCACATGTTCGAGCCGCGCATCCGCGCTATGGCGGGGCTCGGCCGGCTCGACCCGGCGACAGAGCCGCCGGCCGACTGTCCCCTGATCAGCGCCCATTGCGACCTGCTCGTCGTCGGCGCCGGCCCGGCCGGGCTGGCGGCGGCCCGTTCGGCTGCCGCGGCCGGGAAGCGCGTGATGCTCGTGGACGACCAGGACCGGCTCGGCGGATCGCTGCACCATCGCGGGGGCGTGATCGACGGACTTTCCGGCACGGAGTGGGCACAGGCGGTGGCGAAAGACCTGACGGCTGCCGGCCACAGTGTCCTTACAAGCACGACCGCCTTCGGCGTCTACGACCACAACCTCGTCGCGCTGTGGCAGCACCGGTCCGGGGCGCCTGACGCGCTGTGGCACGTGCGGGCGAAACGGATCGTGCTTGCCGCCGGGGCCATCGAGCGACCGCTGGTGTTTCCCGACAACGACCGCCCCGGGGTCATGTCGGCGGAAGCCGCCCTGGTCTATCTGAGGCGCCACGGCGTGCTCGTCGGTGGACGGATCGTGCTCGCGACAAACAACGACATGGCCTATGCGGCGGCGGCCGCGCTGCGCGAGGCCGGCGCGTCGGTGATCGTCGCAGACACGAGGCAGTCGGCGGAGACCGGAGCCGATGTGCGGGTGGGCGGGCGGATCGAAGCCGTGCACGGGACCGGCGGCGTGGAGGCCGTGACCGTCGGCGGCGAGCGCATCGAGGCCGACTGCCTCCTCGTCTCGGGCGGCTTCACGCCGACGGTGCACCTCTTCTGCCAGGCCGGCGGGAAACTGCGGTTCGACGAGAGCATCGCCGCCTTCGTTCCCGGCGACCCTGTCGCCGGCATCGTGGTCGCCGGCGCCGCGAACGGGCGGTTTTCCCTGTCGGAGGTGGTCGCCGAAGGGCACCGGGCGGGTGATGGGAACGGCGAGGCGCCGAAGACGGATACCGAAGACGAACGCTACGGGATCGAGCCGGCGTGGCCGGCGCCCGCCGGCAAGGCGCGGCAATGGGTCGACTTCCAGAACGACGTCACCGTCAAGGACATCGAACTCGCCGCGCGCGAGAATTTCCGCTCCGTCGAGCATCTGAAGCGCTACACGACGCTCGGCATGGCCACCGACCAGGGCAAGACGTCCAACATGAACGGGCTCGCCGCGATGGCCGCGATCACCGGGCAGACGATCGCCGAGACCGGAACCACGACCTATCGGCCGCCCTTCGTGCCGGTGCCCTTCACCGTTGTGGCCGGGCGGCGGCGCGGCGAGTTCTTCAATCCCGTGCGCCGGCTGGTGCTGGAAAACGAGCATCGCGCCGCCGGCGCGGTGTTCCGCGAATATGGCGGCTGGCTAAGACCCGCCTGGTACGGCACGAGTTCCGGCGCCGACGAGGTGGCCCGCGAAGCGCGGCAGGCGCGCGCGACGGCCGGCATCCTCGACGGCTCGCCGCTCGGCAAGATCGAGGTCATCGGCCCGGACGCCGGCGCGCTGGTCGACTACAATTCCTACCAGACGATCTCTACCCTGAAGCCAGGGCGCATCCGCTACGGCTTCATGCTGACCGAAAGCGGCGTGATCTACGACGACGGCGTGGTCTCCAAGGTCTCGGACGAGCATTACGTCGTCTCGTGCTCCTCGGGGCACGTGCCGGGCGTGGTCGCCCGGCTCGAGGAATGGCGGCAGGACAGGTTCGACCGCGCCCGCGTGTTCATCCACAACTCCACCCCGCAGTGGGCAACGTTGACGGCCACCGGCCCGCGCTCGCGCGATCTGGTCGCATCGCTGTCGCTCGGCGTCGACCTGTCGGACGAGGCACTGCCCCACATGAGCTTTTCCGATGGAAGCTTCGCCGGCGGTCCGGCGCGCGTGGCCCGCGTCTCTTTCACCGGCGACCGATCCTACGAGGTCTCCGTGCCGTCGTCCCGCGCGAAGGCCCTCAACGACGCGATGCAGGAGGCGGGGCGGACGCTTGAGGCGGTCACGCTCGGGTCGGAGGCGCTGCTCATGCTGCGCGCCGAAAAGGGCTACATCATCGCCGGCAAGGACACGGACGGCACGACCATGCCGCACGACCTCGGCGTCATGGGTCCGCGCGACCGGCGCAAGGGAGAGTTCGTCGGCAAGCGCTCGCTGTTCACGGAGAATGCGGTGCGCGAGGATCGGCCGCAGGGCGTCGGGCTGACGGTGCCCGACGGCGCGCCGCCGCTTCCCACGGGCGCCCATGCCGTCGAGACCGCCAAGGGGAGGCGCCGCTCCATCGGCTTCGTCACCTCGAGCTACGAAAGCCCTTCGCTCGGCAGGCCCGTCGCGCTCGCGCTGGTCGAACGCGGCCTGTCTCGCATGGGCGAGGAGATCGAGCTCTTCCATCTCGGCGTCACGATGAAGGCAACGATCGCGCCGGTCTGCGCCTTCGATCCCGAAGGAGCGCGCATCAATGGCTAGGCGAGCGGAAAATGTGCCGGCTCCTCAGGGTTTCCGCGCCGGCTACGACGCAGCGGACAAGTGGACGCCCTATCCCGACTGGAGCAAGGCCGGCATCGCGAGGGAGGGCTGGTCGGCGCGACCGGTGCCGATGCTGTCGCAGGTGCTGGTCAGCGGCGATCTAGCGGAAGCGCGCCAAATCCACGCGCCCGACGCCGCCGAAGCCGGATTGTGGAGCATCGTGACAGGCGACCCGTACCTCGTTCGTCTCGCACGCGACCGCGCCCTTTTCGCCTCCAGCGAGCCCCTCGCCATTGCCCTTGGCTGGAACGAGGGCTGGGCCGCCAGTCCGGCCAGTGACGCCTTTTTCGTGATCGACATCGAAGGACCGTCGATGCGGGCCGTGGTCGCGGAGGCGACGGGCGCCGATCTCGACGCCGGAAGTCCCTCGGCAGCCCTGCTCTTTGCCGGCGTGAACGCCATTCTCTACCGCATGGCCGAGGACCGCGCTCGCATCCACGTCGAGGCCGGCTTCGGTCCCTATCTCTGGCGCTGGCTGGAAGAGCGGCGCGGCTGAGGCCCCACCCCTCCCCGGGACTATTCGTTAGCCGGCGCAATACCGCTTGCATGCTTGCGCAGGCGCGCGAAACTCATCGCTATGTGGGAGCGCCGGATGTGACCCACCACCTCCAGATCCCCGATCTCGATCGCGGCAACGATATCGGCGACCTCCCGCTGGAAGATGCGGATCTCTTCCTCGATCATTTCCGTGAACCGGCTGAACCTCGACGCGGTTTTCAGCCAGATGCGGCTCGTCTGGTAGTAGAGACGCTCGCTGATCTCCCGCAGCGGCTCGTTGGCGGTCAGTCCGTTGAGCAGGTGGAAGAAATCCATGTTGGTGCGGGCGAATTCGCGCGGATCGGGCTGGCGGACGAGGTCGTCGCAACGCGCGAGCAGGGCGCGGAAATCGGCCATCCGCGCCTCTCCGGGCACGACCGGCGAGAGCTTGCCGATCAGTTCCGCCAGTTCCACCCGAAGCTGGTAGACCTGCTCCAGGCTGTCGATCTCGATGTCCGTGACGATGGTGCCGACGCCGTGCACGGATCTCAGCAGGCCTTCCGCCTCCAGCTTCACCAGGACGCGGCGGATCGGGGTACGGCTGACGTTGAACTCGGCCGCCAGGTCCTCCTCGCGCAGCCGCTCCAGCGGCGGATGGTCGAGCATGCAGATGCGCGTCCGGAGCGTCCTGTAGATCCGGTCGAAGCGTTCGCGCGCGCCCTCTTCCGATGCTTCCCCGTCAAGGCGGTGGGCGATCTCCATCTGCTTCGGCCTTTCCCCCCTCAAGCCGCCATCTTGACGCACAATCTCTCCAGCATGTCGAGACAGGCCGAAAGCTGGTCGAGCGCGATGTATTCATCCGGCTTGTGCGCCTGCGCGATCGAGCCCGGACCGCAGACGACGACCGACATGCCGAGCGCCTGGAACAGCCCCGCCTCGGTGCCGAAGGCGACGACGTCCGCCTCGGTGGTACCGGTGAGTTCGAAGACGATGTCGCGCGCTTCGGATTCGTCCACCACCTCGAGGCCCGCCACCTCGCCGATCGTGCGGGTGACGATGTCCGCCTGCGGTGAGACCGAATGCATGGCAGGCCTCAGGACCGTGTCGACATAGTCCGCAATGTCGCGCTTGACGAAATCGGCATCGCCGGCCTGCACCGGCCGCATCTCCCAGTCGACGCTGCACTGGCCGGCAATGACATTGTGCGCGACGCCGCCGGCGATGCGGCCGACTTGCAGGGTGGTCCATGGCGGCGTGAAACGGCTTGCGGCCGGCGCGCGCGATTGCAGCGCCTCGCGCAGGTCGAGCAGGCGGCTGATGTAGCGCGTGGCGTATTCCACCGCGTTCACCCCGAGTTCCGGGCGCGAGGCATGGCCTTCGAGCCCGGTGAACTCGGTGGTGTATTCGTAGCAGCCCTTGTGTCCCTCGATGACGCGCATGGAGGTCGGCTCGCCGATGATGGCGACCGACGGCTTCACGCCCATGCGCTCGATCTCGCCCACCAGCGTGCGCGCACCCATGCAGCCCACCTCCTCGTCGTGGGTGAAGGCGAAATGCAGCGGGCGCTTCAGCTCCACCGCGGCGAACCGAGGTGCCATGGCGAGCGCGGCGGCGATGAAGCCCTTCATGTCGCAGCTTCCGCGGCCGAAGAGCAGGCCGTCGCGCTCGCCCATGACGAAGGGATCGCTTGTCCAGTCCTGGCCCGCCACCGGAACGACGTCGGTGTGGCCGGACAGGATCACGCCGCCGTCGCCCGCGGGTCCGAGGGTGGCGAAGAGATTGGCCTTGGTGCCGCTCTCGCTGCGCGACAGCGAAAGCGTGGCGCCGGCATTGCTCAGCAGATCCGCGACGTAGGTGATCAGCTCCAGATTGCTCTCGGACGAGACGGTCGAAAAGGCGATGAGGTCGGAAAGGATCGCGCGGGTTTGCGCCAGCGTGGTCATTCGGGTCAGTTCTTCACGAACAGCTTGCGCGGCCGGTTGCACAGGCACTCGGCGGCGCCGGTGTCGCGGATCAGGATGCTTTCGGTGATCTCCAGACCCCAGTCGCTCATCCAGAGGCCCGGCATGAAATGGAAGGTCATGCCCGGCTCCAGGATCGTGTCGTCCTCGGTGCGGAACGAGATCGTCCGTTCGCCCCAGTCCGGCGGGTAGGAGATGCCGATCGGGTAGCCGCAGCGCCCTTCGCGCTTGATGCCGGCCTTTTCCAGCGATTTGTAGAGCGCATCGGCCACCTGTCCCGCCCGGTTGCCGGCGCGGGCGGCTTCGAGACCTTCCTCCAGCCCCTCGGCCAGCGCTTTTTCGGCTTCGAGCAGGTATTGCGGCGGCGTTCCGAGGAAGACCGTGCGGCAGAACGGAACGTGGTAGCGGCGGTAGCAGCCGGCGATCTCGAAGAAGGTCGCCGACCCCTCGTCGAAGCGCCGACCGTCCCAGGTCAGGTGGGGCGCGGCAGCATCGGAGCCGCTCGGCAGCAGCGGGACGATCGCCGGATACTCGCCCCAGTCGTCATCGACGCCGCGGATGGCGTCGCCATAGATCTCGGCGACGAGGTCGTTCTTCTTCAGGCCCGGCTCGACGCGCTCCATGATGCCGTCGACGATCTTCTCGGAGATGCGCGCCGCGCGGCGCATGAAGACGATCTCCTCGTCCGACTTTACCGTGCGCTGCCAGTTCACCAGCGCGGTGGCGTCGATGAGGCTGGCGTCGGGCAGCTCGTCCTTGAGGACCAGATAGGCCTTGGCGGAGAAATAATAGTTCTCGAGTTCAAGGCCGATGCGCTTGCCGCCGTAGCCGCGCTCGCGCATCAGCGCGGCGAGCGTCTCCATGGGATGCAGCTTCGGCGACTGGATGTAGTTGTCCGTGTAGCTCGCCACCCGCTCGTCGGCCATCCACACGGTGCGGACCGCGCCGTTGGCATCCTGCGCCCTGCCCCACCAGATCGGGTCCTCGTCGTGGAAGACGATCACCCCCTGGTGCACATAGAAGGACCAGCCGTCGTAGCCGGTCAGCCACGCCATGTTGGACGGGTCCTCGATGAAGAGGACGTCGATCTCCTTCGCTGCCATGGCGGCGCGCACCTTGGCGAGGCGGCGGTCGTATTCGGCGGTGCTGAAGGGCAATTGTGTAGCGGGCATGCTTCCTCCTCGAGCGGTGCGGGGATCGCCCTGACCGCGGTCGCCTTCATGTGTACGTCTACTTCACCGTATGTCCGGCTAGCAGATGCTTTCGCAGGGATCGCAAGAACAATCCGTTGACAGCGTAGCTCGCGGGATTGATGTTGTGCACAACAAGCCGACAATGCCAATAGTGTAGCCCACACGGACGAGGCCGTCCGGGCGTCCTACAAGCCCGTCGGCAACGTGCGCCCCCGGGCTTTCCAACCCACACATCGGACCGCTGGCGAGCGAACGGGCGGTCGAAATGCAGGTGGCGCAGGTCGCCGACGGGCTCGCGAAAGGCGCGCGGCTGGTCTGCGGTAAACCGCACCAGGATCACCGGCGCGCCGGTGCCGTTCGGCGGCGTCAAGCAGGCCGGGCTCGGGCGCGAGGGGTCGCGCCACGGCATGGAAGCCTATACGGACATCGAATACATCCGCCGCGACGCCGCCTGAGCGCACCGGCCATCGAACGAACAGGAGAGAAAACATGCTGAAGAACGACCTGATCGACCAATGGGACCGGGACCATTTCTTCCATCCCTCGACGCACCTCGCCCAGCATGCGCGCGGCGAGACGCCGAACCGCATCGTCACCGGCGGCAAGGGCGTGTTCATCGAGGACCGCGACGGCAACCGCCTGCTCGACGCCTTTGCCGGCCTCTACTGCGTCAACGTCGGCTATGGCCGCCCCGAGATCGCCGAGGCGATCGCCGCGCAGGCCAAGGAACTCGCCTACTATCACGCTTACGTCGGCCACGGCACGGAAGCCTCCGTCACGCTGGCGAAGATGGTGCTGGAGCGGGCGCCGAAGAACATGTCCAAGGTCTATTTCGGCCTCGGCGGATCCGACGCCAACGAGACCAACGTCAAGCTCGTCTGGTACTACAACAACATCCTGGGGCGGCCTGAGAAGAAGAAGATCGTATCGCGCTGGCGCGGCTATCACGGCTCCGGCCTGGTCACCGGGTCGCTGACGGGGCTGAAGCTCTTCCACGACAAGTTCGACCTGCCGCTCGATCGTATCCTGCACACCGAGGCGCCGTACTTCTACCGCCGACCCGACCTGGCGATGAGCGAAGCCGACTTCGTTGCGCATTGCGTGGCGGAACTCGAGGCGCTCATCGAGCGCGAGGGCGCCGACACCATCGCCGCCTTCATCGGCGAGCCCGTACTCGGCACGGGCGGCATCGTCCCGCCGCCGGCGGGCTATTGGGAAGCCATCCAGACCGTTCTGAAGAAGCACGACATCCTGCTCATCGCCGACGAGGTCGTGACGGGCTTCGGACGGCTGGGCACCATGTTCGGGTCCGACCATTTCGGCATCGAGGCCGACATTATCACCATCGCCAAGGGGTTGACCTCCGCCTATGCGCCGCTGTCGGGCTCGATCATCTCGAAGAGGGTCTGGGAGGTGCTGGAGCGCGGCACAGACGAGAACGGCCCGATCGGCCACGGCTGGACCTATTCCGCGCATCCGATCGGCGCCGCGGCCGGCGTCGCCAACCTCGAGCTGATCGACAGCCTCGGCCTGGTGAAGAACGCCGGCGAGACGGGCGCCTACCTGAACGGCGCGATGAAGGATGCGCTTGGCCGCCACGCAAATGTCGGCGACGTGCGCGGCGAAGGCATGCTGTGCGCGGTCGAGTTCGTCGACGACAAGGACAAGCGGACCTTCTTTGACCCGGCGCGCAAGATCGGCCCCGCCGTTGCCGCGGCGCTGCTGAAGAAAGGCGTCATCGCCCGCGCCATGCCGCAAGGCGACATCCTTGGCTTCGCCCCACCCCTCTGCCTCACCCGCGCCGAAGCCGACGAAATCGTCGGCAAGACGGCGGACGCCGTAAAGGACGTTCTCGGCTGAGACTGCGGCAAGTCGGACTTTGAAGGTGTGACGCGAACCGCCCCGCCATCGTCCCTCCCCCTTGAGGGGAGGGCCAGGGTGGGGGTCCGCGCGAAGCGCGAGGGAAAGAGCATTTTCGTTCCGGCTTTGGAGCCAAGCTCCACCGAACCTGTTCCTCGTTCCGCCCTTCGGGTGGACCCCCACCCCCAACCACCCCCCTCAAGGGGGAGGGGTGCCGCGGGAGCTCCTGCCGGCTCCTGAAAATCAGCGCTGCCAGGGGTGCATTCGGCAGCGCAAAATGGCACTTTGCCGAGCGAACTCCGCGACAGAAGGAACCGCGCCGTGGCGATGGGGCACAGGACGATCCATTCGGCAAGCTGCCATTGCGGATGGGACAACTCCCTTCCGCCGGCGATGACGATCGCCCCCGGCGAGTCGGTACGCTTCGAGTGCCGCGATGCCGCTTACGGACATTTCGGGCCAGCCTCGGTCGACGCCGACGTGAAGGCGCTCGATTTCGACCGGGTCAATCCGGTCACCGGCCCGGTCTTCATCGACGGGGCGGAGCCGGGCGACTGCCTCAAGGTGACGATCGGAAATTTCGAACCGTCCGGCTTCGGCTGGACGGCGATCATCCCCGGCTTCGGCCTGCTCGCCGACCAGTTCAGCGATCCGCGCCTGCATCTGTGGGAATACGACAGCCGAGCCGCCAAGCCCGCGATGTTCGGCCGCCACGCCCACATTCCGCTGAAGCCGTTCGCCGGCACGATCGGCGTTGCGCCCGCGCAACCCGGACTGCATTCGATCGTTCCGCCGCGCCGGGTCGGCGGCAATCTCGACATACGCGATCTCTCGGCCGGCACAGTGCTCTATCTGCCAGTGGAGGTTCGCGGCGCGCTGTTTTCGGTCGGCGACACGCATGCCGCACAGGGCGACGGCGAGATCTGCGGCACGGCGATCGAAAGCGCCATGGACGCCGCGTTCACCTTCGACCTGATCAAGCGCAAGGCGCCGCCCATGCCGCGCTTCACCACGCCCGGCCCGGTGACGCGCCATCTCGACGGCGCGGGCTACGAGGTGACGACGGGCGTCGGGCCTGACCTCATGGAGGCAGCGCGCAACGCGGTCTCGGGCATGATCGATCTTCTGGCCGCCACGCGCGGCATGGCGCCGGAGGAGGCCTACATGCTCTGCTCGGTCTGCGGCGATCTCAGGATCAGCGAGATCGTCGACGCGCCGAACTGGGTCGTGTCCTTCTATTTTCCGCGCATCGTCTTCGAATAGGAGACCCGCCGCTCACTCCGCTCCTGCCGCTCGACCGGGCGGAAAGACCTCGTATCCCGGTTCTTCGGGTTCGTCGTCGACCAGTTCCTGCGGAAAGCCCGGAGCGAGTATGGAAAGACCCGTCGCCTCCTCCAGCCGCCGGATGATGTCGTCCGAATTCGCCCGTTCGCCGTAGCGGCGCTGTCCGTCGCGAAAAATGTCGATCATCAGCGGCGATATCTCCAGCGGAATGCCGTTGCGTTCCGCGATCGTCTGGAACAGGCCGATGTCCTTCATCACGAGGTCCATCGAGAAGTCGACGTCGCGCGAGCCGGAGAGGATCAGCTGGCTCTCCGTCTCGTGCACGAAGGACGTGCCGGACGATATTTTGATCGCCTCGTAGGTGGTGGCGAGATCCATGCCTGCCGCCTTCATGGTCACCAGCGCCTCGCACAGCGTGAGAAGGTTGGCGGTGGCGAGATAGTTGGTCATGACCTTCAGCGTCGAGGCCGTGCCGACCGGCCCCGTGTGCAGGATGCGGCGGCCGAGCACCTTCAGCACCGGCAGGACCCGCTCGAACACGGCGCGGTCGCAGCCGGCGAAGATCGAGATATTGCCGGTCGCCGCGCGGTGCACGCCGCCCGAAACCGGGCAATCGATGGCAGCGGCGCCGAGCGCCTCGACCTTCGCCGCCAGCCGCGTGATCTCGGCCGTGTCGGTGGTCGACATCTCCGACCAGATTTTTCCCTCTCCGAGGCCGGCGAGGATGCCGTCGTCGGCTTCCAGCACCTTCGCGGACGCGGCCGGCGAGGGCAGGCAGGTGATCACCATGTCGCATTCCTGCGCCATCGCGCGCGGGCTCTCGCCCCATGCAGCACCCGCCTCCAGGAAGCGGGTGGCAGCGGCCCGGTCGAGGTCGCGCACCGTCAGATCGAAGCCGTTGCGCAGAAGCGATCCGGCGAGCTTGCCGCCGACATTGCCAAGCCCGATGAAGCCTATTTTCATGTGTTCTCCCTGCCCGTCCGGCGTCCGATGGCGACGCGCCTAGAACTTCAATTCCATATCCGCGGCGCGTCGGCGTGCCAGAACGCGACGCGCATTGGGCAAATCGTTGGAAAAGGCACGCTCGCGCGCCTGTTCCGGGCCGTGGCCGTGCGAGAGCCATCGCTCGATGAGCCGCCGCTCCAGTTCGGCTTCGGCCACGTCGAGGAAGACGGCAAAGTCGAACACCGGCGCCAGCCGCGACCACGGCTCCTCGTCCGACAGCAGGTAGTTCCCCTCGACCAGCACGAACTTCACCGCGCCGCCGACGACCGCCGCGCCGGCGCGCGAAAAATCCCCGGCGCGGTCGAACAGCGGAATGACGACGTCGGCTTCGCGGTCACGAACGCGCCGCAGCGTGGCGTGAAATCCGCCGAAGTCGAACGTTTCCGGCGCACCCTTGCTGGCCATCAGTCCGCGCGCCTGGAGTACGCTGTTGTCGAGGTGGAACGCGTCCATCGGCAGCACGCAGGCAGTGCCTTCCGGCAAAAGGGGAACCAGCGCCTCGGCAAGCGTCGACTTTCCGACGCCCGGCGGTCCGGCGATAGCGACGAGAACGCGCTCGCAGCCCGCGCCCTTGCGAAAGATGGCGGCCGCGAGATGGGCGATGTCGGACATGCTATTACCTCCCTTGCATCCTCCACGGGATCAGCCGAGCCACCGCTCGTAGTCGGAGACGAGCAGATGGAGCGGCTCGACGTCCTCCTCGATCCCGGAGAACCGCTCGAGCGGTTCGGCGAAGACATTGTCGGTCAGATCGTCGTTCACCGTCGAGACCTCGCCGACCAGCACGTCCTTTTCAGCCGCCCAGAAGGCGTGCCACACGCCCGGAAGCAGCGTGACGCTCTCACCCGGTGCGAGCGTCAGCACGCCGCCCGCCGGGAGCGTCCGGAGGATCCCGTCGGTGGGCACCGTCACGCCGGAGGCCCGGTCGATCGAACCGTCGGGGGCGGAGGCGAAAAGCTCGAGCGCCAGCGTGCCGCCGCCCCGGTTGACGATGTCCTCGGCCTTGATGACGTGGCGGTGCATCGGCGAGAGCTGGTCGCGCCGGGAGATCATGATCTTTTCCGCATAAAGCATGCCAAGGCCGCGCTGCAGGTCGGCCACGTTGCCGTTGCGCACGGTGAAGAGAAACAGGCCGAGCCGCTCGAAATCGCCCTTGCCGTAATCGGTGATGTCCCAACCGAGCCGCGCATCGACGATCCCCACGATTTCGTCGCGGCGCGCCTTCATCTGGGCGGGCGACCAGTAGGCGAACGGCGGCAGGCGGTATCCGAAGGAGCGGATGAACTCGTCCGCTTCGGCAAGAATCCGGTTCACGGTCGAACGCTTCATGCTCCCTCCCGCAGTCCGTTCAGGGCGAGATTATCACCGAGCAGGGCGGCGGGAGAAAGACCCTGGAACGGAAACGGCCGCGGTTTCCCGCGGCCGTCGATGTTCAGGAATGTATTTTCGCGGCTTACATGTTGCCGGAATACTTGTCGACCAGCGAGCGGGCTTCCTCGACGAGGGCCTTGCCGTCCTTGCCCTTGCCGTCCATCTCGGCTTCCCAGCCTTCGATCAGCGGCTCGGCGGCATCCTTCCAGCGCTGCGTCTCGGCTTCGTCGAGCACGATGATGTTGTTGCCGAGCTTCTCGGCGATCGCCTTGCCGGCGGTATCGCCTTCGTCCATGACACGACCGAAGAACGCGGCGGTCTCCATGCCCGAATTGTCGTCGATGACCTTCTTCAGATCATCCGGCAGGGCGTCGTAGGATGCCTTGTTCATGGCCACCACGAAGGTCTGGGTGTAGAGGCCGTTCTTGCCCGAGAACGTGGTGTGGTTCTTCACCAGTTCGCTGACCTTGAGGGCCGGTGTCACTTCCCAGGGAATGGTCGTCGCCGTGATGACGCCCTTGGAAAGGGCTTCCGAGACGGCGGGAACCGGCATGCCGACGGGCGTGGCGCCCAGTTTTTCGAGCATCTGGTTGATGACGCGCGAACCGCCACGGATCTTGAGGCCGTTCATGTCCTCGAGCGTGTTGACCGGGTCCTTGGAGTGGATGAGACCGGGTCCGTGGGCGTGCCAGGCGATCACCTTCACGTCCGAGAACTCGTCCATGCAGTTCTTTTCGCAGTATTCCTGCAAAGCGCGCGACGTGGCCTCGCCCGTGGTCATCATGAACGGAAGCTCGAAGGCCTCGGTGGTGGGGAAGCGGCCCGGCGTGTAGCCGATCACGGTCCAGATCAGGTCTACGGCGCCGTCCTTGGCCTGGTCGTAGAGTTCAGGCGGCTTGCCGCCGAGCGCCATGGCGTCGAACTGCTCGACCTTGATGCGGCCGCCCGATTCGCTCATCACCTTTTCCGCCCACGGCTTGATCGCCTTGGCCGGGATGGTCGCCTGCGGCGGCAGCATCTGGTGGAAGCGCAAGGTGACGTCCTGCGCGAAGGTCGACACGGTCATCGCGCCGAACGCGACGGCAGCGGCTATGGAGCATTTCAGCATTTTCATTGGAATTCCTCCCTTGGTCCTGCATTGTTATACGATAAAACCATTTGCGTTGCCAGTGGGCATGTTGGCATGTCGGCGTCCGACGCGCGCATATGGTTGACGCCCGCAGGAATGCGCGACGATCGGGCCGTGGCTGGCTCTTGAGTCCGCGCCTGCCGGGGCCTATGCGGTACATCGACCCAGCCTGTCCATGAGGGAGAAGAAGACATTGCCTTCCACCAGCGTTTCCAAGCCGCCCTACCGCGCCGACCATGTGGGGAGCCTCTTGCGCCCGCAGTCCGTCAAGGACGCGCGAAAGAAGTTCTATGACGACCGGTCCATCGATGCCGCGGAGTTGAAGGCCGCCGAGGACGAGGCGATCCGCGACGCCATCAAGCTGCAGGAGGAAGTCGGGCTGCTCGCCGTGACCGACGGCGAGATCCGCCGCTCGTTCTGGCACTACGACTTCATGGGCGGCCTCACCGGGCTCGACCTCGAGGAGCGCGAGGAAGGCGTCCAGTTCCACGGCGTCAAGCTGCGCCCCATTTTCCCCACCATCACCGGCAAGCTCGATTTTCCCGAAGACCATCCGATGATCGAGCACTTCAAGTTCGTCGCGGCCAACACCAAGGTGACGCCGAAGATCTCGATCCCGGGCCCCAGCTGCTGCCACTTCCGCACCGCGAAGGCGGACATCCATCCGAAGGAGTACCAGGAGGATGCCGAGGCGCTGTTCGCCGACCTCGCGAAGACCTACGCCAAGGCCGTCAAGGTCTTCTACGACGCCGGATGCCGCTACCTTCAGATGGACGACATCTTCTTCGCCTATCTGTGCGACCCCAAGCACCGGGAGGCAAAGAAGGCCGAAGGCTTCGATCCCGACTGGCTGATCGACCGCTACGCCTGGATGATGCACGAGGCGATCAAGGACCGCCCCGAGGACATGGTCATCGGCATGCACATGTGCCGCGGCAATTTCGTCTCGACCTATGCCGCCGAGGGCGCCTACGATCCCGCCGCCGACGCGATCTTCAACAAGACCGGCGTCGACATCTACTTCATGGAGTACGATAGCGAGCGCGCCGGCGGGCTGGAGCCGCTGCGCCTGCTCCCCAAGGGCAGCAAGCGCGTGCTCCCCGGCTTCATCACCACCAAGACCGGCGAGCTCGAGGACATCGAGGACCTGAAGCGCAAGTTCGAGGCGGCCTCGCAATACGCCGACCTCGACCAGCTCGGCATCGCCCCCCAATGCGGCTTCGCCTCCACCGAGGAAGGCAACAAGGTCACGGCGGACGACCAGAAGCGCAAGCTGGAGCTGGTGGTAAAGACGGCGGAAGCAATCTGGGGCGGCGTGGACAAGTAGGTTCTGCGTTCCGCGCGATCATGGGCCGGCGGGCGACCGCCGACTTTTTTTTATTCGCAAACGCCGTTTTCGGATTGCGCTGCCGGCGGCGGCGCCACATCTGCCCACGAATATCCATGTTCCTTGACGGAGCGAAGCGTGCAGGCCCTCGCACCCGGTGTGCACCTTCATCCCGGCTACCTCGACGCATCGGCCCAGAAGGCGCTGCTCGAAGAGATCCGCGCCGTCGTCGCCCAGGCGCCGCTCTACGTCCCCGCGATGCCGCGCACCGGAAAACCGATGAGCGTGCGCATGACCAATTGCGGGGCGCTTGGCTGGGTCACCGACAAGGAGCGCGGATACCGCTATCAGGCGACGCATCCGGTGACGGGCGAGGCGTGGCCGGCGATCCCCAAGATGCTGCTCGACATCTGGGACGACGTCGCGAATTTCCCGCTGCTGCCCCAAGCCTGCCTCGTGAACTTCTATTCGGCCGATGCGAAGATGGGGCTGCACCAGGATCGCGACGAGCAGGAACTCGGCGCGCCGGTCGTGTCGCTGTCGCTCGGCGACGACTGCCTCTTCAGAGTTGGCGGAACTGCGCGGAACGCGCCGACAGCCTCGGTGCGGCTCGGTAGCGGCGATCTGGTGGTGCTCGGCGGCGAAGGGCGGCTCGCCTTCCACGGCGTCGACCGAATCTATCCCGGCACCTCGATGCTTTTGAAGAACGAGGGCCGCATCAACCTCACCCTGCGCCGCGTCACGCGGGGACAGATTTAGACCGTCCCCGCACTCCCCCCGCCGCATCGCGGCCGCGATGCGGCCCTGCCTCGCTCTCAATCGATCGCCGCCGAGAGTTTTTTTATCCACGCTCTTCCCGGACTTGCGACAATCTCTGCGCGAACACCGGAGGACGTGACGGATGGACTGGAGAAGGGAGGGCGATGTTCTGGAGCAGATCCTGGCGCTGCTCGTCTCCTTCGCCGGTCTCGCCGACCGCGCGGCCGGCCTGCCCTTGTGTCTCCAGCTGCCCGCCCTCGTCTTCCTGACGCAAGGCGAAGCCGTCGCCCGATCCTTCGTCATCGGCCTGCCGGCCGGTGCGCCGGCGGCCATCGCGGGGTCGCCCGCGGGAGACCGCGCCAAGCGGCTCGCCGCCGATTTCAGGGTGCTGGCTCGGATGCTTCGTTCGCTGCTGGCGCTGGCCCGGCGCCGGGCGCGTTTCGCCACTGTCGAAACCCGCCCCCTGCTGCTGCCGCGCACGCCTGCGCGCTCGGGACGCACGGTGCCGGCGATGCCCGCGCCCGACACGTCGTGACGGCCAGAAGCCTGAACCTTGACGAGAAATCCGCCGCCTCGCTCGCCTCCCCGCAATGACTTGCGGACGGCGGTCGCAGGCGCTGGCTCGGGTTGGCGAGGGTCCGGGGGCTGACCCGTCACGTCATGCGACCCGGCTCCCCGTCCGTCCCGGATCACCGTCGAGCCGGGGCCGAAACAAGGGAAAGCCCCGCATGAACGTATGGTTTTTTCGCCTCAGAGCTTGCGCAGCGCCACTTCCTCGACCCGGTGGTTGGCGCCCTTGCGCAGGATCAGGTCGGCACGCGGGCGTGTCGGCAGGATGTTTTCGCGCAGGTTCTTCAGGTTGATGTTGCTCCACAACCCTTCGGCGATCGCGCGGGCGGAATCGGCCGAGAGCGAGGAGTACCGGTGAAAGAAGGAGTCGGGGTTGCGGAACGCCGTTTCCCTCAGCCGCATGAAGCGGTCGATGTACCATTTGTGGATCAGGTTCTCGTCGGCGTCGAGAAAGATGGAGAAGTCGAAGAAGTCCGACACCACGGGAACCGCGCGCCCGTCCTTGGGCAGTTCGCGTGTCTGGAGCACGTTGATGCCCTCGAAGATCAGGATGTCGGGCCGGTCGATCAGCGCGTATTCGCCGGGCAGCACGTCATAGGTGAGGTGCGAATAGAGCGGCGCGGGAACGTTTCGCTCCCCGGACTTGATACCGGACAAAAACCGCAGCAACGCGCCGACGTCGTAGCTGTCGGGAAACCCCTTGCGTTCCATCAGGTTCTCGCGGCGCAGCACCTCGTTGGGATAGAGGAAGCCGTCCGTCGTCACCAGATCCACCTTCGGGCTGGAGGGCCAGCGGGCGAGCAGCTCCTTCAGGATACGCGCGGTGGCCGACTTTCCGACGGCGACCGACCCGGCGATGCCGATGATGAACGGGGTCTTCACCGCGTCGTCGGCGTTGAAGAACACCTGGCGCTGGCGAAACAGCAGCTGCGAGGCTTCGACATGGGCGGACAGCAGGCGCGACATAGACAGGTAGACCCGCGCGACTTCGTCGAGATCGATGGGATCGTTGAGGGAGCTCAGGCGCTGGACCTCGTCCTCGCTGAGCGTCAGCGGGGTGTCGGCACGGAACCCGGCCCATCTCTCCGCCGTGAAGATGCGATAGGGCGAGTATCTCAGGTTCGGCGCAAGCTGATCCATCGCCCCCGGCGCCTCATCGAGAACCGACCGCTCCATCCTCATGCCCGGTCCGTAGACCGCGAGGCCTTCTCGGCCACGCCGGACTGGCCCGTGCGGCGCTCGAGTTCCTGCAGTACCTGCGACAGCGGAATGTCGGCGACGGCGAGCACCACCAGCCAATGGTAGAGGAGATCGGCACTTTCCGACACGAGACCGTCCCGGTCGCGGCCGACGGCGGCAATCACCGTCTCCACCGCCTCCTCGCCCATCTTCTTGGCGGCCTTCTCCATCCCCGCTGCGAAAAGCTTCGCGGTCCAGGATTGCGCGTCGCCCGAGAGGGCGCGTTCCCGGATGGTCCGTTCGAGGTCGGCGAGCGAAAATTCGGCCATGGCGGGCGTTTAGTGCGGTTGGGCGGGCGAGTCGAGTCGCATGGCGAGCCCGGCCGCCGCCATATGCGCCTTCGCCGCGGCGATGGTGTAAGTGCCGAAATGGAAGATCGAGGCGGCGAGAACCGCCGTCGCATGCCCGTCGCGGATGCCTTCGACCAGGTGATCGAGCTTTCCGACCCCGCCCGAGGCGATCACCGGAACGCGGACCGCATCGGCGACGGCGCGGGTGAGCGGCAGGTCGTAGCCCGCCTTGGTTCCGTCGCGGTCCATGGAGGTGAGCAGGATCTCCCCGGCGCCGAGGTCGACGACCTTGCGGGCGAACTCGATCGCATCGATGCCCGTCGGGGTGCGTCCGCCATGGGTGAAGATTTCCCAGCGATCCGCCTCGCCGGCGGCCGAGACCTTCTTGGCGTCGATGGCCACCACGATGCACTGGTTGCCGAACTTGTCGGCCGCCGCGGCGACGAAATCCGGGTCCTTCACCGCGGCGGTGTTGATCGACACCTTGTCGGCCCCGGCCAGGAGCAACTTGCGCACGTCGGCGATCTGGCGGACACCGCCGCCGACGGTGAGCGGCATGAAGCATTGTTCCGCCGTGCGGGCGACGACGTCGAAAATCGTCTCGCGATTGTCGGAGGATGCGGTGATATCGAGGAAGCAGAGTTCGTCGGCACCCGCCGCGTCATACGCCTTGGCGGCCTCGACTGGATCTCCGGCATCGACGAGGTCGACAAAGTTGACGCCCTTGACGACACGGCCGTCCTTGACGTCCAGGCAGGGGATGACGCGGGATTTGAGGGTCATGAAGGGTCAAACAGGCCCGAATAGATGTCGCCGATGTCGATAGAGAGGTTAAGTCGCGCCATATGAATTCGCTCCTTTGGTCCGGCATACTGCGCCGGTCCGCTCCAGATGCCATCCGCTTCCCTAGACCATACCCATACACGCGCCTCGTCCTGGGAGAGGACCAGATAATGAAGCAGCGAGTCCACGGTACCGTAGTCAATTACTTTCTCGCCAAAATCGCGGGTGTAGGAGGACGGCGACAGCACCTCCGCGATCAACAGCGGCTCATTGGCAGCGAGATCGGTTCCGGCGCCGGACATTCGATCGACCATGACATCCGGGTATCGGACGCCGCCGGCGGTGACGACGCCGAACTCGGCGGAACTCGTCACATATTCCTTGAGACCGAGTTGAACATTGATCTGATGGATCAGCCGCGCAACGACAACCGCGTGGTACTTCGAGACCCCAACCATCATCTCTTCGACCCTCCCCCCGACGAATTCCCGCTTGCCCTCGCGCCCCTCGTTCCAGCGCAGGAATTCGTCCGGTGTGGTCGGCAGTCTCGACTGGATGTTCATGCTCTCAGTCTAGCATGCCGCGCGGCGGCTTTGAATTGCCCGACAGGATCGCCAGCGCCTCGGCCGGATCGATCCGCCCGTCGTAGAGCGCGCGGCCGGAGATCGCGCCTTCGAGTTTCGCGGCGTCCGGCATGGTCATGCGCACGATGTCGGCGATCGAGGCGAGGCCGCCCGAGGCGATGACGGGGATCGATACGGCGTCGGCGAGCTCGATCGTCGATTCCCAGTTGATGCCGGTCAGCACCCCGTCGCGGTCGATGTCGGTGTAGACGATGGCCGCCACTCCGGCGCCTTCGAATTTCCTCGCCAGTTCGATCACGCCGAGCGAAGAGGCCTCGGCCCAGCCCTCGACCGCCACCTTGCCGCCTTTGGCGTCGATGCCGACGGCGACCTTGCCGGGAAAGCGCCTGCAGGCTTCCCTGACGAGGTCCGGATCGCGAACCGCGACCGTCCCCAGGATCACCCTGGCGAGACCTTTTTCGAGCCAGCCTTCGATGTGGGCCAGCGTGCGGATGCCGCCGCCAAGCTGCACCGGGTTTTTGGTCGCCTTCAGAATCGCCTCGACCGCCGCGCCGTTGACGCTCTGGCCTTCGAAGGCGCCATTGAGATCGACGACGTGCAGCCATTCGAAGCCCTGCTCTTCGAAGGCTTTCGCCTGCGCCGCGGGGTCGGCGTTGTAGACGGTCGCGGTCGCCATGTCGCCGAGCTTCAGGCGCACGCACTGGCCATCCTTCAGGTCGATCGCCGGAAAGAGGATCAAGGCTTCCACCTCAGAAAGTTCGCAATCAGAGCCAGGCCGAGCATCTGGCTCTTCTCGGGATGGAACTGCGTGCCCGCGAGATTACCGCGCGACACCGCTGCCGTCACCTCGCCGCCGTAGTCGGTGACCGCGAGCACGTCATCGGGGTCCTTCGCCGCCAGATGGTAGGAGTGGACGAAATAGGCGTGCTGCCCGTCCGCTCCGGTCGGGATGCCGTCGAACAGCGGATGCGGATGTTTCACGTGAATCGTGTTCCAGCCGATCTGCGGGATCTTGAGCGACGGATCGGTCGGCTCTATCTCCTTCACGTCGCCCGCGATCCAGCCGAAGCCGCGGCTGACGGTCTTCTCCAGCCCGCGTTCCGACATCAGCTGCATGCCGACGCAGATCCCGAGAAAGGGTTTTCCGCCTTTTCCGGTCGCCTCCTCGATCGCTTCCCACATGCCGGCCACGGCGCGGAGGCCAGCCACGCAGTCGGCATAGGCGCCGACGCCCGGCAGTACGATGCGATCGGCGCGGCGAACCCGCTCCGTATCGTCGGTCAGGTCGATCTCGGCGGAAATCCCTGCCTCGCGCGCGGCGCGCTCGAAGGCTTTGGTCGCGGAGCGGAGGTTGCCCGATCCATAATCGATGATGGCGACACGCACCGTCAGTTCCTTCCCGGATAGCCGAACAGTCCGAGTTCGGGCGCGCCGGTGTCGGTGCCGCGCGGCTGCGGCGCGCCGGGCCGCATGGGAACGGCGAGGACGGGCTTTTCGGCCGGCGCAAGGCTCTCGCTCACGTAGCGTGCCTCGGCATCCTCGCGGTCATGCGCCTCGACCACGCCCCACTCCGTCCAGCCGCGCCGGCGCATCGCCCACAATCGAAACACAGCACCCTCGATCCCGATGAAGATCGCAAGCAGGATCGAGAAGCCGGCGACCGCGACTTCCGCCGCACCCGCCTGTTCACCGAGGTAGCCGAGACCAAGCGTGATGGCGAGGAAGACGAGCGTTTCGATCCAGAGCCTGTTCCAGAGCAGCCAGACAAGTGGCAGAAGGAAAGCGAACAACGAGTACCCGTCCCGCACGTAGACCGGATCGGAATCAGGCCGGCTGCGCGGCGGCTCCATGACGACATAGATAGCCATTCTGGCGGGTTCCTATCCGTTCAGCGTACCCTTGGTGGACGGCACCGTTCCCGCCTGGCGCGTATCGGCTTCGATCGCCGTGCGCAGCACCCGGGCGACCGCCTTGAAGCAGGTCTCCGCGATATGGTGGTTGTTCGCTCCGTAGTGGTTCGTCACATGCATCGTGATCCCGGCATTTTGCGCAAGCGCCTGGAAGAATTCGCGTACCAGCTCGGTGTCGAACATGCCGATTTTCGGCGAGCAGAAGCACACGTTCCAGACGAGGAAGGGCCGTCCCGAGACGTCCACCGCGGCCCTGGTTAGGGTCTCGTCCATCGCGAGGTCGATCGAGGCGTACCGCGCGATCCCTTTCCGGTCGCCGAGGGCCCGCGCGATCGCCTGTCCGAGGGCAATGCCGGTATCCTCGACCGTGTGGTGATCGTCGATGTGCAGGTCGCCCTTGGCCTTGACGACCATGTCGATCAGGGAGTGGCGCGAGAGCTGTTCGAGCATGTGATCGAAAAAACCGACGCCCGTCGCGACATCGTATCGGCCGGCGCCATCAAGATCGACGGTCACCTCGATCGACGTCTCGTTCGTCTTGCGGCTCACCGACGCCTTGCGTCCGGTCGCGGCTGCATCCATCTCCTGATCCTCTCGAGCGGCTGGCGGCTGCCTTCTAACAGCATGGTCGGGCGAATGCCAGTTCGCACGGCGGAATCGAGCCCGCTCGATGCCGCGTTTGCAATCGGCAGGGCCGCGCATAAATAAGGCGTCATCAGTGTAATCCTTCCCCAGCACGCGGAGGTCGTCCGCGTTCCCGGAGTGACAATGGCAAACGAGAATTCGATGCACGCCACGACGATCGTGACCGTGCGCAAGGGCGGCAAGGTGGTGATCGCCGGCGACGGACAGGTCAGCCTCGGCCAGACCATCATGAAGGGCAATGCCCGCAAGGTGCGCCGGCTGGGCAAAGGCAACGTGATCGCCGGCTTCGCGGGCGCAACCGCGGACGCCTTTACTCTGCTCGAACGGCTGGAAACCAAGCTGGAGCAGTATCCCGACCAGCTGACGCGGGCTTGCGTGGAGCTCGCCAAGGACTGGCGAACCGACCGCTACCTCCGCCGGCTCGAAGCCATGATGCTTGTGGCCGACAAGAACGTGACGCTGGCGCTCACAGGCACTGGCGACGTGCTGGAGCCGGAGCACGGGGTGATGGCGATCGGCTCAGGCGGCAATTATGCACTCGCCGCCGCTCGTGCCTTGATGGACACCGACAGGGATGCCGAGGAAATCGCGCGAAAGGCGATGCAGATCGCGTCCGACATCTGCGTCTATACCAATTCGAGCGTGGTGGTCGAAATACTGGATGCGGCCTGACCGCCGATGATTTCCTTTCGGCCCGTAGCGTCCGTCGATCTGCCGCTTCTGGGACGATGGATGCGCGAACCGCACTGGCGTGAATGGTGGGGCGATCCGGAAATCGAACTCGGCTACATTCAGGATATGGTGGAAGAGCGCGATACCACGAGGCCCTTCATCTTCTACAAAGGCGACCGTGACATCGGCTACATCCAGTACTGGTTCGTCGGCCACCACCAGAACGGAACCTGGCTCGCGGAAAACCCCTGGCTCGCCGACCTGCCTGCCGAGACGATCGGGGTCGATCTTTCGATAGGCAGCGCCAGCGACCTCTCCAAAGGTCTCGGTACCGAGGCTCTGATCGCCTTCGTCGCGAGATTGCGGGACACCGGCTTCAGCCAGATCATCATCGATCCCGACCCGAACAACATCCGCGCTGTTCGCGCCTACGAGAAAGCCGGCTTCCGACCGGTTGCCGAACTTGCCGGCAAGACAGGCGACAGCCTGATCATGCGTCATGTCGCGAGCGGCGAGACCGGATGATCAGCCACGAGACACTCGAACGCGCGGTGGCCGGCGGGGTCATCACCAGCGAACAGCGCGACACGCTTCTGACCATGGACCGCTCCCGGTTCCATGCGGAGGAAGAAGACGAGGCCAACCCCGAAGAGAACTTGCGCCTGATCGGCGGCGGCAACGACCTGTTCGTCACCGTCGGTATCGTCCTCCTGTCCGCCGGCTTCTATTTCATGCTGTCGACGCTGCTGGCAGGCCGTACCTTGTGGATCGCCGCGCTGGCGGCCGCATTTGCCTGGGCAATAGCAGAGATCGTGACGCGGCAGCACCGCATGAAGCTGTCGTCGACAGTGCTGAGCCTCGCTTTCATGGCCGCGACGACGGTCGTGCTCTGGCTCCTCATCCAGGAGCGTTATCCGATCCGCCAGCCGGAATCGCTCTGGCAGGTGCTCGCGCTGCGCCAGACGGCCGCGCCGGCGGGCTATCTCCTGTTCGGCGGCATCATCGCCGCGGCCGCCGTCTATTTCTGGCGGTTCCGGGTCCCGATTCTCGCCGGTGTCGTGGCGGTATCGGCAACGCTGCTCGCCTTCCTGCAGACGGCAATGATCCTCTACGACGGCATCGCCGCCGGTACGGTTGCTGCGCCGCGGATCGAGGACGTTCCCGACCTCCTGCGCGCCTCGCTCTACATGCCGCTCGTGTGCGGCCTCGTCGTTTTCGGTATCGCAGTGGCGCTCGACCTCCATGACCGGGAGCGACGGACCAGCTGGTCGGACTGCGCATTCTGGCTTCACGTTGTCTCGGCGCCGATGCTCGTCCACCCTCTCTTCATCCTCGCGACGGGCCAGGACGTCGCGTTCGGTCAGGCCGAGCCGGATGAGAGTGCCACGGTCATGCTGACGCTGCTCATCATCGGCTTCGTCTATGTCGCCCTGGCGATCGATCGCCGGTCGCTGCTCGTCCCCACGCTCGCCTATTTCGGATCGCTCGGGATCTATTACCTGGTGAACTCGACGGCCAACAGCACGGGAATTCCGCCCTTCGCTCTCATCCTGCTGGTCATCGGGGCGCTCATCATCACGTTCGGCGCGGGATGGCAGCACATACGCCGCTTGATCGTCCGCCCTACTCTCCCCACATCGGTTCTCGACCGTCTCCCTCCCCTCAAGGTTCGATCGTACAGTAGATGACCCATTTTTCTCCCCGTGAAATCGTGTCGGAACTCGACCGCTACATCATCGGCCAGAAGGACGCCAAGCGCGCCGTGGCCATCGCGTTGCGCAACCGCTGGCGCCGTCAGCAGCTCGAAGGCAACATGCGCGAAGAGGTGATGCCGAAGAACATCCTGATGATCGGACCGACCGGCGTCGGCAAGACCGAGATCTCGCGCCGCCTCGCTCGTCTCGCCGGCGCGCCATTCACCAAGGTCGAGGCGACGAAATTCACCGAAGTCGGCTATGTCGGCCGCGACGTGGAGCAGATCATCCGCGATCTGGTGGAGATCGCGATCGGCCTCGTGAAGGAAAAGATGCGCGAGGATGTCAAGGCGCGCGCGCATGTCAACGCGGAGGAGCGCGTGCTCGATGCGCTCGTCGGCAAGACCGCCAGCCCGGCGACGAAGGACAGTTTCCGCAAGAAGCTACGCAGCGGCGAGATGGATGACAAGGAAATCGAGATCGAGGTGGCGGACACGTCGCCCGCCGGGTTCGATATCCCCGGTATGCCGGGTGCCAACATCGGCGTGCTCAACATCAACGACATGCTGTCGAAGGCGATGGGCGGACGCACCAAGACCCGCAAGACGACCGTGAAGGAATCCTACGGCCATCTGATCAACGACGAATCGGACAAGCTGCTCGACCAGGACGAGGTGGTCCAGCGCGCGCTGGAATCGACCCAGAACGACGGCATCGTCTTTCTCGACGAGATCGACAAGATCGCCACGCGCGAAGGCGGGGTCGGCGCCGGCGTATCGCGCGAAGGCGTTCAGCGCGACCTGCTGCCGCTCGTCGAGGGAACGACCGTGGCGACCAAGTACGGGCCGGTGAAGACCGATCACATCCTCTTCATCGCCTCGGGTGCCTTTCACGTCTCCAAGCCGTCTGACCTGCTGCCGGAACTCCAGGGCCGCCTGCCGATCCGCGTCGAACTGAGGGCCCTCGAGAAGGACGACTTCGTCCGCATCCTCACCGAAACGGAAGCGAGCCTCATCAAGCAGTACATCGCGCTGATGAAAACCGAAGGCGTCGATCTCGAATTCACCGAGGACGCCATCGACCGGCTCGCGCAGATCGCGGTCGATCTCAACGCCAGCGTGGAGAACATCGGTGCCCGCAGACTGCAGACGGTCATGGAGCGGGTCCTCGACGACATTTCCTTCGATGCCCCGGACCGCTCCGGCTCGCAGGTTGTGATCGACGCCGAATATGTCGACAGGAATGTGGGCGATCTGGCGAAGAACACGGATTTGTCCCGTTTCATCCTGTAAGCCCATTGCGGAAACCGTGAAAGGCAGGGCGCATGTCGCCCTGCCGAACAGGTTTTCGTGCCGTGTGACACGGGCCGGATGCAGGTCATCACGCAGGTTTGACGACGTGTATGGCGACGGTGGGCCATTGCTTTGGCGGTGCGCTCGACACCCCGGACCAGTTTGACTAGGGTCCCGGAGATTTTTTTGGCGGTATGCGGACGTGGGTGCATGGGGAAATGTCTGACTGTATCCATCGGTGTGGCGCTGGCGTGGGGCGTGGTTCCCGCGCTCGCGCTGACCGAGGTTCCTCCGGGTAACCGGTACGCCGAACAGCCGCCGGTGCCGTCCGGATCGGCATCGCGGACCAAGGCGCTGAAGACCACATACGAGCGGAAGTACCAGAAGGTCCTGCACCTTCTGGAAACCGACGGATCGCTTCGCAGTAAAATCAGGGAGGCGTCCGCCCATTTTGGGCTCGATCCGCTCCATGTCGCCGGAGCGATCGTCGGCGAGCACACCTACAACGTCGACGCCTACGATCGGCTGCAGACCTATTACGTCAAGGCGGTCTCCTATCTTAACTCGAACTTCAGCTTCTCTTACGACGGGGAGAGCATCGAGAGCTTCATCGCCAGGCCGGAGTTCGGCGTGTGCACCGATAAGACCGGAAGCTACGACCTCTGGACCTGCCGCGAGCGCGTCTGGACGACGGTCTTCCGGGGCAAGACCGTGGACGGCAAGTCCTTTCCCGCCGACCGGCTCAGCGCCGTCTTCTTCCAGCCCTTCTACGCGGGCCAGACATTCGGCATCGGACAGCTCAATCCCCTCACCGCGCTGACCATGACGGACGTCGTTCACAAGGAGACCGGCCTTCCGACGCTCGATCATCGCAATCCGCAAGAGGTCTACCGGACGATCATGGATCCGGACCTGACGCTCACCTATGTCGCGGCGACGCTCCGCAAGTCGATCGACGCCTACGCATCGATCGCCGGCTACGATATCTCGGGAAATCCGGGCATCACTGCCACGCTCTACAATGTCGGCGATCCGGAGGGCCGCGCCCGTGCGCTGAAGGCGGAAAATCTGGCACGCAAGGCGAAAGGCGAACCACCGCGGTTGCCGGAGGAAAACTATTACGGCTGGCTGGTGAACGACAAGCTGCCGGACCTGCGCGCGCTCTTTCCAGAGTCCGGCAAGTCGCCGTCTATCGCCGGCCAGCCGAACGCAGCCGATCGATGAGATCGACCAGGACCTCCTCGTCCAGCAGACCGATCTCAGCCGCCAGCAGGTTAGCCAGTTCCGTCGCGGACGGAGAGAGGCCGGCGGTATCTATGACGACGCGTGGATGCGAGTGTTCGGCCAAGCGTACGAGCTCTTCGGCATCATCCCAGATGATGTTGAAGTAGCCGATGATCTTCTGCATCAGGATCCAGTTGGGGCGCCCCCTGTGCCCGCGTTCCAGCGCTGACAGATAAGCCGCGCTGACGCCGAGCGAACGCGCCATTTCCTTCTGCGTGACTTTTCTTTCGCGGCGCATCTCGCGCATGCGCAGTCCGAAGGGCGTCATCGCGAGGAAACATCCGACTGCCGGCGCAGCCGCACATAGAGAGCCCCGGCCCCTCCATGATGACGCGCGGCGAATTCGTAGCCGCCGACCAGCGGCCTGAACGATGGCGTCGCGAACCAGGCAGGCACGGCCTTGCGCAGGACGCCCTCGCTGCCGAGCGACGAGCCCTTGCCGGTGATGACCAGGACATGGCGGATACCCATCGCATGGGCGCGGTGGAGGAAGCCGAGCAGCAGCGCATGCGCCTCGCCCTGCGTCATGCCGTGCAGGTCGACGCGCGCTTCCAGCGGCAGCCGCCCCTTGGCGAGCTTCTGCCGGGTCGGCTGATCGATCGTGCGGGGCGTATGAACATGCTCCTGCGACTTACGGGGCCTCTGCGGCGGCGGCGCTGCGGCGGCGGCCTCGAGGACGTCGTGAAAGGCAGCCGATGCATCGACCATCGGGTCCAGCATCTCCTCCGGCAGCGTCTTCCCCTTCAGCGGGACCGCGGTGCGCGCGACCTGATTCCAGAGGATGCGGTCATCCTCGCTGAGATCGCGGCGGGAGCCCGTTCTCCGGCTCATGGTTCGGCGCTCGCAAGTGCCCGGGGGACGAACACATAGAAATCCGCCTCGCTGCGCACGACGCCGGCGATCTCGCCGGCAGCGTCGCCCGATCCGGCGAAAAGATCGCCGCGGGCGGGGCCGACGATCGCCGAACCCGTGTCCTGCGCGATCATCAACCTTCGGAACGGAGCCTCTCCAAAAGCCGCCAGGGCCGGAGCATGGATGAACAGAGGCGTTCCGAACGTGTGGAGCAGCCGGTCGACCGCGATCGAGCGACCCGCCGTCAGCGGCACCTTCGCGGCCGCCACCGGCCCGAGCCGCGGGTCGGTGACCTCAGCCTCCCGAAAGAAGATGAAGGAGCGGTTGCGCCACAGGATTTCGTCGATCCGGTCCGCGTGATCCCGGAACCATTGCCGGATCGACTGCATGGTGACGTCTTCCCGGCGCAGTTCGCCCATATCGGCCAGAACGCCGCCCGGTCCGGTGAACCGCTGGCCGGATTTCGCCGCGTAGGTGATCCGCTTGACGCTCGACGGCATGTTCAGCCGCGCCGCGCCCTGGACATGGATGAAGAAGACATCGACGGGATCTTCCAGCCAGGCGATCTCGAGGCCCTGGCCGGCCAGCGCTCCTTCCTCGATCGCCTTTCGATCGTGGTATTCCACGATCCTCCCCTCCATGGATCTGCCGAAGGCGAGATAGGGATCGAGTTCCGGCGATCTGTTGTGCTCGTCCAGATCGACGAGGTCCGCGGGGCGAGAATAGATCGGATACCGGAACTGTTCGGTGCGTGTCGGCGAGGCCACCGCCTCCGGCTCGTAGAAGCCGGTCACAAAACCGCGGCTACCATTTTCCGGGCGAATGAGATGGGGGACGAACCAGCGCTCGAAGAACGCGGTCGAGGCCGCATCGTCGAGCGCCTCGCAACCAATCGCCGCCTCGTAGGCGGCGGCGAACGCACTTGCTTCGATACCGAGCGAACCGGTCCTGTAGGGCTTTACGAGAGCAGCATGCCCGGCCGACCGCCGGAACGCTTCGAAGGCTGGCGCGGTGCGGTCGCTATCCCAGCCGGGGATATCCGCGAACTCCACGGGTCGGAAGAGCGAGGATAGCGGCACCTCTTCCCCTCGCCTGTCAGTCTTCGGCTTCGGTGGCCACGAGCTTCCAGTTGGGATCGCGCGAACGCGTATCGCGGGCGAAGGTCCAGACATCCTTCACTTCGGCGACCGTCTCGGGGTCGCCGTCGATGACCGAACCGGCGCTGTCGCGGGTCGCCGAGATGAGTTCGCTCACGATGCGAAGCGTGACGTGCGCTTCGGTGCCCTTCATTTCGGCCGAAACGATGTCGGCCTTTTCGATGCCGACGAAGGAGGACTGGATCTTCTCCGAGCGGGTCTCCCGCTCTGCGATCGCCTGCACGAAACCGTCGTAGACTTCGCGGGACAGGAGGTTCTTCAGCGTCTTCCGGTCGCCATCGGCATAGGCCATGACGATCATCTCGTAGGCCATCTTGGCGCCATCCAGGAAGACCTTGGGATCGAAGCTGGGATCGGCATCCCGGATCGCCCGCAGACCCTTGTTCAAATCCGTGCCGGGCGCGGCGGTCTTGTCGATGTCCGCATAGGCCGATTCGGTGTCGCCCGTCGCCTTGCGGCGTGGCAGGGAAACCACGTTGTCCTGAGGCGAAGGCCCCTCGGTTTCACGGGTACGGTTTGCGGTGTAAGGATCGAAGGGCGGTTTCTCGCTGCCGGTGCGGCGGCCGAGGACATTCCGCAGCTGCAGGAATATCACGACCGCAGCCACGATGAAGAACAGTGTCCCGAAGTCCAAGAATTCCATCTCGTCCGCCAAACAATCCTGTCGGGCCGCGCCAGGGCCGAAAAAACCCGTATCCTGATCAGACGCCGCGCAACCTCATTACGCCCATATAGAACGCGCCGGTCTATCATTCAAATCCAATGCGGCGCTAACTACCTATAGGGTTGACGCCTTTTCTCCACCCCAAAGCCCCGGAAAGATTCCGACGTGCGATTTCCCTTCCTCTTCATCCTCTTCGTCGCGGTCCCGCTCATGGAGATCGCCGCTTTCGTGCTGGTCGGCAGCCGGATCGGGGTCGTCGCCACGCTGGCGATGGTGCTGGTCACGGCACTGGTCGGTTCCATCCTCCTTCGCGTGCAGGGTTTCGGCCTTCTGAGCCGTATCCGCCAGGAGGTCGATGCCGGACGCGTGCCGCAGCGCGAACTCGTCCACGGCGTGATGATCCTGCTTGCCGGGCTCCTCCTGCTGCTTCCGGGATTCGTGACCGATGCCATGGGATTCCTGCTCTTCGTGCCGGCCTTCCGCGATGCCGCCTGGCGCTTCCTCAGCGCGCGCATCGTCGCCAATGTCGATATTCGCGGCATGGATCTCGGCCGCGCGCGGCAAAAAGACAGCCGGACCATCGATCTCGACGAGGAGGAGTACTCGCGCTCCACCGACCCGAACTCGCCGTGGAAGCGCGACTGACCCGCACCGGCGAGACGGCGAAACGCCCGTTCAGCCTTGTATCGCCACAATGTGCGTGATAGCCAACCGCCCAAATTGCGCCGCCCGGGCGGCGGTATCAAAGAAGGAACGACCGGATGGCGAACGAGACCAACGAGAACGGAACGGCAGGCGCGGCCACTGCCGGCAACGGCGCCCAGCCGTCGCTGAACGTGCTTGCACAGTATGTCAAGGATCTCTCCTTCGAGAGCCCCGGCGCACCGGGTTCGCTGCGCGGTCGCGACAAGGCTCCGAACATCGCAATCAACGTCAACGTCAACGCGAACCCGATGTCGGGCACCGAATACGACGTGACGCTGACGCTGAATGCCAAGGCGACCGTCGACGAGACCGTCCTGTTCAACGTCGAACTGATCTATGGCGGCGTCTTCCGGGTCGCGAACTTTCCGAAGGAGCACGTCCTGCCGGTGCTCTTCATCGAGTGCCCGCGGCTTCTGTTCCCGTTCGCGCGCCAGATCATCGCCGAAGCGACCCGCAACGGCGGCTTCCCGCCGCTGATGCTCGATCCGATCGACTTCGCGCAGATGTTCCAGCAGAAAATCGCAGAGGACCAGGCGCGCTCCAAGGTCCAGGTCAGCTGAGGCCAGTCGACCCGGCTATTCCGCAGCATGCGTGAAGCCGGAGGCCGGTTCCCGGCCCTCCGGCATCGCGATCCGCTTCCAGATCGCCGCGTCTCCCAGCCCCTCGACCATCGCCGCGTGTGCGGCGCGCTCTGTCGGCAGAAGCCGCGGAGCAAGCGGGATCCGGCGCCGCGCGACCGCCGCGACCACACTCATCCCGCCCGCATCGATCTCGACCGCCGCCTCGACGACTTCCAGTCCGAGCGCGGCCTGCTTGCCGCCGACGAGTTCGATGTAGACTTCCGCCAGCAGCTCCGAATCGAGCAGCGCGCCGTGCTTGGTGCGGCGGCTGTTGTCGATCGCATAGCGCTTGCACAGGGCATCCAGTGAATTCGGGCCCATCGGATGCTTGCGGCGTGCCATCGCCAGCGTGTCGACGACGCGGTCGGGAAGCAGTGGCTCGATGCCGACCCGCTTCAGCTCCTGGTTCAGGAAGTTCATGTCGAAGGTCGCGTTGTGGGCGACGAGCTTGGCGCCGTCGATGAAAGCCAGGAACTCTCCGACGATCTCGGCGAAGGTGGGCTTCCCGGCAAGATCGGCCATGCTGATGCCGTGCACAGCCTGGGCTTCCGGATGAATCTCCCGGCTGCTGGGGTGAATGTAGAAATGGATCGAGCGGCCCGAGGGGAAGCGGTTCACGAGCTCGACGCCGCCGATCTCGATGACGCGATCCTCCAGCGGGTCGAGACCCGTGGTTTCGGTGTCGAAGATAATTTCCCGCAAAACGCCCGGCTCCGATTCGTGATCGCGACGAGCTTAGCCGATTTCGAGCGGAAATGTACCCGTTCAAGCGGGGCGGTGGCCCGTCAGTTCACCGATTATTGCCGCCACCGCCTGGCGCGCCGGCTCCATGCCCTGCCCGGTGTCGATGACGAAATCCGCCCGGGCGCGCTTCTCGGCATCCGGCATCTGCTTCGCGCGGATGGCCTCGAACTTTTGTTCCGTCATGCCTGGGCGCTTCAGCACGCGCTCGCGCTGTACCTCGGGAGAGGCGGTGACGACGACGATCCGGTCCACTCGGTCGGCGCCGCCGGCCTCGAAGAGCAGCGGGATGTCCAGCACGATCAGCGGGGCGCCTCGCGACTCTTGAAGCCTGACGAATTCGGCTTCTGCTTCGCGGACGAGCGGATGCACGATCGCCTCCAGCTTCCGCATCGCCTCGCCGTTTCCCAGGACGGACTGCGCCAGCCGCGTGCGATCAACAACGCCGTCCCTGATGGCCTCGGGAAACGCCTCGCCGATCAGCGGCACTGCCACTCCGCGGTAGAGTTCGTGCACCGTGGCATCCGCGTCGTTCACTGGAACGCCGAAATCGGCGAACATTTTCGCCGTCGTCGACTTGCCCATTCCGATCGAGCCGGTCAGTCCGAGGATGATCACTTGCGCAGGTCCATATCGGCGACGACGAGCGTCCTCAGCTCCTCGGTCACACAAGGCCGGGTACCGAACCAGCGCTCGAAGCCGGGCACGGCCTGGTGGAGAAGCATTCCGAGCCCGTCGACGATGGTCAGTCCCCGTGCGCGCGCGGCAGCGAGCAGCGGCGTGATCAATGGAACGTAGACGATGTCGGTGACGACTGCATGATCGGGCAGTGGCGCGAGATCGATCGCTTCGCCGGCGTCTCCCGCCATACCGAGCGGCGTGGTGTTTACGAGCAGGTCGGCATCCGCGAGAAGTTCGGGCACGGCGGCCCAGCCGTGCGCGGTTACCTTCGGCCCGAAGCGATCGGCGAGTTCCCTCGCTCGCGCGGGGCTTCGGTTGACCACCCTTATCTCCCGGTAACCCTTCGCCGACAGCGCATGGACGATCGCGCGCGCGCTTCCGCCGGCACCGAGCACGACCGCCGTGCCGCCAGCGCTCCATTGCGGTGCACGGGCATCGAGATTGGCGGAAAAGCCGGACCAGTCCGTGTTCGTCCCGCACAGGCGGCCATCCTCCAGCCAGACGGTGTTGATCGCCCCGACGATCCTCGCGGCTTCGTCGATGCGGTCGGTCGCCGCGAAGGCGGCCTCCTTGTGGGGGATGGTGACGTTGCCGCCAGCGTAGCCCGCCGCCGCAAGTCCCCTGATGAACGGATCGAATTCGGATGGCGCCACGTCGACCGCGACGTATTCGCCGGTCAGGCCGAGCGTTCTAAGCCAGTATCGGTGGATCAGCGGCGACCGCGAATGCGCCACCGGATGCCCGCAGACGAATGCCCGCGTCCGTGCGTCAGCCATCGATCGCGCCCAATGCCCTGAGTTCCGCGAGCAGCGGCAGAAGCGGAAGACCGACGATGGTGAAATAATCCCCCTCGATCTTTTCGAAGAGCTGGATTCCGCGACCCTCGACCTGATAGGCGCCGACGCTCGAAAGCGCGTCGTCGCCCACGGCCGACAGATAGCGTCCGACGAAGCCCGGATCGAGCTCGCGCATGGTCATGGCGGCTACCGCCACATGACGCCAGATCGTCTCGCCGTCGCGGACGATCACCACCGCGCTGTTGAGATAATGCGTCTTCCCCGACAGCCGCAGCAGATGGCGGCGCGCGCCCTCCATGTCCTCGGGCTTGTGGAAGACCTCGTCTTCCAGCGACAGAGTCTGGTCCGAGCCGATCACGAAGGCGCCGGCATGCGCCTCGCTCACCGATGTGGCCTTCGCTTCCGCCAGGACGGAGGCGATGTCCTCCGCACCTGCGCCTGAATTCGCCAAGGGGGCCTCGAGGGATCGCTCGTCGAGATCCGCCCTGACTACCTGAAAGGTCACGCCGGCATTTTCCAGCAACTGGCGCCGGAATGGGCTGCCCGAGGCGAGGATGATCTGGTCGCGCATTTTCGTTCTCCTTGGCCGGTCCCGCTAGCGGCTGCGACCGCGCAACGCAAGGATGGCGGCCGCGGTTTCCTCGATGGAGCGGCGGCTGACATCGATCATGGGCCAGCCGTAGCGGTTGCAGATCTGCCTGGCGTAGGTCAGCTCCTCCGAAATCACCGTGCGATCGGCATAACGTTCCGCATCGTACCCAGCGCCGGTGCCGAGAATCCGGTTCTGGCGCACGTGCGAGATGCGTTCGGCGGAGGCGATCAACCCGACGATCAGCGTCCGTTTCGCCTTCTTCAGGCTGTCGGGGATGTCGACGCCCAGGACGATCGGCAGGTTCGCGGTCTTGATGCCGCGGTTGGCGAGATAAATGCTCGTCGGTGTCTTCGACGTCCTTGAAATACCGACGAGCACGATGTCGGCCTCGTCTATGTCCGTCGGCAGCTGCCCGTCGTCATGCTCCATGGTGAAGTTCAGCGCGTCGATGCGGCGAAAATATTCGGCATCGAGCACGTGCTGCGCGCCGACGCGTCGGCCGGCCGGTTCTCCCAGATAGGACTGGAAGACGGTGAGCACGGGTTCGAGTACCGAAACGCAAGGCAGGCCCATTGCCGCGCAGCTCTCGTCGATCATGCGGGCCAGCGGCTGGTCGACGATCGTGTAGAGGACGATCCCCGGTTCGCTGTCGATCTCCTGAAGCACGGCGGCAAGCTGCCGCTCCGTGCGGATCAGCGGATAGATATGCTCGATCGCACGCGCATCCTTGTACTGGGCCGACGCCGCCCGGCCGGCGGCCAGCAGCGTCTCGCCGGTGGCATCCGATATGAGGTGGAGATGAAAGAAGTTTCGCGGCTTGTTCACAGGGGAAAGGCCTGTCCTGTGGGAATCAGGGGATGGTTTGGCGAGACCGCGAGGTGCGGCCGGCGCGACTGTATCAGAAGCCGTTTCATCCACAATTCGGATGGGTGTGGAATTGTCTCCCGGGCTGGGGAGGAAAAGGCGGGCGGTAGAAGTCGTCCGGAACAAGCCTGCACGATCGCAATAAGCGGTGCCGGATCAACTCCCTGTTTGTGAACAGGAATTCTGGACAATCCCCGCTATCACCACCGCCGCCGCGACACTATGCACGCGCGCGATCGGAGGTACCCGCGCTGGCGCGGATGGGGAAAAGCCGATATCCCCGATTCTGACAGAGTCTAAGAACAATCAGATTCCTTAAAAAAGAGATTCTCTTTTTCATTGAGGGCGGAGAGGTGACGCAGATGGCAGTCGAACGACGGATGATGCGCGTCCTGAAGGGCGAGACTGTCTATCCTCCTCCGATCTGGATGATGCGCCAGGCTGGCCGCTATCTGCCCGAGTACCGGGAAGTGCGGAAAGAAGCCGGGAGCTTCCTCGATCTCTGTTACAATCCCGATCTCGCCGTCGAAGTGACCCTGCAGCCGATCCGGCGCTTTGGCTTCGACGCATCGATCCTGTTTTCCGACATTCTCGTCGTTCCCCATGCGCTCGGAAGGGATCTGCGCTTCGAAGAGGGGCAAGGACCGCTGATGACGCCGATCGATGAGACGGGCATCGAAGAGCTGAGGACGGATGCGTTCCACGAGCGACTCGCCCCCGTCTACGAGACCGTGAGGCGTCTGCGGCACGAACTTCCGGCCGAGACGACGCTTCTCGGGTTCTGCGGCGCCCCTTGGACGGTCGCCACCTACATGATTGCCGGGAAGGGCACGCCCGAGAAGGCGCCGGCTCGGCTGTTCGCCTACGAGCATCCGCAGGCCTTCGCGAAGCTTCTCGATGTCCTGGCGGACGTCTCTGCGGAGTATCTCATCCGGCAGATCGACAATGGCGCGGACGCCGTCCAGATCTTCGACAGCTGGTCGGGTGTGCTCGACGAGGCTTCGTTTCGCACAATCTGCGAGGCGCCCGTCGCCAGGATGGTGAAGAAGATCAGGCAGGCGCACCCGGAAACCCCGATCATCGGCTTTCCGAAAGGCGCTGGCAGCCTCTACGACGGCTACAAGGCAAGCACCGGCGTGCAGGCACTCGGGCTCGACTGGGCCGTGCCGCTCTCCCAGGCGCGCCGTTTGCAGGCGCAAGGGACCGTTCAGGGCAATCTAGACCCGATGCGGCTCGTCGCCGGCGGCGAGGCGCTGTCGGATGGTGTGGCGGCGATCCTGGACGCGCTTTCGGACGGCCCCTTCGTCTTCAATCTCGGACATGGCATCACGCCCGAGACCCCCATCGAGCATGTCGAGGCGATGATCGCCCAGGTGAGAGGGCGCTAGAGCCAATGGAAAACAGCGGATCGACAGGCGGACGCACCGCCGCGCGTCGCGCAGCCGTCGCGATCGCGATCTTTCTCGCCTTGACGGCGCTGCTGTTTGCAATCGACCCGGACAGTTTCTATCTCTGGGCCAAGGCCATCCATGTCATCGCGGTGATCTCGTGGATGGCCGGGATGCTCTACCTGCCGCGTCTGTTCATCTATCATTGCGATGCCGAGCCCGGCTCGGTGCAGTCCGAGACCTTCAAGGTGATGGAGCAACGGCTCCTGAGGGTCATCATCAATCCGGCGATGACCGTCACCTGGGTCTTCGGGCTCTGGCTCGCCTGGGACGGCTTCCGGTTCCAGGCCGGATGGCTCCACGTGAAGATCCTTCTGGTTATTCTCTTGTCGGGACTTCACGGCTACTTCTCGGCCGCGGTCAGGAAGTTCGCGGAGGATCGAAACGACAAGCCGGCGCGGCACTGGCGTCTGATGAACGAAGGCCCGACGGTGCTGATGATCGCGATCGTGATCCTCGTGATCGTGAAACCGTTCTGAGACCGTCAAAAAGCCTTCTTGCGCTGGCGTCGTGTCGGCTATAAAAGACCGGCTTCCTCCCTGTACAGCGCAGCCGAGCCGTATCCAGTTCGCCGCCGGCAGTCGCCGCATCCCGCTGTATCCCCTCGCACATTCAGAGTTTTTCCATGCAGGAAATGAAACTACAGGAATTCAAGAACAAGAAGCCGACCGATCTCATTGCGTTCGCCGAATCGCTGGAAGTCGAAAACGCCAGCGTGATGCGCAAGCAGGAGCTGATGTTCGCGATCCTGAAGAAACTCGCCGCGCAGGACATCGAGATCATCGGGGATGGCGTCGTCGAGGTCCTGCAGGACGGGTTCGGCTTCCTGAGGTCGGCGAACGCTAACTACCTGCCCGGCCCGGACGACATCTACATCTCGCCCTCGCAGATCCGCCGCTTCTCGCTGAAGACTGGCGATACCGTCGAAGGCCCCATCCGCAGCCCCAAGGAAGGCGAACGCTACTTCGCGCTGCTGAAGGTCAACACGATCAACTTCGACGATCCCGAGAAGATCAGGCACAAGATCCATTTCGACAATCTGACGCCGCTCTATCCGAACGAGCGGCTGAAGATGGAGCTCGAGAACCCGACGACCAAAGACATCTCCTCGCGCGTCATCGATCTGGTCGCACCGCTCGGCAAGGGCCAGCGCGGCCTGATCGTCGCGCCGCCGCGCACCGGCAAGACCGTCCTGCTCCAGAACATCGCCCATTCGATCACATCGAACCATCCGGAATGCTTCCTGATCGTGCTCCTGATCGACGAGCGGCCGGAGGAAGTCACCGACATGCAGCGCTCCGTGCGCGGCGAGGTAGTGTCGTCGACCTTCGACGAACCGGCGGTCCGCCACGTCCAGGTCGCCGAGATCGTCATCGAAAAGGCCAAGCGCCTGGTCGAGCACGGCCGCGACGTCGTGATCCTGCTCGATTCCATCACCCGTCTCGGCCGCGCCTACAATACCGTCGTGCCGTCGTCCGGCAAGGTGCTGACGGGCGGTGTCGACGCCAACGCCCTGCAGCGGCCGAAGCGCTTCTTCGGTGCCGCGCGCAACATCGAGGAAGGCGGATCGCTCACGATCATCGCGACCGCGCTCATCGATACCGGCAGCCGCATGGACGAGGTGATCTTCGAAGAGTTCAAGGGTACCGGCAACTCCGAGATTGTGCTCGACCGCAAGGTGGCCGACAAGCGCATCTTCCCCGCCATGGACATTCTCAAGTCCGGCACCCGTAAGGAAGATCTTCTTGTCCAGCGTCAGGATCTGCAGAAGATATTCGTATTGCGTCGCATCCTTTCCCCGATGGGAACGACCGACGCGATCGAGTTCCTGATCGACAAGTTGAAGCAGACGAAGAGCAACTCTGACTTCTTCGATTCCATGAATACTTGATCTGTTTGTCCGATGACGATCCGTGATCGGAGCTGAATTTCCTATATTTAGGAAGTCGATGTAAAGATCGTCACATCTATGGCGGGCGGGTTGTACGATGTTCCGCGATACGATTTACGCTCTTTCCTCCGGCAACCTCCCGTCGGCCGTCGCGGTCGTCCGATTGTCCGGCCCACACGTGCGGGAGGTCCTGACGACACTTGTCGGTTCCGTACCCGAACCACGGCAACTGGTGCTGGCAACGCTCCGCGACTTGGACGGCGGGGTGATCGACCGCGGGTTCGTCTCCTACTTCGCAGCCCCGGCCAGCTTTACCGGGGACGACAGCGCCGAGTTCCAGGTCCACGGCAGTATAGCTGTGATCGCGGCCTTGTTCCGGACGTTTGCCGCTTTGCCCGGCCTCAGGACGGCCGAAGCTGGCGAGTTCGCGCGACGGGCCCATGTCAATGGCAAGTTCGATCTGACGGGCGCCGAGGCCCTCGCCGACCTCATCGAAGCCGAGACGGAAGCGCAGCGACGTTTTGCAATTGCCAATGCGAGCGGCAGAACATCTGAGCTCTACCAGAGTTGGCGTGAGCGGATTATTCATGCACGCGCCATGATCGAAGCGGAACTCGATTTCTCGGATGAGGAAGACATCCCGGGCGCGGTGGGATCGACTGTGTGGGCGGGAATTGCGGAACTCCGTGTCGAGATTCTTGAGCACATCAAGGGTTACCGCACTTCGGAAATCATCCGCAATGGGTACCAGGTCGCGCTGATCGGACTACCCAATGCGGGAAAATCCAGCCTTCTCAACGCGTTGATCCGCCGCGACGCGGCGATCGTTTCGGAGGAGCCTGGAACGACACGAGACCTCGTCGTAGTTAACCTCGACCTCTGCGGTGTCAAAGTTGTGCTGACCGATACCGCGGGATTGCGGGAAGGTGCAGGTCCGGTCGAGCAGCAAGGTATAGAACGTGCGCGCGAAGCTGGCCGTTCGGCACAACTGGTACTGCGGCTGCACGATCTCTCGGCTTCTTCAGACACCACCGTCCAGGATCGGTTCGAAAACGAAATCAAGGTGGGGACCAAGTCCGATCTCGTCGGGTATTCGGACCTGACAACGATCGAGGTGGGTCCGCTTGCCGATCTGAAAGTGTCGGCCAAAACGGGCGCGGGGCTGGAGGCTCTTCTAGAGCGCATCCGGGAACATGCCGTTACGGCGGTTTCCACATCACAGAACTTAATCCCTTTCCGCGAGCGCCATGTCGCCCAATTGGTCGAGGCGGAACGGTTGCTCGGAAATGCGCTAACCGAGGACTCGCTTGATCTGGAGCTGAAAGCGGAACTAATGCGGCGCGCCAGCCTTGCCTTGGGGAGGATCATAGGCGATGTGGATGTCGAAGACGTGCTGGATGTAATCTTCTCGAGATTCTGTATCGGGAAATGACTCACGTGAAACAATGCCGAGAGGAACCGGCGTGACTCACGTGAAACATTCCAGCTCATACGAGACGCTAGGGTAGACGGTGAACTTTAAAAGCAATTCCTTGCGCTACGATGTCGTGGTCATAGGTGGTGGCCACGCCGGATGCGAGGCCGCCTCCGCCTCCGCTCGGTCCGGAGCTCTTACCGCCCTGGTTACACTGGACCCGGACAAGATCGGCGTCATGTCGTGCAATCCGGCGATCGGTGGTCTTGGAAAAGGCCACCTCGTACGCGAAATTGACGCCATGGACGGCCTCATGGGTCGGGTCGCGGATGCGGCGGGGATTCAGTTCCGTCTTCTCAATCGCCGGAAGGGCCCGGCGGTTCGAGGTCCTCGCACACAGGCCGATCGCAAACTCTATCGTGTTGCCATGCAGTCAGAGATCAACGTGCAGGCCGGTCTCGACGTTGTGGCAGGTGAGGTAGAGGAACTGATCCACTCCGACGGACGGGTCTGCGGCGTCCTACTGGGTGATGGAAGGAGTATTCTCTGCGGCGCGATCGTCGTCACGACGGGTACTTTCCTTGGAGGCCTCATCCATATCGGCGAGCGGAATTTTCCTGCCGGGCGCATGAATGAAAAGGCCAGCGTCAAGTTAAGTCATTGGTTTCGTTCGAAAGGTTTGCGGATGGGTCGCCTGAAGACTGGTACTCCGCCACGCCTGGACCGGAATTCAATCGACTGGGCCGGTTTGGAGATGCAGGCGGCGGACGATACGCCGTCGCCATTCTCCTATATGACGAAGAGCATCACAAACCCGCAGATCGAATGCGGTATTGTCCGCACGACGACGGAAACGCACGGTATCATAAGGCGGAACCTCGATCGGTCAGCGATGTATTCCGGCAATATCAAGGGCGTAGGCCCTCGATATTGCCCATCGATCGAGGACAAGGTGGTCCGGTTCGCCGATCGCGACGCGCACCAGATCTTCCTCGAGCCGGAAGGTCTGGATGATGATACAATCTATCCGAATGGCATATCTACGTCTCTGCCAGAAGATGTCCAGCTACAGCTCGTCCGCTCGATTCCGGGCCTGGAAAGAGCGGTCATTCTTCAGCCCGGTTATGCAATTGAGTACGACCACATCGATCCCCGGGAGCTGCATCCCACTCTTCAACTGCGCACGGTCGAGGGAGTTTATCTCGCGGGTCAGATCAATGGGACGACGGGTTACGAAGAGGCGGCCGCGCAGGGCTTGGTGGCCGGTATCAACGCGGCGCGATTCGCGGGCGATAAGGATTGTACAACTTTCAGCCGGAGCGAATCCTATATCGGGGTGCTGATCGACGATCTCGTCTCCCGCGGCGTCTCGGAACCCTACCGGATGTTCACGTCGAGGGCGGAATTCCGCCTCACCCTTCGGGCCGACAATGCGGATTCGCGTCTTACACCAAGGGCTATAGACCTCGGCATGGTTTCTGCTGCCCGCCAAAATGCCTTTGATCAGAAGATGCAGGAAGTGGATGCCGCCAGGACGATATCCAGGGAAAGGTCGCTCACGCCGAATGAAGCGCGGCGCCATGGATTGTCGGTCAATGCCGATGGCGTTAGGCGCAGCGCCTATGAGCTGCTCGCCTATCCCGATGTAACCATCGGGCGACTGTCGGCGATCTGGCCGGAGTTGAATGGTTGGCGGCCGGACGTTGCGGAACTTATTGAAACTGAAGCAAAATATGCAGTCTATCTCGACAGGCAGGAGGCAGACATTGTTCTGTTGCGGCGAGAGGAGTCGATGGCGATTCCGGCGGATTTCGACTATCAGCGCTTGTCTGGTCTTTCGAACGAACTCAAGCAGAAGCTGGCCGGGCGTCGTCCGGGGTCGGTCGCCGATGCCCAGAAGATCGATGGGATGACTCCCGCCGCGCTGGCATTTCTGGTGGCCTCGATTCGTGCGGAGGAGCGCAACAGGCGGCGTATCGCGTCGTGATTGGGGACCGATATGCTTCGCTTCAGGCTGTCGCAGGAGTTGTTTCACGTGAAACTTTTGAACGCCTGGAGGCTTTTGAAGGAATCTTTCTGCGCTGGGCCGCGCGTATAAATCTGTCCGCTCCGTCCACGCTGAATGATCTCTGGACCAGGCACATTCTCGACAGCGCCCAGCTAGCGGGCATCACGAAAGAGGGACCGATATCACATTGGGTCGATATCGGAACGGGGGGTGGATTTCCTGGAGCGGTTCTGGCGATTCTTGCCGAGGAGCAAAAGACGCGGTCCCTCTCCTTGGTGGAATCCAACGGCAAGAAGGCTGCGTTCCTCCGCAGTGCGCTGGCGGACCTCGCTCCACGCGCAGAAATCATCTGCGAACGCGCGGAAGATTACATTGCTGAGCATCCCGCGCCGCAAGCCATGAGCGCCAGAGCGCTTGCGAACCTATCATCCTTGGTGAGCCTCTCCGAGCCCTGGTTGGCTAGGGAAACGATAGGCTACTTCCATAAAGGGCGGGATTACCGTGGAGAGCTCCAACTAGCGCATGACACGTGGAATCTCGATCTGATACAACACCAGAGCGCCGTCGACGTCGAAAGCGTCATCCTTGAGATTCGAAGCGTCCGGCGCAAGGGCTAACGCAAGGCAGGATTTCTCAGATGCTGGGCGGCGCACGCATCATCACGATTGCGAATCAAAAAGGCGGCGTCGGAAAGACGACGACCGCTATAAACCTCGCTACCGCGCTGGCAGCGATCGGTGAGCGCGTGCTGATCGTGGATCTCGATCCACAGGGGAACGCCAGTACCGGACTTGGTATCGATCGTAAGGATCGTGATCGCTCTTCCTATGACGTGCTGGTCGGCAATATGTCGGTTGTCGAAGCGGCCATGAAGACCGCCGTGCCTGAGCTTTCGGTCGTACCGTCGACCATGGACCTGCTCGGGGTGGAAATGGAGATCGCGGGCGCTCCCGATCGGGCTATGCGACTGCGCAAGGCTCTACATGGGCCAAAGTCGAGCTCCGGCGATTACTCCTACGTCCTGATCGACTGCCCGCCTTCGCTCAACCTTCTCACAGTCAACGCGATGGCAGCGGCCGATTCGGTCCTCGTGCCTTTGCAATGCGAGTTCTTCGCGTTGGAAGGCCTCAGCCAGCTCCTCGAAACCATTGACGAGGTTCGAGCGAGCATCAATCCCGGGCTCCAGATCCAGGGGATCGTTCTGACGATGTATGACGGCCGCAACAATCTCGCCAATCAGGTCGTCGAGGATGTGCGGCTCCACATGGGAGAGAAGGTCTACCAGACCGTCATCCCCCGGAACGTGCGAGTTTCAGAGGCGCCATCTTACGGGAAGCCTGCGATCCTCTATGACCTGAAGTGCAGCGGTAGCCAGGCCTATCTCCAGCTTGCTTCCGAGGTCATTCGTCGGGAACGGCAGCTTCGCGCCGCCTGAAATTTCAACCTTCGACCGGATATTACCTGCGATGAGCGAAGATCTTTCGAGAAAGCGGCTGGGGCGCGGGCTCGCTGCGTTGATCGGCGAAATGGACAAGCCTGCCGACCCGCAGCGTGCAAGCGCTCCGTCGGACAGGAAGGTTCCGATCGAGTTCCTGACGCCCAATCCGCGAAACCCGCGCCGCCGGTTTCCCGAGGCCGAGTTGGCCGACCTGGCCCAGTCGATCAAGGAGCATGGTGTCGTCCAGCCCATAGTGGTGCGGCCCTCCGGATCGAGCCGTTTCGAGATCATTGCCGGCGAACGCAGGTGGCGCGCCGCGCAGCTTGCCGGGCTCAGCCAGGTGCCGGTCATCGTGCGCGAAGTGGACGATCGCGTCGCGCTCGAACTTGCGATCATCGAAAATGTCCAGCGAAGCGACCTCAACCCACTGGAAGAAGCCGGTGGCTACCAGAGCCTGATCGAGGAGCATCAGTACACGCAAGCGGACCTCGCCCAGGTGATCGGCAAGAGCCGCAGCCATGTCGCGAATACGCTCCGCCTGTTGCGGCTGCCTGAAGAGGTCCGGCAGATGCTCACGGACGGTGCCTTGTCCGCCGGTCATGCCCGCACGCTCGTTACTGCGGAAAACCCGAAGGCGCTGGCCGAACGGATCGTCAGCGAGGGCCTGTCTGTCCGGCAGGCCGAGGCTCTCGCACAGGCGCCGGCCCCGGGGCGGGCGCCCGAAACCAAGAGCAGTGCTGCTCCTAAGGAGAAGGATGCCGACACCATCGCACTGGAAAAACTCCTTTCCGATGCAATGGGGCTGGGCGTGGCGATCCATCACCGAGAGAAGGGTGGTGAGGTTCGCATCAGCTACTCGACGCTCGAGCAACTCGACGATCTCTGCCGTCGACTGCAGGCAGGCTGAACCGAGAACCCGAAGGCCGGGTGCGGCCTCAGCCTCGCCCGCGCGCCGCGGTCACCGCGAGGGCCAGCAGGCTCTGGCGGACGATCTCGGGCGCCAGTTCCGGTCGTCTGCGGGTCGCGAGGACGGCTTGCTGCAAGCGGTCCAGAGCGGCGGCCAATGCCTCCGTGGTCCACCGGCCAAGCGCATTCTCGATGATTCTTTTTCGTGCATAGAAGACCGGAGGCCTGGCCGAAGCGACGACGCTGGCAGCCGCCTTGCCGTTCCGGTCCATGTCGGCGCGCATGGCAGACAGAGCCTGAAACTGGCGCATCGCGGAGGATACCAGCGAGAAAGGGGCGGTACCCGACGCGAAGGCGCGCTGGAGGCGGCTGTCCATCTCGGCGTACTCGCCTTGCAGCATGGCGTCGACAACCTGGTCGCCTGTGACGCCGGACACGTCGCCCGTGGAGGCGATGACATCCTCGACATCGATCTGCTTCTCTCCGGCGCAGTAGAGAAGAAGTTTTTCGATTTCGCCGCGGCTTGCGAGCCGGTCGCCGCCGAGGTGGGACTTGAGGAGCTGCCTGGCTTCGAGCGAAATCGACGCGCCCGCCTCCTGCAACTGCGAATCGAGCAACTGGTCGAGGCTGCGACCCTCGTCCGCGTAGCAAGGCAATGCCATCGCGGCCGACGCGATTTCGATCGAGGAACGAAGCGGGCTTCCCTTCTTCAGTTCCCCTGCCTCGATCAATACGACAGTATCCCGCGGAGGGGTTTCCACCAGCGCTTTCACCGCGCTGACCAAGCCCTTTTGGGCGCCCGCATTCCGCACCCAGATCAGGCGCCGGCCGCCGAACATGGAGACGGTGTTCGCCTCGTCCGCCAGCCGGCCAGGGTCACTGTCGATATCCGAAGCCTCGAGCTTGACCACTGAGAACGGGTCGTCCGGATCGAGACCGGTGCTCATGCTGAATCGTTTCGCGCGCTCGGAGACGAGGCCGCGATCGCTGCCGTAGATCAGGACGACTGCCGTGCCGGAGTCCGGCCGCGACAGCCACCCATCGACTTCATGGGATTTTTTCTGCGCCATGCCCCACCCCTAGCATGCCGGATCGCGGATCGCACGACGGTTGACAAGGATGGGAGAGAGCACTTAACACGTTAAAAGATTGAGGGCGAACCATATGCCGCATTTCACCATGGAGTACTCGGCGAACCTGGACGGGAAGGTCGATGTCGGCGGGCTCTGCCAGGTGATACACGGCAAGATGCTGGAGACCGGCCTCTTCGAGGAAGGCGCGATCCGCGTCCGCGCGATCCGTTGCGAGGCCTATGCGATCGCCGACAAACTTCCGCAGAACGCCTTCATCGACATGAGCCTGCGGATCGGCGTCGGTCGTAGCGAGGCCGAGAAGAAGGGTGCCGGCGACGGGATCTTCGAGGCGGCAACGACCTATCTGAACGATCTCCTGGCAGAGCCGTATTTTGCCCTGTCGCTCGAGATTCGCGAAATCGACAGGGACCTGAGCTGGAAGCGGAACTCGATGCATTCCCGGCTCCGGAAATACCCGTGAAGGGGTGATGATGGCCACATTCGAAGAAAACCTGTCCAAAGCGGAGGCATATCTCGCGCGCTTCGCGCGGGACGGGGTGCTTAACCAGATCGGCGGCGAAGCGGTACCGGCACGGGACGGTGCGACTTTCGAGTCGTTATCTCCCGTCGACCTCAAGCCGCTGGCGACTGTTGCCCGATCGACCGCAGCCGATGTGGATCTGGCGGCAAAGGCAGCGAAGGCTGCATTTCCCGCCTGGGCTGCGATGCCGGGCGAGGCTCGCAAGAAGCTGCTCCACAGGATCGCCGATGCGATCGAGAGCCGCGCCGAGGAGATCGCGCTCGTCGAGTGCATGGACACGGGTCAGTCGCTGCGCTTCATGTCGAAAGCCGCGCTCCGGGGTGCCGAGAACTTCCGCTTTTTCGCTGACCGGGCGCCTGCCGCACGCGACGGGCAGTCGCTGAGGGGGCCCGGGCAGGTGAATATGACGACGCGGGTGCCGATCGGCCCGGTGGGTGTGATCACGCCGTGGAACACGCCCTTCATGCTATCGACCTGGAAGATCGCCCCGGCTCTCGCGGCCGGCTGCACGGTCGTGCACAAGCCGGCGGAGTTCTCGCCGCTGACGGCGCGGCTGCTCGTCGAGATCGCGGAAGAGGCCGGCCTGCCGAAGGGCGTGTGGAACCTCGTGAACGGATTTGGCGAGGATGCGGGCAAGGCCCTGACGGAGCATCCCGACATCAGGGCGATCGGCTTCGTGGGCGAAAGCCGGACCGGATCCCAGATCATGAAGCAGGGTGCGGACACGCTGAAGCGCGTTCATTTCGAGCTCGGCGGAAAGAACCCCGTCATCGTCTTCGCCGACGCAGATCTGGAACGCGCAGCTGACGCGGCGACCTTCATGATCTACTCCTTGAACGGCGAGCGCTGCACCTCGTCGTCGCGCCTTCTGGTGGAGGCGAGCATTTACGAGCAATTTACGGCGATGGTGGCGGAGCGCGCCCGCCGCATTAGGGTCGGCCATCCGCTGGACCCCGAGACCGTGGTCGGTCCGCTGATCCACCCGGTCCACCGAAAAAAGGTCTCCGACTATCTCGCCCTGGGCCAGGCGGAAGGGGCAACGCTCGCCGCCGGCGATGCGGCTTTCGAGGGTCCCGACGGCGGCTGCTATGTCCGCCCGGCCTTGTTCACCGGTGTGGACAACCACATGCGCATCGCGCAGGAGGAGATCTTCGGCCCCGTGCTGGTTGCCATCCCGTTCTCGGACGAAACGGAAGCGGTGGCGCTCGCCAACGACGTCCGATATGGGCTGACCGGATATCTCTGGACGTCCGACGTGACGCGGGCCTTCCGCTTTACCGACCAGCTCGAAGCCGGCATGATCTGGGTGAACTCGGAAAACGTCCGCCACCTTCCAACGCCCTTCGGCGGCGTCAAGAGCTCCGGTATCGGGCGGGACGGCGGCGATTGGTCCTTTGAATTCTACATGGAAACAAAGAATATTGCCTTCGCCACGTCGGCTCACAAAATACCGAAGCTGGACGGGCAGGGAGGATAAGATGCCGGTTCCCAGTCCAAACCTCTATCCCGATTTCAACATCGTCCGCCTCAGTCATGTGGAGTTCGTCGTCACCGATCTCGCCGCCAGCCGGACGTTCTATGCAGACCTGCTCGGGCTGCAGGTCACGCACGAGGACGAGGATGAGATATTCCTCCGCGCGCTTGAGGAGCGCGGGCATCATTGCATGATCCTCAGGAAAGGCGAGCGCGCCGAGGCAAACGTGCTCGGCTTCAAGGTCTATTCGGAAGAGGACCTCGACCGCGCGCAGACATGGTTTGCGCGCCGCGAATTGCCGACGTCCTGGGTCGAGCGCCCCTTCCAGGGCCGCACCTTGCGCACCCGCGATGTTTTCGGCGTCCCTCTGGAATTTTACTACAAGATGGATCGGCTCCAGCCGATCCATCAGCAGTACCGCCTCTATCATGGCGTGAAGCCGCTGCGGATCGACCACTTCAACTGCTTCTCGCCGAATGTCGACGCTTCGGTCGCCTTCTACAACGAGATGGGATTCCGCGTCACCGAGTATACCGAGGACGAGGACAGCCGAATGCTGTGGGCGGCCTGGATGCATCGCAAGGGCGGCGTCCATGACATGGCCTTCACCAACGGCCGCGGGCCGCGGCTGCACCACACCGCCTTCTGGGTCCCGACACCGCTCAACGTCATCGATCTGCTCGACCTCATGTCCACCACGGGATATCTCGCCAATATCGAGCGTGGGCCGGGCCGCCACGGCATCTCCAACGCCTTCTTCCTCTATATCCGCGATCCCGACGGCCATCGGATCGAAATCTACTGTTCTGACTACCAGACGGTGGACCCGGACCACGAGCCGATACGATGGGACCTTAAGGACCCGCAGCGCCAGACGCTGTGGGGCGCGCCCGCGCCGCGCTCGTGGTTCGAGGAAGGCACCGCCTTCGCTGGAGCTGGCGCGGTCGAGTCCATCCTGAAGGCCCAGCCGATCGTCGCGCCATGACAGGACATGCACATTTCCTGAGTTTCATCAGGAACGGGACCGCCGGGTACGGTATCGAGACGCCGGCCGGCATCGTCGATCTTTCCGCGCGCCATGGCGGGCGATGGCCGACTCTGCGGGAGGTAATCGCCGACGGCGCGCTCGACACGCTCGCGACGGAGGCCTCGCGGCTCTCCGCGGACTTTCCCGCCGATGGCATCACCCGCGGCATCCCCGTTCCTGCCCCCGAAAAGATCATCTGCGTGGGCGTGAACTATCCCGACCGCAACGAAGAGTACCGCGACGGCCAGGCTGCCCAGGCGAACCCGTCGCTCTTCGTGCGGTTTCCCCGCTCTTTCGTCGGCCACGAGGTTCCGCTTACCCGGCCACCGGAATCGGAGCAGCTGGACTACGAGGGCGAGATCGCGCTGATCGTGGGAAAGGCAGGCCGCAGGATCGCGGAGGCCGACGCTCTCTCGCACGTCGCGGCTGTCAGCCTTGCCAACGAAGGCACGATCCGCGACTGGGTGCGACATGCCAAATTCAACGTCACTCAGGGGAAGAACTTCGAAGGCACGGGATCGATCGGTCCCTGGCTCATTCCCTTCGCCGACGAAAGCCAGATCGCCGACATTACGCTGGAGACTCGGGTGAACGGAGAAGTCCGCCAGCGCGACCGCACCGGCCGCATGATTTTCTCCTTCCGCAGGATCATCAGCTACATCTCCACCTTCACCACGCTCGTGCCCGGAGACATGATCCTCACCGGCACGCCGACGGGCGCGGGCGCCCGCCTCGACCCTCCGGTCTGGCTGAAACCAGGAGACGTAGTCGAGGTTTCCGCCGAGGGTCTCGGTACCCTGCGAAACGGTGTGAAGGACGAAATTGTCAATGATTAGCCGGCTAGATTTAGGTCGAGCGGCTGAAGCCTTGGTCGAGGCGGAGACCACGCGGGTCCAGACCGGACTCCTCTCGCTGGCGCATCCCGACATGACACTCGACGACGCCTATGCGGTCCAGACCGCCTTCGTGCAGCGCAAGCTGGCCGCGGGGCGCAGACAGGTCGGCTGGAAGATCGGCCTGACGTCGCGGGCGATGCAGCAAGCGCTGAACATCGACACACCGGATTCCGGCGTGCTGCTCGACGACATGATGTTCGACGACTGCGCCACCATCCCGGCGGCCCGCTTCATTCAGCCACGCATCGAGGCGGAACTCGCCTTCGTCATGAAGGCGCCGCTGAAGGGAAACGGCACGAGCGTGTTCGACGTGATGAACGCCACCGACTACGTGACGCCGGCGCTCGAAATCCTCGACACGCGCATCCTGAGGAGCGACCCGCGTACCGGCAAGGCGCGCACCATCGTCGACACCGTTTGCGACAACGCGGCCAATGCGGGCGTCGTTCTCGGCGGGCGCGCCATGCGGCCCGATGCGCTGGACATGCGCTGGGTGGGAGCGATCGTCTCGCGCAACGCCCAGGTGGAGGAGACGGGCCTTGGTGCCGGCGTGCTCAACCATCCGGCCCGCGGCATCGCGTGGCTCGCCGACCGGTTGGCCCTCTACGGATCGTCGATCGAGCCGGGGCAGGTCGTGCTGGCCGGCTCCTTCATCCGGCCGATCGAGGCGCGCAGCGGGGATACGATCTTCGCGGATTTCGGGCCCCACGGCTCGGTGAGCTGCCATTTCGCCTGAAGGGCGCGTTCCCACCGGCCCTCCCGCCGCGCTTGGCGTGCTTGCACTCTCCGGGCCGTTTGGCCTAGACGGGGCGGGCTGAACAGACGCGGACCCGCATCATGCCGAAGACCCCGGCCGAACTCCTCGCCTATCTCGACGCGATCGGCATTTCGACCACCACGGTCGAACACCCGCCGCTGTTCACCGTCGCCGAGTCCCAGGCCTTGCGCGGGCAGATCGCCGGCGCGCACACAAAGAACCTGTTCCTGAAGGACAAGAAGGGGCGCTACTTCCTCGTCACCGTCGGGGAGGAGGCCGAGGTCGACCTGAAGACCATCCACCAGATCATCGGCGCCACCGGCCGTGTTTCCTTCGGGAAGCCCGACGCGCTCCTGGAACTCCTCGGCGTGCAGCCGGGCGCCGTCACCGCGTTCGGCGTCGTCAACGACACTGAAGGCCGGGTCACGCTGGTGCTCGACCGGCAGCTGATGCAGAATGCGATCGTGAACTGCCATCCGTTGACGAACGAAGCGACGACCTCCATCGCGAGCGGCGACCTTCTTCGTTTCGCCGAGGCGACGGGACACGAGCCGCTCGTCTTGAACGTGACGGGTGCGATGCCACATTGAAGGCGATTTTCGAACCAACCGGAAAGCCAGACAGATGAACAGCAGGGACAATCCGTTCGCCGGGCAGAGCGGCGGCTACGACATCAGCTTCGGAGCGCAGCCCCCCGCGGCCCGGGAACCGGCCGCGCCGGCGGCGGCGAACGGGGGTTCGGACCTGATCAAGGACACGACGACCGCCGGGTTCACCGCCGACGTCATCCAGGAATCGCGAAAGCAGACCGTGCTGGTCGATTTCTGGGCGCCGTGGTGCGGCCCCTGCAAGCAGCTGACGCCAGTGCTCGAAAAGGTGGTCCGCGAGGCGCGCGGCGCCGTGAAGCTGGTCAAGATGAACATCGACGACCACCCGTCGATCGCCGGGCAGCTCGGGATCCAGTCGATCCCGGCCGTGATCGCCTTCCGCGATGGCCGCCCTCTCGACGGGTTCATGGGCGCCCTTCCGGAAAGCCAGGTGCGCGAGTTCATCAAGAAGGTCGGCGGCAAGGCCCCGGATCCGCTGGAGGAGGCGCTGGAACAGGCTGCGGAGGCGCTCGCGGCCGGCGACCGCGACACGGCGGCGGCGATCTACGGCAGCGTGCTTGAAGCGGTGCCCGGCAATGCGGTGGCGGTCGGGGGGCTCGCGGGGCTAATGCTCGATGCGGGCGACGTCGACGCAGCGAGGGAGCTCCTTTCCGAGGTGCCGGCGGATGAGAAGGAGCCGCCGGAACTCGCCAGCGTGCGGGCGCGCATCGCGCTCGCCGAAGAGGTCAGCGCCATCGGCGATCCCCGCCAGCTTGTGCACCGGCTGGAAACCGACCCGCAGGATCACGATGCCCGCTTCGATCTCGCCCTGATCCAGAACGCGCAGGGCGATCGCATGGAAGCGGCGGACAATTTGCTCCACATCGTGCGTGCCGACCGGAGCTGGCGCGACGACGGCGCCCGCGCCCAGCTGCTGAAATTCTTCGAAGCATGGGGCATGACCGACCCCGCGACGCTCTCGGCGCGGCGCCGGCTGTCCTCGCTACTCTTCTCGTAGTCGGGCGGATGTCGATCCGGCCGTTGCGCTTTGCGCAAACTGTTCCATATCCGTAGGTGCGAGAGCGAGAGGAAGAAGCGGCGTGCAGGCGGGTAATGCCCATTACAGGAAGACAGGCGATCTGCCCGACGTCGTGCCGGTCTTTCCGCTGTCGGCGGCCTTGCTGCTGCCGAGCGGGCGCATGCCGCTCAACGTCTTCGAGCCGCGCTACATCCAGATGATCGACGACGTCATCTCCGGCAGCCGCCTCATCGGCATGATACAGCCGCGGCTCGACGGAGCCGTGCGGCCCGACGGCGAGCCCGAGCTTTGCGAGGTCGGGTGCCTCGGCCGCCTGACCTCGTTCGCCGAGACTGGCGACGGCCGCTATCTCATCGCGCTTCAGGGCGTGTGCCGCTTCCGGGTGGTCGAGGAGGTCGCCTCGCGCGCGCCGTTCCGCAAATGCCGAATCATGGTCTTCGGGGGCGACCTCGACCTCGAAAAGGAAGCGGCAGATGTCGACCGGGATGCGCTGTTGAAGGCGTTCCGGGCCTATCTCGCCGCCAACGACCTCGAGGCGGACTGGAACAGCATCAGCCGGGCGGAAAACGCCACGCTCGTCAACGCGCTTTCCATGATGGCCCCCTACGGCGCCAGCGAGAAGCAGGCGTTGCTGGAGGCGCCGGATCTCAGGACCCGCGCCGAGACCTTGATCGCCATCACCGAGATGGCGATGGCGCGGGAAGGTGACGGCTCCGGCGCGAGCCTGCAATAGACCTCCCAACAGGCAAGGGAAACAGACATGGCTGCCAGCGAGAGAACCGCCAGGATCGATCCGAAGCTTCTCGAGCTCATGGCCTGCCCGATGACCAAGGGACCGCTGGTCTACGACGCGGAAAAGTCCGAGCTTGTGTCGAAATCGGCCATGCTTGCCTACCCCGTGCGCGACGGCATCCCGATCATGCTCCCGTCGGAGGCACGCTCGCTCAGAACCGATGCGCCTGGCGCGAAACCTGGGAAGACCTGACCGGTATCGATGTTTCCGGCGATGCCGGTGTCGGGAGACCTGGGGGACGTCAATGGAAGTTCCTTCCCTTGGGCATCACCGCGCCGGAGCGTTTCGCCAGTTCCTGGTAGTCCTGGCGCAGGCCGGGGACTTCCTCGATGAGCTGTGCCAGGCGCGAGCCCTGTGACATCTTTTCCCGCAGTTCGACCACGGGCCGCCTGACCTCGTCGGCATTGGCGAGGCCGTCGATGAGATGTGCCTCCTCCGACAGCGTGCCGAGCCAGGCGGAAATGTCCTCGACGTGGTCGGCCACGACATGGATGACGCCAGATTCGGATTGCACCTTACCTCGAACCCTGACCAGCCGCGCGCCCAGAACCACCGAGCGGAAGCGTTCGAAGACCTTCGGCCAAACGATGACGTTGGCCACCCCGGTCTCGTCCTCGATGGTCATGAAGATGACGCCCTTGGCCGAACCCGGACGCTGGCGGACGAGCACGAGGCCGGAAACCAGCGCCCGCGTGCCGTTGCGGATGGTTTCGAGCTCGCAATTGCGCGCCACCCGTTCGGCATGGAGGCGGTCTCGCAGAAAGGCGACGGGATGCGCCTTCAAGGAAAGTGTCAGCGTGCGGTAGTCGTGGATGACGTGTTCGCCTAGCGGCATCGACGGCAAGCGCATCTCGGGCTCGTGGTCAGCGAGCGCAATACGGGGATCGTCGAGCAGGGGCAGGAAGCCGCCCGATCCGGTATCGTCAAGCGCCTGCACCGCCCACAGGGCCTCTCGGCGATCCAGGCCGAGCGAGCGGAAAGCGTCCGCCTTGGCGAGCCTGGCGATCGTGGCCTTCGCGAGCCCCGAGCGCAGCCACAGATCGCGCACGGAGTCATAACCGGCGCCTCGCCGCTCGACGAGGAGATCCATCTCGTCTTGCCGCAGGCCCTTGATCTGGCGCAGGCCGAGACGCACGGCATGGCGGGTCCTTATGACGCCGCGCATTTCGGCATGGCGGCCGGCGATGCTAGCCGGTTCGAAGGGCGCCTGCTCGAGGGTGCAGTCCCAGGAGGAATGGTTGACGTCGGGCTCGCGGAGTTCCACCCCATGCTCGCGCGCATCGCGCACCAGCTGCGAGGGCGCATAGAACCCCATGGGCTGGGAATTGAGGATCGCTGCGCAGAAGACGTCCGGATAGCGCGCCTTGAACCAGCAGGAGGCGTAGACGAGCAGTGCGAAGGAGGCGGCGTGGCTTTCGGGAAAGCCGTATTCGCCGAAACCCTCGATCTGCTTGAAGCAGCGCTCGGCGAAATCCTGCTCGTAGCCACGCGCTATCATGCCGTCGATCATCTTCTGCCGCAGCGTTCCGATCGTGCCGACACGGCGGAAGGTGGCCATGGCGCGGCGCAGCTGGTCGGCCTCGCCCGGCGTGAAACCGCCGGCGACGATGGCGATCTTCATCGCCTGTTCCTGGAACAGCGGCACGCCGAGCGTGCGGTGGAGCACTTCCTTCAGCTCGGGCCTTGGATATTCCGCTTCCTCCAGGCCCTGTCGGCGGCGCAGATAGGGATGGACCATGTCGCCCTGGATCGGCCCCGGCCGCACGATCGCCACCTCGATGACGAGATCGTAGAATTTTCTGGGCCTGAGCCGCGGCAGCATGGTCATCTGCGCCCGGCTCTCGATCTGGAAAACGCCGATCGTGTCGGCGCGGCAGATCATGTCGTAGACGTCCGGCTCTTCCTTGGGGAGCGTCGCCAGCGTCAGGTCGCGACCGTAGTGGTCCTTGAGGAGCCCGAAGGCGCGCCGCAGGCACGACAGCATGCCGAGCGCCAGGATGTCGACCTTGAGGATGCCGACCGCGTCGAGGTCGTCCTTGTCCCACTCCACCATCTTGCGCTCTTCCATCGCCGTCTTGACGATGGGCACAACCTCGTCCAGCCGGTCGCGGGTGATGACGAAGCCGCCGACATGCTGCGACAGATGGCGCGGAAAGCCCATGATCTCGTTGGAGCGCGCAATGACGTGCCGCGTCGCCGGGTCGGTCATGTCGAGGCCCGCCGCCTTTACCTCGTCCTCGCCGAGCCCGGCGGTGGACCAGCCCCAGATCGTGCCGGAAAGCGCCGACATGACGTCTTCTGAAAGCCCCAGCGCCTTGGCCGTCTCGCGCATGGCGGAGCGGCCGCGATAGGTGACCACGGAGGCGGCAAGCGCGGTCCGCTTGGCGCTGTACTTCTCGTAGATATAGGCGATCACCTCGTGGCGCCGGTCGTGCTCGAAATCGACGTCGATGTCGGGCGGCTCGTTGCGCTCCTCCGAGATGAATCGCTCGAACAAAAGGTCCATGATGTCTGGGCCGACGTCGGTGATGCCGATGCAGTAGCAGATCACCGAATTGGCGGCCGATCCGCGCCCTTGGCACAGAATGCCCTTCGAGCGGGCATGCTGGACGATGTCGTGGACGGTCAGGAAATAGCGGGCGTATTGCAGCTTCTCGACCACGGCCAGCTCGTGGCGGATGAGCGCCGCGATCCTGTCCGGGGTACCGTCGGGATAGCGCCAGGCCGCACCCTCCCAGGTGAGGCGGGCGAGTTCCTCCTGGGGCGAGGCGCCGTCGCGGGTCGGCTCGTCGGGATAGTTGTAGCGCAGGTCGTTGAGCGAGAAATCGAGCTCCCATGCGAAGCGCAGCGTTTCGGCCAGTGCCTCGGGATGCTGCCGGAACAGTCGCGCCATCTCCCATGGCGGCTTGAAGTGCCGTTCCGCATGGGCGCGCAGTTCGAAGCCGGCATCGGCCACCGGCGTGTTGAGGCGGATGGCCGTGACGAGATCCTGCAAGGGCCGCCGGCCGGGCTCGTGGTAGAGCACGTCGTTGCAGGCCATCAGCGGCAGGCCGGCGGCATCCGCCAGGGCCGCGGCCTGTTCGAGGCGCCAGCGGTCCCTGCCGGCGTAAGCGGGCGCGACCGCCACCCGCATGGCCCGGCCGAAACGGTCGCCTAGGCCGCGCAGAAGCGAAAGTTCCGCCGCTCCCTCCGCCTCCAGGCGCGGCAGGACGGCGAGCGACATGTCGTTGCCCCACTCCATCAGGCCGGGCAGCCGCAGGTCGGGGTTGCCCTTTTCGCCGAGCGCGTTGGCCTCGGTCAGCATACGGCACAGATGCCCCCAGCCCTGCCTGTTGCGGGGATAGGCGAGCACGTCCGGCGTGCCGTCGGAAAAGACGAGGCGGCAGCCGGGATGATAGGCGAGGCCCTCCTTCTCCGCCATCTTCCAGGCCCGCACGACGCCCGCGACGGTGTTGCGGTCGGCGAGCCCCAGGGCGGCGATGCCGAGGCGCCTGGCCGTCACCGCCATCTCCTCGGGGCCGGAGGCGCCGCGCAGGAAGGAGAAGTTCGACTGTACCGCGAATTCGGCATAGGCCGGCGCATCGGGCCGGGGGGAGGCCGTGGCGGTCATGCGAACAGGCCGTGCACGAACCAGCGCGGCATGACCGGTGAGCCGTCGTAAAGACCTTCTCGGCACAGCCAGAAACGCCGGCCCCTCGTATCCTCGACGCGGTAATAGTCCCGGGTCCGCTCCTCCGCCGAGGCACGCCACCATTCCGGCGCGATGCGCTCGGGACCCTCGGCGCGGGCGACGCGGTAAAGCGTGCGCCGCCAGCGGAAGGAAAAGGGCGGCCCTTCCGGCACCTCGGCCGAGGCCTCGATCGGCTCGGGGCGACCGAAGAGCCGGATCGGCCGCTCGACCGCCTCCGGAACCTGCCGTTCCCCGAGGTCGAGGGAGAGTGCCGCGTGTTCCACCGCCGGGGCGTCGGCGAAGGCGACGGTCGTCATGGCGCGCTCCGGCAAATGGCTTTCGGCCAGGACCGGCCGCCGGATCGTCTGCCGGCCCAGGCGCGCGCCGACCCGGTCGGCGAACAGGGCAAGCCTCTCTTCGTCCGCCACCCTCGCAGCCACGAGGTCGCCCTGACGGGTGTCGAAGCGGGCGCTCTCGCGCACCGAAAGCCGGACCAGATCGAAGCCGTAACCGGCGTCGATCTCGGTCGCGGAAAGTTTCTCGTGAAACAATTTGCGGATCAGGTGTGGCTCGCGCATCGGCCGCGACGTCCCGACGGCGACGCGGCTGACGTCGCCGTCGACCCGGAAGAGCGCCAGTTCCAGGAGCCGCGCTCCCTCGCCGCGCGTCTCGAGACTGCCTTTGGCCGTCACGGCCAGCAGGAAGACGAGTTCCTCGATGTCTTCCATGCGCTGCACGGGTTCGGCGAGGTTGCGCTCGACGGAGAGGGTGGCGACCGGCAGGCGCGGCGAGACGGCTTCCTCCACCCGGCCGAGCGCCTGGTCGAGGCGGGTCACCGGCATGCGGCCGAAGCGGCGCGCCAGCGGCGCGCGCGGTGCGTCGAGGATGGCGCCGACGCTGCGCAGCCCGACGCTCTCCAGCGCGGCGCACACCGTCCCGTCGAGGCGCAGGGCGGCAAGCGGCAGGCCTGCCAGAAAAGCCGCTTCCTCCCCCGGCGCGATGATCGTCGCGCCGGAAAAGCGCGCCGCGGCCCAGGCCGTCCCGGCTGTCGAGGCGATGCCGGCGCGGGCGCGAAAACCCTGTTCGGAAAGTCGTGCCAGAAGGTCTTTCAGCATCTTCCCTTCGCCGCCGAACAGATGCGTGCAGCCGGAAATGTCGAGGTAGAGTCCGTCCTCGCCGTCGATCGCCACCAGCGGCGTATAACGATCGCACCAGTCGGCGAGGCCTTCGAGCAGGCGGCGGTCGGCGGCCGGATCGGCCTCGACGATCTCGATCGCCGGATGCATGGCGCGGGCATCGGCGATCCCCATGCCTCGCTTCAGCCGGAGCGCTTCAGCCTGCTCGTCGAGGGCGGCGATCCGCTGCGCGTTCTTCTCGCGACGGCTGACGATCAGCGGCGCCCGCCGCGAAGGCGGCGTCCCGCGCCAGGAGCGGCCGAGACGCCGGCGCCAGATGCCCTCGGTGGACAGGTACGGGAACCACAGAGCCAGGTACCTCTGGCCCTCTTTTCCGGAAAGAGCGTTCATGAGAGTTCCATTCCAGTTCGAAGCTGCCGGACCGTGCCACCCGGCTCTTGCCGATCTCGACCAGGAAGGCCGGGGGACCGATCGAGCCGGCAAGCGGGCCGGCCACCGTGCGGCGCATCCCCGCAGCAGCAGGCGATACGGAAAGCCGCAGCGGAGCGGCTGTCGGTTCCGCCGTGGCCGACTGGCGGAGCAGGAAGACCGGGCGGCCGGCATCCCGGGCGCGGAAATGCAGGCGGCGGGTGGCGGTGAGGTCGACCCTGTTCGGGTTGCCGCGCAGTTCCAGAAGCACGGCGCCGAGCGTGGACAGGCGCGCCGCCTCCTCCGCCACCCAGAGCGCGTCGGCGAGTTTCGGCGTCTCGCAGGTCAGCAGGTTTTCCGGCGTAATCCCGAACAGGTCGAGCAGTCCGGGCGCATACGGGAAACCAGCCTCGCAGTTGTTTTCCGAAGGCGCGATCCACAGGAGCGGCAGGTTTTTCGAAGCCGCCCCTATTGCGGTCGCGCACAGGCCGAGTGCAAAGCCCGTCACCGCGCCCGCGTCGCGCATTTCGGCACCGTGGATTTCCGTCAGCGCGGCGCGCGGAATGCCTCCGCCCAGCGCGGCGTCGAAATCCGGGTCGCCGGTGGCGATCAGGCCGCCGGTCAGCGCCGGATGGCGAAGCGGGCTTCCGCCTTCGCGCAGCACCACCCCCTCCGGCGCGATGCCGACTTCGTCCGGCGACAGGGTGTCGGCGGGCGCGCCCTCGATCTTCGCGATTTTCCGTCGCAAGGCAAAAAGGGTGCCCCGCGCCGCGGCGGAGGTCGCCATGGCCCTGCTTCCTGCATTTCTGTTCCTGTTATGTTCTTATGGATTCCAGAGGCCCGCGAAAGAGTCAAGCGGAGTCTCGGAGAATTTATTCCTCTAGTCCCGTGAGCGGACCGCCATCGGGCCCCGGCCCTCTCGCAAGCGGGACCGCAAAAGGCTATATGGCCGCAAAAGGACGACAAATGGCACGCATCTACCAGACCCGGGACTGGCACGAGCAACTCTCCCCCTCCATCGAGGAGATGGAACTGCTGGCCCTGGAAGCTTATGCCCACCTGCCGGACGAGTTCCGTAAGCTCACCGGCGAGATCGTCATCCAGATGACGGAGTTTCCCGAGGAGGAGATCATGGACGATCTCTCGCTGGAGACCCCCTTCGACCTGCTCGGCCTGTTCGAGGGCCGCGGCATCGCCGAGCGCTGGAATCCGGCGACCGGCGAGGGCCCGAACCGGGTGACGCTCTACCGCCGCGCGATCCTCGACTACTGGGCCGAGAACGAGGAGACGCTGGGCGACATCATCACCCACGTGCTGATCCACGAGATCGGCCACCATTTCGGCCTGTCCGACGACGACATGCAGAAGATCGAGGAAGCCGCTCCCTGACGACGGTGGCCCGTCCGTCCGGCTATTGCTCGGAAAGCTTCATGCCCGGCTCGTAATCCACCCCGTCGACCTCCTTCACCACCGCCTGACCGCAGCGCATGGTCTTCGTCTCCGCGTCGAAGGCGTAGGTAGGAGAGCCGTGGAGGTGCCAGCCCCTGTTCAGGGCCGCGGTGACCTTGTGGCAGAAGCTCGAATCGTCGGGGCCGGAAAGAAAACGGTAGAGCTTCACGTCAGGATCCTCGTTGCGTGGCGGCCTTGGCCAGGAGCCGCCTGGCCTGTTCCAGGTGCAAGCGCTCGACCATCCTACCGTCGATCTGGATGACGCCCTTGCCGGCATTTTCGGGCTGGTCGAAAGCCTCGGCGATGCGCTGGGCATCCGAAAGCTCCGCCTCGGAAGGCGAGAAGGCGCCCTCGGCCGACGCGATCTGGGCGGGATGAATGAGCGTCTTGCCGTCGAACCCCATGGCGCGGCCCTGGTCGCATTCCCGGGCGAAGGCCTCCAGGTCGCGAAAGTCGTTGCTGACGCCGTCGAGCGCGTCGAGCCCGCCGGCGCGCGCGGCGAGCACGATCTGCATCAGCCAGGGCATGAGAAAGCCGCGGTCCGGCGTGGCGCGGACGCCGGTCTCCTTGACGAGGTCGTTGGTGCCGGCAACCAGGCAGGCGAGCCGCGCGCCGCGGTCGCGGCCGAGTTCGGCGATGGCGCCGAGGTTCAGCATACCGCGCGGCGTTTCCACCATCGCCCAGAGGGAGAGGTCCGGCGGCGCGTCCATCGCGTCGAGCCGGTCGTTGGCGTCCAGCAGGTCGCGCGGGCCGTCCACCTTGGGCAGAAGGATCGCGTCGGGCCGGCAGGCGCAGGCAGCCTCGAGGTCCTCGACGCCCCATTCGCTGGACAGCGCGTTGATACGCACCACCAGTTCCGGACCGCCGGAGCCGCGGGATGCGAAGAAGTCGGCGAGGCGGGCGCGGGCCGCGCCCTTGGCGTCCGGCGCCACGGCGTCCTCCAGGTCGACGACGACGGCATCGCAGGCGAGCGACGCCGCCTTGGCGAGGGCCTTCTCGTTCGAGGCCGGTACGTAGAGCACCGAGCGGCGGGGGCGGTATCCTATCTGCATGACCCTACATCGCGCGGAGCGATTTGCCTTGCAAGTCCCGCCGCGATGCGGCACCTGCGCCGCTGGTCGCAGTTCCCTCGCCGCAACGGAGATCAGCTTGGCCGGCTACGACATCGTCATCATCGGCGGAGCCATCGTCGGCAGCTCCATCGCGTGGCATCTGCGCGAGGAGGGTTTTGCAGGCACCATCGCGCTCGTCGAACGCGACCCGCAGTTCGCGCGGGCGGCGACGACGCTCTCCTGCGCCTCGATCCGCCAGCAGTTCTCGATCGCGGAGAACATCCGGCTCTCGCAATACACGCTCGCCCTGTTCCGGCGCCTGAAGCAGGAATTCGGTGCTGAGGCCGACATCGCCTTCCGCGAAAAGGGATATCTCATCCTGGCTTCCGAAGAAGGCCTGCCGGTGTTGAAGGCGAGCCATGCGGTGCAGACGGCGGAAGGCGCCGACATCCTCATGGAGGACGCGGCGGCGCTGTCGCGGCGCTTCGGCTGGCTCTCGACCGAGGGGATCGCGGGCGGCGCCTGGGGCCGCTCCGGCGAAGGCTGGTTCGATGCACACGCGCTGCTGATGCTGTTCCGCAAGGCGCTGAAGGACCGGAAGATCGACATGATCCGGGCCTCCGTAACGGGACTGAATCGGCAGGGAAACCGCATCACCGCCGTGAAACTCGACAATGGCGAACGCCTCGAGGCCGGGATCGTCATGAACGCGGCCGGTCCAAACGGCGGCCGGGTAGCGGCGATGGCCGGCATCGCGTTGCCGGTCGAGCCTCGGAAACGCTCGGTCTTCGTGTTCGAGGCGCGCGAGCGCTTCGACGACATGCCTCTCCTGGTCGACCCGTCGGGCATCTACGTGCGGCCGGAGGGCTCGGTCTACATCACCGGAGGGGCCGAACCGCACGAGACGGACCGAGCGGCCGATCCCGGCGACTTCGAGCCAGACTGGCCGCTTTTCGAGGAAACCATCTGGCCGGTGCTCGCCGCCCGAATCCCGGCCTTCGAGGCGATCAAGGTCGGACGCGCCTGGGCCGGGCACTACGACTACAACACGCTCGACCAGAACGCGGTGATCGGCCAGCATCCTGAAGTGAAAAACTTCATCTTCGCCAACGGCTTCTCCGGCCACGGTCTGCAGCAGGCACCAGCGGTCGGCAGGGCGCTGGCGGAACTGATCGTGCATGGCGGCTACCGCACGATCGACTGTTCGGTCTTCGGCTACGAGAGGGTCGCTCAGGGACGGCCGTATCGCGAATTGAACGTGATCTGAGACGATCTCGTCCCGCCATTGACGCGGCGGCATGTCGCACCTATCTGTGCGCTCCGGGGCCGGAAGCCCCCGCCGTCCGCGGGCGAAAGCCAAGGTGAAGCTTCCGACAAGACATCGTTTCCCTGTCATGCGACGGCTGGAACGGCAAGGCGGACTCCCGTCATCCCGATGCCGGTCGCAAGATCGATAGGAGAACAACGATGACCATCGTCCAGACATTCGAAAATCCCGTGGAGACCTACAAGTCCCAGGCGCGGCGCCTGCGCGAGGCGCTTTCCGCCGACGGGGTCGCCATCAGCCACGGCCGCGCGCTGGAACTCGTCGCCCGGCAGAACGGCGTGCGCGACTGGAACACGCTTTCGGCACAGGCGACCATGGCCGGCCCGGCTGCGGCGATGCCGCAGAATTCGGCCGCCCCCTTCGCCGTCGGCGACCGGATCGAGGGCACCTTCAACGGCAGGCCCGCGCAGGGACACGTGTTCGGGCTGGAAGAGACGATCAAGCCCGACCTGTGGCGCGCCACCATTGCCTTCGACCCGCCGGTCGACGTGGTCACCTCGGAGCTGTTCTCGTCCAAGCGGCGCCGGGTCACCATGGTGATCGGCTCGGACGGCCGCTCGCGGCGGCTGACGGGCACCGAGACCGGTGTCATGGCGGTGCGGCGCGTCTAGAACCGGACAAATTTGAAGGGGCGGCGGCATAAGCCGCCCCTTTGATTTGAGCGAGCAAGCTGTGTAAAGCCATGCCGGAAGAAACTCAGCCGAAAGCGCGGGCATCCGAAGATGGAAAAATTCACCAAGCTGACCGGGGTCGCGGCACCCCTGCCGATCGTCAATGTCGACACCGACATGATCATCCCGAAGGATTATCTCAAGACGATCAAGCGGACGGGGCTCGGCAAGGGTCTGTTCGCCGAGATGCGGTACAACGAGGATGGCACTGAGAACCCCGACTTCGTGCTCAACAAGCCGGCCTACCGCAATGCGCAGATTCTTGTCGCCGGCGACAATTTCGGCTGCGGATCCTCGCGCGAGCACGCGCCGTGGGCGCTGCTCGATTTCGGCATCCGCTGCGTGATCTCCACCTCGTTCGCCGACATCTTCTACAACAACTGCTTCAAGAACGGCATCCTGCCGATCCAGGTCAGCCAGGAGGACCTCGACAAGCTGATGGACGACGCCTCGCGCGGGTCCAACGCCACCATTTCGGTCGATCTCGAAGCGCTGGAAATCCGGGGTCCGGACGGGGGGGTAGTCCTTTTCGAACTCGACGGGTTCCGCCGCCACTGCATGCTGAACGGCCTCGACGACATCGGCCTGACGCTGGAAAAGGCGCCCTCGATCGCCAGCTACGAGCAGAAGCTCGCCGAGACGCGTCCCTGGGCCTGAATTCCATATTGCGATGAAGCCGTTTCTTCCCCGGCGGCTCGAGCCAATCGCCTTCGGGCTGCTCCTGTCGGGCATGATGTCGTGCATCGTGTCCGGCCTCTCCACTGCCATTGCATCGGGTGTCGACGCCGGCTTCCTCATCCGATGGATGGCGGCGTGGTTCCCGTCCTGGGCCGTCGCCTTTCCGGCCGTCCTGATCGTCGCGCCGCTGGTGCGCCGCATCCTCAGGGGCATCGTCATCGAGGGGTAGCCCAGGAAGATGGTTTCTTGTCGACGGGGCTGCGCGCTAGACTGCAGCCGATCCTTCTGGAGGTTTCCGGTGTCCCTTCTTCGACGTACCCTGTCGGTGGTTCTCGTCTCGCTCCCTCTCGTGCTGCCCGCGGCGGCGCAGGACCAGGAGCCGGAGCGCATTCCCTTCGCGGATGGCGAACTGACGATCACCGAGACGCCGGACTTCGAAAAGGTGCTCGCCTTCGATGGTCGCGAACTCGCCCGCGACTATTTCGCCTTCTTCGAAAGGATCGCCGACGTCGGCGGAACCGACGTCGCATTCTTCTATATCGGACCGGGCGGCAATGCCTGCGCGCCATCGGTCGGTATGGTGTGGAAGCCCGAGGACGGCGACGTCACTCTCGAGATGACGGCGGCCGACTGCATGACGCCTCCGCCCGCCATCTCGGAATTGGCGGTGTTCTTTATTCCCCAATTGCTGCCAGGCACCGTCGCGGACGTCACCCGCTGGGCGCCTGGCGAAGGCTTTGGCCTGCAAGGCCGCATTGTCTATGCCCCGCAGCCGGGCACCTCGTGGTCGACGTTCGATGCGGCCTCGATCGGTCATCCGCTGGACATCTTCCGCAATGCCGACATCCATGCGGCCGCCGAAGACCTCCTTGGAGACGGAATGGGAACCGTTGCTGCCGGACTGGGGACCGCTGGGGAGCCGGAGATCGCGTCCGACGGCAAGCTCGTCGCGAGAGGCTGCGTTCCGCATGCCTGCGGCATCTCCGACAGTGTCGTGGTCGTGGATCCGGAGGAGCAGACGATCTATTTCGCCCAGAAGGAGGACGATCGCACCCGCTACTGGCCGGACCTGGCCGAATGGCCGGAGGCCGTTTCGGCGCTCGTTCCGAGCGATTTCTGAGGTCAGGGACCACGCAACGGCCTACCAACGTCTGCCGACCCGCGAACTCCCCTCCGGCAACGAACCTGAGCCAACAAGTGCAACCACCTTCGGAGTGCGCTGCGCGCTTGCGCCTTTGCCGCTTCGTCGCTAGCTAGACGCGGACTTTTTTCTTGTTCGGAGAGGGCGACCTTCATGTCATCGCGCAAACTGCTTCTTCTTCCCGGTGACGGCATCGGCCCCGAGGCGATGGCGGAGGTGCGCAAGCTGATCGCCGCCATGAACGACCGGCTCGGCGCCGGTTTCGAAACCGAGGAGGGGCTCGTCGGCGGCTGCGCCTACGACGCCCACGGCCAGGCGATCTCGGAAGACGACATGGCGAAGGCCATGGCCGCCGACGCGGTGCTGTTCGGCGCGGTGGGCGGGCCGAAATGGGACGCGGTGCCTTATGAAATGCGGCCCGAGGCCGGCCTGCTGCGGCTCAGGAAGGACATGGAGCTGTTCGCCAACCTTCGTCCGGCGATCTGCTATCCGGCGCTGGCGCAGTCCTCCTCGCTCAAGCCCGAAGTTGTCGAAGGGCTCGACATACTGATCATCCGCGAACTCACCGGCGGCGTCTATTTCGGCGAACCCAAGACCATCACCGACCTCGGCAACGGCCAGAAGAGGGCGATCGACACGCAGGTCTACGACACGTTCGAGATCGAGCGTATTTCGGGTGTCGCCTTCGAGTTGGCGCGCACGCGCCGCAACAAGGTCTGCTCGATGGAAAAGCGCAACGTCATGAAGTCGGGCGTGCTGTGGAACGAGGTGGTGACCGCCACCCACAAGGCGAAGTACCCGGACGTCGAGCTCTCCCACATGCTGGCCGACGCCGGCGGCATGCAGTTGGTACGCTGGCCCAAGCAGTTCGACGTGATCGTCACCGACAATTTGTTCGGCGACATGCTGTCGGACGTGGCGGCGATGCTGACGGGTTCGCTCGGCATGCTGCCGTCCGCCTCGCTTGGCGCGCCGGATGCCAAGACCGGTGCCCGCAAGGCGCTCTACGAGCCGGTGCACGGCTCGGCTCCCGACATCGCGGGCCAGGGCATCGCCAATCCGATCGCCATGATCGCCTCCTTCGCCATGTGCCTGCGCTACTCCTTCGGAATGGTGCCGGAGGCCGATCGGCTGGAGAAGGCAATCGCCGCCGTGCTCGACGACGGACTGCGCACCCGCGACATCCTGTCGGACGGCATGACCGACGTCGGCACCGGTGCCATGGGCGACGCGATCGTGGAGAAGTTCCTGGCAATGTCGGCCTGAGGTAGCCGCCGGCTTCAGGCGGCTCCGACCGGGACCGGTCCCCACCAGTTCTCGCGCTTTTGCGACGGGATCATCGCGAAGACCAGGATGATCAGGTTGCCGAAGGTCGGGATCAGGCCGAGCAGGATGAACCATCCCGACAGGCCTATGTCGTGGATTCGGCGCACCGTGACGGCGAGCGCCGGGACGATCATGGCGAGCACCACGAGGACCGCGAAGAGCGACGTGAAGACGGGCTCCTCGCTGTCGAGATTGCCGAGCGCGGCATCGATCACCACACCCGCGACTGTCACGAAGATCACCGTCAGCGCAAAGAAGAGTACGAAACCCCAGTATTCCTTCCGCCGCGCCCTGCCGCGGAAATTCGCGTAATTGCCTGAGATGCTGGTGCGAAAATAGCCGAACAGCGATTGGTCGGACAAAGGCGATGACACCACCGCTGCCTGCCCCGTCGTCGGGACGCTGGTCCCGATGGTCTGTCTCCTGGGCACGATCTCGGGTGCATCGCCAGGCTCAGCCTCCGGCCGGGCATCGAGAGAGACCACGCTGTGCGCCCGGTTCCCTGCCGTCACGAACTCGACGCGTTCTCCCTTGTCCGTCGTGGCCCGGCCGGACAGGTCGCTCCGGTCGAAATGGTAGCGGTTTCCGTCCGTGCCGCCGATGAAGCCGATGCCGCGTTCCGGATCGAAATAGAGAACTTCCCCTCGCACGTCCCGCTCCCTCGCTCGCGGCGCGAGATTCCGGTGATCGCCGCCGCGTGTCAACGGGCAGAGGCTGCCGCCGCTCAGATGAAGCCGATGAAGCGGCCGCAGAGCAGGATCGCCGGCCAGAGCGCCATCGACAGGACCGCGCAGGCTTTCGCGGCGGCCGGATAGTCTCCTGCGGTGCGCGCGCTGCGATCCAGAAGCACGAAGGCGGCCAGATTGATCGCGGCGACCAGCAGGAGGAGCATCTTCAGGCGGATAGCCGGGTTGAACGCGTACTCGCTCGCGCGGATGGCGAACATTGGCAGTCCGGTCGCCAGCGCCAGCGCGAGGGCGCCCAACGCCAGCGGGCGGAGCATTCCGGCGAACTCCCGGCGGCTACGCAATGCCGGGAGCCTTCCGAGCACGGCGAGGTCGATCATGAGAACCAGCGTGACGAGCGAGCCGATGGCAAAGATGTGCGCCGCGTTGATCACCGGATAGGCGATGAAGGAAGCCTTGAGCGCCTCCACCGGTGCAAGACGCTCAAGCCCCGTCAACAAATCCAGCAGCGGCGAACCGTCCAAGATCTTCAGGACGGGACGCGATAGGGATAGACGTCGTAAGTCTCACCCCTGACGACGATCCGGACCGCCTTCATGCGGGGCTCGGTGGATTCGCGCGAGCGATTGCCGATCGCCTTGACCTCGTCACCCACCGCTGCGACTTCTTCGGTGAAGCCCGCGGCGATCGTGCGAGAGGGCGGCGCGAGTTCGACGCGCCAGGTCTCTCCATTCACATCGACGTCCAGAGTGGCGTGCGGATTGCCGACGTAGATCCCGCTGATGGTGCCTTCGAGCTCGAAGAAGCCGTCTTCGGTCCAGGACCAGCCATGATGTGCGGCGGCGCCCCCCAACATGAGTGCCGAAGCGACGATGCCGCCCGCCATCCGCAGTGCTGCGCGGCGTGAAAAGAGTGTCATTTATTCTTCCTTTCGTTCCTGTCCTGTCCTGAAGGAAGGGCGCTGGACGGCAAGGTCAAATCACAGAGCCTTGAGACCCGAGCCCCTACGTACGGTCAAGGAACCCTTATCCGCTCCCCCAACCGTCCCGTGCGCCATTGTCTCGATCCGCCGGAACGGGCTAGAAGCATGCAGCCGGGAACCGAGGCGCGCCATGGCCGACCACAGGCGAAGAAGCGACGAGGAATCGCGACGCATTCTGGATCGCGTCGCCAAGGAATCGGATCCGTCCGGTTCCTTCGCCATGCGTGCCACCCGAAAAGTCCAGAAGCACATGCGCGCCGACGATGCCGATCAGGACGACGCGATCGAAGTCTGGGGAACGCGGATCGGGCGGGTCATCGGGGTTATTTTGCTCTTCGTCCTCGCCGGGTGGCTGATCTCCTTCTTCCTCGGCCGCTGAGATGGGTTCCGGCACGCCGGGGGCGCCTCGCTCCGTCATCGTCATTTCCAGCCATGTCGCTCGCGGGTCCGTCGGAAACAGGGCCGCCGTTTTCGCGCTTGAGACGTTGGGGCACCCCGTCTGGGCCGTGCCGACCGTGATACTGCCATGGCATCCGGGCCACGGGCGCGCGACGCGCATCGTTCCTGAGGACCAGGCCTTCGCCGCACTGCTGCGCGATCTCGAAACCGCGCCCTGGCTCGGCGAGGTCGGCGCGGTGCTGACGGGATATCTCGGAACCCCGGCGCAGGCCGAAAGTGTGGCCTCGCTGGTCGATGCGGTGAAGCGGCGCAATCCGTCCGCGCTCTACGTCTGCGATCCGGTCATCGGCGACAAGGCAGGGCTCTATGTTCCGCAGGCGCTGGCCGTCTCGATCCGCGACCACCTCCTTCCGCGCGCCGACATCGCCACGCCCAACCGCTACGAACTGGAGTGGCTGGTGGAAGCGGTGCTCGACACCACGGACGCGATTCTGGCCGCGGCAGCGTCCGCCGCTCCCCGCGAGATGCTGGTCACCTCCGCCCCGGCCACGGGACCGGAGGGGATCGCCAACCTCCTGTTGACGCCGTCGCGCGCGTTTCTTGCCGAACATCCGCTGGTGGAGAACCCGCCGAACGGCTTGGGCGACCTGACGGCGGCCGTGTTCCTGGCGCGGCTGATGGCCGGCGAAGCGCCTGGCGAGGCGCTGCGGTCCACGACCGCGTCGGTTTTCGAAATCCTGTCGCGCACCGCCGCGCGGGGCGGCGACGAGCTGCAGATCGAGACCGATGCCAAGAGCCTCGTCCGGCCGTCGACGAGAATCCGCCTGCGCGACCTCGCGCAGCCGGCGCGGGAAATCCGGCCGGTCCCGTTGCCCGACATCGAGATCGCCGGCGTGGACGGGTGCAAGGCAGGCTGGATCGCCGTCGTTTCGAGGCCGGGACGCCCGCTGGAATCCCGCATTTTCGCGCGGTTCTCGGATCTGGTCGACAGTCTGTCGAGTTCGGCGATCATCGCCGTCGACATGCCGATCGGCCTTCCCGACCGGGTGGGCCATGGCGGGCGCGGGCCGGAACGGCTGGTCAGGGAAAGACTCGGGGAGAGGCAGTCGAGCGTTTTTTCCATTCCCTCCCGCGCGGCGGTCCATGCCGAGACGGCCGAGTTCACCGATCTGGAAGCGTGGTACGACGCGCACCGGCGGGCGAGCGTCGTGGCGCGTGCCACCTCCGATCCGCCGCGCGCCATCTCGATCCAGGCCTTCGGCATCTTCTCCAAGATCCGCGAGATCGACACGCTGTTGCGGGAGCGTCCGGAAATCGCCGAGCGGGTGATCGAATCCCATCCCGAAGCCGCCTTCTGGCGCCTCAACGGCGAGAAGGAGATGGCCGAGCCGAAGAAGGTCAGGAACAGGATCCACAAGGCCGGCATGACGGAAAGGCGCGACCTCCTTTCGGCCTGTGGCATTCCATACGATTTCCTCGACGCCACACCGCCGCGTGGCTGCGGCGAAGACGATTTCCTCGACGCGGCCGCCGTGCTGCTCGTCGCGGCGCGGCGTGCGCGGGGCGAAGCGGTGCCGTTCCCCGATCCTCCGGGGCGCGATTCGCACGGACTTCCGGTCGCCATATGGACCTGAGAGGCTCATCTTGGACATTGACGAAACCAACACAGTGCCGCAAACGGTAGCCATGGACCATCTGCCTGCCGAGCTGCTTTCCGGGTATCGCAACTTCATGGGCGGTCGCTATGCGACCGAGACGACCCGCTATCGCGAGCTCGCGCGAAAGGGGCAGCAGCCGCAGACCATGGTGATCGCCTGCTGCGATTCGCGCGCCGCGCCCGAGACGATCTTCGATGCGGGTCCGGGCGAACTCTTCGTGGTCCGCAACGTCGCCAACCTCGTTCCGCCCTACGAGCCGGACGACCGCCATCACTCGACCTCCGCTGCGCTCGAATTCGCCGTCCAGAGCCTCAAGGTGAAGAACATCGTGGTTCTCGGCCACGGCCGCTGCGGCGGCATCCGCGCCGCGCTGGACCCTTCCGCCGAACCGCTGTCGCCGGGCGATTTCATCGGCAAGTGGATGAGCCTGGTGTCGCCGGCCGCCGAAACGGTTACCGGCAACAAGATGATGACGGTCGGAGAGAGGCAGACCTCGCTGGAGCGGATCTCGATCCGCTATTCCATCGCCAATCTCCGCACCTTCCCTTGTGTGAAGATACTGGAAGGCAAGGGACGCCTGTCGCTGCACGGCGCCTGGTTCGACATCTCCACCGGTGAGTTGTGGATAATGAACCGCGAGACCGGAGATTTCGAGCGGCCCGAGATCGACTGACAGGCGAAGATTTCAGCCCGAGCCTATCCGCGTCACGCCGGGTGGCTCGGGGAGCAGGCTCCATCCGATCCAGGCTGCGATTGCAATGAAGCCCATGGCGGGAATGATCGTTGCCGTCGCCACCACCGGATCACCTATCAGCGCGGCCACCGTGCCGCCCAGCAGACCGCCGCCCATCTGCATGAAGCCGGACATCGAGGACGCCGAACCGGCGATGCGGGGAAACGGCGCCACGGATGCGACCATCATCGCCGGCATGACGAAGGCGATGCCGAACGCATAGGACGCGATCGGTCCCATGACGCTCAGATACGACGGCGGGGCGATGCGCAGCAGCACCGCGATGGCGACGCCGCCGGCGCCGACGAAGGCCAGTCCGACCGGCACGAGGCGCGCCGCCGGTATCGTGCGCAGCAGGCGGCGCACGATGAGCGATCCGACGAAGAAGCTGCCCGACTGCAACAGCATGCCGACGCCGAACTGGGTCGCGGTCAGGCCGACCCGGTCGATCAGGATGAAGGGCAGCACCGTGGCGAGCGTATAGAGCGCGCCGACGGTTCCGGCGACCACGAGGCTCGACAGCATGAAATAGCCGCTGCCGAGAAGTGTCGCATAGGAGCTCACGAGTGCCCGCGGCCTGATCCGTGACAGGTCTCTGGGGACGGTTTCGCGAAGGCCGAAAGAGGACACCAGGATCACCCCCAACCCCATGGCCACCATGACCAGGAAGATCGCGTGCCAGCCGGCGAGTTCCATGATGATTCCGCCCAGCGTCGGCGACAGCGCCGGCCCGACGGCGAGGATGATGGCCTGAAGGTTCATAATGCGGGCGGCGCGGTCGTTGTGGAAGAGATCGCGGATCAGCGCGCGCGAGATGGCGATGCCGACCGCCGCGCCGGCGCCCTGGAAGAAGCGTGCCGCGATAAGAATTTCGACGTTCGGCGCAAAGAGCGCCACCACGCTCGCGGCGAGGTAGAGGGTCATGAAGGCGATGATGATCGGCTTGCGTCCGAAGCCGTCGGACATCGGCCCGCAAATCAGCTGGGAAAAGGCGAAACCGGCGAAATAGAGCGACAAGGTCAGCTTGACCGCCGCCTCCGTCGTGCCGAACGCATCGACGATTTCGGGCATGGCGGGGGTGTAGAGCGCCATCGACACGGGACCGACGGCGACCATGAAGGCGCCGATCAGCCCGACCCGGCGCTCGGTCATGAAGGTCCGGTTTTCCGGCGGAAGCACATTCATTCGCTGGTATCCACCGCGGCCGGTGCCTTGCACTTCATTCCGGTGAGGTTCTCGCGGATTTGCCTGAGGCTGGCCATCAACGCATCCCATTCCTCCGAGCGCATGGTCCGGCTCAGGTCGACGCGCAGCGAATCTCCCAGGGCGCGTAGTTCCTCCACCACCCCTTCCGCCTCCGAGGTCAGCGAGACGAGCTTGGCGCGTCGGTCGGCGGGATCGACGGTACGGCTGACAAGGCGCCGCTGTTCCAGCCGGTCGACATAGCCTGACAGCGTCATGGCCTCGACGCCCATGCGATCGGCGAGCACGTTCTGCCGGACGGCACCGATGCGCGCGATGTTCAGGAGCGTCCTGCCTTCGCCCGGGGTGACCGAGAGACCGGCTGCCGCGATGCGGCGCTCCATCTCAGCGCGGATAAGGCGCGAGAGGTCGCCGATGATGAAGCCGAAGCTGTCGCTGTCGTGTCGAGTGGGCATCTTTGTAAGGAGGGCTTATTATCAGCACTGCTTATAGAGTGGCTTCTCGTTCCGTCAAGTGCGTTGCGTGCGGCTCGAATGCGACCTACATCCCGCCTCGAACGATTTCAGAAGGTGCTCCGCTTTGCCCCAAGACGGTTCAGAACTCCTCACCGGCCCTCTGGTTCACTGGACCGGACCTCTCGGCCTGCCGGACTTCACCGCGGTCAGGGACGAGGATTTTTCCACGGCATTCGATCAGGCCTTCGCAGCGCACGAGGAAGAGATCGAGGCAATTTCCTCCCATCCCGATATGCCGACGATCGACAACACCCTTGCCGCTCTCGAACTCGCGGGGCGTCCGCTCGGACGCATCTCCGCGATCTTCTGGTTCAAGGCCGGCGCCAACACGAACGACACGATCCAGGCGCTGGAGCGCGAGATCTCGCCGAAGATGGCCCGGCACTATTCCGCGATCGCCATGAACGAACAGCTCTTCGGGCGGATCGACGACCTCTACGCGCGCCGCGCCGCGCTTGGGCTCGACCCCGAGACCGCGCGGGTGCTCGAACTCACCTGGAAGAGCTTCGTGCGTTCCGGAGCGAAGCTCGCGTCGAAGGACAAGGAACGCCTCGCCGCGATCAACCAGGAACTGGCGTCGCTCGGCGCCCGGTTCGGCCAGAACGTGCTGGCCGACGAGCGCGGCTGGGCGCTGTTCCTCGACGAAGCCGATCTCGACGGCCTGCCCGATTTCCTCCGGCGCTCGATGTCGGAAGCGGCAGCCTCTCGCGATCAGGACGGACGGTACGCCGTGACCCTGTCGCGCTCTATCATGGAGCCGTTCCTCACTTTCTCGAAGCGCCGTGACCTGCGGGAGGCCGCGTTCCGCGCCTTCGTCTCGCGCGGCGACAATGGCGGAGAAACCGACAATCGCGACATCGTGAAACAGATGCTCGCGCTGCGTACGGAGAAGGCGAAGCTTCTGGGCTACGGCTCCTATGCGGCGCTCAAGCTCGACAATACGATGGCGAAGTCGCCCGAGGCGGTCGCGAACCTGCTCGATCCGGTCTGGGACAAGGCGATCGAAAAGGTCGCCGCCGACCAGGCGGAGCTGACCCGCATCGCGGCTGCCGAGGGCCTGAACGATGCCTTGTCGCCCTGGGACTGGCGCTACTTCCAGGAAAAGCTCAGGGCCGAACGCTACGCCTTCGACGAACTCCAGCTCAAGCCCTACCTGCGCCTGGAGAACGTCATCGCGGCCTGCTTCGACGTCGCCAATCGACTGTTCGGCCTCGATTTCGAGGAAAAGCACGAGGTGCCGGCGTGGCATGCCGACGTGCGCACCTTCGAGGTGCGGAACGCCGACGGCTCGCATCGCGCGGTCTTCCTGGCCGACTATTTCAACCGCCCCTCGAAGCGCTCCGGCGCCTGGATGAGTTCGCTGCGCACCGGCTATTCGCTGGGCGAGGGCGCCACGCCGATCATCTACAACGTCATGAACTTCGCAAAGCCGCCGAAAGGCCAGCCGGCGCTGCTCTCGCTGGACGAGGCGCGCACGCTGTTCCACGAGTTCGGCCACGCGCTGCACGGCATGCTGAGCGAAGTCACCTGGCCGTCGGTGTCCGGCACCGGCGTCAGCCGCGATTTCGTCGAACTGCCCTCGCAGCTCTACGAGCACTGGCTGACGGTGCCCGAGATCCTGCAGAAGCACGCGCGCCACAGCGAGACCGGCGATGCAATGCCGAAAGACCTAATGGAGCGCATGGAGGCGGCGCGGAGCTTCGATGCCGGCTTCGCCACGGTGGAGTTCGCCGCGTCCGCGCTGATCGACATGGCATATCACTCGAGTGCCGAGGCGCCGGAGGATCCGATCGCCTTCGAACTGGAGATGCTGAGCAAGCTCAAGATGCCGGATGCCATTGCCATGCGCCACCGCACGCCCCACTTCGCGCATGTCTTCTCCGGCGACGGCTATTCGGCGGGCTATTACTCCTACATGTGGTCGGAAGTGCTGGACGCGGACGCCTTCTCCGCTTTCGAGGAGACGGGCGACCCGTTCGACCCGGAACTGGCGGGCAAGCTGCGCAAGCACATCTATTCGGCCGGCGGCTCGCGCGATCCGGAGGAACTCTACACCGCGTTCCGCGGCAAGATGCCGTCGCCCGAGGCGATGATGGCCAAGCGCGGACTGGTCTAGACCCGGCAGCCTGGCCCGGATCGCGATGTCACAGAAATTTCAGGAAAAATTCACGCAGCTTAGACGTGCCTGATACAATCGGATCGGATGTTCGCCCCCGTCACAGCCATCAGGGGAAGACAGCCATGAACCGATCCGTACACGTCTCGCGCCGCACCCTTCTCGCGGGTGCTGGCGCCACCGGCCTCGTCGCCGCCTCGGGCCTCGCGATGCCCTTTTACTCGCGAGCGAACACCCGTCCCGCCTTCACCCACGGCGTCCAGTCGGGCGACGTCGACATGTCGTCGGGCATGATCTGGACGCGCACCGATCGTCCCGCCCGCGTCATGTTCGAAGTCTCGACCACCGAGGACTTTGCCAATGCTCGTCGGCTCGCCTCTCTCGACGCGCTGCCGCAGAGCGATTTCGCCGTCAAGCGCCTGCTCGAGGACCTGCCCTCCGACCAGGACGTCTTCTACCGCATGACGGCGGCGGACCTCGCCGAAATCAATTCGGTGTCGGAGCCGATCGTCGGCCGCTTCCGCACCGCGCCGGCCTCGAAGCGCGACATCCGCTTCGCGTGGTCGGGCGATACCGCCGGCCAGGGCTGGGGCATCGACGATACCGGCATGCTCACCTATGCCACCATGGCGAAACACACGCCCGACTTCTTCCTCCACTCGGGCGACACCATCTACGCCGACGGCCCAATGACCGAGGAGGTCGACCTCAAGGATGGCACCAAATGGGTCAACAAGGTGCTGATCGACGAGAAGCGCAAGGTCGCCGAGACGCTCGACGAGTACCGCGGCCAGTGGAAATACAACATGATGGACGAGCACTGCCGCGCGCTCAACGCTATCTGCCCGACCTTCTTCCAGTGGGACGACCACGAGGTCGTCAACAACTGGTCGTCCTCGAAGGACCTGACCGCCGACGACCGCTACACCGAGAAATCCATCGCGCTGCTTTCGTCGCGCGCCGCGCGCGCCTTCCACGAGATGACGCCGATCCGCTACACGCCCGCCGAACCCGGCCGCGTCTACCGCAAGATCGCCTATGGACCGCTTCTCGACGTCTTCTTCCTCGACATGCGGTCTTATCGCGGGCCGAACACGGAGAACACGCAGACCCAGGAGAGCGAGGCCACCGTGTTCCTCGGGGCACAGCAGATCGCTTGGCTGAAGCGCGAACTGGCCAATTCGAAGGCGACCTGGAAGGTCATCGCCGCCGACATGCCGATCGGCCTGGTGGTGCGCGACGGGGACACCAAGTTCGAGGCCATCGCCAATGCCGAGAACGGCACCGCGAAAGGCCGCGAGTTCGAGATCGCGGATCTGCTGCGCTTCATCAAGAACGCCGGCATCGACAACACCGTGTGGCTCACGGCCGACGTCCACTACACGGCCGCGCACTATTACGATCCGTCGAAGGCGCAGTTCCAGGATTTCGAACCGTTCTGGGAATTCGTGTCCGGCCCGATCCACGCGGGCACGTTCGGCCCGAACGACCTCGACATGACCTTCGGTCCGGACCTGAAGTTCGTGAAGGCACCCGAAGCCGGGCAGGTCAATCTGCCGCCGTCGGCCGGCCTGCAGTTCTTCGGTCTCGTCGACATCGACGGCCAGACGGAGCAGATGACCGTGCGTCTGATGGATCGCGGCGACGCCGAACTCTACAAGGTCACGCTCGACCCGGTCCGCAGCGCCTGATCCTTCGTATCGACTAGGGGACGGCGGCACGGCCGCCGTCCCTCCTCGGCCGTTTTGGGTTCCGGTGCCACGTCGCATGCTCGCGCGAACGCCGCTTCGCCCACGTCGGGCCCGCCCTCGAACTGGCGGTTCTCCTTTCCAGTCGCTACATCTTCGATGACGCGACAGGAGTCTGGCCATGAAATGGTCCTTTCCCATAGCCCGTATCGCCGGCAGCGAGGTGCGGATCCACGTCACCTTCTTCCTGCTGCTCCTGTGGATCGGCATCGTGCATTTCCAGAGCGGCGGCGGGGCCGCGGCAGCGGAAGGCGTGGCCTTCATCGTGGCCGTCTTCACGTGCGTGGTCCTGCACGAATTCGGACACGCGCTCGCGGCGCGGCGCTACGGCATCGGGACGCCGCGGATCACGCTGCTGCCGATCGGTGGCGTGGCGGAGCTCGAAAGGATGCCGGAAAAGCCGTCGGAGGAGATCTTCGTCGCGCTGGCGGGGCCCGCCGTGAACGTGGTGATCGCAGCGCTGCTGATCCTCGTCATCGGTGCGCAGGTCGACGGCCAGACGCTGTCGGCCATGGAAAACCCGGCGCAGGGTTTTTGGGCGCGACTGGCGGCGGTCAACGTCGTGCTCGTCCTGTTCAACCTCATCCCGGCCTTTCCCATGGATGGCGGGCGCGTGCTTCGGGCGCTGCTCGCCACCCGCTATCCACGCGTGCGGGCGACCGAGATCGCCGGCACCGTCGGGCAGATCGCCGCATTCCTGTTCGGCTTCCTCGGGCTGATCGGCGGCAATCCGCTGCTGATCTTCGTCGCAATCTTCGTCTATCTCGCAGCCAACGCCGAGACGCAGGCGATCGGCCTTCAGGACGCTGCGCGCGCCTTCTCTGTCGAGGAGACGATGATCGTCAGCTACGAGACGCTGGGTCTCTCCTCCACGCTGGCGGATGCGGGCGATGCGCTGCTGCGCACGACCCAGCACGAGTTCCCGGTGCTCGACGGCGCCGGTCGCCTGCGGGGATTTTTGACCCGCGGTGCGCTGGTGGAAGGGATGAAACAGGGTGGGGCGTCTACGCCCGTGATCGACGTCATGAACTGCGACATCCCGCATGTCAGACGCAGCGAGCGGCTGACCGCCGCGCTCGACGCGCTCCAGAAGAGCAAGGCACCGGCGGTTGCGGTACTCGATGCAGAGGAACGTCTCGTCGGCTACGTGACGATCGAGAACATCGGAGAACTGATGATGCTGCGCGCGGCGAGTTCGGGCTAGGAATTCAGTCCGGGAAGCAGACCTTGGGAACATCCGGCCACACGGCCTCGTCACATCCAGCCTTGTCGCGGATGCGCGCATATTCCTCCGACACCGGGCCGGTTATCACCGGATCGACCCAGGCGAGATCCGGGTTCCATTCGTCGCTCGTCTCCACATGCGGCGGCGCGGCTTCCCGCGCGACGTTGATATCGGGTCGGCCGAAGGACGAAATTGCCAGCGCCGAGGCGACGAGGATGGTGGGTAGGACGAAATTCATGGCCTGATCTGCCCGAAACGGGTGGTTCGCAATCGCCATTAACGACCTTTCAAGGTAAAGGTTCCGTCAATGGGTGGCGAAAAGTGCTCAAAGCACTATCTGCTTTCGAGAGGCACGCCCTTTCGCAATTGCGAAAAACGCTGTATGTGCCGCCCAACCGTAATGCGGAGCGCTCCAGCGCCCGCCACGCACCCCCGAGTGACCCATATGAATCTTCGCAATATCGCGATCATCGCGCACGTCGACCATGGCAAGACCACGCTGGTCGACAATCTCCTGAAACAGTCCGGCTCGTTCCGCGAGAACCAGCGCGTCGCCGAGCGCGCGATGGATTCCAACGACCTCGAAAAGGAACGCGGCATCACCATCCTCGCCAAGGCGACCTCGGTCGACTGGAAGGATTATCGCATCAACATCGTCGACACGCCTGGCCACGCCGATTTCGGCGGCGAGGTGGAGCGCATTCTGTCGATGGTGGATTCGGCCATCGTGCTGGTCGACGCCGCCGAAGGCCCGATGCCGCAGACCAAGTTCGTGGTCGGCAAGGCGCTGAAGGTCGGCCTCAAGCCCATCGTGGTGATCAACAAGATCGACCGTCCAGACGCTCGCCACGTCGAGGTGGTTAACGAGGTGTTCGACCTTTTCGCGGCGCTCGACGCCACCGACGAGCAGCTCGACTTCCCGATCCTTTACGGCTCGGGCCGCGACGGCTGGGTGGCCGAAAACCCGGAAGGCCCCAAGGATCAGGGGCTCGCGCCGCTTTTCGATCTCGTGGTCAAGCATGTGCCGGCGCCGACGGTGCATCCCGGCCCCTTCCGCATGATCGGCACGCTGTTGGAGGCCAACGCCTTCCTTGGTCGCATCATCACCGGCCGCATCGAGTCCGGTTCGCTGAAGTCCAACCAGTCGGTCAAGGTGCTCGCCAATGACGGGTCGCTGGTCGAGACCGGCCGCGTCTCCAAGATCCTCGCTTTCCGCGGCCTCGAGCGTCAGCCGATCGACGAGGCGCAGGCGGGCGACATCGTCGCCATCGCCGGCCTGTCCAAGGGCACCGTCGCCGACACGTTCTGCGATCCGGCCGTCACAGAGCCGCTGCATGCGCAGCCGATCGATCCGCCTACCGTCACCATGTCGTTCATAGTCAACGACAGCCCGCTCGCCGGCACCGAGGGCGACAAGGTCACCAGCCGCGTCATCCGCGACCGGCTGCTGCGCGAGGCCGAAGGCAACGTGGCGCTGAAGATCGAGGAATCGACCGAGAAGGATTCGTTCTATGTCTCGGGCCGCGGCGAGCTTCAGCTCGCGGTGCTGATCGAGACCATGCGCCGCGAGGGTTTCGAACTCGCCGTGTCGCGTCCGCGCGTCGTCATGCAGAAGGGCGAGGACGGCCAGCTCCTGGAGCCGGTCGAGGAAGTCGTCATCGACGTCGACGAGGAGCATTCCGGCGTCGTCGTGCAGAAGATGAGCGAGCGCAAGGCCGAGATGGTCGAGTTGCGCCCCTCGGGCGGCGACCGCCAGCGCCTGGTCTTCCATGCCCCGACCCGCGGCCTGATCGGCTACCAGTCGGAGCTCCTGACCGACACGCGGGGTACCGCGGTGATGAACCGCCTCTTCCATTCCTACCAGCCTTACAAGGGCGAGCTGGCCGGCCGAACCAACGGCGTTCTGATCTCCAACGACCAGGGCGAATCGGTGGCATTTGCCATGTGGAATCTAGAAGATCGCGGCCCGATGGTCATCGATCCGGGCGTCAAGGTCTACCAGGGCATGATCATCGGCATCCACTCGCGGGACAACGATCTCGAGGTAAACGTGCTGAAGGGCAAGAAGCTGACGAACATCCGCGCCGCCGGCAAGGACGAGGCGGTCAAGCTCACCCCGCCGATTCGCATGACGCTGGAACGCGCCTTGGCCTGGATCCAGGACGACGAACTCGTCGAGGTCACGCCGAAGTCGATCCGCCTGCGCAAGCTCTATCTCGACCCGAACGAGCGCAAGCGCTTCGAAAAGCAGCTGGCCGCCGGCGCGGCGTAACCACCACCCCTATAGACATCAGCCGCGGAAAACCTCCGCGGCTGCTTTGCGTCGGACTGGCGGTGCCTTGGCCTCAGTGGTCCTTGGGGCGGTTCTGCTCGAACGCGGCCTTCTTCTCCGGCACCGCTTCGGTCTGGTGCTTGGCCTGCCACTCCGTATACGGCATGCCGTAGACGATCTCGCGCGACTCTTCCTTCGACAGGTCGACGCCCTCGACATTCGCCGCGTCGCGATACCAGTTCGACAGGCAGTTGCGACAGAAACCCGCCAGGTTCATCAGGTCGATGTTCTGGACGTCGGTGCGGGTGCGAAGGTGCTCGACGAGCGTGCGGAAGGCCGCCGCTTCGAAGTCGCGCTGCTGTTCCGGTGTCAGGTCAGCCATGTCATCCTCCTGGGACCGGCCCGGTCCGCGAGCCGAAGAACTTTACCTCGTGGATATCGGGCCGGGCATTGATGCCGTCAAGGATTGGTGCCAGCCGGTCGGCCCATTCCTCCGCGCCCGCTTCGCTCGCGATCAGATCCTGCCGGATCTCGATCAGCACGTGCGGATAGCCGTTGGCGATCGCGTGCTTGTACATGGTGTCGCCGCGCAGCGCGCCGTCATAGGGCTCGTTGTCGCCGACCACGAGCGCCGGGTCGGCCGACAGCGCCTGCATCAGCGGCGTCACGACCCGGTCGTCCTTGTCCCAGAGAAGTCCAACGTGCCACGGGCGCGCCACGCCCTGCATGGCCGGCGTGAAGGAGTGGACCGACACGATGAGAGGCGCCCTGCCCGATTCGGCTGCCACGGACGATATCATTGCCCCGACGGCGTCGTGGTAAGGCCGGTAGAACAGGTCGAGCCGCTGGTTTCGCTCCTCCCGCGACATCGGATAGTTCGCCGGGACCACCGTGCCGTCGTAGAGCTGGCGGATGAGGGTGGGGTCGTCCTCGCCGCGGTTCGGATCGATCAACAGGCGGGAATAGCCGCACAGGAGTGCCGGCGCGTCCAGCTGCCGCGCCAGCGAACGGCTCACCGCCTCCACGCCGATGTCGTAGGCGATGTGGCGGTCGAACTCGCGCGCCGGCAGCCCGAGATCGCCGTACTCGCCGGGAAGCACGTTCCTGGCATGATCGGCGAGGATCACGATACCGCGCCCGCGATCGCCCTCGACCACATGGAACGGTGAAAAGACTGCGGTTCGTGTCATCGGGTGATGTTCGCGCGATCTGGAGTTTCGTAGGTTCGGCGTGCCATGCTCATCCATCCACGGCGTTGGTGAAGACGCAATGCCGTGCTTTGGACAATCTTCTGGCGAATGTCGAGTTGCAGTGGTGTGGCTAACCGATTGAATGGCCTGACTCGGCGCGCGTTGACATCGGACCGCGCATTGCCGAAAAGGAGTTACGAAGCATGGTTCGTCCAAGGGCAAGGGGCACGCGCATGGCATTGCCGGCTGTTGGAGGCATCGCTCGCCTCGCATCGGTTTCGGCCACGGTGACCGCGGCATTCGCCGCCCTGGCGATGACGTCGGGGGCGGCGCGCGCCGATTTCCGCGTCTGCAACGCGACCCAGAGCCTGGTCGGCGTGTCGATCGGCTATCGTGCCGCGGCCGGATGGATCACCGAGGGCTGGTGGCATGTCGAGGGTTCCACCTGCAAGACCCTGATCGAGGGACCTCTCTCGTCGCGCTATTACTACCTCTATGCCGAGGATGCCGAACGCGGCGGACGCTGGGACGGGCCGATCAACATGTGCGTCGCCGACAAGGAGTTCAAGATCGTCGGCGTGCGCGACTGCATCCCGCGCGGATTCCAGCGCGCCGGGTTCCAGGAATACGACACCGGCGAACAGGCGAGCTGGATGGTCCAGCTGACCGATGATCCCGCGCCCGACGGGACGGCCGCCGTAACCGGGGCGGGGACTCAATGAGGCGCAACCGCAAGGTCCGGATCCTGGCGACGCTGGGACCGGCATCCTCCGACGAGGCGATGATCCGCAAGCTCCACGAAGCGGGCGCCGACGTCTTCCGCATCAACATGAGCCATGCCGACCATGACCTCATGCGCACCTTGGTCGGTCGCATCCGTGCGATCGAACGCTCCATCGGTCGGCCGATCGGCATCCTGGCCGATCTCCAGGGTCCGAAACTGCGCGTCGGGAAGTTCGCTGAAGGCTCCGTGCCGCTCGAAGTCGGCCAGACCTTCACCTTCGACGACGACCGCACGCCGGGCGACGCCACCCGCGTCCATCTCCCGCATCCGGAGATCCTGACGTCGGTGAAACCCGGCGACCGGCTGTTGATCGACGACGGCAAGCTGCAGCTGAAGGCGGTGAAGACCGACGGAAAGTCGATCGAGGCGGTCGTGGTGGCCGGCACGAAGATTTCCGACAAGAAGGGCGTCAGCCTTCCCGACACCGACCTGCCGCTGGGCGCGCTGACCGAGAAGGACCGCCGCGACCTCGACGCGGTCCTCCAGGCCGAGGTGGACTGGGTGGCGCTATCCTTCATCCAGCGGCCGGAGGATCTCGCCGAGGTGCGCAAGATCGCGCGCGGACGCGCTGCCATCCTGTCCAAGATCGAGAAGCCGCAGGCCGTCGCCAGGCTTGCCGAGATCATCGAACTCTCCGACGCCCTGATGGTGGCGCGCGGCGATCTCGGGGTCGAGATGCCGCTCGAAGCCGTGCCGGGCATCCAGAAACAGATCACCCGCGCCTGCCGCCGTGCCGGCAAGCCGGTCGTTGTCGCCACGCAGATGCTGGAATCGATGATCACCGCGCCGGTGCCCACCCGCGCGGAAGTCTCCGACGTGTCGATCGCCGTCTTCGAGGGCGCCGATGCGATCATGCTGTCGGCCGAATCGGCGGCCGGCCAGTACCCCGTCGAGGCGGTGTCGATGATGAACGCCATCGCGGTTCAGGTCGAGAAGGACCCGACCTATCCGGGCATCATCAACGCGCAGCGCTCCGAGCCTGAGGCGACCGGCGCCGACGCGATCTCGCTCGCCGCGCGACAGATCGCCGAAACGCTGCGGCTGTCGGCCATCGTCACCTACACCGCGTCGGGCACCACTGGCCTGCGCGCCGCGCGCGAACGTCCACGCGTACCCATCATCGCGCTTTCGCCGGTCGTCGAGACCGCCCGCCGCCTCTCTCTCGTGTGGGGGTTGCACTGCGTCGTCACGCCGGATGCGAGCGACCTAGACGACATGGTCGATCGCGCCTGCCGCATCGCCTTCGCGGAAGGCTTCGGCCGGGCCGGGGACCGCATCATCGTCACCGCCGGCGTGCCGCTGCGCACGCCCGGAGCCACCAACCTGCTGCGGATCGCCTATATCGGTTCGGAAGGCATGAACGGGATGTAAGCCCCGTCCGGCGGAAGCCGGGATATCCGAACGACGCGTCCTCACTTCTCCGGAATGTCGAGCCTGATCCAGTCGAGCCGCTGCTTCACATGCACCTGCTGGTCGGGAGGCGGGAGTTCGGTGCCGGCGAACGCCCCATAGGCAATGCCGATCCAGTCGGGCATACGCGCCGGCTCCCACCACACGGTGCTGCCGCATGCCCCACAAAAGTGCGAGCTGACCAAGAAGCCGGACTCGGCCTCGCGTGTGAAGGTCGAATAAACGCCATCGACCGCTACGCGAGCGCGGGCGAAGAAGATGGCGATACCGAAAGCCGAGCCAGTGCGTCGCTGGCACGCATGGCAGTGGCACAGCGAGATGCGCGACGGTTCGCCGAGGCACCGCACCGTAAGCCGACCACAGCTGCAACGGGCAATGCGGCTCAATGCGTCGTCTGTCATTGCCCTGGAGCCTCCGTGCCAGCTGGCGTGAGGACTGGCTTCTCGTCGTGGCAGTTCGGGCCGGAACGATCCCCGGCGATCCGCTCTTCCACGGTCCGGGCGATCGCATCGAGGTCCCGCGTCTCTCCCGCCAGCGACTCGATCGCAGCGATCGCGAGATCGGTGGCGATCCAGTCCGGCTTGTGGCCAAGGTTCTTCACCCAGACGAGTTCTGCGCCGGAAATGTCGCGGGCCAGCCCCACCGAGTGGATCTTCTCGTAGACGACCGTGTCGCTGTCACCCGAGATGACGATGGTCGGCGCGGTGATCTCGCCGTAGCGGGGCGCCAGTTTCTCGACGAACGCGTAGAGCCCGGCGACGTCGCGCGCGTTGGCGCGGAAGGCGCGCGGCCGAAGCACCAGCGGGACGGCCGTTTCGTCCATGTAGTTTTCCGGCACGGGATTGGGCGAGAAGACGCATTCGACCGCAGACGACATCTGCAACTGCCCGCCCGGATAGGTCAGCGTTTCGGAGAAGATGCGGCCGACCACCGGCATCGAGGTCACCTCGTAGTGCCAGGCGGTGCCGCCACCCGGCCAGGGGTGGGAGGCCGGCGCGAGGAACAGCAGGCCCTGCGTCCGCTCCGGCGCGTCGAGCGCGAAGGCCGTCAGCACCGCGCCTGCGAAGGAATGGCCGACGATGATGGCACGCGGCATCCCCACTTCCTGCATCAGGGCGGCGATCGTTTCCGCCTGCCCCGTTGGGTTCTTGTTTTCGGCGGGACCGCGCTCGGACCAGCCGTGGCCCGGCCTGTCGACGAAGAGCATTTCGGCCCGGCCCTCAAGCCGGGCGCGGAACGGCACCATCTGGTCGCGGAGGTTCCCGCTCGCGCCGTGGACGAAGACCAATGGCGGCAGGTCGGCGTCTTCTCCGGCCGGCACGTGGACGAAGTGCATGCCGGTGCCGTTGACCGTGAGAAATTCGCCGGATGGCGGATAGCGCCGCTCGATCAACCACGCCCCGACCCGTGTGACGCCGACGAGGATGAGAAGGAGCGCGACGAGAAACGACGCGGCGGCGTAGAGGAGGTTCATCGCTGAGGCCGGGCTGTGAGGGGTGTTCCGGATAGACCCTGGGCGGCGGCCCGGAAAACCCGGCCCGTCACTCAGATGCCTTCGCCAGCCAGTTCGTCGGCCAGTTCGACGAGTTCGGACTGCGCGTCGCGCAGCATGGGATAGACGTCAAGTGCGCTCTGGTAGACATCCAGCGCCTCCTGCTCGCGTCCCGTCGCCTTCAGGATCCCCGCCATCCCGGCCAGCGCGCCGAAGTGACGTGGCTCCAGCGCCAGCGTCTGGGCGATGTCGGTCATCGACTTCGCATAGTTCTCCATCATGAAATGCACGGTCGCGCGCCGGTTCCAGCCTTCCGCGTAGCCGGGCTGGAGCACGATCACCTGGTCGAGAAAGTCGAGCGCGACGTCGAACTTCTTGTCGGATATCGCCTTGTTGGCCCACTGCATCATCAGATCGACCGAGGCGCTTCCCGAATCCATCCAATGCGCGCCGATCTGGCGCGCGATGCGCTCGGCGGCCTTCTCGTTGCGCTCGCGCTTCAGTTCGGAAAACAGCGTATCGAGCCGCGACGGTTCTTCTTCCGCGCCGATCTGGGCGGCGGGTGCCGCGTGCACCGCAAGAGCGCCGGCCAAGTACAGGGGAATCAGTGGAAAGACGACAAAAATCCGCATACCGCGAAACCTAGCTTCGCGGCGCGGAACGTCAAACTGAAATTCGCGTGAGGGGCGGGACGCCTTCGAAAAAGCGCCCGTTCGCCCGATCAGCCTTGGCGGGCTTTGTAGCGGGGGGCGCTCTTGTTGATGATGTAGATTCGGCCCTTGCGGCGAACCATGCGGTTGTCCCGGTGGCGGCTTTTGAGCGCCTTGAGCGAATTCTTGATCTTCATTGTCTCAGCCCGTGCTGTGCGGCCCGCTGGGCCCATAATTGAAAGACGCGCCTTGCGGCGCGCTCCGAAAAAGTCGCGTGCTCTTAGCCGCAAAGCGCGGATCGTGTCAACCGGAATGGCCGCACCGAAGATCGGGCGGCGGTCGCGATCAGGAGGTCAGCCGCGTGAAATGGCCCATCTTGCGGCCGGGCCGCGTTTCCGTCTTACCGTAGAGTTCGAGAACCACCCCGTCTTCCCACAACAGATCGGGGATGCGCTCGATCTCGTCGCCGATCAGGTTTTCCATCATGCAGTCCGAATGCCGCTTCGTATCGCCCAGCGGCAGGCCGGCGACGGCGCGGATGTGCTGCTCGAACTGCGACACCGCGCAAGCGGCTTCCGTCCAGTGGCCGGAATTGTGGACGCGCGGTGCGAACTCGTTGGCGAGCGCGGTGCCGTCGTCGAGCGCGAAGAATTCCACCCCGATCACGCCGACATAGCCGAGCGCATCCATGAGCGTGAAGGCCGCCTCGCGCGCGGCTTCCTCCATATGGGTGAGCATCGCCGCCGGAACGGTGGAGCGGCGGAGGATGCCTTCGCGGTGCTCGTTGCGCACGGCATCGTAGGCCTTCTTCGACCCGTCCTGCCCGCGCGCGGCGATGATGGAGAACTCGAAGCCGAAGGGGACCAGCGATTCCAGGATCAGCGGCACTCCCCCCATCGCCGCGAACGCGCCGTCGCGCTCGCCCTTGCCGCCCTTGCGGAAGACGCGCTGGCCCTTGCCGTCATAGCCGAAGCGGCGGGTCTTGAGCACGCCTTCACCGCCGAACTCCTTCAGTCCCGCTGCCAGATCTTCCTCACTATCCACAGAGGCGAAGCGGGCTGTGGATATCCCTTGCCGGTTGAGGAAGGTCTTTTCGGCCAGCCTGTCCTGGGCAGTCTCCAGCGCCAGGGGCGGCGGGAACACCGCGACGTGGTCGGTGAGAAGCTTGGCGCCGCCGACCGGAACGTTCTCGAACTCGTAGGTGACGACGTCGCACTGGGCGGCGAGGCCGGTGAGTGCGGCCCGGTCGTCGTAGCCCGCCACGATCTGGCTGCTGGAGACTTGCGCTGCCGGGCAATCCGGCTGTGGCTCCAGGATCACGGTCCGGTATCCCAGCCGCGCCGCGGCCATCGACAGCATGCGGCCGAGCTGGCCGCCGCCGATGATGCCGATGGTGGCGCCGGGGGCGAGCGGACGGATCATGTCTCGTCCGCCGGTCGCGCCGCCACCTTGGCGGTCTGTTCGGCGCGGTAGCCGTCGAGCCTCCCGGCGAGCGCGTCGTCGGATAGCGCAAGAACGGCCGCCGCCAATAGCGCCGCGTTCACCGCTCCCGCGCGCCCGATCGCTAGTGTCCCGACCGGGACGCCTGCCGGCATCTGGACGATCGACAACAGCGAGTCCCGTCCTGAAAGCGCTTTGGATTCAACGGGGACGCCGAAGACGGGAAGGGGCGTCAGCGCCGCCGTCATGCCGGGCAGGTGCGCGGCGCCGCCGGCTCCGGCGATGATCACCTTGTATCCGGCATCGCGCGCCCCGCGAGCGAAATCGTAAAGCCGCTCGGGCGTGCGGTGGGCCGAGACGATCAGGCTCTCGTGCGGCACGTCCAGCGACGCGAGCGTGTCGGCGGCGTGGCGCATCGTCGCCCAGTCCGACTGGCTGCCCATGATGATGGCGACTTCGGCGCGGCGGTCCGTCACGATTCCGGCCCCTTTCGAGAAAGCCGGGGCTTACCGGAAACGATCCGCACCCGCAAGCAGGCGCGATTCAGGCGATGATATCGGGAATGGAGCGATCTTCGAGCAACGTGAGCCGGTCCTTCAGGGCCAGCTTCTTCTTCTTCATGCGCTGGATCTGGATGGGATCGCAGCCTGTGGCAATCATCGCGGCGATCGCGGCATCGAAATCCGCGTGTTCCTGCTTCAAGCGCGCAAATTCGAGACGAACTTCGGCCTGGTCCTGTTCCGACATTCATGCTTCTCCGGCGCAGGTCTGCGCGCCAAAAATGGCGAGGGTCGCGGGCATTCCGCCAACGCGCGCCCTATATCACATTTCGCCCCGACAGAAAATGCTACCATCCAGCATTCGACACCGAACCGGGGTGGTGGCACACTGTCATGGCGTTGTCACGAATCGCGGCCTGCGGTGGGACGCGGTTCCTGATCGATGCGACGCAACGATGAAAGGGAACAGCACTCATGTCTCTAGCATCCCATCTTGAGGAACTTCAACGCAAGCATGGCGACCTGGACCGAGCGATCAACGAGGCGATCGCGCATCCGTCCGCCGACGATCTCGAAATAGCCCGGTTGAAACGCCGCAAGCTGGCGCTCAAGGATGCGATCGAAAGGCTCAAATCCCATCCCACGAGGCACTGAAGGCCGATCCTTCAGCCGCGAAATACCGGCGGCCGACATGCCGCCGGTCCACTTCCCCTCATTCCGACCAGAACTGGTCGACCCAGATGTTGAGCCGCGTGAAGCCGTCCGGGTTGATGGAATAGATGCGCCTCGTTCCCTCCGGGCTGGAGCGGACGAGACCAGCGTCGAGCAACACCTTCAGATGCTGCGACACGGCCGGCCGAGAGACCGGGAGGCCGGAGGCGAGTTCGTTCACGGTCTTGGGGCCGCGGCGCAGCTCCTCGAGCAGGTACCGGCGATTGGAATCGGATATGGCGGCGAATGCGTCGGCCGTGACCATCTTGCTGCCCCGATGTCCCGCTGACCATTTCTAGCGGGATAGCTTATCCCACGGCTCCGCAAACTCAAGCGTGTGCCTTGGTCACCTCTTCCGCTTCCGCTTCGGAACCCGCCGCCGGCGCGGCGTCGTCCCCGGTCTCGAGCTCCGGTTCCGGCTGAGGTTCGCTGCGCGGATCGAGCCGCAGGGCCTCCGGCGTCAGCGCGCGCTCGGACGGATGGGTCGTGAAGGTCTCCCTCTCCTCGAGCGGGATCGGCGCGCGGCGGCTGATGCGAAGCAGCGTGTAGCCGGCAAGCAGCAGATGCGCCAGCGCGGTGGTCAGGAACAGGCTTTCGGGCCGCATCCGCTCCATCAGGAAGGCTCCAATAACCGGGCCGATCATGGTGCCGAAGCCGTAGAGGAGGAGCAGCCCGCCCGAGACCTTGACAAAATCCTCCGGGCTCGCGTGGTCGTTCGCATGCGCCACCGAGATCGAATATAGGATGTAGGCCAGCGATCCGTAGAGGCCGGTCATGATGATGACGGCAGTGCCGCCACGGGCGGACGCCACAAAGATGAACAGTCCCACCGCGGCCGCGCCGAAAGCCGCCGCCGCGAGAACGTAGCGCCGGTCGGTTCTGTCCGAGACGCGGCCTGCGGGCAGCTGTGCAAACGCGCCGGCGATGACCGCGAGGCTCATCATCAGCGCGATATCGAAGGTAGAGATGCCGATGCGCGCACCGTAGACCGCGCCCAGCGTTCCCCAGGCGCCGTTTGCCACGCCCACGAGCAGGCATCCTGCGAACGAGACGGGCGAGTTGCGGTAGAGCGCCTTGAGATCGAGCGAGACGCTCATGAGCGGTCGCGGACTGGCGTCGGTGGATACCGCCGTCGGAATGAGCGCGAGGCAGAAGAAGATGCCGGTGACCATGAACAGCGAGGCGGTGGTGACGTCTCCCGCCGCCACGATCATCTGGCCGGCCATGATCGCGGCGTAGGTGACCATCATGTAGATGCCGAAGACCGTGCCGCGGTTCTCGTTGGTGGCGCTCTCGTTCAGCCAGCTCTCGATGACCATGAAGGAGCCCGCCATGCAGAAGCCGGTGAAGATGCGCAGGAAAATCCAGGTGTACTGCTCGACGATCAGCCCCGTCATCAGCGCGATGATCGCCGCAGAAGCCGCGAAGGCCCCGAACGCCCTTATGTGGCCGACGCGGCGTACGAGCCGCGGCGCCAGCAGGCAACCCGCTACGAAGCCGCCCGCCCAGGCCGTTCCGAGAAGGCCGAGCGAGGCGGTCGGGAAACCCTCGGCCTGTCCGCGCAGCGGCAGGAGGAGGCTGTGCAGACCCGACGCCGCGAGAAGGAAGGCGGTTCCGCGCAGGAGCGAGAAGATGGGCGTGTAGCTTGCGAACATTCCGGCCATTCGTGGTCGTGGCTCGCGATTCGAGCCGTTCCGTGATGAAGGGGGTTCTTCGGCGCCCGAAGCGCCGCGTCAACCCGCTAATTTCGGCTGAACAGGGCTTCGGCGGCCGATTTGGTGCTGCCCTTCGTTTTCAGCTCCGCCTCCAGCCTCGCTATCTCGGTCCTCAGCAGCCCGATCCGCTCCTCCAGTTCGGCGACCGACAGCAGCGAGAGATCCTGTCCGATCTCGTGCGGTTTCGGTTTCTTGACAGGTTCATCATCGAAAAAGCTCATGGCGCCGCCCTCCTGTTGGCCGAACACGGCGGGGAGGATACAGTTCGAGGCGGGCTCAAATCAAATCGGCCCGTAAAGATGAAGCAGACAGGAGACGAGATGGCCCAGGCGATTCCGGAGACGATGACCGCGATAGCGATTTCCGAACCCGGAGGACCCATGGTCCTGAAGCAGGAGCGGCGCCCGGTACCTGCCCCCTCTGGTGGCGACATCCTGATCCGCGTGCGCGCGGCTGGCGTCAACCGCCCCGACGTGGCCCAACGCCAGGGCGCCTATCCGCCTCCGCCCGGTGCCTCAGACCTTCCAGGCCTGGAGGTCGCCGGCGAAATCGCGGCGGTCGGGCCGGAAGCCAGGCGCTGGAAGGTCGGCGACCGGGTCTGTGCTCTGACGCCCGGAGGCGGTTACGCCGAATACTGTCTCACGCACGAAAGCAATGCGCTTCCCATCCCGCACGGTTTCACGCTCACCGAGGCCGCGGCCCTGCCGGAAACCTACTTCACCGTCTGGCACAACGTGTTCCAGCGTGGCGGCCTGAAGTCAGGTGAGAGATTCCTGGTCCATGGCGGCTCGTCGGGGATCGGGACCACCGCGATCCAGCTTGCCAAGGCGTTCGGCGCGCAGGTCTTCGCGACTGCGGGGTCCGCCGACAAATGCGAGGCCTGCCGGACGCTCGGCGCCGACCGTGCGATCAACTACCGCGAGGAGGATTTCGTGGCCGTCGTGAAGGAGGCGACGGACGGCAAGGGCGTCGATCTCATTCTCGACATGGTGGGCGGGGACTACATCGACCGGAACTACGACGTGGCGGCGGTGGAAGGTCGCATCGTGCAGATCGCCTTCCTCGGAGGCCCGAAGGCGACCGCCAACTTCGCCAAGCTGATGATGAAGCGCCTCGTCCACACCGGTTCGACATTGCGGCCGCGAACAACCGAATTCAAAGGCCAGGTTGCGGCCGAGCTGGAACGCCAGGTCTGGCCGCTGCTCGGCGAAAGGCGGCTGGCGCCGGTCATGGACATGATCTTTCCGCTGCGCGACGCCTGGCGGGCGCACGAGCGGATGGAGGAAGGCAACCACATCGGAAAGATCGTGCTGGACGTGGCTTGAGGCCGCTACAGCGCTTCCCGCGCGGGCCAGTGGTCCGCGCCTGGCGGTTCGCGGCTTTCCATGGAGCGGTAGAAATCGGCGAGCTGCTTGCCGCGCTCCGGCTTGAAGCTGCGGCCCGCCGGCTTCAGCTCCGCGATCCGGTCGATGCGGAAAGCGCGAAAACCCTCGCGCATCTCGCACCAGCCGACCAGCGTCCACACCTTGCCCCAGAACCATAGACCGAGCGGGCGCACGTCGCGCATGGTGCCGCGTCCCGCTTCGTCGCGATAGTCGAGCGTCAACACGGCGCGGGCCTCGATAGCGCGCTCGATGGCGTCAATCGATTCCCGGTCGGACTGGCTCACCACGTAGAGCGGCGCGTGGATTTCGGTGCGCGAGATTCGGTCGCGCTCGGAGTCCGGCAGAACCGCGCCGATCTTGACCAGTGCCTCCTCGGCCGAGCGCGCCATGGCCGCGCCGCCGAAGGCCCTGACCATGCGGGCGCCTGCCACCAGCGCCACGATCTCGTCGCGGGTGAACATCAGCGGCGGCAGGTCGTAGCCGGACCGCATGATGTAGCCGACGCCGGCCTCACCATCGATGGGCACGCCGGTCGACTGGAGGTCGGCGATGTCACGATAGATCGTCCTTTCCGAGACCTCGAGCCATTCGCCGAGGATACGGGCCGTCACGAGACGGCCGCCGCGTAGATGCTGTACGATCTGGAACAGGCGGTCGGCGCGTCTCATGCTCGTTGTATCTCCTGGGACGGTCGATCAGGTCGTGAAGAGGCCGATGCTGTTGCCGTCGGGGTCGAGGCAATAGGCGAAGCGGCCGGCGGGGATGCTGATGACGCGCGACAGAACCTTGCCGCCGTTGGCGGTGACCCGCTCCATCGCCTCCTCGAGCGGTGCTGCGACCGCCAGATGGATGGTGTTGCCCGCGCCGTCAGCCGCCGGCTTGCCGGGATAGATGTGGCCCGAGACGGAGGTTTGGCCCGCGGCCTTGAAGACTGACATGGGGTTCGGGCCCTCGTTCTGGTCGGTCAGTTCGTTCTGCAGCACGGCGCCGTAGAACGTCTTGGCGCGCGCCATGTCGGTCACCGGGATCTCGAACCATACGACTGCATTTTCCGGCACGAAGCTGGTCATGGGTATCTCCTTGGCTGATTAGATATTGGCAGGAAGCTCCTGACAACATCCTGTCAGGAGCAGGCAGGAACGGCTTCACAATCCGAAGGGCGTTCCAGCGCGTCGCGCCTGGCGCGACGGATGCGTGTCGGGCCAGCCGATATCCTTGCGGATGTGCGGCGGAAGGCGGTTGATCAGGCTTTCGGTCCTGACCTCGTCGCGCCAGGCGCGCCAGCCTGCGGCGATACGGCCGACCATTCCAAAATAGGATCGGGGGTTGGCATTCATGACAGTCCTCCATCGAAGCGATTAGTCGACGGAGGGACCTTCGCACGGTGCTCCTGACAGCCTTGCGTCAGGACCCGGAACTCATTCCTCGGGGACAGGAACTGTATAGTTCAGTGGCAGCCGTCCACCGTCGGCATAGACGGTCTGGCCGGTGATGTAGCTCGCCTCGTCGGAGGCCAGGAACACCGCAATCGCGGCGATCTCGGCGGGTTCGCCTATGCGCCCGAGCGGCGTGCGGGAGAGGATCCGGTTGCGCGCGGCCGGATCGGAATTCACGCTCGACAGCATGTCGGTCATGATCGAGCCCGGCCCGATCGCATTGACGCGGATGCCGTAGGGCGCCAGCGACAAAGCCATGGCCTTGGTCAGCTGGTTCACGCCGCCCTTCGACACCGAATAGGGGATCTGGTTGGCGATCGCGAAGACGGCGTTGATCGACGACATGTTGACGATCGAACCGGGAGTGCCGCCATTGCTGACCTTCTCGACCATGTGGCGCGCCACCGCCTGGCCGGCGAGGAAAGTGCCCTTCAGGTTCACGTTCAGCACGCGGTCGAAATCCTCTTCGCCCAGGTCGAGGAAGTCTGCCCCGTGAACAATGCCGGCATTGTTGACGAGGATGTCGATGTCGCCATAGGCGTCGATCGCCGCGGCCACGAGGTTGTGCACGTCGAGGCGCCGCCCGACATCGGCCTTCATGTACTGCACCTCGCCGAGCCGGGCGAGATCCTTCTCCGCCGCGGCTCCCTTCTCGGTGTCGACGTCGGCGATCACCACCTTTGCCTTCTCGCGCAGGAAGCGCTCGGCAATGGCATAGCCGATGCCGCCCGCGGCTCCGGTGACGATGGCGACTTTCCCGTCGAGTGGCATGCGGCGCTCCCTGACCTTCGCGTATCGCCACCTTATAGCCGCCGTCGCCCGCAGGAACCAGTGGCCGCGACCCCCGGGCAAGAGGAATGCGACGGCCGGCACGGCAGAGACGGCATGGCGTCAAGGGATAGGTAGGCCAGAAGTGTCGCACCCTCCCCGCATCCCGCGGGAAGGGTGCTCCTCGCGCTGCGGCTTGACCCGAAAGGTCTCAGGAGCCGCCCATCTCAGCCTTGAATTCATCGAAGTCGATCTGCAGGCCGTTGAGGATGGTCGACCAGTGGCGCGTCAGCGCGGCCTGGCCGACTGCCTCCTTGATCTCGCCTTCGGTCGCCCCGGCGGCGCGGGCGGCTTCGGTGTCGGCGAAGACGCAGTAACGGCAGGGAATCTGCGCTCCCACGGCGATGTTGATGAGCGCCTTGACCTTCGGGGACAGTTCCGTCCGGTCGCTGAACTCCATGTCGCGGGTCATGATCCAGGCACCCCGAATACCGTGCTCGGGATACTGCTGCATGAAGGTCGGTACAAAACCGAAAGCCTCCTTGATCTCGGAATAGGTTTCCGCGGCGCTTTCCTGCGCGTTGGCCGGTGCCGTGATGGCGGCCAGCGCAAAGGCGGTGGCCATGACGAAAGGTCTCATTTCTCTTCTCCTGAAACGGGTTTGCTTGTGAGCGCCGGGCGGCTCGTCCGGGCTGGCGACTTTCTGGACGAAGCGGCCTCCCGAACCTAGTCGACCGCTGGTCGGGGCAGCCGACGACACGGAAAGTCTATTGAAAACAGGAGGATGGTATGAGGCTCGAGCAGCCGCCCTCGTTCGCCCGGCTGCCCGACTGGACTGGCGGTACAGCAGGATGATCCTGGCTCAGCCCTGGCCGGGGGCGGTGAACAGGAGCTTGATGTAGGATCGCAGCAGGACGATCTGCTCGGGCAGCACCTTGGGCTCGCCGACCGCGCGCGACATCACGATGCCTCCCTCGACGGTGCTGGAGATCATGTCGGCGACCGCTCTCAGATCCACGTCGTCGCGCGGGGGATAGATTGCCGCGATCTCCTGGAGCATGCCGAGAAAGCGTTCGCGCCATATCAGGATGGCCTGCCGGTTCAGTGTCCTCACTTCCCGGTCGAACATCCTCTCCGAATAGGCAACGGTCGCCACCAGACAGCCGGGATGGCCGTTGGGAAGATCCGCCATCATCTCCGACAGCATCTTCAGCCCGATGAGGAACGAGTGCAGCGGATCGCCGTGCAATTCCCTCGCGCGGGTGAACACGGTGTCGAGGAGGGCTTCCTCGGTGTCGAGGTAGCGTTGCAGAAGCGCCCGGGCGAGCTCGTTCTTGTCCTTGAAGTGATAGAAGAAGCCGCTCTTGGTGATGTCCGCCTCGGCGATGATCTCATCGATCGAGGTCGCGCCGAAGCCTTTCGACAGGATGCCCGACTCGGCGATGTCGAGGATGAGCTCCCGTTTGGACTTGACCCTTTCCATGCAGTCTCCCGCATCCAGCGACTGTACCGTGGGTAGAGTCGCAGCCCGGAAACCGGTTCCGCAGCGGCACGCCGCTGGATCAGCATATTGAGAATGCTGAGGTTTCCGCGCGTCCGTCGAACCCGACCATCGGTCTTCTATCGCGCACGGCGCGGGCGGTCCACCATTTGCATCATCGGCGCATACGAACGTTCCGCGCCAGAACGATAGCAGAAGGCCATCCACGATGCTCAGCAAAACCTTCCTCGGTCAAGAAGAACCGAATTTCGCGCGACGATGTCTCGGCGCACTCGGCTCAGCCTTTGTCCATCCGAGCCGTCGATGCGGTCAAGTGGCGAATTTGGATCAGCTCGACAACATCCTGCGCCGTGACATCGGATTGCCGCCGCGCGGACTGCCGATCCGGCAGGCCCGCTATCACTGGTAGGAGACGATCATGACCCACACGACTTTCCCCGCGCCCCGTCCGGGCCGCTACTTCCTGACCGAAGGCGGCATAGAAACCGAGATCATGTACAAATGGGGCTTCGACCTGCCCGAGTTCGCGATGTATCCGCTTCTGGAGAAGCGCGACTCCGCGGAGGCGATCCGCGGTATGTACCGCCGTTATCTCGACGTCGTGGCAAGGCACGGCCATTGTGCGCTGATCGGCGGGTTCGACTACCGCGCCAGCCCCGACTGGGGCGCCAAGCTCGGCTATTCGCCCGCCGCGCTGGCCGAGGCCAATCTGCGCTCGATCCAGTTCCTGCGCGACGTTGCCGCCGACTACGCTGGCCAGATCCCGCGGGCGCTGTTCTCCGGTTATGTCGGCCCGCGCGGCGATGCCTACAGCCTGAACCGCGGTACGACGATCTCCGAGGCCGAGGAGTATCACAGCGTCCAGCTGGAGACCCTGAAGAAGGCCGAGGTCGACCTCGCCTGGGCGGTCACGTTCAACAATCCGGCCGAGGCGATCGGCGTGGTCCGGGCGGCCCGCCGCATCGGCCTTCCCGTTGCCGTGTCGTTCTCGCTCGACAGTTCGCACCGCCTGTCCTCGGGCATCGCGCTTGCCGAGGCGATCGCCATGGTGGATGCCGCGACCGATGGCTACCCCGCCTTCTTCTCGCTCAACTGCTCGCATCCCTTCGAGTTCGAGCCGGCGCTCGATGGCGGCGGCTGGACGCGGCGTATCCGCTCGATCCGGCCGAACGCCGCTAAGATGGACAAGATCGCGCTCTGCAAGCTCGGCCATCTCGAGGAAGGCGACCCGGAAGAGCTTGGCCGCCTGATGGCCGACGTCGGTCGACGCTATCCGCACATGGACATCTGGGGCGGCTGCTGCGGCACCGGGCACGTGCATCTGGAGGAGATTGCGCGCCACCTGCCACAGCCGGTGCCGACATGAACGTCGAGATGCTTAGGGCGACACGCCGTCCTGCCGGACCTACGTCCACGCCAACAATGCCGGCGCGTCGATCACGCCACGCTCTTCAAGCAGCTTTGCGCGGCGAAGGCACGGGATGGCGACAAGCCGACCTGCGCGGCAAGATCGACATTGCTGAGCCGGCCATCGTCTTGAAGAGCCGCAATCATCTTTAGGTCGATTTCATCCGTGGGTCTGTCTATAACAGGCGTTGTAGAGCGCAATGAATCTAAACGCTTGCTGAAAACGCTGGCGGAGCGGGGTGCGCCATCGGCAGAAAGATCACTAAGATATCAATTATTTACGCTGATTGAGGTGATGTTTTGTATAGCAAAGTGCGATGCACGAAAACCGAGGAATGCTTCCAGCTTCTTAATAGTTGTCCGGGCTTTTTGCGACGACAGACGGTTTCGGTCCTGATGCTAGCGCAGAGATCGTCGAAACATCAAAGTAAGTCAATCACCTTTCAAATGCAAGATAAACTCGTATATGCATTAACATTATAGTTTACGTTTAATATCTCAATATCATAAATCAAATTGAAATATAATCATTTTTACTATTCACATATTGGCTGTTTCGTTAAATCCGCTATGGATCCTTAATGGAATAATATGCTTATTAATACCAAAACATATTTGAAAGGAAGATTAGGAATATATAAGGAGACTGCCTTTGCGCAAGTGGACAAAGCAAACTTCCCCGGTGAAGTACCTGACTTTCCGTACCCCGCCCCGACATAGGACTCGGATCGATTGAACTCCACTATGACTGCATTGCTTCGATTCTCAGGGTCCTAGGAAAAGCTCCGCCGCCATCTAACCGTGATCGCTTTTAGGTAGCGACCCTGCAAATCCACCTCGAAAGAAGAAGTCATCTTGTGCTGGCGAGGTAATGCGCGCGATAGCGTCGCGGCCGCAATCTGTTTGCCACCGCGGCAACAAGATCGTGTCCTCGATCACCAGCGAAATCGAGACCATCGAGCGGGACAGAGCGATTCTGAAACCCCCGAGCTCGCTTGGTGCTTGGAAAGCCTATCATCGCGGGCTTTGGTATATGTACCGGTTCACGCGGACCGAGAACGAATTGGCGCAGCACTTCTTCGATATGTCGATACGGCTCGATCCGGGCTCCGCGCGTGCCCACGCCGGCATATCGTTCACGCATTGGTAAAGCGCTTTTCAGCGATGGGCCGATCGTGAGACCGAGACGGAACTGGCTTTAGCAACGGCTGCCCGAAGTCTGAGCGTCGACGACCTCAATCCAGCCGCGCATCTGACCATGGGGCGCGCGATGTGGCTACAGGGCGAGGCGAAAGAAGGAATCGTTTCGCCCGACCGGGCGCTGGACCTCAGTCCCAACTTCGCCTTGGGCCATTATGCGCTCTCTTTCGTGCAGGCCCAGTCCGGCGATCCGGAGGTGGCTATTAGCGCCTCGGATCGGTAACGCCTTTTGAGTCCGTTCGATCCCCTCCTCTTCAAGATGCTGGGCACCCGGGCTCTGGCCCATGCCCGGCTCGGTCATTTCGACGAGGCCGCCGAATGGGCGGTGAAGGCGGCGGCTCGGCTCAATGCCTACGCGAATATCCTCGCCATCGCCGCGCACTGCCTCGCCCTTGCCGGACGGCAGCGAGAAGCCTCTGCGTACACCCTCACCATCCACGCCATGCTCCCGGATTACAGGACGACCGATTTCCTCGATGCCTTCCGGTTCACCAAAGAAGTCGAAGTGATGTTTCGCAGTCTCAGCGGCCAAATTGGAATGGCATAGAAGGTTCTGCCGCGCAGAGGACGATCGGCTTCCCGCATGTCCTTTCGACATCAGGCTTCGGTCGCTTTCTAGACGGGAGACAGGTGAAAGACATCGATGGCTTTAGCTTTCGGTTGATGGCAGCTTACGGTGAACAGTTTGATTAGTTGAACCGGCCGGAATGGGACGCGTTTCCGACCTTCCCGACAAAGTCTGGGCAATCATTTCCCAGCGGGTCTGAGCCATCCGCGATAGCTGTCCAGATCGGAATACATGCAGGTCCGCTTTACTAAGCCTTCGCGACCTTTCCTACGTGGCACCTGCCCTAAAGCCTGTTGCATCTAATCCCCTCATAGCCTGCTGCCTTGAAGAAGTTTCGGCATTGTTGTGGATCGAACAGGTCGCAGATGTCGCCGACCGCTGTCGAGATGCCGTCGAAGGTTCTGGCGGCCTTCTTGCGCAGGAGTGCCTTGAGCTTGGAGAACGCCATTTCGATCGGGTTGAGGTCGGGCGAGTAGGGTGGCAGGAACAGCAGCCATGCGCCGCGCTGGCGCACGGGGTCTGCGGCACGTTCGTTCTTATGGAAGCCGACATTGTCGAGGATGACCACGTCGCCTGGGTGAGTTCCGGCACCAGCTGGGTCTCGACGTAGCGTTCGAATATCTCGCCGTTCATGGCGCCCTCGACGATCCATGGCGGCCACGAGGCCATGGCTGCGCAGGCCGGCGACGAAAGTCTGCGTGCGCCAGTGTCCGAAGGGCGCGTGTGTCAGGTAGCGCTCTCCCTTCAGCGACCAGCCTGTGCGCTTGGTCAGCCTGGTGTTGGTCGAGGTCTCGTCGATTAAGACGAGGCGGGGCAAGGCTTTGGCGAAGAACGGTTTTCGGCCCGCCGTCCAGAGCCTGCGCGCAGCCCGGACCTCAGATCGCAGCTGCTCGCTGGCGCGTAGCGCTTTTTTTGTGGCTGAGCCCGAGGCGGTGCAGCAGGCGAGCCACGTTCGAGCGGTGGACGACCACGCCACGCACCTCCAGTTCCACGCACAGTTCGTCCAGCGTCAGATCCCCGGTCGCGGCCATCCGCTCGCGCACGAAGGCGGCGTGCTGCGAAAGCTTGCCGCGTGCCCCTGCCGGCGCGGCTCCAGCGAGCCGGTTTCCCGCCGCCGTTTCATGAAGTCGTTCACGAAGCGGGGTGAAACCAGGAAGTGCCGCGCCGCTTCACGGTGGCCATGACCTTCGTCGACAAACCCGGCAACACGCTCACGCAACGCCATCGGGTGCGGCTTGCCCATCGCGATTCTCCTTCGAACCGCAGTGAATCACCTCAGAACCGCGCTGGGAATCCTGAATCAGGTCAATGGCGACACGCTTCAGACCTTCGGCATGCCTTTCGGACGCATCCTGCGCTTCTGGGCTGCAATACGGAAAGGGGCGTTTGGGCCGCCATAGCCGCTGTAGCCGCCTCGGCGCTCGACGATCTCGAAGAAGAAACCTTCCCCGAACATGGGGCTGTAAATCTGGAAGTACTCGGCGGTTCCATCCCGGTCATAGAGGATGTTCTCGGCGCGCAGTCGGTCCGCAAGTTCGGGTTCCAGGCCGAAACGCGCTTCCAGATCGTCGTAGGAGTTGCGCGAGATCGCGAGTGGCTCCAGCCCGTTGCGTCTCAGAGCAGCGGCGGCCGCAAAGATGTCGTTGGTGCGGAATGCCAGGTGCTGAATGCCCGACCCGAAGCTTTCGGCGATGAAATGCCCGGCAAGTGTGCGACGGTTCTCCGCCCCGTTGAGTGTGAGACGCAGAGAGCCGTCGCCATTCCCGATGGCCTGGCTGCGCACCAGGCCTGCCGGGTCCACGATGTCGACCATCGGCGTCTTCCGGGTCCGGAAGATCGCCGTGTAGAAGAGCACCCAGCTCAACATCTCTTCGTAGGCCATCGTCTGGGCGACATGGTCGACGGCCGCCAGGCCGACGTCAGCTCCGGCGGTCTCGTCCTCGACCGGCTCGAATTCGATGTCCCAGACCTTGGCGAGATCCGACGTCGCGTCGATGAAGTAGATGATGCCGCCGCCTACGCCACGAATGGCGGGGATCGTCAGTTCACCCGGTCCGGGCGCCTGATGGAAAACCTCGGCACCCAGCGCTGTCGCTCGTGCAACGGTCGCCCGTGCGTCCTCCACCTTGAGCCCCAGCGCATAGGCCGAGGAGCCGTGGACGAGATAGGAGGAGTGGGCGAAGCCCTTCCGCTCCGTGTTGATGACCAGATTGACGTCGCCCTGTCGGAAGAGCGTGACATCCTTCGTTTTGTGGCGTCCCGCCCTCCGGAAACCCATCGCGACCAGAACGGAAGCGAGTTCCTGCGATTCCTCCTCGTCCGCGGTGAATTCTACGAACTCTACACCCTGCGCTTCGATCCGATCCGGCATTTCTGGAACCGGTATGGCTACGCCGGGCTCGGTACGCCTAACCTGGTCCATCAGGTAGACGAGCGAACGATGTCCGTCGACCGAGACCGATTTCGGAGAGCCGCCGCGGAACTGGTCGTTGAATATCTCCAGCGAGAGCGTTCCCGAATACCCCGTCGCCGCGACCGCCCGCATGAACGCCGCCACCGGCAAGTCGCCCTCGCCTGGCATGTTCCGGAAATGGCGGCTCCAGTAGAGCAGGTCCATCTCGATCAGAGGCGCGTCAGCGAGTTGGACGATGAAGATGCGGTCACCCGGTATGGAACGGATCGTATCCGGATCGATCCTGCGGGCGAGCGTGTGGAAAGAATCAAGGATGAGTCCAATGTTCTTCTGATCGGCGCGCCGTACTATCTCCCAGGCATCCCGGTGATCGCTGACATGCCTGCCCCAGGCCAGCGCCTCGAAGCCGACACGCATTCCCCTCCGTTCCGCGCGCTCTCCGAGCTCACGGAAATCCGCCGCAGCACGGTCGATGCCGCCAAGTGACAGCGGGGAGGCGTTCGAGCAGACCAGCATGAGGTCGGTGCCCAGTTCCGCCATCAGGTCGAACTTGCGCTCGGCGCGGTCGAAGGTCCGGCCGCGCTGCGGCTCCGGCATTCCCTCGAAGTCGCGGAACGGCTGGAAAAGCGTAATCTCGAGCCCGTGATCACGCACCATCCGGCCCACGTCGGCCGGCGAGCCATCGAAGGCGAGGAAGTCGTTCTCGAAGATCTCGACCCCGTCGAAGCCCGCGGCCGCGATGGCCGAGAGTTTCTCTGGCAAGTCGCCACTGATGGAGACGGTCGCTATCGAGGTCTTCATGCGTAGAGCTTTTCGTCGCTTGTCTCCAAGGCTCGGCGCAGTTCCGCTACGTCCACGTCTTCGCCCGTGAACAGACGAAAGGCGTGGACACCCTGATGGAAGAAGAGCTCCCACCCGCTCATGACGGACAGCCCCGTATCCGAGGCCAGCTTCAGGAACTCTGTCTCAACGGGCGTGTAGACCGCGTCAAACGCCCACTTCGCTGTTCGCATATGCTCCAGGTCGATTGCGGTTCCGGGATAGCCGCTCATGCCAAGCGGCGTGCAGTTTACGAGCCCGTCCGCGCCATCGGCAGCGACCGCGATGGAGGGCGCGGTGGTTACATGCATCGGCAGATCAGGATCTGAAAGCACCCTCGCCAGATCCTCTGCTTTGTGACGGTCCTGGTCGAAAAACCGCAGTTCGGTCGCCCCCAGTCTCGTCAGGGCGAAAGCTATCGCCTTCCCCACGCCGCCAGCCCCTGCTACGGCGACTTTGCCTGGTGAGCCGTCACCGAAGGCGGCACGGTACGCTGACACGAAGCCGGAGAAGTCCGTGTTGTAACCGAGCGGGCGCTGATCACCGAATACCACTGTGTTGCAGGCCCGCATCCTTTCCGTCAGCGGATCCGGCACCGCAACCCGGTGCACGACAACCTCCTTGTAGGGGTAGGTTATGTTGATGCCGCGGTAGCCTTCCCGCACGCAGCTATCCAGCACCGCATCGAAATCGAGCCCGAGGAGCGCGGGGATCAGCCGCTCGTAAGACACCTCGATGCCGCACAGCTTCCCTGCCAGGACGTGCAGGCGTGGAGACTGCGAGCGCGTGATGTTGTCGCCGATCAGCCCGAGTTTGACGACGGCCACGGTCCCTACCTTGCATCCGTTGACGGGACTGGCAGGGTACGCTCTCGCTAAGCCATTCGCAACACACAAAAAGAGTTCTGTCGGATGATTTCTGTTTCGTATGTTTCTTTCTAGCGGATGGTTCCTGTCGCGAGCGCGTGTTCGACGCCTCCCTCCACGTGCCGTACCAGCACCTCCCGTGCCCTGGCCGCATCCCGTTCGAGAGCCGAATCGTGCATGATCTGGTGTTCCTCGGCGGCGATGTCGCCCCGGAAGGACAGCGCGATCATCTGGTAACGCAGATACTTGTCGAATACGGCCGCGTGGGTCTCCATGAGCACCGAGGAGCCACAGGCCGAGATCAGCGCCTGGTGGAATTCCCAGTCGTATCGCTTCCAAAGTTCCGTCTCGGAGCGGTCTCCCGCGCGCATGCGCCTTTCGAGGCTGGCGAGCTTGTGGTGCGCTGCCACCACGCGGCCTTCCCATTCCATGTCGCCGGCTGAAAAGGACTCCTCCAGTGCATGGCCTTCCAGCAAGAGGCGCAGCGCCGCGATCTCGCGCAGGTTCTCCACCGAAACCGGGGCCACCTCGAAGCCGCGCTGTCCCTCGGCGACCACCAGGCTTTCGGACGAAAGGCGGTTCAGGATCTCCCGCAGCGTGCTGATGCTCGCGCCGTAGCTGTCGCGCAGGCGCTCCAGTTTCAGCTTCTGCCGCGGCGGCAAGCGACCGAAAATGATGTCCGATCGAATCCGACGATACGCGCTTTCTCCGATGGTCGGCAGCGGTTCGGCATGAAGCGGTTCGTCGGCGTGTTTCATGGGACGGTGTTAATGTCGGATGACGCGGCGGGCAATGCAGGCCTGGCATCGCCGTCGCCGACAAGGCCGTTGCGCACCGTGTGTTCGACGCAGGCGTTGATGTGGCGCCCGAGAACAGCCGCGGCCCCCGCATGGTCGCGGTCCATGGCGAAGGTCAGCAGTTGCCGATGCTCGGTGGCGGCTTCGTCGCCACGATAGATCACCGCGATCATCTGGTAGCGCAGGTAGTGGTCGAAGATCTGCCGATGCGCCGACATCAGTTCCCGCGAGCCTGAGGCGGAGATCAGCGCGGCGTGGAATTCGCTGTCGTAGCGCTTCCATTCCTCGGTGCCGCTGCGGTCGCCCGACGCCATGCGTACCTCCATGCGTGCCAGCTTGTGGTGGGCGGCGAGCACCCGTCCCTCCCACTCGACGTCGCCGTTCTGGAAGGATTCCTTTAGCGCGTGGCCTTCGAGAAGCTCGCGCATCTGCGCCACTTCGCGAAAATGCCGCTGCGAGACCGGCGCGACCGAGAACCCGCGCTGCTCCTCGGCGATCACCAGCCGCTCGGATGAGAGCCGGTTCAGGATCTCCCGCAACGTGCTGACGCTGGCATTGTAAACCTCCCGCAGCCGCTCCAACCGCATGCGCGAGCCGGGAAGCAGTTTCCCGAAGACGATGTCGTGGCGGATCTGCCGGTATGCCCATTCGCCGGCGGTATCCTGCATGGTCACGGTTGCCGACATCACCACTTCCTTTCTTCCTCCCCATCCTGACTACGCCCCGGCGGTTTCGCCTTCAAGGGCCGGCAACGACAAATGATGGAATGAAAAATATATGACAATTAAAGAAACGCCTATTGATCGAGGTTCTCTCTAGTGGCATGAGTCCGCCATCGACGGCCTTCCCGAGGGTTGCCGTCGCCCATGAGCTGGCCAGGGAGGATTGCCATGATCGACTTCACCAGACGGACCTTGTTGGCGGCGGGTGCCGCCGTGGCGCTTGCCGCATTCGGCGGCTCCGCGGTCGCGCAGGACAAGATCCCCTTGCGCTTCTCCGCCGTCTTCTCCGAACAGGACATCCGTGCGAACATGATGAAGAAGTTCGCCGAGGAGATCGGCGACGGCTTCGACTACCAAGGCTATTACGGCGGCACGCTGTTCAAACAGGGCACCGAACTCGTCGCGCTCCAGCGCGGCAACCTCGAGATGGGCAATATCGCGCCGCAGGACATCTCCAACCAGATCCCCGCGTGGTCGATCCTGACCTCGGCCTACCTGTTCCGCGACTCCGACCATCTGCGCACCTTCTTCGACAGCGACGTCGGGCAGGAGATGAAGCAGATGGCCGAGGACCAACTCAACGTGAAGATTCTGGGCCCGACCTACTTCGGCACCAGGCAGGTCGGCTTGAGTATCGACAAGAAGATCAGCACGCCCGAGGACATGGCTGGCGTGAAGCTGCGCATGCCGGGTGGCGATGCCTGGCAGTTCCTGGGTCAGGCGCTTGGCGCAAACCCTGTGCCGATGGCCTACGCCGAAGTCTACACCGGCCTCCAGACCGGCGCGATCGACGGCCAGGACAATCCGCTGCCGAACGTCCAGAACATGAAGTTCTACGAGGTGATGAAACAGATCGCGCTGACATCGCATCTCGTGGGCTATGACCTGCTCACCATATCGCTCGACGCCTGGAACAAGCTTACTCCCGAGCAGCAGGAGAAGGTGCAGGCCGCCGCGGATTCGGCAATCGAATGGAGCACGGCCGAGCACCTGAAGCGCGAGGACGAACTCGCGGCATTCTTCAAGGAACAGGGTCTCGATCTCTACAAGCCGGACGTCGACGCCTTCCGCCAGCATGCGCAGAAGATGTATCTGGAATCCGATCTGGCGAAGGATTGGCCCGAGGGCATGCTCGACAAGATCAACGCCCTCTGATCAACCGGCACAATGGGCGTGGTCTTCCTTGGGGTGGACCACGCTTCTATGGAACGGCGCTAGCGTCGCCATCGCCCATGGGGAGGGATGCGGGTGTCACGGATTACCGGGTTTCTCTACCGGCGGGCGGAGAACCTGCTGGCGCTGATGCTGGCGGTGATGTTCCTCGCCTTCATCGCCCAGATCGTCTTCCGCTATGTGCTTAACCTGCCAATCGGCGGGACGCTGGAGCTCACGGTCGTCATGTGGCTCTGGCTCGTGCTGTGGGGGGCGGCGCTCGTGCTGCGCGAGGACGAGGAAATCCGTTTCGATCTTCTCTTCGGTTCGGTCGGACCGCGGGCGAGGGGGGTGATGGCCGCCATCACCGCGCTCGCCCTCCTGGCGCTCTACGTGTTCTCGCTTCCCGCCGTGGTCGACTACGTGACCTTCATGAAGGTCCAGAAGACGGCCTACATGAAGATCCGCTTCGACTACCTTTTCTCGATCTACCTCATTTTCGTCGTCGCCGTGATCTGCCGGTATGCCTGGATCCTGTGGAAGGCGCTGCGGCTCGTCGGGCGTCCGCACGATGCTCCGGCGACCCGGTCGGAAGGCTGAGGCATGCCCGATCCCTTCCTCACTTGTGTTCTGGCGATCGTTCTGCTCAGCCTGCTCGGGCTGCCGATCGGCCATGCCATGATCGCCTCCTCGATCCTCTATCTCTACCTCGCCGGGCTCGACATGGGCACGGCCGCCGAGCAGCTGCTCAACGGCATGTATACCAGCTACATCCTTCTGGCGGTGCCTCTCTTCATCCTGTCGGCGGAGATCATGAACAGCGGCACCATGACGGAGCGACTGCTGCGCTTCTGCAACGCTCTGGTGGGGCGTTTCCGCGGCGGGCTCGCGCAGGTCAATGTCGTCCAGTCGATCATCTTTGCAGGCATGTCGGGCTCGGCGATCGCCGATGCCGCCGGCACCGGCAAGATGATGCAGAAGATGATGACGGACGGCCGGCGGTATCCGCCGAGCTTCGCCGCCGCGCTGACAGCGGCCACCGCCGTGATCGGACCGATCATCCCGCCTTCGATCCCCGTCGTGCTCTATGCGCTCGTCTCCGACGCGTCGATCGGGTACCTCTTTCTCGGCGGCATGCTGCCGGGCCTCCTCATGGGCCTGATGATGATGGCGCTGGTGGTCTGGGTGGCGCGACGGCGCGGCTTCCCCGTCGAGGACCCGGTGCCGCTGCGCCAGATCCCTGCCATCACCATCCGCGCCCTGCCGGCGCTGTTCATGCCCGTCGTCCTGCTCGGCGGCATATACTCCGGCGTCACGACGCCCACGGAGGCCGCGGCCATCGCGGCTGCCTACGCCTTCCTCATTTCAGCGGTCCTGTACCGGACCGTAACCCTGCGCAGCACCTACGCGACGCTCCTGTCCAGCGCCCGCACGACCGCGTCGATCGGCATGCTGATCGCGGGCGCGCTCGTATTCAACTATGTCGTCACCGTCGAGAACATCCCGCGCGCGCTCACGGTCTTCCTGCAGGGTTTCGATCTCTCGCCGACCGGGTTCCTGATCCTCGTCAACCTGCTCCTGCTGGTGCTGGGCTGTCTGCTGGAGGGGACGACGATCATCCTGATCGTGCTTCCGGTGCTCATCCCCACGGCCAACGCGCTCGGCGTGGACCTCGTCCATTTCGGCATCGTGTGCGTCGTCAACATCATGATCGGGCTGATAACGCCGCCCTACGGGCTGCTGCTCTTCATCATGACCAACATCGGTCAGGTCTCCCTGCGCTCGCTGGTCGGTGAGATCATGCCGTTCCTCTACGCGATGCTGGCTTCGCTGGCGCTCATCACCTTCTTCCCGGACATCGTCCTCTTCTTACCGCGCCTTCTCGGCTACCAGGGCTGAACCTTCATGACTGCACCGATCTTTGTCCTCAACGGACCAAACCTCAACAGGCTCGGCACCCGCGAGCCGGAGATCTACGGCCGCACGACTTTGGCCGAGGTCGAGGCCATGTGCCGCGAAGCAGCCGCCGAAACGCCGATCGAGTTCCGACAGACGAACCGCGAGTACGAGATCATCGAGTGGGTGCACGAGGCGATCGACCGTCCAGCGGCGGGCATCATCATCAACCCGGCCGCCTTCACCTTCGTCTCCATCGCCATCCTCGACGCACTCAAGATGTTTCCCCGTCCAGTCATCGAACTGCACATCTCGAACATCCACCGTCGTGAGGAGATCTATCACCGTTCGCTCGTTTCGAAGGCGGCAACGGCAGTCATCGCCGGCCTCGGCCCAGACGGCTATCCGGTCGCGGTGAGGGCGATGCGTGGGCTTGTCGGCTCCGGCAGGGCGGAGTGATTCTTAGATCCGTCAGATCATCTAAGTCTCGGGCGACGGAATAAGCCTATCGTAGCATCTGGGAATCGGTTATTTCTATCTTCCTTCGCCGGAGCCGCGCCTCTCCTCTGGCGGCAAGGTTTCGCCGACTGAGTACGCGATGTGAATGTCGGCTTTCAGGGCAAGTGCCGACCTCCTCGATGGCGGGTTTGGGGGCGCTAAGCCGCCGCACCGCCATTCGTCGCTGCTAGCATCTTCGAGACGCAGGAAATCATTTCCCGCCCTCGAGGTGCGGCGTCAACGGCGCTCCTATTTCGGTCTCCTCCCGTAGGTCCTCTTGGCCTGGTAGAGCGTCTCGAAATCCAGCCCCCTGTAGGGCGAATAGTCGATCTCGGGGTTGAGCGGCAGCCTCGCCAGTTCACGGGCGCGCTTCTCCGTCAGCGACATAAAACCGTACTGGCTGTGCTCGTCATCGCCGACCGCATGCCCTGCCTGCAGGCGGCTGTCCCGGCCGTTCACCTTGGCGTCGCGCATGTCCTCGATCTGCCCGCCGCGCAGCGAGTGGAAAACCTCTCCCTTTCCGCTCTCGATGCCCACGCGCTCGAACAGGCGGCGCATGTACTGCGAGGCGCTCTTGCTCGGGTCATGCAGGCCTATCAGCTGCGGGAACAGGAAGCCGTCGCCTTTCGACGAAGCCGATCTCGTGCAGGACGAAGAAGGTGGTGCTCGCCTGGGTCTTGTAGGGCACCCGGGTCCACACTCCGTCCAGAAGCACGATGCCTTCCGTCTGCGCCACCCATACGCCGGGGTACTTTTCGCGCAGGTCGTTGCCCGTGAAGTGCACGAGGAGGCCGAGGCGGCGGCCCGTCAGCTGCCCGAGCAGCGGCAGCATTGCCTCGTCCAGCATGCCGCCTGCGACGCCCTCCCGAAAGATGGCGCTGATTCTTTCGGCGCTGAGCGGCTGGGCGGGCTTCGGCGGAGCGGCCGTCCCGGGGTAGAATAGCCGCACACCCGCGAAGGGATCGGAAAACTCGAGCTTCGTCATCTCCCAGCGGATGACGCGCTTCACGATCGAGACATAGCCCTCCACCAGCGTCTTGTAAGCCAAGGGAGCGAGATGGTGGTCCTGGTTGTCCTCGACGATCTCGCGGGCAGTCCATTCCGGATTGCGCTGGTTGTTGTCCCCGGGCCAGTACTTCAGGAAATTGGACCCATGCCTGCAGGTCGGTGCCGTTGTAGGTGTCGACCGGATGGTCCCCGATCACCTCCACGAACAGCTCGCAGCGGGCCCGGGCGATGCGGACGTCCTTGTTGCCCTCGCCCGCCTTGGTCGAATAGGCGGCCAGGTAGCGCTCGGCCATGCGGCTGAACTTCGGCTTCGGCGAGGCGTGGCGCCTGTCGAGGTCGTAGCCGGCCGCATCGTTGTAGCGATCCTCGAACGGGTCCTGCCCGGTCTCATGATCTCTCTGCGCCCGAGCGGCGGCAGGCGACGGCAAGGCTGGAACAAGTGCCTGAACGAATGCAGCGGGAGCCTGTAGCGGCGATGCCGAGGTTCGGTCGCCGGACGATGCGGGTGCGACCGCGCCCGGCTCCGGACGGGCCAGCGGCGAGACGGTCGTCATCAGCCTGTCGGCGTACTGCGACGAGAGGACGCCTGCATTGTCCGTGATGATGGAATTGACTTCGGCGCCCTTCGCGAGACTTCCCTGCCGACGCCGACGAGGCCTTGCCAGGCCTGCGTCCGTGCCTGCTCTTCCGCGCTCATCGGCGGGACGGCCTGCGACGCAATGTCGGCCGCAAGCCTGAGCTCGCCGCCCATCCCGACGACCTTCAGCAGGGCCTTCAGGTCCGTGCCCACGTCGTCGTGCACTCCGGCGTGAACCTCTTCGTCGCCGTCCTTCCTGCCCTTGTCCATCAGCATCCTTTCGAAACGCAGCCGCGCCTGCGCCGCCAAAAGCGCGACGATGTGCCTGGCCTCCCGCTGGCTGCAGGCGCCAAGGCTCACCCTGAGGGGCCGGGTTCCCCTTCCGCCGCCGACCGCCTGCGGCACCCTGATCTGGAAAAGGTAAACCGAGCCCGAACGCACGAGGTAGGGCCCGGCTCCGCGCGCGCCTTTCCGCGGCTTGGCGGCGCGCCCGTTGCGGGTCTCCTCCAGCGGTACACCGCGCGATAAACGGGACGATACACCATGGTTTCCGGCCACGAACTCCACTCCCGAAAGGGGCGGGCGGGGCCGGAATTGTTGGGAAAAGCGCGGTTCAAACTGGCGGAGAGTGCCAGGTCACATGGCGGAGAGGGGGGGATTCGAACCCCCGATACCCTTGCGAGTATGCCGCATTTCGAGTGCGGTGCATTCGACCACTCTGCCACCTCTCCGCGGGGCCGTGGGCGCCATTGGCGCGGGCTGCTAGATAGCGAAGGCTTCCGCGCGAGACAAGGCCTATTCTGTCTCGACGCCGTCTCGCATCTTGACTCGATCCCGCCCTTCCGCTAACGGGGCGTGGCTTCCGGCGTGGGACCTTCCGCGCCGGTTGTCGTTTGAACCCTGAACAGACTGACAAAAAGACGGCCGGGCGGCGCGTGCGCCAGTCCAGAGCCGGACCGAACAGCGAAAGGCAAAAAATGTTCGCAGTCATCAAGACCGGTGGCAAGCAGTACCGCGTTGCCGCCAACGACACCATCAAGATCGAGAGAATTGCCGGCGAAGTCGGCGAGATCGTGCGCATCGGCCAGGTGCTGGCCCATGGCGAAGGCGACGACGTCACCATCGGCGTTCCCTTCGTGGACGGCGCGTCCGTGGCGGCCGAGGTCGTCGAGCAGGGCCGGGCCGATACCGTCATCGCGTTCAAGAAGCGCCGCCGGCAGAATTCGCGCCGTAAGCGCGGCCATCGCCAGCTTCTCACCACGGTGCGGATCTCCGAGATCCTGACCGGCGGTGCCGAGCCGTCGAAGAAGGCCGCCGAAAAGCCGGCCGCGAAGAAGAAGGCCGCCGCCGAGGAAGCCAAGCCGCAGGCTTCGGCCGCGCCGCTGTTTTCCGCGCCGGAAGGCGAGGGCGACGACCTGACCACGATCAAGGGCATCGGCCCGGTCGCGGCGGGTCAGCTGAAGGATCAGGGCATCACGACCTTCGCCCAGATCGCCGCGCTCTCCGACGAGGACGTCGCGCGCATCGACGAGAACATGCCGTTCAGCGCCGACCAGATTTCGGACTGGCGCGAGCAGGCCAAGGAACTGGCGAAGTAATCCGCCTCCAAGGTTGAAACCCGGCGCGTTCGCGCCCATAGAGAATACGAGGCGCTCGTCGAGCGCGAAGGAGCAGGAAAATGGCACACAAGAAAGCTGGCGGTTCGTCGCGCAACGGTCGCGATTCGGAATCCAAGCGCCTTGGCGTGAAGAAGTTCGGCGGCGAGAAGGTCGTGGCCGGCAACATCATTATTCGTCAGCGCGGAACGAAGTGGCATCCGGGGTCCAATGTCGGCCTTGGCAAGGATCACACGCTGTTTGCGCTGCAGGAAGGCGCTGTCGCGTTCCAGAAGAAAGCCAATGGTCGCACCTACGTATCGGTAAACCCGATGACCGAGGCCGCGGAGTAGCCGGTTCCGCACTTACCAACACCGGCAGCCCATCTCGGGAACCGGTGTCTGGACAGTCCAGAATAGGGATCAGGGGAGATGGGCCGCCATCTCCCCTTTTTCTTTGCCTGGAAGGACGCAAAGACATGGTTGCCGAGAAGGAAGACGTCGAGGACGAAAGTCTGCGGATCGATTGCCCGGTGGTCGTCACCGAGCGCCTGGTGCTGCGCCCGCCGCACGTGGACGACATTGCCGAACTCGCGGAGCTCGCCAACAGCCGCCGCATCGCCGAGATGCTCGGCCGCATGCCGCATCCCTATGGCGAGGTGGAGGCGAAGTCCTTCATCGAGAACTCCCGGCGGCGCGAGAAGGGCGGCTGCGTCTACGCCATCACCAATTCCGACAGCGGCGCCTTCGTGGGCTGTGCCGGCCTCGACGCCAGGCCGCAGGGTCTGGAACTCGGCTACTGGATCGGCGAGCCCTACTGGGGCCGCGGCTATGCGACCGAGGCAGCGCACGCGCTGGTCGACCTCGCCTTCCGGGCGACCGCCATCGACGTGCTGCACGTCTCCTGCCGGGTTATCAACGCGGCCTCGCGGCGCGTCATCCACAAATGCGGCTTCCAGTACGCCGGCCAGGGGATGCTGAACTCGCTGGTCGCCGGCCAGGTGCCGGTGGAGCGCTACCAGCTCGACCGGCGCACCTGGGTGAGCCTGAGAAGCTGGGGGCAGGCGTGAGCGCCGGCCCAGGCGCGACGTCTGCCGGAGCCGGCCGTCAGCCGAGTTCCAGCCAGACCGGGCGGTGGTCGGAGCCGACTGCCGCCTCGTCGATCCAACAGCGTCTTACACGCGGAGCCAGAGAAGCGTGGACGAAATGGTAGTCGAGGCAGCGGCGACGGTCCGGGTCGTCCGGCCGCTTGGGGTCGATCCAGGTGATGCGGCCGGTCGGGTTGGATGCACCGAGCGTCGCTGCGTCCACCGGAAGATGGGCGCGGCGCGCGATGCCGAAATCGACGTCGGGAATGCCGGACATCTCGACATACTCCGGACCGCCGGGTTCGAGGTTGAAGTCGCCCATGAGGACGAATTCCTCCGGGCGCGGCGGCTCGGGAAACCCCATTTCGGACGTGCCGGTCAAGGCGCCCCCCTCGTTTGGATACGCGAGCACCTTGGCCACGAGATGCCGGATCTGATCGATGCGCTCGCTCGGGCTCGTATGGTCGAGATGGACCGAATAGAAGCGCACGGCGCCGAACGGCGTGGCGACGAGAGCCTCGAGCGCGCCGCGCTGCAGGTTGAGCCGGTCGAAAGTGCGGCTGCGCGGCAGGAGCAGGTTGCGCGAGGACAGCACCGGCGTATTCGACAGCATCATGTTGCCGAACTCGAAATGACGGTCGATGGCGCGCCCGTTCTCGACCGCCGATCCCATGTCGACCGAATAGGGCGCGCCGTAGACGGAGAAATACTCCGGCAGGAGGTCGCGAAGCTCGGCCACCATGTCGCGACCGGCGTTCTGCGGGTTGTTGCGCGAAACCTCCTGCAGCGCGATCAGGTCGGCCCCCCGCACCGCGTCGGCGATGCGGGCGAGGTCGTAGCGGCCGTCCATGCCGATGCCGTACTGGATGTTGTAGGTCACGCATTTCACGGTTCGGCCCTCCGCGCTGGTTCGGATTCCATGCCGCGGCCCCTCGCGCGGCCGCCGCGCATGCGTTAGAGCAACTGACGTCCGCCGAGGCAAGCCGCGGCGGCCAGAAGGATGATCGTGCAGTCATGAAGTTTCTCGACCAGGCGAAGGTCTACATACGCTCCGGCGACGGAGGCGCCGGTTCTGTGTCGTTCCGTCGCGAAAAGTTCATCGAATTCGGCGGTCCGGACGGCGGCGACGGCGGGCGCGGCGGCGACGTCTGGCTCGAGGCGGTCGACGGGTTGAACACGCTGATCGACTATCGCTACCAGCAGCATTTCAAGGCCAAGACCGGCACGCACGGAATGGGCCGCAACCGGACCGGGGCCAAGGGCGCCGACGTGGTGCTGAAGGTCCCAGCCGGTACGCAGGTCTACGAGGAAGACAACGAGACGCTGATCTGCGACCTCACCCGGACCGGCCAGCGCCATCTGCTGGCCAAGGGCGGCAATGGCGGCTTCGGCAATTCGCATTTCAAGACGTCGACCAACCAGGCGCCGCGCCGGGCGAATCCCGGTCTGCCCGGGGAGGAGATGACCATCTGGCTGCGGCTCAAGCTGATCGCGGATGCCGGACTGGTCGGCCTGCCCAATGCCGGGAAGTCGACCTTCCTCGCCTCGGTAACCGCCGCCAAGCCCAAGATTGCCGACTACCCGTTCACCACCCTGCATCCTGGGCTCGGCGTGGCGCGCATCGACGCGCGCGAATTCGTCATCGCCGACATTCCGGGCCTGATCGAGGGCGCGCACGAGGGGGCCGGCATCGGCGACCGGTTCCTCGGCCATGTCGAGCGCACCGGAGTGATCCTGCATCTCGTCTCGGCACGCGAGGAGCATCCCGGGAAGGCCTACAAGACAATCAGGCAGGAGCTCGAGGCTTACGGCCATGGACTTGCCGAGAAGCCGGAGATCGTGGCGCTGAGCCAGGTCGACACGATCGACGCGGACGAGCGCAAGAAGAAGACCGCCGCGCTGAAGCGGGCCGCGGGGATACAGCCGCTCATGCTCTCCTCGGCCACGCGCGAAGGCGTAGAGGAGGTGCTACGCCGGCTGATGACCGTCATCGAGGAGACGCGCGCCGGAGAGGCTCCGGTCGCGGCGGACCCCCGATGGCAGGATCGGGAGGCGTAGCGCACAGACCGATGACCCTCCCCCTCTCCTCCCACCGCCGCATCGTCGTGAAGATCGGTTCGGCCCTGCTGGTCGACCGCGAAACCGGCCTGAAGCGTGAATGGCTGCGCTCGCTGTGCGCGGATGTCGCCGCCCTGGCGGACGCGGGGGTGGAGATGTGCGTGGTTTCCTCCGGGGCGATCGCGCTGGGGCGGACGATTTTGGGCCTCGGCCGCCGGGCGCTGAAGCTCGAAGAAAGTCAGGCGGCCGCCGCCGTCGGGCAAATCGCTCTCGCCGGCGCGTGGTCGGAGGAACTCGGACGTCATTCCCTGAACTCCGGACAGGTGCTGGTGACGCTCGGCGACACCGAGGAGCGGCGGCGCTATCTCAATGCGCGCGCGACCATCGCAACCCTTCTGAAGATGAAGGCCGTTCCCGTCATAAACGAGAACGACACGGTCGCCACGACGGAAATACGCTACGGCGACAATGACAGGCTGGCCGCGCGCGTAGCGACGATGATGTCGGCCGATCTCCTGGTACTCCTGTCCGACATCGACGGGCTCTACACCGCCCCGCCCGCTCTCGATGCCGGCGCCGAATTCATTCCCGTCGTCGACCGCATTACGCCCGAGATCGAGGCGATGGCGGGTGCCGCGGCCTCCGAACTCTCGCGCGGCGGCATGCGCACCAAGCTCGATGCCGGCAAGATCGCCACGACCGCAGGCACGGCCATGATCATCACGTCCGGAACGCGGCTCAACCCGCTATCGGCGATCGATCGGGGCGAGCGAGCGACCTTCTTCAGGCCGAGCCCCACGCCGGTGCGGGGCTACAAGACCTGGATTGCCGGCAATCTGGAGCCGGCGGGATGGCTGACGGTGGACGCGGGCGCGGTCGGCGCCCTGATGGCCGGAAAGTCGCTGCTGCCGGCCGGCGTCAGGCGCGTCGAGGGCAGCTTCGCACGCGGCGACACCGTCGCGGTCCTTGCGCCCGAAGGCCGCGAGATCGCGCGCGGCCTCGTTGCCTACGACGCCGCGGATGCCGTAAGGATCGCCGGCCTGCGCAGCAACGAGATTGCTGGCGTGCTCGGCTATGAAGGCCGTTCCGCGATGATCCACCGCGACGACCTCGTGGTGACGCAAAGTGCTTCCCGGATGGAAACCCAGGACTGACGCCATGCTGACCAGAAACGAGAGATCGAGCGGAGACGTCGCGGCAATCATGGCCGAGCTGGGCCGCAAGGCGCGCGCCGCCGCCCGGCCGCTGGCAATGGCCAGCGCGGAGCGCAAGCATGCCGCCCTTCTCGCCATGGCCGACGCGCTGCTGCGAAACGAGGCGGCGATCCTGGAAGCCAACGGGCTCGACATGGCGCAGGGCGAGGAGAACGGTCTTGCGGCATCCTTCCTCGATCGCCTCAATCTGACGCCCGAACGTATCCGCGCCATGGCTGACGGAGTACGCGCCATCGCGGAGCTGAAGGATCCGATCGGCGAGGTGATCGCCGCGTGGGACCGCCCGAACGGGCTGCACATCGAGCGCGTGCGCACGCCGCTCGGCGTGATCGGCGTCATCTTCGAGAGCCGGCCCAACGTCACCGCCGACGCCGGCGCGCTCTGTGTGAAAGCCGGCAACGCCGTGATCCTGCGCGCCGGGTCCGACTCGGCGAATTCGTCCGGGGCAATCCACGCCTGCCTGGCAGAAGGGCTGCGGGCAGCGGGTCTGCCCGAGGACGCGATCCAGCTCGTTCCGGTGACCGACCGCGCCGCCGTCGGCGAAATGCTGAAGGGGCTCGGCGGAAACATCGACGTCATCATCCCGCGCGGCGGGCGCGGGCTCGTCGAACGGGTGCAGACCGAGGCGCGGGTGCCGGTCTTCGCGCATCTAGAAGGCATCTGCCATCTCTACGTCGACAAGTCAGCCGACCTCGACATGGCCGTGAAGATCGCAGTCAACGCCAAGATGCGGCGCACCGGCATCTGCGGCGCCGCCGAGACGCTGCTCGTCGACCGCGCCTGCGCCGACACGCATCTATTGCCGATCCTGAACGCCCTGGCGAACGCGGGCTGCGAGATCAGGGCGGACGAGGAAGCGCGGACGCTCTATCCCGAGGCGAAGCCGGCGACGGAAGCCGACTGGACGACGGAGTATCTCGACGCGATCATCTCGGTGAAGCTGGTCGACGGCGTCGCGGACGCGATCGAGCACATCGAAGCCCATTCCTCCCACCACACCGAGGCGATCGTCGCCGAGGATGCGGAAGTCGTCGAACGGTTCTTCAACGAGATCGATTCCGCCATCCTGCTCCACAACGCCTCCACCCAGTTCGCCGATGGCGGCGAGTTCGGGATGGGCGCCGAGATCGGCATCGCCACCGGCCGCATGCATGCGCGCGGGCCGGTCGGCGTCGAGCAGCTGACTTCCTTCAAGTATCGTGTGCGCGGAACGGGTCAGACGCGGCCGTGAGCGTCAGTGCCATTGACGGGCGGGGATCGCCGCGGGGCATGGTCTTTCGCGGCATATTGATCGCCGCCGCATTCTTTTGTTGCTGGCTGTCCGCTGCGAACGCGGCCGATCCAGTGGTCGCGACGACCGAACTCGATCACACCTTCGAGGCCGCGCGCGTTTATCTGCCGAATCGCCCGGGACACTTCCGGAAATCGGCGATTGCGGATCTTCTTGCCGGGGCGGAAGCATACGCCAGCCGCGCCTCCGGCGTCGTATTCTACGCTCATGGATGCGACGGTTTGAGCCGCATTACCGACGTGACCGGCGCATTTCTTGCCCGTGCCGGATACATCGTCATCGCCCCCGACAGCTTCGCCAGGCGGCACAAGCCAGTCAGTTGCGCTCCTTACAGCCATCGCGCAGGGCTGCACCGCGAGGTTCTGGGATGGCGGCAGTCCGAAATCCGTCACGCCTTTCGAAAGACCCGGGCCGTCCCGCGCATCGCCGAACTTCCGGTCTTCCTGATGGGACATTCCGAAGGTGCGATCACGGTTGCGACCATCGACGGGCTGTCCGCAAGAGCGCGCATCATCGAGGGCTGGACCTGCCATGCCGGGTGGCCGGAATATCGCGGATTGAGCGCCCCCGCGGACCAGCCTGTCCTGTCACTGGTTGGAGCGGACGATCCCTGGTTCCGGCTATCTCCGCTGCGCGGCGACTGCGGTGCGTTCATGGCGCGTGCCGGTCGACATCAATCCGTCGTCTATCGGGCGCCCGACCCGCTCCATGACGACCACTGGCTGTCGTGGAACCGATCCGTCCAGGGTCGGATCCTGGCGTTCCTCGAGGCATCTCGCCGATGAGCTCCGTTGGAGCGCACCAGCGCTACATGCGCATGCCCCATGTCGAGAAGGGCATGGCCGTCGGCCTGTTTGGCGGCTCCTTCAACCCTCCCCACCGCGGCCATGCGCTCGCCGCCGAAATCGCGTTGAGGCGCCTGCGTCTCGACCAGCTCTGGTGGATGGTGACGCCCGGCAATCCGCTGAAGAAGGCGGGCGACCTCGCGCCGCTCGGCGAACGAATCGAGCGCTCCCGGGCGCTCATGCACGATCCGCGTGTGAAAGTCACCGCCTTCGAGGCCGCCTGGCGCATCCGCTACACCGCCGAGACGCTGGCGCTGGTGAAGGCGCGCAATCCCGGCGTTCATTTCGTCTGGGTCATGGGCGCCGACAGCCTGGCGACGTTCCATCGCTGGCAGGACTGGCGGGCGATCGCTTCCACCTTTCCAATCGCGGTGATCGACCGCCCCGGCTCGACGCTGGCGTTCCTTTCCTCGGTCATGGCCAAGACCTTCGCACGCGCCCGCGTCGACGAGGACGAGGCCGCCAAGCTGGCACGCATGCAAGCGCCCGCCTGGACCTTCATCCACGGCCCGCGATCCTCGCTTTCCTCCACCGCGCTGCGCACCGGCGCGTCGCGGGACTGAGCCGGCGAAACGTCGTCCGGTTCGGGACAGTTTCTGCCGCTTTCGTCGCATTCGGCGGCCGGCGAAACCGACATTGTTCCTCACCATGAGCGCCTCCGTCTCCAACGATCAGAACGCCTCCGCCGACGCGCTGCCGGCGCCGCTGACGGCGATCGCCAGCGTCATCCTGTCGTCGGCGCTCGTCGCCGTCGGCAACGGCCTGATGTTCGCCTTCATACCGGTGCGGCTCGGCGCGGAAGGGTTGCCGCCGACCTGGGCAGGCCTCATCCTGACTGGCCTGTCGGCCGGCGGCATGGCCGGATGCTTCCTCACCGGGCGCATGGTCAACCGCGTCGGGCATGCGCGCGCCTTCATGACCTTTTCGGCGCTGATCATCCTGTCCAACGTCGCGGTTGGCGTGACCGTCGATCCCTGGCTGTGGATCGTGGCGCGCGTGCTTTACGGCTTTGCGATATCGGGCCTGTTCATCGTGGCGCAGAGCTGGCTCAACGACGTCGTCGAGAACGACATCCGCGGGCGCGTCACCGCGACCTTCTACATGAGCTACATCGTCGGGCTGGGCATGGGGTCGTTCCTCCTATCCTTCATCGACGCCATGACCAACGCCGCGCCGGTTCTGGCGGTCGCTTTCGCCGCCGTTTCCATCATTCCGGTCGGGCTGACGCGGCTGAGGACGCCGCCGCCGCCGCCGATCGCCTCGATCGCGCTCCGGCGGGCATGGAGCGTCTCGCCGGTCGGACTGGCGGGAATGCTCGCGGTCGGCGGACTGTCGATGATGGTGGCGGGCTTCGCGCCGATCCACGCCACCGCGCTCGGCTTCGGCAAGAACGACGTCGCCCTCCTGCTGCTGGCCATGCCGCTCGGCACGCTGATCGTTCAGCTGCCGCTCGGCTGGCTGTCGGATCGCACCGACCGCCGCTACGTGCTGGTTGCGGCCTCGATCATCGTCGTCGGCGCGGGGTTGCTCGCAACCGGCGCGGACGGTTCCGTCTTCTGGTGGATGATCGTCGTCTACATGGTTTGGAGCGGCGCCACCGAATCGATCTATTCGATCTCCAGCGCCCACGCCAATGACCGCGCCGAGAAGGGCGACCTTGTGGTGCTGGCGAGCACGATGCTGTTCGCCTGGTCGCTGTCGGGTTTCGTCATCCCCGGCATGGCCACAGCGCTTACGGCAATCGTCGGTACCGGCGCCTTCATCGTCATCGCCGTCGTCATCGCGCTCGCTTTCGGAAGCTTCGTGCTGTGGCGGCTGACACAGACGCAGGCGGTGCCGGCGGCCGAGAGCGGAGACTTCGCGCCGCTGTCCGCCCAGACGCCTCCGGCCGCGGAACTCGCCTTCGCGCCGACCGGCGAATCACCCCCTTCTCACGCGGAGGAATAGCCGGCGGCGGAATGTGAAGGCGGCACGTCTTGAAAGTGTTAAGGGACTCTGCCTATCTTTCCTCTGTCGCCCACGATTCATGGCGACGTCGTTGTTCTTGATGCGAAAGGAAAGACACTGAGAACAGCTTTGGTGAAGAAGGCTGAGAATATGCCTTCGCCGGCTGGGTTGAACCGGAATGGTATTGCCCATGCCTTGAAAACCGTCCTTGACTCTCTCGAAGACTCAAAGGCCGAAAACGTCGTCCCGATCGACATCCAGCGCAAATCGAGCATTGCCGATTACATGGTCGTGGCCTCCGGCCGTTCGAACCGCCATGTCTCGGCCGTGGCCGATCATCTGATCAAGGCGCTCAAGGAGTCCGGGCTGGGCACCGCCCGGGTCGAAGGCCTTGCCAGCGCCGACTGGGTGCTGATCGATGCCGGCGACGTGATCGTCCACGTCTTCCGACCGGAAGTCCGCGAGTTCTACAACATCGAAAAGATGTGGCAGGCCCCGGACCTGGAGGACGAGACGGTTCACTGAACCGTTTCGACAAGGCGGAATGAAGATTGCCGTTCATGCCGTGGGCCGGATGAAGGCCGGCCCCGAGCGGGAATTGGCTGATCGCTATCTCGACCGGTTTGCCAAGGCCGGTCCCCCCGTCGGGCTCGAATGGGCCGGGCTGACGGAAATCGCCGAGAGCCGCGCGCAAGGCGCGGCAGAGCGCAAGCGCGACGAGGCACAGCGGCTCGATACGGCATCGGCCGCGGGGACTGCCCTCGTGATTCTCGACGAACGCGGAAAGAACCTGTCGTCCGAAGCGCTCGCTTCGTGGATCGGCGAGCGCCGCGACCAGGGTCAGCGCGACATGCTCTTCGCCATAGGAGGGCCGGACGGCCACGCCGAGGATGCGGTGCGCAAGGCGGCGCTCGTGCTCTCCTTCGGCTCGCTAACCTGGCCGCATCAACTGGCGCGGGTCATGCTGGCGGAACAACTCTACCGGGTCGTGATGATCCTTTCCGGCCACCCCTATCACCGCGCCTGAGCGTTTTTTCTGTCCTCCGGCATCATTTTCGCCAAAAAGGCGACCGACAGAGGACCATGGGGCTTGCAACCGACCCGGTATGGTTGATGCTTCGTTAACTGGCTTGTCCCTACTCTGGAAGAATGGACCTCGCGGCCAAGATGACCCTTTCCGCCTGCCGGCAGCTGCGCCGCGCGATGCATGTCGGCATCGTGTCGTCGGTGCTCGCGCTGGTCGTGGCGCCGGCAGCGGCGGCGCAGGATCCGCACGAACTTACGGAAAAGCGGGAGCAGACCCGGTCGGAATACGAAAGCATCCTGGAAGCAATGACGCTCACCGACGAGCGGCTCGAGGAACTTGCCGACGAAATCGCCACGGTCCGCAAGGACACCACCGCCATCACCGCCGCTCTTGTCCAGACAGCCAAGACCGAGCGCAAACTGGCTGAGGACATTTCGGGGATCGAGGAAAGGCTGGCGGGGCTCGAGGACCAGGAGACGAAGATCAAGCGCTCGCTGCATGCAAGGCGCGGCGTGTTGGCCGAGGTGCTCGGCGCCCTCCAGCGCATGGGCCTCAATCCTCCGCCGGCGATCCTCGTCAAGCCGGAGGACGCGCTGTCGTCCGTCCGCAGCGCCATCGTGCTCGGCGCCGTTGTGCCTGAACTGCGCGGCGAGACCGAGATCCTGATCTCGGACCTGCGCGAACTGGCCTCCCTGCGCATGTCGATCGACGGCGAGAAGGAGCGCCTGCTCGCCACGTTGCGTGATCAGGCGGCCGAAAAGCAGCGGCTCGCACTGCTGCAGGAGGAGAAGCAGCGGCTTCTGCGCGAATCGCAGTCGACGGCCGAGGCGGAGCGGCGCAAGGCCGAGGAACTCGCCGCTCGCGCGGGTTCTCTCAAGGAATTGATCGCCGCGCTCGAGGAGGAGATCACCGCCGTCCGGCAGGCGGCGGAGGAGGCACGGCGCGCCGAGGAGGAACGGGCACGACGCGAGGCGGAAGCGGCCGGAAAGCCCATACCCGAACAGAACCGGCTGGTCGGCGGAATGCCGTTCGACAGCCTTCTGAAGAAGGTTTCGCTGCCCGTTCCCGGCGCGATCGTGCGCCGCTTCGGAGACGGCGACGGGGTCGGCGGGCACATGCTTGGCGACACCGTTCAAACACAATCCGGCTCTATCGTCACCGCACCTGCAGATGGCAGCGTGCTCTATGCCGGACCGTTCCGCTCCTACGGTCAACTCTTGATCCTGGACGCGGGCGACGGCTATCATGTGGTCCTGGCAGGCTTGGGAAGAACAAGCGTCTCGCTCGGTCAGTCCGTCGTTGCCGGAGAGCCGGTGGGTGCAATGGGCGAGGCAAGGCTCACCAGCATGATGGCGTTCGGAAGTACCAACACCAATCCGGAACTGTATGTCGAGTTCCGAAAAGATGGAAAACCCGTCGATCCGTCACCCTGGTGGACGGAACGCAGTTCTGGAAGGACAGGAAATGGTACGTAGGTTGTCGCTTCTTTTTGCCGGCGCCCTGATGGGCGCGACAGCGATGAGCGTCGTTTACGGTTCGCCGAGTACCACGGCCAACGCCGCTGGTTCCGACACCTATCGCCAGCTCGCCATCTTCGGCGACATCTTCGAGCGGGTGCGGGCGCAGTACGTCACGCCGCCGGAAGACAAGATGCTGGTGGAGAGCGCCATCAACGGCATGCTCACCTCGCTCGACCCGCATTCCTCGTACCTCAATCCGGAAGCCGCCAAAGACATGCGGGTCCAGACCAAGGGCGAGTTCGGCGGCCTCGGCATCGAGGTCACGATGGAGAATGAGCTCGTCAAGGTCATCACCCCGATCGACGACACCCCGGCCTCGCGTGCCGGCGTGCTTGCGGGAGACCTGATCTCCGAGATCGACGGCGAGGAAGTCCGGGGCCTCACCCTGTCGGAAGCGGTCGAAAAGATGCGCGGCGGGGTCAACACGCCGATCGAGCTGACCATCCTGCGCGAGGGCGCCACCGACCCGATCCAGATCACTGTCATCCGCGACATCATCAAGGTGAAGGCGGTCAAGTACCGGGTTGAGGAAGACGTCGGCTACATGAAGATCACCTCCTTCACGGAGAAGACCTTCGATGACCTGCGCAGCGCGATCGCTGCCATGAAGAAGGACATCCCGGCCGACAAGCTCAAGGGCTACGTCCTGGATCTGCGGCTGAACCCGGGCGGGCTGCTCGACCAGGCCGTCAGCGTGTCGGATGCCTTCCTCGACCGCGGCGAGATCGTCTCCACCCGCGGACGCGACCCGAAGGACGTGACCCGGTTCGACTCGCGCGCCGGCGACCTGACGGACGGCAAGCCGATCATCGTACTGGTCAACGGTGGCTCGGCGAGCGCCTCGGAGATCGTCGCAGGCGCGCTGCAGGACCATCGCCGCGCCACCGTGCTCGGCACCCGCTCCTTCGGCAAGGGATCCGTCCAGACGATCATCCCGCTGGCCGAAAACGGCGCGCTTCGGCTAACGACGGCGCTCTATTACACGCCGTCGGGCACGTCGATCCAGGGAACGGGCATCATCCCGGACATCAAGGTCGAACAACCCTTGCCGGACGAACTGCTCGGTCGCGACGTGTCGCGCGGCGAATCGGACCTGCGGGGCCACATCAAGGGCGCCGCCGAGGACGACGAGGGTTCGGGCTCCGCCGCCTACGTGCCGCCGGACCCGAAGGACGACGTCCAGCTCTCCTACGCGATGGACCTGCTGCGCGGAAAGAAGACCGACCCGGCATTTCCGCCGAACCCCGACCAGGCGGTTCTGAACCAGTAGTGCCTCACCCTGGCGCCGGTGCTAAGGCCCGGCGCCAGCAAACGTCGCTTGCGCTCCAGGGAAGTCGTTTCCGCCCGTGACCAAGGAACTCGAACGTCCCCTCGGGCAGGAAAGGCGTCGGGAATCCACCAAGCGCGGCTGGGGTTTTCCTCGTCCGTCCCGCATCGGCGGCATGGCGCTTGCAGCCGCCATCGTCGCAGCCGGCGGCTACATAGCGCTCCAGCCTGACCCGTTCCGCACCCCTGCCGTGGAGGCCAGGACCTCCGTTGCAGCCGATGCGGCCGACGCCGAGACCGTCGTCGCGCTCCAGAAGGCGGAAACGCCTCCAGCCGAACCCGCCTCCGCCGCCAGGACACCCGGTCCCTCCATCATCAAGCTCTCGCCCGAATCGGGTGACGCCAAGAACGTCATCGTGATCCGAGATCCCTCCGCCGTCGGACAGGATCTGCGGGTGGCGCATCTGCCCGACAGGGCACTCCTGGAACAATCCGAATCGGGTCCGCTCCCGGTCCGCGCCGCCGATGGCCGCCGGGCGGTGGACGTCTATGCCCGGCCGTGGTCCGGTGCGCGCGGCGCGCGGGTGGCGATCGTCATCGGCGGGCTCGGGCTTTCACAGACGGGCACGCAGGAAGCCATCGAGAAGCTTCCGCCGGAGGTCACGCTCGCCTTCGCGCCGCAGGGTAACAGCATCGGCCGCTGGATGCAGGCCGCGCGCCGCGACGGCCACGAGATCATGATGCAGCTTCCGCTGGAGCCTTTCGATTATCCGCGCGTCAATCCCGGCCGCAACACGTTGACGACCGATGCCGACGAGCAGCAGAACATTTCCAACCTCCACTGGACCCTGTCGCGCACGACCAACTTCATCGGCGTCATGAACTACATGGGCGCCCGCTTCGCCACCGACCGCGCCGCCTTCGCCCCGGTGATGGAAGAGATCGGCGCGCGTGGCCTGCTCTATCTCGACGACGGATCGTCGGCGCGCAGCCTTGCGGGCGAACTCGCCGCCAAGAACAAGGTCCCGTTCGCCCAGGGCGATGCCGTCATCGACGAGGCGCGGGACCGCGGTGCGGTCCTCAAGAAGCTCGACCAGCTCGAGGCGACCGCCCGCGCCAGGGGCTACGCACTCGGGACCGGTTCGGCCTTCGACACTACGGTCGATGCCGTCGCCTCATGGGTCCGCGAAGCCAAGAAGCGGGGGATCGAGATCGTGCCTGTGTCGGCCGTGGCGGTGGACCCCGAGAAAAGGAACTGAGGCATGGCGAAGCGCCCCGTCGATCCGGAGAGCCTGCCCTACCGACCCTGTGTCGGCGTCATGGTGCTCAATCGCGAAGGCCTGGTCTGGGCCGGGCGCCGCATCCACGTCACCGATGGCGAGATGGCGGGTGCCACCAAGCTTTGGCAGATGCCGCAGGGCGGCATCGATACCGGCGAGGAGCCGCTACCGGCGGCCCGGCGCGAGCTCTACGAGGAGACCGGCATGCGCAGCGTTTCGCTGCTCGGCGAGACGCCCGGCTGGATCAACTACGACCTGCCGCCCGATCTCGTCGGCATAGCGCTGAAGGGCAAGTATCGCGGCCAGACACAGAAATGGTTCGCCTTCCGCTTCGAGGGCGACGAGACCGAGATCGCGATCGACGCGCCTCCGGGCGGGCACGAGGCGGAGTTCGACCAGTGGGCCTGGAAGCCGGTCGACGACCTGCCCGACCTCATCGTGCCGTTCAAGCGCAAGGTCTACGACCAGGTCATCGCGGCGTTCCGGCATTTCGCGGCTTGAGCCCGAAGGTGACGCGATGGGCTGGCGCTTCCTTGCCGTGCTAACCAAGGCGCCGGCCGATTTCGTGCGGCGGGTGGGCGAGTAGGGCGCCGGGAGGGCGTGCGTCCTTCGAGGCCCGGCTTCGCCGGGCACCTCAGGATGAGGACGGTGGGGTGCGGGGGCGGTCTGTGGTCCCAGACCAGCAACAATGGAGCCCGATTATAAGCTCCGACGTCTAGGGAGCCCCAAAAGTGAAAGCCTGCTTAGGTAGAGGCAGGTCTAACGCCCTTTTCCTTGTTCATCCGCTCAAGATCTACTTGACGAACCGGAACGACTCGCACTTTCTCTTGGCTGGACCGGCATGGTGTCGGTTCGCGAGACGGAAAAGCCGGGGCTGCAACCCCGGCTCCGTGTCGATTTACGCATGACCTTGGCGGACTTGCGACAAATCAGAACGACGACTGGACAATACGTCTGGTGCTGATTCGCTGTCAAGTCCGCTGAGGTTCCGACATAAGGAACCGTTTATGTCAGTCTTTGTTGTTTCCTTCCGAATTGCAGATGAAACTACCCGGTACGGATCGTACACGCCGATAGATGGGGCTCAGTTAACGAGGCAATTCAAGCTAAGGCGAAGGGACGAAATTATTGGAAGCAGACGACGTCGTTTTTTGCGCTTGAATCCGATGAAAACAACTCCTCAGACTTAGCAAGTTCCATCAATAATAACTCGAAATTTGATCCTGACAAGGATCTACTCCTGGTCACGAATCTCAGCCAGAAAGGGTATAAAGTGTTGGGGCAAAATTCGGACCCGGATATCGATGTAATTATGGGGCTGCGATAGCAAGGAAAGATGCGAGGGTATTCCTATACCTGATAGGAATATCGCAACAACATAAACCAAAGCCGGGCCAACAGGCCCGGCTCTTAACCGCGATGAATGCGCCGTGGCGCTTCAGTCACGCCGGCAGGATCGCGCCTTCCAGCGTGGTCAGCTGACCGAGATACTCTTCCAGCCGCGTGCGCTCATGGTGCTCGGAAGCGTCGGAAAGGTCCTCGCGGGCTTCCTGGATACGACGGGTCAGTTCCTCGCGGTTGAGCTTGTCGACATGCGTGGCCGATTCGGCGAGCAGCGTGCAGCCTTCCGGCAGGATGTCGGCGAAGCCGCCGAACACCACGTAACGGTCGGTCTTGCCGCCTGCCGTGTTCACGGTGACGACGCCCGGCTTGATCGTCGTCATCACCGGCGCATGGTCCGCCATCACGGTCATCTCGCCTTCCGCACCGGGAATGACGACCGACTCGACATCCTCGGAAACGAGAAGCCGCTCGGGCGAGACCAGTTCGAATTTGAACGCTTCAGCCATATTTGATCAGGTAGTCGGTGGTCGGCAGTCGGCAACAGTGCCGTCATCCGTTCTTTTCCGACTGCCTACTCCCTACTGCCTGTTGCCGTTGTTTACGCCGCTTCCGCCGCCAGCCGCTGTGCCTTCTCGATCGCCATGTCGATCGAGCCGACCATGTAGAAGGCGGCTTCCGGCAGGTGATCGTATTCGCCGGCGACGAGGCCCTTGAAGGAACGGATCGTGTCCTCGATCGGCACGAGCTGGCCCGGCGAACCGGTGAACACCTCGGCGACGAAGAAGGGCTGCGACAGGAAGCGCTCGATCTTGCGCGCCCGGGCGACGGTGACCTTGTCCTCTTCGGAAAGCTCGTCCATGCCCAGGATCGCGATGATGTCCTGCAGCGACTTGTAGCGCTGGAGGATTTCCTGCACCGAACGGGCGACGCGGTAGTGCTCCTCACCGACGATCATCGGGTCGAGCATGCGCGAGGTCGAGTCCAGCGGATCGACGGCCGGGTAGATGCCCTTCTCGGAGATCGCGCGGTTGAGCACGGTCGTGGCATCGAGGTGGGCGAACGAGGTCGCCGGCGCAGGGTCGGTCAGATCGTCGGCCGGCACGTAGATGGCCTGCACGGACGTGATCGAGCCCTTGTTGGTGGTCGTGATGCGCTCCTGCATGGTGCCCATGTCGGTCGCCAGCGTCGGCTGGTAGCCGACAGCCGAAGGAATGCGGCCCAGAAGTGCCGACACCTCGGAGCCAGCCTGGGTGAAGCGGAAGATGTTGTCGACGAAGAACAGCACGTCCTGGCCCTGGTCGCGGAAGTGCTCGGCGATGGTGAGGCCGGAGAGCGCGACGCGGGCGCGGGCGCCGGGCGGCTCGTTCATCTGGCCGAACACCAGCGCGCACTTGGAGCCTTCGGTCGAGCCGCCGTGCTCATGCGGGTCCTTGTTCACGCCGGACTCGATCATCTCGTGGTAGAGATCGTTGCCCTCGCGGGTGCGCTCGCCGACGCCGGCGAACACGGAGTAGCCGCCGTGCGCCTTCGCGACGTTGTTGATCAGTTCCTGGATCAGCACGGTCTTGCCGACGCCGGCGCCGCCAAACAGGCCGATCTTGCCGCCGCGGGCATAGGGAGCCAGGAGGTCGACGACCTTGATGCCGGTGACGAGGATTTGGGCCTCGGTCGACTGGTCGACGTAGAGCGGCGCGTCCTGGTGGATGGCGCGCTTGGACTGGGTGACGACAGGGCCGGCCTCGTCGACGGGCTCGCCGATGACGTTGAGGATGCGGCCGAGCGTCTCGTCGCCGACCGGCACCATGATCGGCTGGCCGGTGTCGGCCACTTCCTGGCCGCGCACGAGACCCTCGGTGGAGTCCATCGCAATGCAGCGCACGGTATTTTCGCCGAGGTGCTGCGCGACCTCGAGCACGAGACGATTACCGCCATTGTCGGTTTCCAGCGCATTCAGGATCGCCGGAAGCTTGTCCTCGAAGGACACGTCGACGACGGCGCCGATGACCTGGGCGACCTTGCCGGTCGCGACCGCCTTGGAGAACGCCTCGGCTGTGGCTTCGGCGCCGGTCGCCGCCGGCGCGGTCTTGCGCGGGGCGCGCTTGGCCGGCGCCTTCTCGGCGGCCGGTGCCTTCGGGGTAGCTGCTTTAGCCATTTCTCTTACCCTCTTGGTTCCTTAGAGCGCCTCGGCGCCCGAAATGATCTCGATCAGTTCCTTGGTGATCTGCGCCTGGCGCTGACGGTTGTAGGTGATCGTCAGGCGGCTGATCATGTCACCCGCGTTGCGCGTGGCGTTGTCCATGGCGCTCATCTTGGCGCCCATCTCGCCGGCCGCGTTTTCCAGCAGCGCGCGGAAGATCTGGACCGATATGTTGCGCGGGATGAGGTCGGCGAGAATTTCGCCCGCCTCGGGTTCGTATTCGTAGACGGCGCCGCCGTTCGCCGCATCGCCTTCCTCGGCGACCGGAGCGGAAGCCGGGATGATCTGCTGTGCCGTCGGCACCTGGCTGATCACCGACTTGAATTCGGAATAGAACAGCGTGCAGACGTCGAACCCGCCCTCATTGAAGAGCTGGATGATCTTCTTGGCGATCGCGTCGGCGTTGACGAAGCCAACCTGCTTGACCTCGCGCAGTTCGATGCGCTCGATGATCAGCCGTGCGAAGTCGCGGCGCAGGATGTCGGCGCCCTTCTTGCCCACGGTGATGATCTTGACTTCCTTGCCCTCGCGCTGGAGGCGGCGGACATGCTCACGCGCCAGACGCGCGATCTGCGAGTTGAAGCCGCCGCACAGGCCGCGCTCGGCGGTGCACACGACGAGCAGGTGCACGTCGTCCTTGCCCGTGCCTGTCATCAGCGCCGGTGCGTCGCCGCCCGACACGGCGCCCGCAATGTTGGCGAGCACCTTGCTCATGCGCTGCGAATAGGGACGCGCGGCTTCCGCGGCCTCTTGCGCGCGCCGCAGCTTCGCCGCGGCGACCATCTGCATCGCCTTGGTGATCTTCTGCGTCGCCTTCACCGAGGCGATGCGGTTGCGCAGATCCTTTAGTGAAGCCATGCCCCGATCCTGCCGTTACAGCCGCTTACGCGAAGTTCTTCGCGAAGGCGTCGATCTCGGCCTTCAGCTTGCCGCGCAGGTCGTCGGAAAGCGCCTTCTCGGTGCGGATCGCCTCGAGAACGGATTTGCCTTCCGTGCGCATGTGGGTGAGCAGGCCCTCTTCGAACTGGCCGACCTGGGCGATCGTCAGCTTGTCGAGATAGCCGTTCACGCCCGCGAAGATGACCGCGACCTGCTCTTCCGTCTTGAGCGGTGAAAACTGCGGCTGCTTCAGAAGCTCCGTCAGGCGGGCGCCGCGGTTGAGCAGACGCTGCGTGGCCGCGTCGAGATCCGAACCGAACTGCGCGAAGGCCGCCATCTCGCGGTACTGCGCGAGCTCGCCCTTGATCGAGCCGGCGACCTGCTTCATCGCCTTGATCTGCGCCGCCGAACCGACGCGCGACACCGAGAGGCCGACGTTGACCGCCGGACGCACGCCCTGGAAGAACAGGTTGGTCTCGAGGAAGATCTGGCCGTCGGTGATCGAGATCACGTTGGTCGGGATGTAGGCCGACACGTCGTTGGCCTGCGTCTCGATGACGGGAAGCGCGGTCAGCGAGCCCTTGCCGTTGTCGTCGTTGAGCTTGGCCGCACGCTCCAGCAGGCGCGAATGGAGGAAGAAGACGTCGCCCGGATAGGCTTCGCGCCCGGGCGGGCGGCGCAGCAGCAGCGACATCTGGCGGTAGGCCACGGCCTGCTTGGACAGGTCGTCGTAGCCGATCAGCGCGTGCATGCCGTTGTCGCGGAAATACTCGCCCATCGCGCAGCCGGCCATTGGGGCCAGGAACTGCATCGGCGCCGGGTCGGACGCGGTGGCCGCGATGATGATGGAATATTCGAGCGCGCCGCGCTCCTCCAGCACCTTGACGAACTGCGCCACGGTGGAGCGCTTCTGGCCGACCGCGACGTAGACGCAGTAGAGCTTCTGGCTCTCGTCGTCGCCGTCGTTGAGCGGCTTCTGGTTCAAGAAGGTGTCGAGCAGGATGGCGGTCTTGCCGGTCTGGCGGTCGCCGATCACGAGCTCGCGCTGGCCGCGGCCGATCGGGATCAGCGCGTCGATGGCCTTGAGGCCGGTCGACATCGGCTCGTGCACCGACTTGCGCGGGATGATGCCAGGCGCCTTGACGTCGACGCGGCGGCGCTCGGCAGCCTCGATCGGGCCTTTGCCGTCGATCGGATTGCCCAGCGCGTCGACAACGCGGCCGAGCAGGCCCTTGCCGACGGGCACGTCGACGATGGCGCCGGTGCGCTTGACGGTGTCGCCTTCCTTGATGTCGCGGTCGGCACCGAAGATGACGACGCCGACATTGTCGCTTTCGAGGTTGAGCGCCATGCCGCGGATGCCGCCGGGGAACTCGACCATCTCGCCGGCCTGGACGTTGTCGAGGCCGTAGACGCGGGCGATGCCGTCACCGACGGACAGGACCTGCCCGACTTCGGAGACCTCGGCCTCCTTGCCGAAATTCTTGATCTGGTCTTTGAGAATTGCGGAAATTTCCGCGGCTCGGATGTCCATCAGCCGACCTCTTTAAGTGCGAGCTTGAGCGAATTAAGTTTTGTCTTGAGCGACGTGTCGATCTGGCGCGAGCCCATCTTCACGATGAGGCCGCCGAGAAGTGAAGGATCGACGGTGACCTTCATGGTCACGGTCTTGCCGGCGATGCCGGTGAGCGCCGACTTGAGCTCGCGGTCCTGTTCGGGCGAGAGCGGATGCGCTGAGGTGATGTCGGCGACGATCTCGCCGCGCTGCTCGGCGGCGATCGCCCGGAAGGCCCTGATCATGCCCGGCACCGCGAAGAGGCGACGGTTGCGCGCCACGACGCGCAGGAAATTGCCGACCAGATCCGACATCTTGGCGCGCGCCACGAAAGCGGAGATCGCCTTGTACTGGTCGTCGGCGGAAAAGACGGGGCTTTCGATCAGGCGCTTCAGGTCCGTACTCTCGGAGAGCAGTGCCTCGAAATCGTCGAGGTCGGATTCGACCTTCTCCACGACGTTCTGTTCGAGCGCCAGTTCGAAAAGCGAACCGGCATAGCGCCCTGCAACGTCGGAAACTGGCGATGTAGACTTTGCCACGAACGGTCTTCTCTTACTGGAGAGGCCGCAGGATTTCGGCGCGAGCCTGAGACTCTGGCTAACCCTCTGACCTTATTGATATATTCCGACCACAAATACGGGCACGCCCGCTCCCCGGGTCGAAAGTCGATTGCCGTCTAGCACAGGCATTCCGGACTCGCAACAACCCGGCGCGCACGCTTTTGCGGCAGTTTTGTCGCATCGCGGCGGGATCGGCGGCGCAGGCAGCCGCTTTCAGGGGACGTAGCCGAAGACGTAGGCGAGCGGCATCACCCCGAGGAGAGTTTCGGCGACGAGCCAGCCGAGGCTCGCCGGGTTCGCGTCACGCTCGGCGAGGATCCCGACGAGCCTGGCTATGGCGGAAAAGATCCAGGCCGCGCCGAGTGCGAGGTAGATGAAAGGTTGGGCGAGAAGCACGGCGCAAAGGCCGACGCCTAGCGGAAAGCCCGACGTCGCGCGAAGGCCGCGCGCCGGGAGCCCCGCACCGCCGGCCGCCATGCCCCGAAACCGAGCGGCGGGGCGCGGCGCGACGAGGATCGCAAAGCCGAGAAGGATCGCGGCGATGGCGGAAAGCCAGGCCAGCCACTCTCCGCCGCTCGCCGGCCATGGCATCGCAAGTTCCATCGAATCGCTCCCCCTGTCGCCGCCGCTTTCTACCCTTGGTCCCCGGCCCGCGCCAGACGCGAGGACGCCCATCCGGCCGGCGGATTCATGGTCTCGAGACCGCGGCGGCCACCCAGAAGCTTATCACGAGCAGGAAGGAGGCGCCGAGCATCGCGGTCAGCACGGCATCGTAGCCGCCGGTCGCCGACCACGCCCAGGCTGCGGCGAGTGGGGCGAGCGCCTGCATCACGTTCATCGGCGCGATCAGGGCGCCGTTGATCGCGCCGTAGGCGTCGCGGCTGACCATTTCGGGCACGGCCAGCCCGCGCACGATAGTGATCATGCCGTTCGCGGCACCGAGGACCGCCGAGACGGCGGCGAGCACCAGGAGGTCCGGCGGCGCAAAGGCGAAGCCCGCCAGCGCGAGCGGGAAGGCCGGCACGACGATCGAACCGAGAATGCGGACGGGGATGTTCGGCGCAAAGGTCCAGATCAGGACCCGGCCCGCGACCTGCGAAGGCCCGAAGACGGCCATGACGATCACCACCGAAGCGGCGTCCAGGCCGCGCTCCAATAGCAGCGGATAGAGGTGGAATGTCAGCGCGAAATAGGCCGCCGCGTAGGAGACGTAGGCGAGCATCAGCATCCAGAAGGCGGGGCGGCGGAACGCCCATGCTACGGCCGCAAGTCCGGCGAGCGGCGGCGTGTCCGTCACGGAGCGTGCTGGCGGGGCGCGGTCCCTGGCCGGATCGATGATGGTCGAGTAGATGCCGCCGCAGACCAGGATGTTGATGCCGCCCAGCACCATCAGCGCGCCTCGCCATCCGAACTGGTCGATCAGCAACTGGTCGAGGGGAACGAACACGGTGGAGGCGAAACCGCCCCACAGCGTCAGCGCCGTGATCGAGCGCCGCGCATTTGCGGCGCCGACGCGGCGGGCGATGACGGCAAAGGCCGGATCGTAGAGCAGCGCCGCCTGGAGCGCGCCGAGCACGGCGAAGACGGCATAGAAGACGGCGATGCTGGTCACCTGCGACCAGGCGAAGAAGAGCAGCCCGGCAAGAACGGATGCGCCGCCCATCACGTAGCGGCCGAAGCCCCGGTCGATCGCCGCGCCCACGGGATAGGCGCAAGCCGCCGCGCACAGGACCCCGAGCGTGGCGGCGAGATAGAGCGCCGGCTTGTCCCATCCGAGATCGACCCGCATGGCCTCCGCGATCAGGGGGAAACTGTAGAAGATCGACCCCCACGAACAGATCTGCGCCACCCCCATGGCCGGGATCATCCAGCCGAGGCTTTGGGATGCGGGTGCGTTGGCGTCTGGATCCGTCACCAGCGTACTGATGCCCGCGCCGCAGCGGCGGCCAAAGGACCAGGACGGGCAAGCGTCTCGGCCAGCGCCGGAGCGGAGAAACTTCGAATCATGCGTTCGAATCGGAAAGGAGTTCGGCAGTCTGGTCCGGAGTGAGGTGCTCGATGATCTCGACCGGATCGTCGAGCGAGATCTCCGGATAGTGTTCCCGCATGCCCTCTAGCATCACCGTATCGGGCCAGACCGCCTCCCGACCGAGATAGCGAGCGGCTTCGCGAAGCGGCATTGTGGTGACCCTGGTCACCCGCACGACGGCCGTGAGATTGGGGTTGCCGTCGCAGACGTATCGCAGGAGCCCGGTAACGATGGGTCCCTCGCGCCAGCGGATGGTCGAGGTCTTTCTCCCCGAAACGATATCAGGGAACAATCGGGGGACGACGCCGAGAGTTTGCATCGCGGTCCTCAGAGAAAGCTCTGCGGGTCGATGTCGACCTGCACCCGCACCGAGCCGCGCGGGCGTTCGGCCGCGGCAAGCAGCGTGCGGGCGAACTTCTGGATGTCGGAGCGGCGCTCGCCGTGGATCAGCAAACGGAAGCGGTGGCGGCCGCCGATCAGCGCCAGCGGCGCCTCGGCCGGGCCGAGCACCTGGATGTCAGGCGCCGCCGGCGCGGCACGCCGCAGGGCGCGGGCATGCGATTCCGCCTCCTGGCGCGTGGCGGCGCTGACAATGATGCCGGCCAGCCGGCCGAAAGGCGGCATTCCCGCCCGCTGGCGCTCCTCGGTCTCGCGTTCGTAGAAGGCTTCCGCGTCGCCCGACACGATCGCCTTCATCACCGGATGCTCCGGTTGGTAGGTCTGAAGCAGCCCGAGGCTCTTCTTGCCGGTGCGGCCTGCGCGGCCGGTGACCTGACTGAGCAGCTGGAAGGTGCGCTCGGCCGCGCGCGGGTCTCCGTTTGCAAGCCCGAGGTCGGCATCAACGATGCCGACCAGCGTCATGTTGGGAAAATTGTGGCCCTTCGCGACGAGTTGCGTGCCGATGACGATGTCGGCCTCGCCCTTGGAGATTGCTTCCAGTTCCAGCCGCAGGCGGCGCACCCCGCCCAGCATGTCGGACGAGAGCACGATGATGCGCGCCTCGGGAAAATGGCCGACCGCCTCCTCGGCGATGCGCTCCACCCCCGGCCCGCAGGCGACCAGATGGTCGAGCGTGCCGCATTCCGGGCAGGCTTCCGGCCGCGGCTCGTTATGGCCGCAATGGTGGCAGACGAGCTGGCCGCGAAAACGGTGCTCGACAAGCCAGCTCGAACAGTCGGGACACTGGAAGCGGTGGCCGCAGACCCGGCAGAGGGTGAGCGGGGCGTAGCCGCGCCGGTTGAGGAAGAACAGCGACTGTTCGCCGCGCTCCAGCGTGCGCCGCGTTTCGTCGAGTAGCACCGGCGACAGGAAGCCGCCGCGCGCCGGCGGCGCACGGCGCATGTCGATCGCCTTGAGGTCCGGCAGCGCCGCTTCCGCGAAGCGGGCGGGCAGGGCAACGCGGTCGTATCGTCCCGACAGCGCGTTGACGCGGCTTTCGAGAGACGGCGTGGCCGAGGCGAGCACCACCGGGAAGCCGCCGATGTGGCCGCGCACCACCGCCATGTCGCGGGCGTTGTAGTAGACGCGATCCTCCTGCTTGTAGGCGGGATCGTGCTCCTCGTCGACGACGACGAGGCCCAATTCGCGAAACGGCAGGAAGAGTGCCGAGCGCGCCCCCGCGACGACGCGCACCTGGCCTTCCGCCACTTGGCGCCAGACCTTTTCGCGCATTCGCGGCGGCAGGTCCGAGTGCCATTCGGCCGGTTTGGCGCCGAAGCGATCCTGGAAGCGCTCCAAAAAGGCATGCGTCAGCGCGATCTCGGGCAGCAGGATCAGCACCTGCCGACCGTTCTTCAACGCCGCGGCGATGGCCTCGAAATAGACCTCAGTCTTGCCGGAGCCGGTCACGCCGTCGATCAGCGTGACGGAGAACGTCCCGGCCGACACTTTTTCCGTCAGCGTCACGGCCGCGCGCTCCTGGTCCGGCATGAGTTGCGGCGCCGCGTAGGACGGATCGGGCGGCGCCACCACCGGGCGAGGCGGCAGCATCACGTCGCGAAACACCCCTTGCGCCTTCAGCCCGTCGATGACGGTCGAGGAAACCCCGGCGGCGTGAGCGAGACCCGAGCGCGTCCAGGCGAGGCCGGTATCGGCGGTCTCGAGCACGCGGCCGCGCGCCGCGGTCATGCGGTCAGGCGCGGCATCCGTGCGCTCGATCGCCTCGACCCACGGCTCGGGGTCGAAGGCGGCCGGCGCGCGCAGCAGCATGCGGGCCACCATGCCCGGCGGCGAGAGCGTGTATTCGGCGATCCAGTCGACGAAGCGCCGCATGTCGTAGGTCACGCGCGGACAGTCGAAGACCTCCTCGATGGGCCTCAGCTTCTTCGGATCGACGCTCCCGCCGTCGCCGTCCCATACGATGCCCGCCACCTGCCGCGGTCCGAGCGGAACGCGCACGATGGAGCCCGGCCCGACCTGCATTCCGGCCGGCACGGAATAGGAATAGGGCCGTTCGGCCGGCATCGGCACCAGTACGGGCACGACCCTGGATGGCTGCGAATCTGGTTTCATTGCGCGTGACCTTGCCCCGAGTTTCGTCTAGAGCAAAGGCCGACAAGAGCGGCTATCCGCCGCCGCACCCGTATGCCCAAGGAGACGGTCATGAAATTCTTCGCCGACACCGCCGACGTGAAGGAGATCCGGGAACTGAACGATCTCGGCCTTCTGGACGGCGTCACGACGAACCCCTCGCTGATCCTCAAGTCCGGCGGCTCGATCGCCGAGGTGACGAAGGAAATCTGTTCCGTCGTCGCCGGCCCGGTCTCTGCCGAGGTGGTCGCCACCGAATACGACGAGATGATGCGCGAGGCGAACATCCTCTCGAAGATCGCGGACAATGTCTGCATAAAGGTACCGTTGACCCTCGACGGCCTGCGCGCCTGCAAGGCGATCCGCTCGGACGGGCGAATGGTCAACGTCACCCTGTGCTTCTCGGCCAACCAGGCACTGCTCGCCGCCAAGGCCGGCGCGAGCTTCATTTCGCCCTTCATCGGCCGGCTGGATGATATCGGTCTCGACGGCATGGAGCTGATCGCAGAGATTCGCACCATCTACGACAATTACGATTTCCCCACCGAGATCCTCGCCGCGTCGGCACGCACCGTGAACCACGTGAAGCAGGCCGCCATGATCGGCTCCGACGTGGTGACCGCCCCGCCGGCCACGCTCAAGGCGCTGGTCAAGCATCCGCTGACCGACAAGGGCCTCGACGCCTTCCTGGCGGACTGGGCCAAGACCGGCCAGAAGATCGGCTGAGGCACGATGGCCGGCGCCGGTGAGATCGCGGTGGAGGTTCTTGCCGCGCTGGATGAAGGCCGCCAGGTCGAGCCCTTCTCCGGGCGGATCGCCGGCTTCGACAACCATGCCGCCTATGCGGTCACGGCCGAACTGCGACGGCTCCGCTCGGCACGCGGCGAAAGGCCGATCGGGCGAAAGATCGGCTTCACCAACCGCAACATCTGGGCCGAGTACCAGGTCTTCGAGCCGATCTGGGGCGACGTCTACGACACGGTGTTCCGCGAGATTCCGTCGGGCGGCACCATCCGCGCCTCGCACCTGCCCGAGCCGCGCATCGAGCCGGAAATCGTGCTCGGGATCGGGCGCGACCTGACGGCCGACATGAGCCTGGAAGAGGTCGAGGCCTCCATCGACTGGGTGGCGCTTGGCTTCGAGATCGTGCAGTCGATCTTCCCCGGCTGGCGCTTCGCCCCCTCCGACTGCATCGCCGACGGCGGCCTGCACGGCGGGCTTCACATCGGGCCGAAGCTGGAGATCGCGCCGGCAGACAGGCCGGGTCTGGCGGCCCGGCTCGCCGCGGTGGAACTCGAACTCTCCTGCGACGGCGCGGTGATGGATACCGGTAGCGGCTCGAACGTGCTCGACGGACCGGTCCAGGCGCTGATGCATCTGGCGAAGGTGCTCGACCGCGACGCGCACAATCCGCCGCTTCGCGCTGGCGAGATCGTCACGACGGGAACCTTGACGCGCGCCTTCCCCGTGTTCGCGGGACAGCAATGGTCAACCAGCGTGTCGGGTGGTTTGCCGCTTGAAGGATTGACGGCCGCGATTTCCTGACCCGGGAACGTCAGGCGGACGTCGCGAGGGCGGGCTCGAACTGCGCCTGCGGGTCGGCCTTCAGCGCCTCGACCGTATGCTTCTGCAGCATGGCCGTGACGTCGACCGGATCGCCGACCAGCCGCGCGGCCTCGATAGGTCTGCCGACGGTGATCGTGAAGCTGAAGCGCTTCTTGTTCAGAAGTTCGTGGAACAGCGTCATGTCGCGCAATTCCGTCGAGTGCTTGGCCAGGAAGTAGAACAGCCCCGAATTGCGCGCGGAGATATGCGCCGGCAAGATCGGCACGCCGTAGCGGCGGGCGAGCGCCACCGCCGAGGTCTGCCAGGGCCGCTCTGTGAGGCTGCCTTCGTTCCAGAACGCGATGCGGCCTGACGGAAAGAGCACCACCGCCCGCTCCTGCGAGAAGGCGCGGGCAGTCATCTCCAGCGTATCGCGGCTCTTGGAATGGGACTTTTCGCCCGGGCGCCATTCGACCGGGATGATCAGATCGCGAAAGCCTGCCGCCACACGCAGGGCATCGCGGTTGGCGAAGATGGTGAGGTCGCGCCGACGGTCCTTCAGGATGTCAAACACAGCGATGCCGTCGGCGATGCCGGTGGGGTGGTTCGGCGCCAGGATGAAGCCGCCCGTCTCCGGCAGGTTTTCCACCCCCGACACCTTGATGTCGAGCGACAGCAGCGAACTCAGGTGCTGGAGTGCGTCCCACCCGCTCAGCGGCGCGATGGCGTCCGCCATGCGCACGGCCTCGTCATAGTGGAACATGCGCAGCAGAACTGGCCGCATCAGCGGCCAGAGCGGGTGCCGCGAAATCTTCAGGGACCGTTCGTGGATCAGCTGGTCGATGATGTGGGAATCGATGTCGACGGTGCTCCCGTAGAAGGCCCGGCCACCCAGCAGCCTCGCAATGGAGGATGGCGACGTCTGCAGGTCCATGGTCATCGACTCCGATCGGCCCCTGTCTGGCCGAATACTATGACGCAAGAATGACGTCCATGCCTTAACTTTCAGCACCAGCGCGGGTTCCCGAAAGCTATTGCGCCTGTGCTCGCTTCAACTCCATCATCATATCCAGACGGATGAACTCGGCTACTTCGCGCGCCGCGCGGTCAACCGCGTCCCGCTTTGCGCGGCTCTCTGCGAAGAGCTGCCGTGGCCGGTCGAAGAACGCGGTGGCGCTGCGCTCGCCCTCGATGACGGTCTTGTCAGTCTCGGTGTCCTTGAGGCGGTAGCGACCGATCAGCCGGACCGAACCGGCGGTCGGTTCATTGTCGCCGGAGGCCGACTGGAGCGTCACCGTGGAGGCGGATCTCTTCGTAACCTTCAGGATCATGCGGTACTGGGGATTATCCGGCTGGCCGGCGCCGCCGTTGAGCAGGAAGATCAGATGGTTGCGCACCTCCTGCGCGTCGCGGGTGTCGACCTCCGCGATATAGATCGACGCGATGCGCGCGTCCGCGACACCCGGCGTCACGGAGGAGACGTTGCCGTAGAGCGGCTGCACGGTACAGCCGCCCACCAAAAGCGCCATTGCTCCGAGCACGGCCATGGCACCGGCACGGGAGAACCAGGAAAGGCGTCGGTGAACCCGGTCAGACCACGACATTGACGATCCTCTGCGGCACGACGATCACCTTGCGCGGAGACCGTCCTTCGAGCGCCTTACGGACGAAATCGAGTTCGAGCACCGCCGATTCGACGGCAACTTGATCCGCGTCGCGCGCAATTGTCAAATCGCCGCGCCTCTTGCCGTTGATCTGTACGGGAAGCGCGATCTGGTCGTCCACGACCAGCGCGGGATCGTATGCGGGCCAGCCCTGCTCGGCCGCCATGCCGCGGCCGCCGATGGCGGCCCAGCATTCTTCCGCCAGGTGGGGCATCATCGGCGAGATCATCAACACCAGCATCTCCACCGCCTGACGCAGAGCGCCCTTGGTCGCCGCGTCGGGTTCGCCTGCCTTCGCCAGTTGCGGAGACAGCGTGTTGACCAGTTCGTAGATGCGGGCGACCGCCTTGTTGAAGCCGAGCCGCTCGATCTCCTCGCTCACGGCCTTGACCGTCTTGTGGGCGGCACGCGAGACCTCGAGCGCATCCGCCTCGGTTCCCGCCGCCGGGGTCGCGTCCTTCAGCACGGGAGCTGCTTCCGAGACGAGGCGCCAGACGCGCTGGACGAAGCGGTGCGCGCCTTCCACGCCCGATTCCGTCCAGATCACGTCGCGGTCGGGCGGCGAATCCGACAGCATGAACCAGCGCGCCGTGTCTGCGCCGTAGCTCGCGATGATGTCGTCGGGGTCGACCACGTTCTTCTTCGACTTCGACATCTTCTCGATCGGGCCGATGGCGAGTTCCTCGCCGGTCGTCATCAGCACGGCGCGGCGCTGCCCGTCGATCTCCTCGACCTTCACCTCGGCCGGCGTTACGTAGCTGCCGTTCGGACCGGAGCCGCGCCGATAGGTCTCGTGGACCACCATGCCCTGCGTGAACAGGCCCTCGAAGGGTTCCTCGACCGTGTCCAGGTGTCCCGTCGCCTTCATGGCGCGGGCGAAGAAGCGCGAATAGAGCAGGTGCAGGATCGCGTGCTCGATGCCGCCGATGTACTGGTTGACCGGCAGCCAGCCGTTCGGTCCGTCGACATACTCCAGCGTCGTCGGCGCCGCCTCGTTCCACGGATCGGTGAAGCGCGCGAAATACCAGGACGAGTCGACGAAAGTGTCCATCGTGTCGGTGTCGCGGCGCGCATCCCCGCCGCATTGCGGACAGGCGACGTGCTTCCACTTCGGATGATGGTCGAGCGGGTTGCCGGGCCGGTCGAAGGTGACGTCGCCGGGCAACTCGACGGGCAACTGGTCGTCGGGGACCGGCAGTGAACCGCACTTTTCGCAGTGGATGACCGGGATCGGGCAGCCCCAGTAGCGCTGGCGCGAGATCAGCCAATCGCGTAGGCGGAACTGCACCTTGCGCTCCGCTACCGGGCGGTTGCCGATCGTCACCGCCTCCAGGCGTCCGGCCACTTCGTCGAAGGCCTGCTTCGCCTTCATGCCGTCGAGAAAGCGCGAATTGATCATCACGCCGTCGTCGACATAGGCCTCGTCGATGATCTGGAAACTGGCCTTGTCGGCGTCCTCCGGCATCACCACGGGCACGACCGGCAGGCCGTAGCGGTTGGCGAAGTCGAGGTCGCGCTGGTCGCCCGAGGGGCAGCCGAAGATGGCGCCCGTTCCGTATTCCATCAGGACGAAGTTCGCCACGTAGACCGGCAGCGTCCAGTTCTCGTCGAAGGGATGGACCACGCGGACGCCGGTGTCGAAGCCCTTCTTCTCGGCCGTTTCGAGCGCGGCTGCCGAGGTACCCATGTGGCGGATCTCGTCGATGAAGGCGGCGAGTTCGGGATTGCCTTCCGCCGCCTTCCGCGCCAGCGGATGGTCGGCCGCGACCGCCATGAAGGAGGCGCCGAAGATGGTGTCGGGACGGGTCGTGTAGACCTCGAGTTCGGTCTCGCCCTCAGGCGCGGTGTCCGTGGCCAGCGGCCAGCGGATCAGGAGACCCTCTGAGCGGCCGATCCAGTTCGCCTGCATCAGCTTGACCTTGTCGGGCCAGCGCTCGAGCGTGTCCAGGCTGTCGAGCAGCTCCTGGCTCATCTTCGTGATCTTGAAGAACCACTGCGTCAGGTCGCGCTGCTCGACCGGCGCGCCGGAGCGCCAGCCGCGCCCGTCGATCACCTGCTCGTTGGCGAGCACCGTCATGTCGACCGGGTCCCAGTTGACCTTGGCCGACTTGCGCTCCACCAGCCCGGCCTTCCAGAAGTCGAGGAACATCTTCTGCTGGTGCCTGTAGTAGCTCGGGTCGCAGGTCGCGAACTCGCGGTCCCAGTCGAGCGACAGGCCCATGGTCTTTAGCTGGCCCTTCATCGTCTCGATGTTGGCATAGGTCCAGTCGCGCGGATTGACCTTGTTGTCGCGCGCGGCGTTCTCGGCCGGCAGCCCGAACGCGTCCCAGCCCATCGGGTGCAGGACGTTGCAGCCCATGGCCCGCTTGTAACGCGCCACAACGTCGCCCATGGTGTAGTTGCGCACGTGGCCCATGTGGATGCGCCCTGACGGATAGGGGAACATCTCCAGCACGTAGTACTTCGGACCCGGATCGTCGTTCCTTGTCCGGAAGAGCCCGGCCTCGTCCCAGGCCTTCCGCCAGCGCGGCTCCGCCACGCGGGGATTGTATCGTTCGGTTGCCATGACCGTGAATTCGCTCGATAAGGTGCCGGAAAATGCCGGGCGGACCTTCACCACGGATTGCCGGGAGCGTCAACTCCGGGCAGCGCGCCTGCCGGTCGAATTGCAGTCGGAGACATGAAGATGGAGAGCGCGGTCGACAGGCTCCAGGAGGTCAGGCGACGCATCGCCAGCGCCGCGAAGGAGGCCGGGCGCGAGCCTGGCGCGGTGACGCTGGTCGCCGTCTCGAAGACCTTCGATGCGGACGCGATCCGGCCGGTGATCGAGGCCGGCCAGCGGGTCTTCGGCGAGAACCGTGTCCAGGAGGCGCAGGGTAAGTGGCCGGCACTGATGGAAGGGTTCCCGGACATCGAGCTGCACCTGATCGGGCCGCTGCAATCCAACAAGGCCAGGGAGGCCGTGGCGCTGTTCGACGTCATCGAGACCGTCGACCGGGAGAAAATCGCCGCCGAACTGGCCAAGGAGATGAGGAAGCAGGAGAAGTTCCCGCGCATCTACGTGCAGGTGAACACCGGGCTTGAGGAGCAGAAGGCCGGGATCGACCCGCGCGAGGCGGTCGCCTTCGTGGAGCGCTGCCGGGACTTGCATGGCCTCGCCATCGAAGGCCTGATGGCGATCCCGCCCTTCGAGGAAAATCCCGGCCCGCATTTCGCGCTTCTCGAAAAGCTCTCGCGCGAGGCAGGGGTGGAAAAACTCTCGATGGGCATGTCCGGCGACTACGAGACCGCGATCGCCTTCGGCGCCACCAGTGTGCGCGTCGGCTCGGCCATCTTCGGCAGCCGGTGAGGCACTCGCGGCTTGCGCCTGCTTGTGTCACTCCCTAGGGTTCGCGACAAGTTTGAACAATCATCCGGGAAATCTGCGCATGCGTTTCGAAGGCACGTCGGCCTATATCGCCGACCGGGATCTGATGGTGGCGGTGAATGCGGCGATCGCGCTGGAGCGGCCGCTGCTGGTCAAGGGCGAGCCGGGGACGGGCAAGACCGAACTCGCCCGGCAGGTCGCCGCCGCGCTGGACCTCGACCTGATCGAGTGGCACGTGAAATCCACCACCAAGGCACAGCAGGGGCTCTACGAATACGATGCCGTGTCGCGGCTGCGCGACAGCCAGCTCGGCGACGATCGCTTCAACGACATCCGGAACTACATCAAGCGCGGCAAGCTTTGGGAGGCCTTCGCGGCCGGTAAGAAGGTCGTGCTTTTGATCGACGAGATCGACAAGGCCGACATCGAGTTCCCGAACGATTTGCTGCAGGAACTCGACCGCATGGAGTTCTACGTCTACGAGACCGGCGAGACGGTGAAGGCGGCGCAGCGACCGATCGTCATCATCACCTCCAACAACGAGAAGGAGCTGCCCGACGCCTTCCTGCGCCGCTGCTTCTTCCACTACATCCGCTTCCCCGAGATGGAGACGCTGCAGCGCATCGTCGACGTGCACTATCCGGGCATCAAGCAGACCCTCGTGCGTGCGGCGCTGACGCAGTTCTACGAAGTGCGCGACGTGCCGGGGCTGAAGAAGAAGCCGTCGACCTCGGAGGCGCTGGACTGGATCCGTCTGCTCGTCTCTGACGACGTCGATCCGGCCGACCTGCGCGGTGATGCGAAGAACGCGCTGCCGAGGCTGCATGGCGCACTGTTGAAGAACGAGCAGGATGTGCACCTGTTCGAGCGGCTGGCCTTCATGGCGCGACGGCAGGGATAGCCCGAGGCCGAGACCGTTGCGGCGAAAACGCCGCGAACCGGGGAGGAGGAACCCGCATGGCCATTCTGAGAACACCTGAGGAGCGGTTCGAGAACCTGCCCGGCTTTCCCTTCGCGCCCCATTATGCGGAGGGGCTGACCGACATTGACGGACTTCGAATCCACTATCTCGACGAGGGTCCGCGCGATGTCCGGCACACGTTCCTCTGCCTGCACGGCGAGCCGACATGGTCCTATCTCTATCGCAGGATGATCCCGGTCTTCACAGCGGCCGGCGGGCGCGTGGTGGCGCCGGACTTCGCCGGCTTCGGCCGCTCCGACAAGCCGGAGGAGGACGCGACCTACGGGTTCCACTTCCACCGGCGCATGCTGCTGGCCTTCATCGAGCGGCTGGACCTGACAAACGTCACGCTGGTCGTGCAGGATTGGGGCGGCCTGCTTGGCCTGACTCTGCCGATGGAGATGCCGGAGCGGTTTTCCAGGCTGATCGTCATGAACACGGCGCTCGCGACCGGTGCTGCGCCGAGCGAAGGCTTCGTCCAGTGGCGCGACTATGTCGCCGCGAACCCGGATCTCGCGGTCGGCAAGCTGATGAAGCGGTCGTGCCCGCACCTGACGGAAGCCGAGGCGGCCGCCTATGACGCGCCGTTCCCGGACGTGACCTACAAGGCCGGCGTGCGGCGCTTTCCGGCGATGGTGATGACCGATCCAGGCATGGAAGGCGCCGATACCTCGCGGGAGGCGGCGCGGTTCTGGCGCGAGGACTGGGGCGGCAGGAGCTTCATGGCGATCGGCGCGCAGGATCCGGTGCTCGGCGTTCCGGTGATGGAAGCGATGCGCAAGGTGATCCGGAACTGTCCCGAGCCGCTGGTGCTTAAGGATGCCGGGCACTTCGTGCAGGAGTGGGGCGACGAGGTGGCTAAAGCGGCGCTGGATTCGTTCGAAGGCTGAGGCATCGATCGACGGAAGGAAGAAGCCATGGAAGGCATGGAACTGAGGGTGCCGACGCAGAAGGACGAAGCCGACTGGCGACGCCTGTGGACGGCCTATCTCGACTTTTACGAGACGAAGGTGTCGGAGGAAGTCTATCGCACCACCTGGGAACGCATCCATTCCGGTGGCGAATTCGAGCCGAAATGCATGCTGGCCGTGGTAAAGACGCAGCCCGTCGGGCTCGTGCACTATCTCTTCCACCGCACCTGCTGGTCGCAGGTCAACAACTGCTATCTCCAGGACCTCTACGTTGACCCCGAACTGCGCGGCACGGGGCTCGGCCGGGTGCTGATCGAGGAGGTCAAGCGCGAGGCGAACGCGGTTGGTGTCACCAACGTTTACTGGATGACGCACGAGACCAACACGACCGCGCGAAAACTCTACGACCATGTCGCGCGGCGAACGGGTTTCATCGAATACGACCTGTCGTAGATGGCCCGCATCGCGTCGGCCGGGAGGCGTAGCGTGGATCAATGGGAGGATTTCGACATGACCGCGACGGCCACGCGCAAGAGGCCGACGAAGGTCGATCCGGACGATTTCCGGCCCGATCCGCATGCAGGCTTCGCAAGGCACCGTCCGCTCAGCGGCGTCCTGCAGATCGGCGCAGGGTTTCCGACGGTCGTTCGCTACGCCGACATCATGGCGCTGATGACCGACACCCACACGCGCCAATTGGAGACGGAAGCGCTCGTCCATCGCGGCATCACCAAGGGTTCGCTCTTCGACTTCTACGCCAACAGCCTGCTGCTTTCCAACGCGCCCGCGCATGCCAGGCGCCGCGCGCCGCTGTCGCGTGCTTTCGCCTTCCGGCTGATCCAGGACCTGCGGCCGCACATCAGAGCGCTTGTCGGCGGGATGCTGGACGAGATCGGCACCCGGGGCGAGACCGATTTCCTCGCCGCCTTCGCCTCGCCCCTTCCCGCGCGGCTGATTGCGGACATCCTCGGCATCCCGCGCGAGGAGGCGCCGGATTTCGCGGCCAAGGTCTACACCATGACCCGCGGACTGGGCGGCTTCCGCGACGAGGATTTTCCCGCGATCGAGGCCGCGGCGGCGGATTTGGTGCGCTACGTCGAAAACCTCCTGGAGGAGCGGCGGCGCGCGCCGCGCGAGGATTTCCTGTCCTCCTACCTGGCACGGGTGGACGAGGACGGCACGCTTTCGGCCATCGAGACGCTGATGCAGATCGTCAGCGTCATCGTCGGCGGCAGCGATACCACCCGCTTCGGACTGACATCCACCGTCTCGCAGCTGCTGCAGAGGCGCGCGCAATGGGAGGCCCTTACAGCCGACCCGGCGCTGGCACCCGGCGCCGTGCTGGAGGGGCTTCGCTACGAGCCGCCCGTCGGCGCGATTGGCCGGGTGGTGACCGTGCCGGTCGAGATCGACGGCGTGCGGCTGGAGCCGGGAACGGTGGTGAACCTCTCGATCCTCTCCGGCCAGCGCGACGAGACGGTTTTCGCCGAACCGGACGTCTTCGACATCGGGAGGCAGGACCATCCACGCTGGTCGCTGAGCTTCGGGCACGGCGTGCACCGCTGCGTCGGCGAGGCGTTGGCGCGCGCGGAGATGGAGGAGGCGCTGATCGTGCTGTCGCAGCGGCTGCCCGAGCTGAGGCTCGCGGGCGACCCGCCGATTGCGAAGGGGCATACCGGGATACGCGGCATTACGGCGATGCCGGTGGCGTGGGGGTAGTGGGGCGCGATCGGGTATTCGATCGGAGCTTCTCTTCAGGAGATTCTGCTCAGCGCCACGACGGGAGGGAAGGGCAAGTCGGTTGCGGCCACGAGCTTCCTCGCGAGCCGATCGTCCGCAGTGACCATGGGAATGTCTCTCAACCTGCTCAATTCGAGATAGAAGCAATCATATGCGGGGTGATCGAGTTGCAGGGAGAGGCGAAGCGCGCCGAGAGCCAGTTCCGCGGACGGTACGAGTTCCAATCCCGCGCGGTGCAGTGCCGCGGCGGCGATCAGAGCTTCCTCCCTCGTGAATTCGCCTCGCCGGACCTTCTTCCAGAGGATGTTGCTCCATTCGGCGACGATCAGACCGGGTGCGACGAACTGGTACTTTTTCCGAACCGCCACGGCCTGTTGCGACAGTTCTTCCGAATAGACCCACTTGATGACGACACTCGCATCGACAACGGCCCACGTCATCAGCGCTCGTCACGGCTTTCTCTCTGAAGGATTTCCGAAGGCGTATGATGGCGCCCTTTCGTAATCTCGCGCAGCCGGGCAGCGAGTTCATCGAAGCTCGGCCGCTCCGAGGCCAGCATCTCCGCCAGGATCGCCCGGTGCTCCGCCTCGGCCGACCGGCCGTTGCGCTCGGCGCGCTCCTTGAGCTTGCGGACGATTTCCTCGTCGACGTTCCGGACGTGCAGGCTGGCCATTCCGGGTGCTCCTGTTGCATTCGTACGGATGCTATCATTCTGCTAGCATCCGGTCCACGCTTGCATTTCGTGCCGAGCCTGCTCAAATCAGTCGCATGTTCATTCCCTTCTTCCTCGAACTCAAAGCCGCCCGCGTGCCAGTGTCGTTGCGCGAATACCTGACCCTGCTCGAAGGGATGGACGCGCATCTCGTCGACTACGACGTCGAGGGCTTCTACTATCTGGCCCGCGCGGCGCTGGTGAAGGACGAGCGGCACATCGACCGCTTCGACCAGGTGTTCTCGCACGTGTTCAAGGGCATCGAGGCGGTGTCGGGGGAAGGCGCGGTCGACGTTGCCAACCTGCCGGAGGAGTGGCTGCGCCGGCTGGCAGAAAAGCATCTTTCGGAGGAAGAGAAGAAACTGGTCGAGGCGCTTGGCGGGTTCGACAAGCTGATGGAAACCTTGAAGAAGCGGCTGGAGGAACAGAAGGGGCGCCATCAGGGCGGGTCGAAATGGATCGGCACTGCCGGCACCTCGCCCTTCGGCGCCTATGGCTACAATCCCGAGGGCGTGCGCATCGGCCAGCACGAGAGCCGGCACCGGCGGGCTGTGAAGGTCTGGGACAAGCGCGAGTTCAGGAACTTCGACGACAGCGTCGAACTCGGCACGCGCAACATCAAGGTGGCGCTGAAGCGGCTCCGCCGCTGGGTGCGCGAGGGAGCCGACGAGGAACTCGACATCCCCGGCACCATCCACGCCACCGCCGAGCACGGCTATCTCGACGTCAAGACGCGGCCGGAACGGCGCAACGCGGTGAAGCTTTTGATGTTCTTCGACGTCGGCGGCTCGATGGACGACCACATCAAGGTGGTCGAGGAGCTGTTTTCCGCCGTCCGCGTCGAGTTCAAGCACATGGAGTATTTCTACTTCCACAACTGCCTCTACGAGGGGGTGTGGAAGGACAACCGGCGCCGCCACTCGGAGGTGATCCCCACTTTCGACGTGCTGCACAAGTATGGCCACGACTACAAGGTGATCTTCGTCGGCGACGCATCGATGAGCCCCTACGAGATCGCCTATGCCGGCGGATCGGTGGAGCACTGGAACGCGGAAGCCGGTATCGCCTGGCTGCAACGGGTGATCAACCAGTGGCCGAACGCGGTCTGGATCAATCCGGTGCAACAGAAACACTGGGGCTACACGCATTCGATCGGCATGATCCGCGAGATCTTTTCGGAGCGTATGTACCCGCTGACGCTGTCCGGACTCGAAGGCGCGACGCGGGAATTGTCGCGAAAGCACTAGTTGCATGGAAAACGCCAGGCGTCGTGTGTTCATGAAGTCGGTTTTCGCTGCAACGGCAATATATTGGGCGACGTACGCTCTGGTTCAGGTCTTGGTCAGTGCACGTTTGATCATGTATGGTGCGGCACCGCGTTTCACCTCTCCGTTGCCCGGATCGTTCGGTGTGTTTGCAGCGTTCCTGGTGGCCGCCCTCTTGGTCGGCCGGCTTGTAAAGGGTCGCGACCGTTCTCGTTGGCGAAGCCTTCCGTTGCCTTTGCTTGCGGGTCTGCTCACCGTGTATGCCTGGACATACCTGCTGGTGCGCACGAACGTTTTGGAAATGAAGGCGACTCTTGTTTGGGACGAGGCGACCACAACGGCGCTCATCATTTCAGCAGCATATCTCGTGTTTTGCGCTTTACTGCTGATTGGGGTTCGATTTGGCCTGAGCCCGCGTGTCCGATGAATTTCACCGCGGGCGACGTTTGATGTCCCGACATCGATAACCCGGTCGCATTTCCATAGCGGACGTATCCCCAACCCTGAAAGGTCTGGAGAGCGCAACGAACGAACTGTCGAGGAAGCACTAACGACGCGTCCGTCTACGATGTGTCGCGTGGTTCGCCCGAATACCTCCTCGCACATGACTTGGTGAATGCGTCTGCGCCGAGACCCGAGGAAGGGCGCTGCGCCCATTCGTCCGCAGCGAAATCGTCGTCGCAGAAAGGCAATTCCGGAAGCGATGCGGCCAGGGTTTGCAGCGCGAGGGCGAGGGTGCGCAGGGATGTCGCCAGAGCCATGGCGTTGGCCGGTTCGAAGCCGCGGCCGGACGGCGTAACCTGGGGCGACCATCGCAGCCCTTGCGCGGCCGCGGTGTCGAGAACGAATTCGGTCGCCGCGGTGTCGGCCCGGGACAGGGCTGAAAGCACCAGGACGCGGATGGACCGGGGAGCGAAGGCTGCCCAGTCCGCAATATCGGCGATGGCAAGCAGAAGCGCCGCAATCTGCGCCAACGCTTCCCCTGTCATCCAGTCCCTTGCGGCTTTGTCCATGTTCCGCGTCCCGTTCAGCGGGGGATTATGGCCGGGGTCGGAGGACCGTGGATAAAACCGGCGTGCCCGCCTGCGCGTTCCCGCTTCCCGCAAGGCTTCGCCGGTGGTTTCACGAAAATTCGATCCCCCGCGCCGGTGGACGCTTCGACATGCGATCGTGCAATCACTACATTGTGGGCACGCAACGGGAGATCGCCATGGATACTCATACCTACCCCGTCACCCGCACCGACGCCGAGTGGCGCGAGCGGCTGACGCCCGAGCAGTACTATATAATGCGCCAGCACGGCACCGAGCGGCCCGGAAGCTGCGCCTTGCTCTATGAAAAGCGCGCCGGCACGTTCAAATGCGTCGGTTGCGACAGCCCGCTGTTCGAATCCACGCTGAAGTTCGAGAGCGGCACCGGCTGGCCGAGCTTCAACGATCCGGTGCCCGGCTCGGTGGAGACGACGGTGGACCGGAGCCACGGCATGGTGCGCACGGAATGCCACTGCGCCACCTGCGGCAGCCATCTCGGCCACGTCTTTCCCGACGGCCCGCCGCCGACCCACCAGCGTTACTGCATCAACGGCGTCGCGCTGAAGTTCGAGCCGGCCGCCTGAGGCCGGCTCAAAGCAGGACCGCCAGCGCCAGCCAGGCGAGCGCTGCGAACCGAGCGGCCGTGCACCAGGGCTCCGGCTCCCGCGGAGCCGTTCGCCACACGGCTGCGAAGAGGAAGAGATTCCAGGGGATCGGCGACAGGTAAACGGCCATCACGATCCAGGCGGCAGCACCGGCTTGAAGCGCCGCGAAGGCCCCGACCAGCGCAACGACGTTGATCGCGCTGCCGACGAGCATCATGTCGCGCCAGAAGAGCCTTGCAAGCGGCACATGACCGCGCCACCGTGCCTGGAAGAAGCCTTCCGGATGTTTCGCGTCTCTTGCCGGGGTGACGTTGGGCGGCCTCGCGATGGTGAGCCCTCACTGCGCCATGGCCGGGATGGATCGCGGTTCGTGCGCCGCGGGAGCAGCCAGCATGAAGCCATCGAAGAACCGCGCGAGTTCGTCGTGGGCGTCGAGCGGCAGCACGTGTGCGACGTACTGGTCAGGCCGCACGATGACGAGGCAGCCCCGTTCGCGGTCGACCCCGCGAAGGTCGAAGATGTCGCGCCCGCCTTTGAGATCGGAACAGAAAGCCTTTTCGTAGTCGACGAGGCCGAACCTGCCCTTGCGCGGCTTGAGGAGATCCGGCAGGCGCTCGAGCGCCAGGTCGCGGTAACCCTGCTGGAACACGGCACGCACGTCGATGACGGAATCGACGTCTGCTCCCGCCGGGGTGTATTTTTGCACCGGAGAGCCCGGTGAGGCGGCGAGGTATCGGCAGAAGCGCTGGATCATCGAGCCATCCTCCCCCGGGTCTTCGCCGGGGCAGAAGGCGAACAGGCGCCAGCGCGCGTCGGCCTTCACGGTGTGGCCCAGTTCCATCGGTCTGGCGTCCGCTACGCGTATCACCGGGGCGGAATGGAACCTCGTTCCAATCTCGAAGCCACTGGCGAGCGACTGCCATGTCGCCTCGCCGGTCAGCAGCGATGGCGTGTATCTGACCGACATTCCCGCCGTGTAGCGGCCGTTCTGGATGAAGTAGCGCTGGAATTTTGGCGCCTCTGCGGCATCGGTAGCGGTGTCCGCGGGCCGCTCGCTCACGATCCGCGACCACTCCCGGTCGAATTCGATCAGATCCTTCGCCACGGCATGCCGCTCGGCGGAATAGCTGTGCAGGATTTCTGGCGTGCAGCGACCCTTCAGGACCGAAACGAGCTTCCAGCCGAGATTGAAGGCGTCGCCCATGGAGACGTTCATCCCCTGGCCCGCCTTGGGGCTGTGCGTGTGGCAGGCGTCGCCGGCGATGAAGACGCGCGGCTTCCTGGTGGCGTCCGGGGCGACGTCGTCGAACCCGTCTGTCAGGCGCTGGCCGATCTCGTAGACAGACCACCAGGCCACCTCCTTCACGTCGATCGACCAGGGCCGGAAAATGCGCTGCGCCGCAGCGATCAGCGTGTCGAGCGTGATGTTCCTGCTGGCGACGCGCTCACCCGCGGCCAGCCTGTCGAGTTCGATGTAGAGGCGCACGAGATAGCCGCCCTCGCGGGGGATGACGATGATGCTTCCTTCGCTGGCCGACTGGATCAGCGTCTTGCAGCGTATGTCGGGAAAGTCGGTGACCGCAAGGACATCCATGACGCCCCAGGCGTGGTTGGCCGAATCGCCTCGAAGCTCGCGTCCGATGGCGTTTCGCACCGCGCTGCGGGCGCCGTCGCAACCCACGACATAGCGGGCGTGCAAGGTCACCGTCTCTCTCTGGCGCCCGGGATCCAGCCGCTCGAGGGTGACCGTGACCGGATGGTCGCCGCCGGCCGGATCGACGGTCAGGCTCCGAAGCTGCAGCGCATAGTCGGGCACCAGCCGCGAGGGCGCGTTGCGCATGATCTCGAGATACATGTCGTGGACGCGCGCCTGGTTCAGGATGATGTGCGGCATCTCCGAGAGCCCGTCCTCGACGTCCTGGATGCGCCCGGTCCGGGCGATGCGCTCGAGCCGCTCTGGGTCCGGTTTCCAGAACGTCGTCTCGTTGACCCAGTAGCCCTGCTTCAGCACCTTTTCCGCGAAACCGAAGGCGTTGAACATTTCCATGGACCGGCAGGAAATGCCGTCGGCCTGGCCCTTCTCCATCGGTCCCGGCCTGCGTTCGACGATCCGGGTCGTGATCTCCGGAAAGGCGGCGAGCTGCGCCGCGAGCGTCAGGCCGGCGGGTCCGCTGCCGACGATCAGCACGTCCACCACCTCCGGCATGTCACCGCCGGGAGGCTCGCGGCCAGGCGCGGCATCGAAGATCTCCGGATCGCCAGGACGGAAGCCATTGAGGTGGAACTGCATCGCGGGCTTCTCCCCATGCCGCCAATTGGTAAGTGTACTTACCATATGCATGTCGGTGGGGAAATCGTCAATGGCGAGGCCGGTGGGATGGGGCTTGCTGCACGGTTGCGAAAACGGAGCAACGGGCCGATCCGCGACAGGACTTCAGGGAAGGACTGCCACGATATCTCGCGGCCGTCGCAGGCCAGGCGACGGGGAGATCAGGTGCGGACCAGGTATCTCCGCAGCGGAAATCGCTCGTGCGCGCGCAGGATTTCCAGGAGCGAGAAGATCGAACAGAGCGCTGCCGGGATGATCAGGACGATGGCCGGACCGAGATAGTATTTGGTCATGGCGGGAAAGGCCGAGATTTCGATGAGCGCAATGAGCGCGAGCCGGCAGATCACCAAGCCCCAAAGGCTCGTCGCCAGCAACGCGCCTTCGAGATGCGCGCGCCTGATCAGCGACATTGGTGCCGCGACGGCCATCGCAGCCACTCCCAGAGGCACGAGGATCCAGAGAAGCGGCACATAGGCCTCGGCCATCATGCCGCGTATCTTGGCGATGATTTTCGATCCATGTCCGTCGGGAAGCGTATTTTTCACGTTCAGCAGCAGCCGCCCGTAGGCGGTGTCAAATGTCCTCGGCGCATTGAAAGCCTCCGCGAGAGGAACCGTCAGGCGTTCCTGGTTCGGCCCCGGTTCGATGCTCAGGATGCACGTCACGTCGCACCGCGTGGTGATCGTCAGCCCGACCGGTCCCGATGCCGGCCTGCCGCGCGCGCCTTGGTATTCAAGCGTCTGGATGGCCGGCATGCCTGCGGCATCGGTGACGGTGAACAAGGGCCATTCATCCGCTTTCGGCGTCCACCAGAACCGCAGGATCAAAGTCTTGTCCGGACCTTCCGTCGGCTCGATCCTCGGATGATTCAGGACGTCGAGGGCGAAGTCCCGGAGGTCGAGCGAGCCGCGCGAAGGCTGGTCATACTGCATGCGTGTCGGATCCATGACGACGCCCGCCGCCTGGAGAACCTTCGACGGGAGCATGCGAACCTGTTCGGGATGAACCTGCGGCATCAACGACAGGAGCCCGGGCTCGCATGTCAGCCGGTCCGCCTCGCATGCCGCCTCGATCTCGTCGGCCATCTTTCCGAAGAAGGCGCTCGCCGTCGCCGGAGACTGGAACGCCCCGACGCTCGCCGCCGCGGAGCGGAACTGCCAGATGAACCATCCGCCAGCGTGGTCTCCGCATGTCTGCTTGTAGAAGCGACAGCCGTGATCGGCAATCGGACGATCGGTCGGATCGAGGCTCTTTTCGAGCGACGCAAAGGTTGGGCTCACGCCGTACACGATGCGGCGCGTGGACTTGGAAATCGGCACATAGGGGATCTGATCTCCATCCCGCACCGATTGAAGCAGGGAGAGCGCCCGGCTGAAGTTCTTCTCCTTAAGCTCGTTGCCGACGAAGGAACCATAGGCGGTCCAGTTGGCGGTGAGATAGGCCAGGTTGCAGAACAGCAGCCCGCCGACGATCGCCAGAGACGCGTAGAGCGGCTGCCTGAAACTGCGCCCGTCGCGCCAGGCGACCCCGAAGCCGCCGATGGCGAGGAGGGCGAGAGCCGGAATCACCCACGGCCCCTCCTCGCGCGTCAGCCAGAACCAGCCGAGCGCGAGACCGGCGAGAATGCCGAAGCGAAGAGGACGTTGCCAGAAGACATAGAATGCGGCGAGGAACCCTGCGAGAATCAACAGCACCTGCGCCGGATAGATCGAATCCCGCAGGAACCGTTCCATCGGCAGGACGGGGTGCAATGCGCCGAGGACGAAGACCAGGGCTCCGGCAACGAACGCGCCGTACGTGCGCGCTACCATGTAGCTGAAGGCCGCGAGCGCCGCCAGGAAGAGCAACGCGTTGGACAGACTGATCGGCAGGCCGGAGAGGTGGTTGAGCGAAAGGTAGACGGAATAGCCGGGACCCTTCGCCAGCGTTCCGGCATTGTAGTTTCCCAGATAGTTGCCCGTCAGCAAGGTGCCAACCCAGTGGATGAATGTCGCGTCGTCGCCGAAAGCGTCCGCGAGCAACGTCATGGGCGTGTGCGTGGCGATGACGATGTTTGCCATGGCGGCGAGGAGGCACGCCAACAGTCCGATCGCCTGTTTCACTCCGAGGGAGTGCAACCCGTTCAGGCGCATCTGTTCCCGACCAGCACGATGTTGCTGGTGAGGCCGCCGAGCGCGACGGTCTCGACGGTCGTCGTCCATCCCTCGAGCGACCCGCCAATCCCGCCGAGTTCGCTGCCGGTCATCAGATTGAGGTTTGCCTCGTCGGCGAAGAAGCTGAGCGAGGTTTGCCGCAGGAGGCCGCGGAAGACGCTCTTGGGCAGCCAGTGGAGGAGCGGCAGCGAGGTGTGGAATTCGACCGGGAACCAGCGGTTGGGCGTGGTGAGGAAGAAGGCGCGGCGGCAGACGCGCGCGCATTCGCGCACGAACCGAATCTGGTTCTCGTGGGAGCCGACATGCTCCAGAACCGCCGAGGAATGGACCACGTCGAACGACTTGTCCTCGAAGGGAAGGTCGAGCCCGTTGGCCTTCACGAAAGTCATGCCGGGATACATGTCTTCCAAGAACGAAGCGTCGTCGATGCCGCAGGCGACAATTTTCGATTTATGCGGATACCACGCTTCCAGGTAGTTCGAGGAACTGTAGGTGGTATCGGACGTGACGCCGACGTCGAGGATCGTGTCCTGCGGGCCGACCGAGCAGGTCTCGATCCAGCGCTGGAACATCACCTCGCGCTGGCGGTGCGCGAGGCGGATGGCAAGGCTGTCGGGCTTCGCGACGTTATACTGGCTGTTCGGCTTGCCGGACGCCATGTGCTTACGTCTCGATGTCGATCAGGGCGGCGAGGAAGGCGGCGAACGCCAGTTGCAGGCCTAGCGCGATCAAGGTGCAGGAGACGGTCAGCATGCGCACCATGCCGTTGTACTCGAGTGCGCCGAAATCCGCCGCCGCCCATTGCCAGACGGCATATCCCAGCCCTGTCAGCCCAACCAGGGCCAGGGCTCCCGCACCCATGAGCGTCCGCTCCAGCGTGGCATAGGCCTTGACCCTGGCGAGGCGGGGGTTCACCGGCAGGAAGCCGCGCGTCGCGGAATAGGATCGCGCGATGACGCCGAAGGATAGGCACGACGCGCCGACGAGCATGGCCATGCATCCGACGATGAGGCTGTGCGTGTCGAGCACCACGCCGGGCAGAACCTGGACCGGACCCTGAAGGAGAACAATGGTCAGGAGCGCCCCGAAGGCGAGGATAGCCGCGCCCGGATAGACGAACAGCCATTTCGGGCTGTTGAGCAGCAGGTAGCGCAGATGCCGCCACCCGTCCGTCCACGTGCGCAGATGCGGGGGCCGGGACCTGCCGTCGGGGGACAGCGTGGTCGGCACCTCGGCGATACGAAGCTTGCCCAGGGAGGCGCGGACGACCATCTCGCTGGCGAATTCCATGCCCGGCGCCTTCAGACCGAGCGCGTTGATGGCCTCGCGCCGGAATCCGCGCAGCCCGCAATGGAAATCGCCGATGTCGGACCGGAAGAAGAGCCTGCCGAGGAAGGAGAGGACGGGATTGCCGAGATAGCGGTGCAGGAAGGGCATGGCGCCGTCCGCGATTCCGCCCTTGAACCGGTTGCCGATGACGAAGTCGTAACCCTCGCGCAGCTTTTCGACGAACGGATCCAGACGGCTGAAATCGTAGCTGTCGTCCGAATCGCCCATGATGACGAATTTTCCGTGGGCGTTCTCGATGCCGTGCCTGAGAGCGGCACCATAGCCGCGCACCGGCACATGGACGACCCTTGCGCCGTGCGCCTTGGCGATCTCAATCGATCCATCCGTGCTGCCATTATCGGCGATCAGGACCTCGCCGGCGATGTTCGCCCGCGACAGATAGGCCTTCGCCTTGTCGATGCAGGTGGCGAGCGTCTCGGCCTCGTTGAGGCACGGCATCAGCACCGTAAGTTCGAGGGCGTCCGCGCGCGGTCCGGTATCCGGCTGCATCTCGGCATCAGTTACGACAGACATGTGATCCCCTGACCGCTCGTCGCATGTCTCTAACCCTGCCGGAAGACCCAGCGGGACGATATGAAGAAGCTGGCGATGCCGCACAGAACCGTGGAGACGATCGCCGCGAAAGCCGGCGAGAGATCGGAAGCCTCGCTGGCATAGGCGGTTCCGAGCGATACCGCAGTGGCGCCGAAGAGGTGCCAGATCGCGTAGCGTACGAGCGTGATCGAATGGCTGCGTGTCGACCGGAAGGCGATCTCGCGCTGCGCGCCGTAGCTGATCCAGAAACAGATAAAATAGGTGATCGCGCTGGCTGGTGCCGGCCCCATGTCGCCGACCTCGATCAGGGTCAGGCAAATCGCGAAGTAGAGGACCGCGCACGAACCGCCGACGACCAGGAAGCGCAGACCTGGATAACCGTCCCAGACTGACCGCAGAACGGTCATTTCGGCTTTCGAAAGGTCGTGACGACGTCGCCGTAGAGCCCGGATTTGAACTCCATGCCCTCGTCGTGCCAGTCGGTGACCTGGCTCTCGACCTCCAGCCCTGCTTCGGTCAGGAAGATTGCGACGTCCGACGTCGTCACGTCACTCCGCCAACCGCCTTTTTCGCCGCCGACCGCGCCGTGCTGGAGGACGCCCTTGCCCCCGGGACGCAGCACCCGCGCGAACTCCCTGGCGTAGTTCCTGAATTCGGGCTTGTTGATGTGGACGAACACGTCGAACGACCAGACCGCATCGACCGATTCGTCCGCGATCGGCTTCAGGTCCGAGCCGCTGCCGACGATGAATTCGGCATTGGCCGCGTCCTTGAAACGCTCGCGGCATTCGCGCACGCAGGTCTCCGAAATGTCGATCGCCGTCACCTTGCTACAGCGGGCGATCAATTCCTCGGTCCAGCGGCCGCCGCCCGGGCCGATCTCGACGACGTCGCCTTGCTCGGGCACGTTGGGCCGCAGCAGCGTCCTGATCACCGAATCCTTCCACTCGGGCGAGATCGACCACTCTTCGCCCTTGGCGTTCCAGTCCCAGCTGTCCCAGATGAGCTTGTTCATCCGCGCGCTGTTGACGCCGGGGAGGTTCTTGGCCGTGCGCCGCGCCGCGGCCGCCGAATAGACGGATTCGGCCAGGCCGCTGGCGAGATAGTAGGTCCCCATCTGCATCGTCCACAGCAGTCCGTTTTCCTGCACGGCGAGCCGTGCCAGGCGCAACTTCGTGCCGAGGCCGATATGCGACCGGTTTTCGACGATATCCTTCATGGAATCTCCGCCAATTCGGACCCCTGTAAGCAATACGCGGCCGATATTGTCAAGGAACTCACGGCCGATGCGCGAACTGGAAATCTCGTCGGACACGAAGGACGGTTTGCTCTCGCGTGTGATCGGCGTGGCGGACGCCGGCGGGCCACGCCCGTCGCGGGTCCGATTGCATGGCAAGCATCCGACATGTATTGCCCACACGCGAGAACTGCCGGAGAGACGTGCGCGTGAAGAACATACTGGTGGTCGGAGGCGCGGGGTACATTGGCTCGCACACCTGTCTGGATCTGCACGACAAGGGTTACAGGCCGGTCGTCTACGACAATCTCAGCAACGGACATCGCGAATTCGTGCAATGGGGGCCCTTCGAGGAGGGGGACATTCGCGACACCGACCGGCTAGAAGCGGTTCTCGCCCGTCATTCGCCGGACGTCATCGTTCATTTCGCCGCATCCATCGAGGTCGGGGAATCGACCCGGGACCCGATCGGTTTCTATGAGAACAATGTCGCGGGGACGATCTCGCTGCTCGGAGCGGCGCGGAAGGCGGGCATCGACAGGCTTGTCTTCTCGTCGACCTGCGCGACATATGGCGAGCCGCAATCCGTGCCGATGTCGGAGGAGCACCGGCAGGTCCCGGTCAATCCCTACGGCAGGAGCAAGCTCATGATCGAGGAGATGCTGAAGGATGCCGGCCGCTATCTCGGCATGAGATCCGTCGTGCTGCGCTATTTCAACGCGGCGGGAGCGGATCCGGAAGGCCGTATCGGCGAGTGGCACGAGCCGGAAACCCACGCGGTGCCCATCGCGATCGAGGCCGCGCTCGGCCAGCGTGACGGGTTTTTCATCAATGGGCGGGATTACGACACGCCGGACGGCACCTGCGTGCGTGACTTCGTCCACGTCATGGACCTGGCCGACGCCCACAGCCGCGCGGTCCGCCATCTGATCGAAGGCGGGGAGAGCCTCTCCCTCAACCTCGGAACCGGGCAGGGCACCACTGTCAGGCAGCTCGTGGACACCGTCAGGCGGATGAGCGGCCGTGAATTTCCGGTGGAGACCAGGGGCCGGCGAGACGGCGACGCGGCAGCCCTCGTCGCCGACAATTCCAGAGCGAAAGAAGCACTGGGCTGGAGTCCCCGATTCGGACTGGAGGAGATCGTGGCCTCGGCGCTCGAATGGCACCGTAGCCGGCTCGGCGGCGAGGCTAACGCTATGCCACCGGCCTGATCGCGGCGGCACTCCCTGCCGCCGTTAAAGGCCCGGCTCCGCTGCCGGGCGCGATAGGCGTCAGCCCCTACTGCATTCCCAACGCGGACTTGTAGAGGTCGAGGATGGCCTCTTCCTCCTGGCGTTCGGCCTGGTCCTTCTTGCGCAGGCGGATGATGGTGCGCACGGCCTTGGTGTCGAAGCCGGTGCCCTTGGCCTCGGCATAGACGTCCTTGATGTCGTCGGCGATGGTCTGCTTTTCTTCCTCGAGCCGCTCGATGCGCTCGATGAAGGCGCGCAACTGGCCCGCCGCGACGGTTTCGGTTGTGGGTTCGCTATTCTCTTCGGCCATGTCCTGCTCCGCATCGTGCCTGGGCGCCGCGACTCGGATGTGCCGGCGGCGTCAATTCGGAGGCGTCTCGATGCATCAGCCGGTGGCGCGCGGTCAAGCGCCCGGATGGTCAAATGTGGGGCCTGCGCCCGGATGTGGACAACAGCGGGGAAGAGGAGGGTCTAGGGGAGGCCTCAGGCGGCCGGCTCGCCCCGGTCGGCCAGCCGCGAGGTTAGGCCTTCCATGCGCTCGGCCAGGCCCGAGAGCGCGCCGATCAGGGCGGCATCGTTCTTGTCGGCCTTGACCAGCGCCTCGTCGCGCGTCTTGCGCAGGGTCCCGACTTCGGTCTCGAGGCCCGTCACCCGGCGCTGCAGTTCCGACAGCTCGTCCATGACCATGATGCCGGCCATGACGGCGAGCCGGTGGTCACCGATCTCGCCGAACGATTCCTTCAGGTGCGCGACATAGCGGTCGAAGCGCTGCGCCAGATCGAGCAGATGTTCCTCCTGACCCTCATCGCAGGCCATGCGGTAGGACTTGCCGTCGATGATGACAGTGACCTGCGCCATGCTGATACTCCTATCGATCGAGAACGGCTCGGATCGTTTCCATGGCGGTGACGAGGCGGCGCGAAACTTCCTTGTTGGCCTGCTCGAGCCGGTCGGCGCGGGATTCGGAGGCGTCGAGCTCCTGCGCGAGGCGCGAACGGTCGGCGTTCATGCGCTGCACCTCGGCCTCCGCCTCCGCGTAGTCCTGATCCTTTTCGGCCCTGGCGGAGACGGCGTTTTCGAGCGCCTCCATGGCTCTGCCGAGCCGGCCTATGACCTCTTTGAGTGTGGCTTCCGCGGCCATTTCGCCTGGCAATCCCGAATCGCCCGCGTTCCTAACGCGTTACTTTGGAAACATTAGACGGCGCGTGAAAGGCGCGTCAACAAAGTCCGGGGCCGCTCAACAGCAAAGTGGCGGCGGGCAGCGGATAGAACCCGGGAAGAGGGCCGTGCGGGCGCGCCCGGTTTGTTGACTCGCCAACGGCACCTGCTATGTGTCGCCTGCCTTTCCGGAGGGCATTCCCGGAAGCCTGCATGCAGACACGGCCGCCGTCGGCTTCGCGACAAGAGAGCAATCATGCCATCACGTGAAAATCATGACCGCATGGCCAATGCGATCCGTTTCCTTTCCATCGACGCGGTGGAGAAGGCCAATTCGGGGCATCCTGGCCTGCCGATGGGCGCGGCCGACATCGCCACGGTGCTCTATACCCGTTACATGAAGCACGATCCGCACCATCCGCACTGGCCCGACCGCGACCGATTCGTGCTGTCGGCCGGCCATGGTTCAATGCTGCTCTATTCGCTCCTCTACCTGACCGGATATGAGGACATCACGATCGACGAGATCAAGAACTTCCGGCAGCTCGGATCGAAGACCGCCGGTCATCCCGAATACGGGCATGCGGCAGGCATCGAGACGACGACCGGGCCGCTCGGCCAGGGGCTGGGCAACGCCGTCGGCATGGCGCTTGCCGAGCGCATCATGAACGCCCGCTTCGGGGACGCGCTGGTCGACCACCACACCTATGCGCTTGCGGGTGACGGCTGCCTGATGGAAGGCATCAGCCAGGAAGCGATCGCGTTCGCCGGGCATCTGAAGCTCTCCAAGCTGATCGTCTTTTTCGACGACAACGGAATATCGATCGACGGTCCCGTGTCGCTGTCGGATTCCACCGACCAGTGCGCCCGCTTCGAGGCCTCGGGCTGGCACGTTCAGCGCTGCGACGGCCACGACCCGGACGCCATCGCCGGCGCGATCGAAGCAGCCAAGGCCTCGGGCAAGCCGAGTATGATCGCCTGCAAGACCACCATCGGCTTCGGCGCGCCGACGCGCGCCGGCTCCAACAAGGCGCACGGCTCGCCGCTCGGGGCGGAGGAGATCGCCGGCGCGCGCAAGGCGCTGGGCTGGGAAGCGAAACCGTTCGTGGTGCCTTCCGAGATCCTCGACATGTGGCGGCTGGCCGGCCTGCGCTCTGCCAAGGATCGCAAGGAGTGGGAGCGCCGGCTGGCCTCCGCCGAAGCGGAACTGCGCAGCGAATTCGAGCGCCGCATGCGCGGCGAGCTTCCCGGCGGCTTCGAGGCCGTGATTTCGGACTACAAGAAACGCCTCGCCAAGGAGAAGCCGAAGCTCGCCACGCGAAAATCCTCCGAGAACGCGCTCGAGGTGATCAACGGCGCCGTGCCGGAGACGATCGGCGGTTCGGCGGATCTGACCGGGTCGAACAACACCAAGACCAGCCAGACCAAGCCGATCACGCCGAGCGACTATTCCGGGCGCTACGTCTATTACGGCATCCGCGAGCACGGCATGGCGGCGGCCATGAACGGCATGGCGCTGCACGGCGGCATCGTGCCGTACGGCGGCACGTTCCTCGTCTTCACGGACTACTGCCGTCCGTCGATCCGGCTCGCCGCCCTGATGGGCCTGCGCGTGATCTACGTCATGACGCATGATTCGATCGGGCTCGGCGAAGATGGCCCCACGCACCAGCCGGTCGAGCAGCTCGCCGCGCTGCGGGCAATCCCCAACCTCAGGGTCTTCCGCCCGGCCGACGCGGTGGAAGCCGCCGAATGCTGGCAGCTGGCGCTGGAGGACACAAGCGGACCCTCGGTGCTGGCGCTGACGCGGCAGAACCTGCCGGCGGTGCGCACCGAGCACGTCGAGGAAAATCTCTGCGGCTTCGGCGCCTACGAGCTGGAGACGGCGAGCGACGACGCGGTGGTGACGATCTTCGCCACCGGCTCGGAAGTGGAGATCGCGCTGGCGGCGCGCCAGCAGCTTCAGGCGAACGGGCACCCGACCCGCGTGGTCTCGGTGCCGTCCATGGAGCGTTTCGCGCGCCAATCGCCGGAGTATCGCTCCGCCATGATCGGCAATGCCCCGGTCAAGGTGGCGATCGAGGCCGGCGTGCGTCAGGCCTGGGACGCCCTCATCGGCCAGGACGGTATCTTCGTCGGCATGCACGGCTTCGGCGCCAGCGGCAAGTACGAGGAGCTCTACAAGCACTTCGGCATCACCGCCGAAGCGGTGGTCTCGGCTGTCGAACAGAAGCTGCACGACCGCGACTGAACGGCGCCTCCCGGACCCGCCTGGGCGCGGGCCGGCAAGGCGTTCCGGATATTTATCGATTGAATTTCCTGGCAGAACCCGCTTTCGGTTCGGCCAGAGCCCTTCCGCGTCTGGATTCCGCCTCGCGCTGTCGCTAAGAAGCGGCAACCTTTTCAAGAGGGTGCCGCGCACCCGTCATCCGCGCCAGGAGGTATTCTGAATGACCGTCAAAGTCGCCATCAACGGCTTCGGCCGTATCGGCCGCAACATCGTCCGCGCCATCTACGAGTCGGGCCGCAAGGACATCGACATCGTCGCGATCAACGATCTCGGCCCGGTCGAGACCAACGCCCACCTGCTGCGCTACGACAGCGTGCATGGCCGCTTCCCCTCCGAGGTGACGGTGGCGGGCGACGAGATCCGCGTCGGCGACGACAGCTTCAAGGTCTTCGCCGAGCGCGACCCTGCCAAGCTGCCCTGGGGCGAGCTCGGCATCGACATCGTCATGGAGTGCACCGGCATCTTCACCTCCAAGGAGAAGGCCTCGGCGCATCTCACGGCGGGCGCCAAGCGCGTTCTGGTCTCGGCTCCGGCCGACGGCGCCGACCTGACGGTGGTCTACGGCGTGAACCACGACAAGCTGTCGAAGGAGCACGTCGTCGTCTCGAACGCCTCGTGCACCACGAACTGTCTCGCCCCCGTCGCCATGGTCGTCAACGAAGCCTTCGGCATCGAGAAGGGCTTCATGACGACGATCCACTCCTACACCGGCGACCAGCCGACGCTCGACACCATGCACAAGGACCTCTACCGCGCCCGCGCGGCGGCTATGTCGATGATCCCGACGTCGACGGGTGCCGCCAAGGCCGTCGGCCTCGTGCTGCCGGAACTGAAGGGCAAGCTCGACGGCGTTTCGATCCGCGTGCCGACCCCGAACGTCTCGGTCATCGACTTCAAGTTCGTCGCCAAGAGGACGGTGACGGTCGACGAGGTGAACAAGGCGCTGATGGCCGCCGCCGACGGCGCGCTGAAGGGCATTCTCGCCTACACCAAGGAGCCGCTGGTCTCCATCGACATGAACCACAACCCGGCCTCGTCCACCTTCGCGCTCGACCAGACCAAGGTGATCGAAGGCGATCTCGTGCGCGTCATGTCCTGGTACGACAACGAGTGGGGCTTCTCCAACCGCATGGCGGATACCGCAGCCGCCTTCGCCAAGACCATCGGCTGATATCGCCTCAGCTTTTTCGGATCGGAACGCCCGGGCATGGTCCCGGGCGTTTTCCGTTCCGGCGCGGAAAGGAGTGGGCGCGGGTAAAAAGGCATATTCTTCCTTGCCTTGGGCCATCGCTTCGCCGCACTCTGGCTGAAAAACATCGGGAGGGCTGACCGGAGGCGGGAATGGAAAGCATCTATCTGGCGATTATGGTCGGCACCGCGCTGATCATCGCCGCCGCTTTCTCCAGCCTGATCGCCTTCCGCTTCGGCGCCCCGCTGTTGCTGCTCTTCCTGGGAATCGGCCTCGTCGCCGGCGTCGACGGGATGGGGCTCGATTTCGACAATGCGGGCGTGGCCTACTTCGTCGGCTCTCTGGCGCTGGCGGTGATCCTGTTCGATTCGGGGTTCGGCACGTCGCTGGCTTCGTTCCGGCAATCGGCGCTGCCCTCGCTCGTGCTGGCGACAGTCGGGGTGGCGATCACCGCGTCGATCTTCGGTGTCGGGGCCTATTACGTCACGCCGCTCTCCTGGCTGGAATCCTTCCTGCTCGGCGCCACGATCGCCTCGACGGACGCGGCCGCCGTGTTCTTCCTGCTTCGGGCCGGCAATCTCAACCTGCGCGACCGGGTGCGCTCGACGCTCGAAGTCGAATCGGGATCTAACGACCCGATCGCCATCTTCCTCACCATCACCCTGGTCTCGGTGATCGCCACGGGCAGCCAGCCGCAGGCCGAGGTACTCGTGACCGACATCCTGATCGGCTTCGCCGTCCAGATGGGGCTAGGCCTCGCGGCAGGCGTGACCGGCGGGTTCCTGATCGCGCGGCTGGTGGAACGGCTACAGCTCGACGTCGGTCTCCTGCCGATCTTCGTCATCACGCTGGCGCTGCTCCTGTTCGGCATCGCCGGCGCGATCGGCGGCTCGGGCTTCCTCGCGGTCTATGTGGCCGGCCTGATCGCCGGCAATTCCGGTGTGCGGTCGGCGGCGCGGCTGAAGCGCTTCCAGGACGGCATCTCCTGGCTGGCGCAGATCATCATGTTCCTGGTGCTCGGGCTCTTCGCCACGCCGTCGCAGTTTCCCTCCGTTGCCATCCCCGCCGTCGCATTGGGGCTTTTCCTGATCTTCGTGGCGCGACCGGTCGGCGTGTGGCTCTGCCTCGCGCCCTTCCGCTTCACCCGAGCAGAGACGGCCTTCGTGGCATGGGTCGGCCTGCGCGGCGCAGTCTCGATCCTGCTTGCGCTGACACCGATCCTGGGGCGGCTGGAGAATGGGCAGGTCATCTTCAACACTGCCTTCATCATCGTGCTCGTCTCGCTGGTGGTGCAGGGATGGACGATCGGCCCGCTGGCGCGCCGTCTCGGGCTCGTCGTGCCGCCGCGGGTGGGGCCGCTCGACAAGGTGGAGCTCGAACTGCCGGGCGCGGCCCACCACGAACTCCTCGCCTACCGCGTCGCCGCCGGCAGCCCGGTTGCCAATGGCGTGCGCATTCCGCGCTGGGCGCGGCCGTCGCTGGTCGTGCGCGAGGGGCGTTCGCTCACCTACCAGTATGCCGGCCGGCTGATGGCAGACGACCACGTCTACATCTTCGTTCCGGACCGCTACCCCCCACTGCTCGACCGGCTGTTCGCCAGTCGCGCCGATCTCGACGAGGACGATGCCGACTTTTTCGGCGAGTTCGCCATCGACGGCTCCCGCCCCGCCGCCGATCTCGATTCGGCCTACGGGCTGATCCTGAAGGAGGAGGAGGCGGCGATGTCGATCGCCGACCTCGTCGTGGCCCGCCTCGGCGGCAGGGCAGAGTATGCCGACCGCCTGACCATCGGGCCGATCGAACTCATCGTGCGGGACGTCGACGAGCATGGCGCGATCCGGGACCTCGGCCTCTCGGTGGAGCCGCACTATGTGGCGCCGAAGGTACCGGTCTTCCTGAGTCCGGGCGAGATGTGGGACCAGACGGTGAGCGCCTGGCGCGGCTGGCGCGAGGCGGGGCGGCAGCGCCGGCTCCGCGAGAGGGAAGCGACCGAGGCGCGGCAGCGGGAAGCCGGCGAAGGCCCGAACGTCGTGCTGCCGCGCGATGGCTAGCCCAGCGGCTGCCGCGTCGACTTGGCCGCTTGCACCCGGCTTGGCAGGCTGTATGGTCCCGCCGACCGAAATTCCGGAGACTTTTTCATGCCCGCATTCAGGACCCTCGACGACATCGGTGACATTGCCGGAAAGCGTGTTCTCGTGCGGGTCGACCTCAACGTACCGGTAAAGGACGGGCAGGTTTCGGATGCGACCCGCATCGAGCGCGTCGCACCGACGATCACCGAACTCTCCGACAAGGGCGCGAAGGTGATCCTGCTGGCGCATTTCGGCCGGCCGAAAGATGGTCCCGATCCGTCGATGTCGCTCGAACCGATCGCCGCCGCGACCGAGGCCGTGCTCGACCGCCGGGTCCACTTCGCGCCCGACTGCGTCGGCGACGTGGCCCAGGGCGCCGTCGATGCCATGGCGGACGGCGACATCCTACTCCTCGAAAACACCCGGTTCCACAAGAGCGAGGAGAAGAACGATCCGGCTTTCGTCGCGGCCCTTGCGGCGAACGGCGACATCTACGTCAACGACGCTTTCTCCGCCGCTCACCGGGCGCACGCCTCGACCGAAGGGCTCGCCCATCATATGCCGGCCTATGCCGGGCGCACTATGCAGGCCGAGCTCGAGGCGCTGGAGAAGGGACTTGGCAACCCGCGACGCCCCGTCGTGGCGATCGTCGGCGGCGCCAAGGTTTCGAGCAAGATCGACCTTTTGATGAACCTCGTGAAGAAGGTCGACGCGCTGGTGATCGGCGGCGGCATGGCCAATACCTTCCTCGCCGCCCGCGGGGAGGACGTCGGGAAGTCGCTGTGTGAGCACGATCTCGCCGCGACTGCCAAGCAGATCATGATCGAGGCCGCGTCCGCCGGCTGCGCGATCGTTCTGCCCGTTGACGCCGTCGTGGCGCGGGAGTTCAAGGTCGGCGCGGCATCCGAAACGGTCGGTGTCGATGCCGTCCCTGCCGACGCGATGATCCTCGACGTCGGCCCCCGGACGGTGGAGGCGATCAACGAGTGGATCGACCGTGCGGCGACGCTGGTCTGGAACGGCCCGCTCGGCGCCTTCGAGATCGAACCCTTCGATGCCGGCACGGTCGCCGCGGCGAAATATGCCGCGGCGCAAACCAGGGAGGGCGTGCTGGTGTCGGTGGCGGGCGGCGGCGACACGGTGGCCGCACTCCACCATGCCGGCGTGGCCGACGACTTCACCTATGTCTCGACGGCGGGCGGGGCCTTCCTGGAATGGATGGAAGGCAAGCCGCTGCCGGGCGTCGAGGTGCTGAAGTCGTAGGCGTGGGGCCCACCCGCGAACGAGGCGTCATCCCTGGCGGGTGGCCGGCGCCATGCCGACCAGCGCGATGCCGCTGAAGACGGCGAGCGCGCCCGCGGCCTCGCGGATCGTGTAGGCGTCTCCCATCACGGCGACAGCGATCGCGGCCGTGGCGATGGCCTCGACGGCGAGGACGGCGAAGATCGTCCGGGCGAGGCGGCGGTCGCGCAGGATCTGCGTCTCGAAGCGCGCACCGACGGCGAGCGTCAGGATCAGCGCCGGGACCAGCACCAGATAGGGCGACAGGCCCCAGGACTGCACGATCCAGGACGAGGTCATGTAGAAGGCGGCGGCGGCGGCCGCGAAGAGCATTGTCATCAGCGGGGACATCGGAGGCTCCAGGCGATGATCCAGCCCCAATTGATCGGACACGGTCTTGTTTCCTTGCGTTAAGGCGTGCCCCCATGCCTATTGAGTATGCCGCTTATCTAGTTCCCTTCGCCGCGCTGCTCTGTTAAGCCCTTAACACTCCCGAAAAATTCCTCGCCCCGCTAAACCGATTGAATTTCTTTCAATCGATTCAAGCTCTTGCGCCGCCGTTCCGTTTCCCGCGCGCTTCTGTTAGAGGCCAAACGACCAATTCAGGAGGCACGGAAGAATGAGCGGACGGGTGGAAGACATGGCGGCGCAGGTCGCGAACAAGGACGGCTTCATCGCGGCCCTCGACCAGTCCGGCGGCTCGACGCCCAAGGCGCTGAAGCTCTATGGCGTATCCGAGGATGCCTGGTCGAACGAGGACGAGATGTTCGACCTGATCCACGCGATGCGGGCCCGCATCATCACCTCGCCCGCCTTCACCGGCGATAAGGTGATGGGCGCGATCCTTTTCGAGCAGACCATGGACCGCGCGGTCGAGGGCGTACCGACGGCGCAGTATCTGTGGGAGAAGCGCGGCGTGGTGCCCTTCCTCAAGGTCGATCAGGGCCTCGCCGACGCCGCCGACGGCGTCAAGCTGATGAAGCCGATCGCGGGTCTGGACGATTTGCTCAAGCGTGCCGTCGCCAAGGGCGTCTTCGGCACCAAGATGCGTTCCGTGGTGGACGCCGCCAATGCGACCGGCATCAAGACCATCGTCGACCAGCAGTTTGAGGTCGGCAAGCAGATCCTGTCGCACGGCCTCGTGCCGATCCTCGAGCCCGAGGTGACGATCACGATCTCCGACAAGGCGGAAGCCGAGGAGATGCTGCTCGCCGAGATCAAGAAGCATCTGGACGAGGTGCCGGCCGGCAAGAAGATCATGCTGAAGCTGTCGCTTCCCACCAAGCCGAACCTCTACAAGCCGCTGATCGACGATCCGCGCGTCATGCGCGTCGTGGCGCTGTCGGGCGGCTACACCCGCGACGAGGCCAACGCCAAGCTGGTGCAGAACGCCGGCATGATCGCCAGTTTCTCGCGCGCGCTGACCGAAGGCCTGTCAGCCGAACAGAGCGACGCCGATTTCAACGCGACGCTGGCGGCCACCATCGACAGCATCTTCCAGGCTTCGCGGGCGGACAAAAAGGCGGCCTGAGCGGGGGCGCATACCGGGTCGAACCCGGCTCGGCTTACGTTTTATCGATCCTGTAGAACGCGACCTTCAGGCGCGGTTCGAGCTGGGACAGGCGGTCGAAATCGGCGATGTTGCGCGTCACGAGCAGGCTGCCGGTGCGGGCAGCATGGGCAGCCAGGATCGCGTCGTTCTGGATGGCGCGGCGGCTTTCCGCCGAATGGCAGAGTAGCCGGGCCATGCAGCCGCACAGGATCATCCCGCGCATCGTGTCCTCGTGGGTCAGCGGCATGATGCGATGCTCGCCGATGGCTGAAAGTATCGATCCGATGGCGGCCAGCGCCGCGCCGGTCCGGGCGTCGCCGGCATCGAGCCTTCCGAACAGGAAGCTCAGTTCGCCGAGCACGATAGGCGAATGGACCGTGCTCCGCGCCTCGACTCGTTCGGCCACCGCCTCCGGAAGGCGTCCCTGCAGCTGGTCGATGTAGACGCAGGCATCGAGCATGATCTGCTCGCCGGCCACATCGCTTTCGGTGAAGAAATCCAGGACGTCGTCCGGGCGCAGGGCGAGATCGGTCTTGCCCAGCGCAGCCCGGCACCGTCGCAGCAGCCTGTCGACGTCCATACGCTGTCAGACGTTGAGGTCGAGCGAGGGGTCGACCGTACCGCGGCCGGCGCGAAACGCCTCCGCGAACCCGTCCTCCATGACAAGATTGCCGAGAGCGAGTTCGATAAGCTGGCTGTCGCTGACCGCGCCCGACCGCTCGCGCGCCAGTTCGAGAAGCTTGGGATTCACGCGACCGCCGAGCTTGGCCGATTTGTCCCGCGACAGGCCGAGCCGCGCCAGCCGCTCCATGATGATATCGCGGCGCCAGAATTTGCGGGCATCCCGCTCGACGTCTCTTCGACCCGACATGTAGTCCTCCATGAACCGGGCCAAATGTCGGACAGATGGGCCGAAATGTCAAACATTTCACGCCAGACGCGCAGCGTATTGCCTATGATGAGCTGTTCGCGGTCTTTTCCCACACGCGGGTATGGTTGTAGGAACGTGGCATCCGCCAGAACGTCCGGTCGCCTTCCATGTCCCGCCTGCTCCCGCTTCTCTCCTGGTTCGCTTTGCCGATCTATGCCTGGCAGGGGCTCGGCGTGCGGCGGCGCACGGCGCGGCTGCTGCCGGCGGAAGGACCGGTGCTGCACACGATCCCCGGCACGGGCGATCCGGTGCGGCTGCTGGTGCTGGGCGATTCGTCCGCCGCCTCCGTCGGCATCACGCGGACGGACGGGGGCATCGCCGCCGTGCTCGCCGGCATGATTGCGCGCGACACCGGGCGGCCGGTGACATGGCGGGCCGCGGGTTTCAATTCGGCGACCTCCGGCCAGATCCGCGACCATGTGGTGCCCAATCTGAAATGGGAGCCGTGGACGCACATCGTGCTGCCGGTCGGGACCAACGACGCCAAGAATTTTCACACGGTCCCGCGCTTCAAGAAGGATTTCGGCGGGCTGCTCTACGCGCTCAAAGCAAGATTCCCCGGCGCTCGGATCATCTGGTCGCCGGTGGTCGACATGACGTGGGTGCCGGCGCTGCCGCCGCTGCTGGCGAAGATCCTGGAGATACGTGCGCAGGCGATCAATGCGATGGCGGCGCGGCTCTGCTTCGAACGCGGCGCTGTTCCGGCGTCGCGGCTGCCGATCGAGGACCCGCAGCTCGGCTTCGCCGCCGACGGATTCCACGCCTCAGAGGCCGGCTACCGCGCCTGGGCGGAACATCTGCTGCCGCTGATCGAACTCGCAGCGCCCGAGATGCTCGCCTCAGGTTCCGTGGCTGAGGAGAACCGTGAGTGACATCGCGCCCAGCGCCAGAAGGGCGAGCTTCCAGAAGTCGCTTCGCTTGCGCAGGCCGGGCAGTCCCAGCGGCTTGATGATCTGGATGACCATCATCAGGATGATGACGATGGAGAGGGCCTTGGTCATGGCACCCATTGACCAGTCCCGTTGACGGAAGTCAAAGCCCTTGCGCGGAGCGCGACCTATGGGAACATAGTCGGATGGACGTCGGGCCGCGGGTTTGGATAGAAGCGGCCGCCGGCGAGGGAGGAAGCATGGTGTCGCGCTATCATGAGGTCTACGACAGCTGGAAACGCGATCCCGAGGCCTTCTGGGCCGAGGCGGCGAATGCGATCGACTGGCATTCTCCGGCGGAACGCGTGTTCGACCCCGCCGGGGGCGTCTACGGCCGCTGGTTCCCGGGCGCGACTTGCAACACCTGCCACAACGCGGTCGACCGGCACGTCGAGAACGGTCGGGCCGAGCAGGCGGCGCTGATCTACGACAGTCCGATCACCGGTGCGAAGAAGACCTACACCTATGCGCAGATGAAGACGGAGCTCGAGGCGCTCGCCGCGGTGCTCCGGGATTGCGGCGTCGAGAAAGGCGACCGGGTCATCATCTACATGCCGATGGTTCCCGAGGCTGTCTTCGCCATGCTCGCCTGCGCGCGCATCGGCGCGATCCACTCGGTGGTGTTCGGCGGCTTCGCGGCGCGCGAACTCGCTACCCGCATCGACGATTCCACCCCGAAGCTGATCGTCTCGGCCTCCTGCGGCATCGAGCCGGGCCGCGTGGTCGCCTACAAGCCGCTGCTCGACGGCGCCATCCAGATGGCGCGGCACAAGGTGGAGACCTGCGTGGTGTTGCAGCGCGAGCAGCTGGAATGCGAGCTGGTGGAGGGCCGCGACACCGACTACGCCTCGGCGGTCGACGAGGCCAAGCGGGCAGGTCGAAAAGTGCCCTGCGTGCCGGTGGCGGCGACCGATCCCCTCTACGTGCTTTATACGTCGGGCACGACCGGCCAGCCCAAGGGCGTGGTGCGCGACAATGGCGGCCACATGGTCATGCTCGCCTGGTCGATGTGGAACGAGTTCGGCGTGAAGCCGGGCGAGGTCTTCTGGGCGGCGTCCGACGTCGGCTGGGTGGTCGGGCACTCCTACATCGTCTATGCACCGCTGCTGCATGGCTGCACGACCATCCTGTTCGAGGGCAAGCCGGTCGGCACGCCCGATGCCGGCACTTTCTGGCGCGTGATCTCCGAGCACGGGGTGGTGGCGCTGTTCACCGCGCCGACGGCCTTCCGCGCCATCAAGGGGCAGGATTCGAAGGGCGAGTTCGTCGGCAGATACGATCTGTCGAAGTTCCGCACGCTGTTCCTGGCCGGCGAGCGCGCCGACCCCGAGACGATCAAGTGGGCCGAGAACCAGCTGAAGGTGCCGGTAATCGACCACTGGTGGCAGACCGAGACCGGCGCGCCGATCAGCCAGAACCCGATCGGGCTCGGGCAGTTGCCGGTGAAATACGGCTCGCCCGCCGTGCCGATGCCGGGCTACGACATGCACGTGCTGGACGATGCCGGGCACGAGGTGCCGCGCGGCACGCTCGGCAACGTCGTCGTCAGCCTGCCGCTGCCGCCCGGCGCGCTTCCGACGCTCTGGAACGCCGACCAGCGCTTCCGCGACGCCTATCTCGAGGAGTTTCCGGGCTACTACAAGACGGCGGACGCCGGCTATGTCGACGAGGACGGCTACCTCTTCATCATGGCGCGCACGGACGACATCATCAACGTCGCCGGGCACAGGCTGTCGACCGGCGGCATGGAGGAGGTTCTGGCCGAGCATCCGGACGTGGCCGAGTGCGCCGTGATCGGCATCGCGGACGCGATGAAGGGTCAGGTGCCCTGCGGTTTCGTGGTGCTGAACGCCGGCGTTTCGCGCGATCCGGCCGAACTGGAGAAGGAGGTCGTGGCGCTGGTGCGCGACCGCATCGGGCCGGTGGCGGCCTTCAAGACGGTCGTGCCGGTGAAGCGGCTGCCGAAGACGCGCTCGGGCAAGATCCTGCGCGGGACGATGCAGAAGATCGCTGACCACGAGGACTGGAAGATGCCGGCCACGATCGATGACCCCGCGATCCTCGAGGAGATCACCGAAGCGCTGAAGGCAAGGGGATTCGGCTGAGGGGCGGAGCCGGGCCAGCCTTGCCGAGGGAACCCGCCGCGACAGCGCGGCGGGGACTGCCGCCTTCATCCGCAGGTGAAGGCTTCCTCACATCAGCGAGGGCAAGAAGAGGCTGATCTGCGGGAATATCACGATGAGGCCGATGAGGATCACGAAGGCGATCCAGAACGGGAAGACGCCTCGGAAGACGTCGTACATCGAGACGTCCTTGGCCATCGTGGCGATGGCGAAGACATTGACGCCGATCGGCGGGGTGACCACGCCGAGTTCCACCATGATGACCACGACCACGCCGAACCAGATCGGGTCGAAGCCGGCGCTCATGGCGACCGGGAAGAACAGCGGCACGGTGAGCACAAGCGCCGGCAGCGCGTTCATGAACATTCCGATCAGCACGTAGAAGAGCAGGATCGCGCCGATCAGCTGGTACTTGCCGAGTTCCAGGCCGATGATCAGGTCGGCGAGCTGCTGCGTCAGGCCACTGATGGCGATGAAGCGGCTGAACGCGGTGGCGAACATGAAGATGACGATGATGCCGGCCGACAGCAGCAGCGTCCGCTCGATCGAGTGCCACAGCGTCGCCCAGGTGAGACGCCGCATCGCCGCGGCGATGACCAGCGCGCCGAACACGCCGAGGCCGCCGGCTTCGTTGGGCGTGACGATACCGGTGTAAATCCCGCCGAGCACGAGCAGCATCAGGAGGATGATCGGCCACACCCTGGCGCTCGCCTGCTTGCGCTCGTCCCAGGTGCTGACCTCGCCGCGCGGCGCCAGTGCCGGGTTGAGCTTCGCCCGAATGGTGATCAGCGACACCAGGATGATCGTGAAAAGGATGCCGGGCAGGATGCCCGCCATGAACAGCTTGCCGATCGAGACCTCGGTGATCATGCCGTAGACGATGAAAGCCAGGCTCGGCGGGATCATCACGCCGATGGTCGCCGCGCAGGCGATGGAAGCGGTGGCGAGCTTCATGTCGTAGCCATAGGCGCGCATCTGCGGCAGCGCGATCGAGCCCATGGAATAGACGCCCGACAGCGTGTCGCCGACGATGGAGGACAGGCCGGCGCAGGCGACGGTCGATGCGGAGGCGAGGCCGCCGGGCAGGTGCCCGATCCAGCGGTAGGCGGCGCGGTATAGGTCCTCCGCGAAGCCGGAGGCGACGACGATGAGCCCCATCCAGGTGAACAGCGGCACGACGCTCCAGGTCTGGTCGCTGACGACGTCGATGGTGGTGGTGCCGATGCTGGTCAGGCTGGCGTTGGCGCTGATCAGGATGCTGATGCCGACCAGCGAGGTGACGGCCATCGCCGCCGCGACGTGGACGCCGAGAAAGATCAGCGCGAAGCAGAGGCCTATTGCCGCAAGCCCGCGCGTTTCGCGCGGCAGGTCGAAGGGCAGGGCCTGGGGATATAGCGCCATCACCAGGATCGCCGCCACGACGACGATCCAGGCGAGCAGGATCGCCACGGCGCGCGGATCGCGAAGGCGCGCGACGGCACCGACGCCGGCAGCGAAACTCCTGAGCAACGCCAGCGAGAAGAGGAAGACGAAGAAGGTGCCAAAGGCCACGAACGGCCATTCCGGCACGAGGAGGACGCCGGTGACGATGCCGTTCTCGTAGAGATAGACCGCCTGCGCCCAGATCATCACGCCGGTCACGACCATTGTCGCGCAGGTGAGCAGCAGGCCGCCGGCGATGGTCGGCGCACGGGCGTATTCGGGTAGGGCCTGCAGCACGAGGTCGACGCGGATGTGGCCGCCCTCGAGCTCCACCGCGGCGAGCGTGGAGAGCGCCACGAGGATCATCAGGAGGCCGGTCATCTCCATGCCGCCCGGCACGACGACGGAGAAGAGGTTGCGCAGCACGACGTCCGCGACCGTCAGTCCCATCATCGCCAGCAGCGCGATGGCTCCGACATAGATCGCCGCCCGGCTCGGAATTGCGATGATGCGCCCGGCGGTTCGGGCGAGCGACGGGCGCGGGGCCGGCATGTCATTTTCGGCCGCTGCCGGCTGCATCGACTGCCCCACGCTCCTGCACTTCCTTCTCGTCGACGGAAGGTCCCGCCGGTAACAGAGACCGCCGGGGCGAGGGGGCGTCCGATGAAGCAGGACGCCGCCCTCCACGCCCGGTCCAGGTTTAGTTCTGGTCGTAGAGTTTCATGAGGCGAACCGCCTCGTCGAGGATTTCCTGGCCGGGAATGCCGGCTGCGTCCGCCTTCTTCACCCACTCGTCCCAGAAGGGGCGCATCTGCGTGGCCAGCACCGCGGCCTCGTCGGCCTGGAGCGAGAAGATATTCTCCGCCGGGATGGTCGACATCGCCGCCGCCGCGCCATCGGTCGTATTGTAGAAGAAGTATACCGGCCGCAGGTCGGTCAGGTGGCTCTGCTCCTGCGGCGTCAGGCGGTCGAACGTGTCCTTGTTCATCACAGTGCTGTAGGAGCCCGGGTTGAGGTTGAGCAGCGTGTGGTAGGTGGTCACTTCGTTGAGCTTGAAGTTGTTGACCCAGCCCCAGGCGCACAGCACCCCGTCGACCGCACCGCGCTGGAGCGCCAGATACGCGTCGGGACCGACCATCACGCTGGCGCTGGCGCCGAGCAGTTCGAGAACCGCGACGCCGGCCGAATCCTGCGCGGCGAAGACCTTGCCCTTGACGTCGGGCAGCGTGCGGACCGGCTCACGGGTGTGCAGGTGCGAGCCCATCGCGACGAAGGTCGCGAGATCGACGACGTTGTCCTTGTCGGTGAACAGATTGCCCATTTCCGGGAACTTGTCGCGCAGGCGCCAGTAGACGATGCTGGCCAGTGTCTGGTTCTTCGACAGGCCCGGAAGCGCAAAAAGCTCCATCTGCACGAACTTGCCCGGCAGCACCGGGTGCCAGACGAAGCCTATGTCGAGCAGGCCGGAGCCGGTCGACTGCAGCCAGTCCTTGAACGGCGTCACCGAATTCGGCGGGAAGAACGTCACCTCGGCGCGGCCGCCGGTGATCGTCTCGATCTGCTTGGCGTAGCGGCGGTCGAGATCGTTCCACGGCGTACCGTCGGGCGAGGCGAACTGCATCTTCAGTTCGATCTCGGCGGCCGCCGCAGCGGGGCCGCTCGCCAGTTGCGCGCCTGCCAGCGTGGCGATGGTGAGCCCGCCGAACGCCCGGCGGCTCAGCCCGTGCTTGGACATGCCGTCCGTCGTCGAATTTTTGTTTGTCATTATCTATCCTCCCGCCCCCGATGGGTCACCGGCCGCCGACCGTCCATTTACGAATGGGCGAACGTGCGGCCGCTGCGTGACGCGTGTCCGGTGCGCTTGCCGCCCATGCCATCGGGCGGTGCCGCGCTCCTCCACCAGCGACGGTAGTGCCGCCGCACCCTAAGGGAAACTAATTTCTCCTAAAGAGCTTCGTAACGGCTGCTTAAAGCTGGCGCATCATGCGCTGCCATTCGTCGTCGCAGCGCTGCAACTCTTGGCGGAAATAGTCGTAAAGCTGCTGAGAGGGACGCGACAGCGGCCTTTGAGCGGGATGGATGAGCGCGAGTTCGACCCCGAACTTGGGATCGAGGATAGGGCTGACGGTCAGGCGGTCGTTGCCGAGTTCCTTGAGGCAGATCCAGAAGGGGAGGATACCCGACCAGTCGGTCAGGCTCAGGAATTCAAGCCCCGCCGAGAGGCTGGAGATGGAGATCGTCCGCTCGACCGCGATCTCGCCGCCGCGGATCGCGGCCTCGATGCGCGGCTTCAGGCTGTTGGTGGCAGAGGGAACGAAGAGCTTCAGCGGCGCGACCTCGCTGAGCCGCACGGGCTTCATCGGCACCAGTCCGCGCCGCGAACCGGATATGAGCGCAACTGGGAACTTGCCGATCGGCGTAGCGGCGAGCCCGGTCTGGCGCGCGGCGAACTGGCCGACGTAGAAATCCAGCGCGCCGCCGGAGGTCTCGGCGAGCAGCGTGTCGGCCGTGCCGCTGGCGATCTCGAAATCGACGCGCGGAAACTCGCGCGTGAACCGGGCGAGGGCGGCCGGCAGCACTGCCTTCGCCAGTCCAGGCACGAAGCCCGCGGCCACCGTGCCGCTGAGGCCGGCGGAAAAATCCTCAAGCTCCATCTCCGCCTCGGAGACCGATTTCAGGACGGCGAGGCAGCGATGGTAGAAGCGCCAACCGGCCGGGGTGGGATTGACCCCGCGCCGCGTGCGTTCGAGCAGGCTGGTGCCGAGGCGCCCTTCGAGCGCCGACATTTGCTGGCTGATGCCGGAGGCCGTGCAGTTCAGCCGGTTGGCCGCGGCACTGAGCGAACCGGCCTCGCAGGCGGCGACGAAATAGCGGATCTGCCTGAGGTCCATCGCGGGATCGGCTCCGGAAGGAGTGTTGCTGTTAGCAATCCATAACACGCTCCTAAGGAATTTTAACTACCGGTAAAGCCACGAGCCACCCTATGGTCGTGAGCCGCGCGTCCGGCCAGCGCGCGCGAGGTGCGGGCTGTCGGGAGAAGGCGGCACGGGGAGGAACGATGACGCCGCAGGAGCGGAAGACCTGGATCGGGATGATGGGAGCGCGCGGTGCCTGGTGGGACCTGCGCCGCGAAGCGATCCTGGAACCGGACTGGGAGTGCGTCGACACCCATTTCCACCTGTGGAAGGAGCAGCTGTTTCCCGACCCGCAGGAAGGCACCCTGTCGCTGAGGACCAGCCGATACCTGCTTGACGAGTTCCTCGAAGATGCGTGCGCCGGCCACAAGGTCACGCAAGCGGTGTATGTGGAATGCGGATCGGAGTACCGCACCGGAGGACCGCCCAACCTGCGCGTCGTCGGCGAGACGGAGTTCGCCGCCCGGCTCGCCCGGCAGCAGGCCGGCAGCTTCCCGCAAGTCGGTGCGATCGTCGCGCATGCAGATTTGCGCGATCCGGACCTAGGGACCGTGCTCGACGCCCACCGGGAGGCCGGAGGGTCTTTGTTTCGCGGCGTGCGCCAGAGCGGCGCGCGGCTGGCGGACCCGGCGGCGCGGCTGATCGCGGGTGCGGCGCCACCCGGCCTTTATGCCGATCCAGCCTTTCGGCGCGGGCTAGCGCTGCTGGGCGAACGCGGCTTGATCTTCGACAGCTTCCAGTTCCACTTCCAGCTCGACGATCTCGAGGTGCTCGCCCGCTCGGCTCCGGGAACGGTCATCGTGGTAGATCACCTCGGTGCGCCCGTCGACTACACCCCCGCTCGCGCGGAGGATCAGCCGGCGTTCCTCTCCTGGGCGAAGAGTGTGGAATCTCTGGCCCGGCTTCCGAACGTCGTCATGAAGCTCGGCGGGATGGCCTCGATCGTGACGGGCTATGACGGCCACCGGCGCGAGACGCCGCCGTCGTCGGAAGAGTTCGTCGAGGAGCGCGGCGGCTATTTCCGCCACGCGATCTCCTGCTTCGGGCCGGAGCGCTGCATGTTCGAGAGCAACTTTCCCGTCGACAGCACCTCGATCGGCTACGTCGTGCTGTGGAACGCCTACAAGCGCATCGCCGCCGAACATCCCGCCGATGCGCGCCAAGCCCTGCTTTGCGACACCGCGCGGCGCGTCTACGGCATGGACGTGGGCGCCGCGGCGGCTTCCCCCGAACGGAGACCATGATGCTGCCACTGGAAGGCTTCCGGGTGCTCGACCTCACCCACGTGCTGGCCGGTCCCTGCGCGACGCATCACCTGCGCTGCCTGGGCGCCGAGGTCATCAAGATCGAGCGACCGGAAAGCGGCGATCCGATGCGCGCACTGGGCGTCCAGCCGCAGTTGCGCGGCCTGCCGCCGGGCTTCCGGGCGCTCAATGCCGGCAAGAAGTCGGTCGTCATCGATCTTGCCACCACGGAAGGGCGCGAGGCCGCGCTCCGGCTCGCGGCCACGGCCGACATCTTCGTTGAGAATTTTCGCCCCGGCGTGGCCAAGAGGTTCGGCCTCGGACCCGAGGCGGTGCGAGCGGTGAGGCCCGACATCATCTACTGCTCGATCTCGGGATGGGGCCAGTCCGGGCCGCATTCGTCGCGCGGGGCATACGACCACGTTGTACAGGCCGCAACCGGTATGATGGCGCTGCAGGGCTCAGGTGCGGACGACCCGCCGGTGAAGGTCGGGTTTCCCGTGATCGATATCGCGACCGGCATCAGCGCGGCCGAGGCGATCCTTGCCGCGGTCGTCAGGCGGCTGCGGGGCGACACCGCGCCTATCACTCTGGACGTCTCGATGGTCGATTCGGCGCTCGCGCTGATGTCGGGACCGGCGGCCGCCACGTTCGAGAGCGGCGAGGCCCCGGACCGCGTCGGCAATCGCGGGTTCGTGGGGAGCCCGGGTGCGGAGACCTTTGCAACCGCCGACGGCCACATCTCGGTCGCGGCCAACACCAAGGGCCAATTCGCGACGCTCTGCCGCCTGCTCGGGAAGCCGGAGCTGGCGCGTCCGCCGCACGTGCCGGAAGGGCTGTCGGACGGCTCGTTCCTTGCCGGACTCGCCACCGATGCCCTGCGCGCAGAACTCGTGGCGGCGTTCGCGGCCAGCGACGCCGCCGCGTTGGAAACCGAGCTCAATGCCGCCGGCGTGCCTGCCGCGCGGGTGCGCGATCTCGGCGAGTTCCTGCGCGACGTCTACCCGCGGACCGAAGGCATCGGCATCGCCGGCGAGCCGGTCGCGGTGGGGCCGGCATTCCGCTGGATGGGCGAGGAGAAGCTGTCGCTGCCGCCGGCGCCGCTGCTTGGCGCCGACACGGACACTTCGATCGCCGCTGGTACGCCCAGCGCGGCGCGCGTCACGTCGATGGGTCGCCGCTAGGCGGCGCGTTTCGGTTCGCTCAGTACCAGGCGTCCTCGGACCCGGCCTTCTTGCGGGCCATGTAGTCGAGCAGCGCTTCGTCGATGCCCTCGTCGAGCGGCGGGGCTTCGTAGTCGGCGAGCATCTGCTTCCACTTGCGGTTGGCGCGAAAGGCGGTGTCGGTGCTTCCCGCCGCCTCCCATTTCTCGAACGGCTCGTTGTCGGCGACGCCCGAATCCCAGAAGGCGGTCTCGTAATTCGCCATGGTGTGGGCGCAGCCGAAGAAGTGGCTGCCGGGGCCGACCTCGCGGAAGGCGTCGAGCGCCAGCTGGTTGTCGTCGATCGTCACGCCGTCGAGATAGGTGTGCAGCGCGCCGCAGAAATCGGCGTCCATCACGAACTTCTCGTAGGACATCGACAGGAGCCCGTCGAGGAAACCGGCCGAATGCAGGATGAAGTTCGCGCCGCAATGCACGGCCGCCAGCATCGACATGGTGCTCTCGTTCATCGCCTGCGCGTCCGGCAGCTTGGAGGTGGTGAAGGAGCCCGAGCAGCGCAGCGGCAGGCCGAGGCGCCGCGCGAGCTGGCCGATCACCATCGAGCCGATCGCCGGCTCCGGCGTGCCGAAGGTCGGCGATCCTGAGCGCAGCGACATGGACGACAGGAAATTGCCGAAGATGACCGGCGCGCCGGGCCGTTCGAGCTGCGTAAGCGCGCAGCCCGCCATCGTTTCGGCGAGCGACTGCGCGATGGCGCCGGCATTGGTGACCGGACCCATGGCGCCGCCGAGGATGAAGGGCACGATGACCGCCGCCTGGTTCGCCCGCGCATAAGCGCGCAGCGCCGTCGTCATGGTCGCGTCCCACACGAGCGGCGAGTTGACGTTGACGTTGCCGAGGATGACGCAGTTCTGCTCGACGAAGTCCTCGCCGAAGACCAGCCGCGCCATCTCGATCGATTCCTCCGCGCGGTTTTCTGCCGTCACCGAGCCCATGAAGGGCCGGTCGGAGTAGCGAATATGGCTGTAGACCATGTCGAGGTGGCGCTTGTTGACCGGCACGTCGACCGGCTCGCAGATCGTGCCGCCGGAGTGGTGCAGCCAGGGCGAGGCCTGCGCCAGCTTGATGAAGTTGCGGAAATCCTCGATCGTGCCGTAGCGGCGACCCCGGTCCAGATCCATGACGAAGGGCGAACCGTAGGCGGGCGAGAAGACGACGGATTTCCCGCCGATGACCACCGATCTTTCCGGATTGCGGGCGTGCTGGGTGAATTTCGAAGGCGCGGTCTTGAGGACCTCCTTCAGGAGCCCGGGCTCGAACTTTACCAGCTGGCCCTCCACATCGGCCCCGGCGCGCTTCCAGTGGTCGAGCGCCACGGGATCGTCGCGGAACTCGATGCCGATCTCGGCGAGGATGCGGTCGGCCGTCTGCTCGATCCTGACGAGGTTTTCCTCCGACAGGATGTCGTAGGTCGGGATGTTGCGCAGGATGTAGGGTCGGCCGAGTCCCTGCGGTCCGTGGCTGCGCTGTTCGCGCCTGGCGCCGCGGCCCGACCTCTGCCGTTTCGGTGCGACCGTTGCAAGCTGCTCTTCTGCCGGGATCATGCGCCGCTCCTTAGTGGGTCGCCTACATCAGTCTCGCCGTCATTCCGAATAGCCGTGCCGCGCGTAGAAGCGGTCGAGCTCTCTCTGTTCGGGTGCCTGCCCGGTGAAGATCTCGACGTACTGCGGAATCCGCTTCATGCGCACCCCGATGTCTTCAATCGTCTGCATGGAGATGTAGCCGATCTGCACCAGATAGACCGTGCGCGCCCTAACGTCGGCGCCGGCCTCCTGCTCGCCGAAGCGGACGAACATCCTAGTCAGCGCCTCGATGCGCTGCTGGTCGGCCTTGCGGATCTCGGCAAGCGTCTCGGGCGACTGGAGCGCCCAACTCCTGACGGCGAACTCGAACTGAGAATCGAAGAGGCCGCGATCCAGCCAGCAGTCGGAGACGTTGAGCATCGCCTCGGCGATCGTCTCGGCATAGGCCTCGGTTCGGCCGATCAGATTGCCGGTGTTCTTCTCGCGCCAGCGCGCCACTAGCGCCGCCAGCAGCTCCTCGCGATCCCTGAAGAACCAATAGAAGCTGGTCCGCGAGAGGTTGAGCTTCCGGGCCAGCGGCATGATCTTGACCGCGTCGACCCCGGACTCCAGCAAGGCGTCGTAGGCCGCCTCCAGCCAGAGATCGGGAGAACCGCGCCAGCCGCTCTCGTTCAGCACCTGCTCCATCGCGCCATTCCTATGCGGAAATGGGCATAAGTGTCAATTGGAGGTTCATCGATGTCGACAATATTGACACTCATGTACATCTACCGCTAGCCTGATGCGAACGGTCCGAACGGAGCCCGGCGCATGGCGAATGATCCACTCCTGCAGCCTTTCCAGCTCAAGCACCTGACGCTTCGAAACCGCATTCTCACGACCTCGCACGAGCCGGCGTATCCCGAGGACGGGATGCCGAAGGAGCGCTACCGCGCCTACCATGTGGAACGCGCCAGGGGCGGCATCGCGCTGACCATGACGGCGGGCTCGGCCGCTGTCTCGAAGGACAGCCCGCCGGCCTTCAACAACATCCTTGTCTACAAGGACGAGGTGGTGCCGTGGGTGAAGGACCTGACGGACGCCGTGCACGAGCAGGGCGCGGCGGTGATGATCCAGCTCACCCATCTCGGCCGCCGTACCCGCTGGGACAAGGGATACTGGCTGCCGGTCGTCTCGCCCTCGCACCGGCGCGAGCCGGCGCACCGGGCTTTTCCGAAGAAGCTTGAGGACTGGGACATCGAGCGCATCGTCAGGGACTATGCCGACGCCGCCGAACGCATGAAGGCCGGCGGCATGGACGGCATCGAACTGGAAGCCTACGGGCACCTGATGGACCAGTTCTGGTCGCCGCTGACCAACGATCTCGACGGTCCCTATGGCGGGACGCTCGACAACCGGCTGCGCTTCGCCTTCGACGTGCTGACCGCGATCCGCGAACGCGTCGGCCCCGATTTCATCGTCGGCATCCGCTACACGGGAGACGAGATGCTGGAAGGCGGGCTCACGAAGGGAGACGGTCTCGAGATCTCCCGGCGCCTCAAGGAAAGCGGCCTGGTCGATTTCCTGAACGTCATCCGAGGCCACATCGAAACCGATGCAGCGCTGACCGACGTCATTCCGATCCAGGGCATGGCCGCCTCGCCGCATCTGGATTTCGCGGGCGAGATCCGCACCGTCACGGATTTTCCGACCTTCCACGCGGCGCGCATTCCCGACGTCGCGACCGCGCGGCATGCGATCGCCTCGGGCAAGCTCGACATGGTGGGCATGACCCGCGCCCACATGACCGACCCGCACATCGTCCGGAAGCTGATGGAAGGGCGAGAGGAGGAGATCCGCCCCTGCGTCGGCGCCAACTACTGCCTGGACCGCATCTACCAGGGCGGTGCCGCCTACTGCATCCACAATGCGGCGACCGGCCGGGAACTTACCATGCCGCACGTCATCCCCAAGGCGGACAAGCGCCGGAACGTGGTGATCGTCGGGGCCGGTCCCGGCGGGCTGGAGGCGGCGCGGGTCGCGGGAGAGCGCGGCCACGAGGTCGTCGTCTTCGAAGCCGCGGGCGATCCGGGCGGGCAGATCCGGCTGACGTCGCTCAGCCCGCGCCGCAAGGAGATGATCGGCATCATCGACTGGCGCATGGCGCAATGCCAAAGGCTCGGCGTCGCCTTCCGCTTCAACAACTGGGCCGAAGCGGACGCCGTCCGGGCCGAAGGGCCCGATGTCGTGATCGTCGCGACGGGCGGGCTGCCGCACACCGAGATGCTCTCGCAGGGCAACGATCTCGTTGTCTCCTCCTGGGACATCATCTCGGGCGACGTCAGGCCGGGCAGCAACGTGCTGGTGTTCGACGACGCGGGCGATCATGCCGCCCTGCAGGCGGCCGAGGTGCTGGCCGGCAGCGGCGCAAGGGTCGAGGTCATGACGCCCGACCGGACTTTTTCGCCCGAGGTCATGGGCATGAACCTCGTGCCCTACATGCGCTCGCTGCAGAAGCGCGACGTCACCTTCACCGTCACGTACCGATTGGAGGCCGTCGAACGCAGCGGCAACCAGCTGATCGCGACGATCGGCAGCGACTATGGCGGCGTGTCCCGGCAGCAAACCTACGATCAGGTCGTGGTCAACCACGGCACCATCCCGCTGGACGAGCTATATTTCGAGCTGAAGCCGTTCTCGACCAATCTCGGCGAGGTCTCGCACGACGAACTGATCACGGGCGTGCCGCAGTCGGTGGTGCGCAATCCCGATGGCGGCTTCCAGCTCTTCCGTATCGGCGACGCTGTCTCGGCGCGCAACACGCATGCGGCGATCTACGACGCATTGCGCCTGATCAAGGACATCTGAACCGCTCTCCCGGCGGGGTTTTCTTAAGCTTCATCCGCGAAGATGGCCGCGCCGGTGGGTGATAATCGCCTTGCCGGGCCTGTCAGGCAATCTGGAATCGGAACTCAGGCCGAAGATGACCACTTCCGCGTTCAAGGCGTACGACATCCGCGGGCGGATCCCGGCCGAACTCAACGCGCCGTTGGTCTACCGTATCGCGCAGGCCGCGGCCTCGGTGCTCGCACCGAAGACGGTCGTCGTTGGCCACGACATGCGTCAGGACAGCCCGGCCTTCGCGCAGGCGCTTTCGGAAGGATTTCTCGACAGCGGCGTCACCGTCCTGCCACTCGGGCTCTGCGGCACGGAAGAGGTCTATTTCAACACCGACCATCACGGCGCCGATCTCGGCATGATGGTCACGGCCAGCCACAATCCGGAAGACTACAACGGCATCAAGCTGATCCTGAAGCATGCCGAGGCTATCACCCGCGAGAACGGGCTGGCCGAGCTCGAAGCTGCCGTCTACGGCGGCGCGGAGTTTTCGCCCGTCGCGAGCTTCGCCGAGCGCGGGCGGCTGCGGACGCGGCTGGAGAAGGGACCCTATATCGACCGGTTGCTGAGCCAGGTGCGCGGTGTCCGGCTGAAGCCGATGAAGGTTGTCTGCCATGCCGGGAACGGCTGCGCGGGGACGATCATCGACCTGCTCGAGGACGCGCTGCCGGTGGAGTGGATCAAGATCGACCACGATCCCGATCCCGCGCTGCCCAACGGCATCCCCAATCCCCTCCTGCCGGAGAAGCGGGCGAAGGCGCGCGCGGCGGTGATCGAGAACGGCGCCGATCTGGGAATCGCGTGGGACGGCGATTTCGACCGCTGTTTCTTCTACGACCACCGGGGGAATTTCGTCGAAGGCTACTATCTGGTCGGGCTGATCGCCCAGACCATGCTGCGGTCGGAGCCCGGCGGAACGATCCTCTACGACCCGCGGCTCACCTGGAACACGGAGGACCTGGTCCGGGCCGCCGGCGGCAGGCCGGTCATGTGCAAGACCGGCCATGCCTATTTCAAGCAGGCGATGCGGCGCGAGAACGCGATCTATGGCGGCGAGATGAGCGCCCACCACTATTTCCGCGAGTTCAGCTGCTGCGACACCGGCATGCTGCCCTGGCTGATGATCCTGGTCGAACTCTCGCAGACCGGCCGCAGCCTGGCTGATCTCGTGGAGGAGAGGATTGCCGCTTTCCCGTGCTCCGGTGAGATCAATTTCCGCGTCGCCGATACGTCCGCGGCGATCGCAAGGGTCGCCGACGCCTTCGCCGCGGACGGGCCGGAGGTCATCCATCTCGATGGGCTGAGCATGGCCTTCGAGGAGTGGCGCTTCAACCTGCGCGGCTCGAACACCGAGCCCCTCTTACGGCTGAACGTGGAGTCGCACGGGAACCCGGAGCTGGTCTCGGCGATGACCCGACGGATCGGATCGCTCATCTCCGAATGACGCGTAAGAATCGGTTCTGAGACCGCTTCCGGGCGCTGCCTGCTCCCTAGACGACCGCCGGAAAATCGTGCGAAACTGGTCGGACCAGATAGCGATATTGCTGCGGGGAGGACCTTCAGATGACCATCCACCAACCTGGAATGGCACGGGACGTGCCGTTCGACACGGCCAAGCTGGACCGGCTGATGGAGGAGGCCGGCATCGACGTCCTGCTCGCGACATCCAAGCACAACACGCAGTACCTGCTCGGCGGCTACAGGTTCATCTTCTTCTCGGCGATGGATGCCATTGGCCACAGCCGCTACCTGCCGGTCGTGGCTTACGAGAAGGGGCGGCCTGAGCGTTCGACCTTCATCGGCAACCGCATGGAAGGCGGCGAGCACGAGAACCACCCGTTTTGGACGCCGTCGGTGCAGGCCGCGACATGGACGTCGCATGAGGCGGCGCGGCTCGCGGTGGAGCACGTCCGGAAGCTCGGGCTACACAATATGCGGATCGGCTTCGAGCCGGCCTTCATGCCGGTCGATGCCTACCGGATCATCGTCGACGGCCTGCCGGATGCTACCATGGTCGGCGCGACGGGCATGATGGAACGCATGCGCGCGGTGAAGACGTCGGGCGAACTGAAGAAGCTCAGGCACGCCTCAGAGATGATCACGGATTCCATGCAGGCGACCGTCGCCGCGGCGCGCGAGGGATCGACCAAGAGCGAGATCATCGAGCGGCTGCGGCAGGAGGAGACGAAGCGCGGGCTGCAGTTCGAATACTGCCTGCTGACGCTCGGCTCCAGCCACAATCGTGCCGCGTCGGACCAGGCGTGGAAGCCGGGAGAGGTGCTGTCGATCGATTCGGGCGGCAACCACCAGGGCTATATCGGTGATCTCTGCCGCATGGGCATCCTGGGCGAGCCGGATGCCGAACTGGAGGATTTGCTCGGACAGGTGGACGCCGTGCAGCAGGCGGCATTCGCGAAAGTGAAGGCCGGCGCGCCGGGCGGCGAGCTGATCGAAGCCGGGCAGAGCGCGCTGAAATCATCGCCCGTGGCAGGCTACACCGACTTCTTCGCGCACGGCATGGGGCTGATCACCCACGAAGCGCCCTTCCTGATGACCAACCACCCGGTAACCTACGACGGGGTCGATGCGGAGCGACCGCTGGAGGCGGGCATGGTGATCTCGGTCGAAACCACCATGCTTCACCCGAAACGCGGCTTCATCAAGCTGGAAGACACGCTGGCGATCACCGAAACCGGCTACGAAATGTTCGGCGATCGCGGGCGGGGCTGGAACCGGGGCGGGACGGCTTAGCCTTCCGCCTTCACTAGCTTGAAGTCCGGCAGTTCGCGCAGGGCGAGCTCCGGGCCGGCCGGCGAATAGACCACGAAAAGCTGCATCGGCTCAGAACCGGTGTTGAGGGTCGAGTGGAAGCGGCTTTCGGGCACGTAGATCGTGCAGCCCGGCCCGACTTCCTGCGTGATCGGATTGCCGTTCTCGTCCTCAACCATCTGTTCGCCGCGCCCCGAAATCACGAAGATGATCTCCTCGGCGCCGGGATGGTTGTGGCGCGTGTGGCCCTGACCGCTCGGCAGGTCGACGACGCCACCGGAAAAGCGCTGTGCGCCGTTCACTTCCGGCGCGACGGTGAGCGCCAGACGGCCCCAGTCGAAGGCGAAGGTGTCGACGTTCTTCGGATAGACGAACATTTTCCGGTCGCCGCTCATCGGCTTTCCTCCCGTTTGATGGATCAGACCCTGCGCAGCGGCAGGTTCTTGAATTCGGCAGTCTGCTCGCGGATCGCCTTCTCGGCTGGTAGGCGCTCCATGGAGCTTGCGCCAAAGAAACCGTGGCAAATTCGGCAGTTGGCAAGCACGTGCCGTGCATCGGACGGCATGCTGATCGGGCCGCCGTGGCAAAGCACGATGACGTCGTCGCGCTCACCCATCGCCGCGTCCGCGATGGCGTCGATCTCGGTCACGCACTGGTCGAGCGTCTTGGCCGAGGTCGCGCCGATCGAGCCGCCGGTCGTGACGCCCATGTGGGCCACGATGATGTCGGCGCCGGCGCGCGTCATCGCCACGGCCTCTTCCGGGTTGAACACGTAGGGCGTGGTGAGCAGGTCGAGTTCATGCGCGGCGGCGATCATGTCGACCTCGAGCGAATAGCCCATGCCGGTCTCCTCGAAACTCTGGCGCATGGTGCCGTCGAAGAGGCCGATGGTGGGAAAGTTCTGCACTCCGGAAAAGCCCATATCCTTCAGCTCCGCCAGGACGCGCGGCATCAGGACGAAGGGATCGGTGCCGTTGACCCCGGCCAGCACTGGCGTGTTCTTCACCACCGGCAGCACCTCGACCGCCATCTCCTTGACGATCTCGTTGGCGTTTCCGTAGGCGAGCAGCCCCGCCGCCGAGCCGCGGCCCGCCATGCGGTAGCGGCCGGAATTGTAGATGATGATCAGGTCGATGCCGCCGGCTTCTTCCGACTTGGCCGACAGGCCGGTGCCTGCGCCGCCGCCGACGATGGGACGGCCTTCGGCGATCATGCCGCGGAACTTTTCGAGGATCGTCTTGCGTGGAATGCCGGCCATGGGCTCCTCAGCGTCGTGCGATTTCAAGGAAGGCGTCGGCCGCGGCACGGGCGAAGGCCGGATCGTTGATATGGAGGGGCAACCGGACGAGCCGCCGCTCCGGGGTCTGGTCGAGCGTCCCTTCGATCGCCTCGAAGAGCGCCGCGTCGGCCTCCGGATCGAAGAAGGCGCCACCCTCGATGTCGAGCGCCGAGACGCCCTTCTCGGGGATGAGGAAACGCACCGGTCCGGAACAGGCGTTCAGCCTCTCCGCGATCCACGTGCCGATGGCGCGGCACTCGTCCGCGGTGGTCCGCATCAGCGTGACGTTCGGATTATGGCGGTAGAGGTTCCGGTCCCGGAATTTCTCCGGCACCGTGTCGACCGCCCAGAAGTTCACCATGTCGAGCGCGCCGACGGAGCCGACATAGGGCAGCTTCGTGCGAGCGACCGCCCCGAAGCGGTCCTCGGTCGCCGGCAGAACGCCGCTGAAGAGCAGGTCGCAGACCTCGGTGGTGGTGATGTCGAGGATGCCGGACAGCATGCCGCTGTCGGCGAGCTTTTCCATCGTCCGACCGCCGGTGCCGGTGGCGTGGAAGACCATGCAGTCGTAGCGGTCGCGCAGGATGTCGGAGAGCGCCATGACGCAGGTGGTGGTGACGCCGAACATCGTCAGCCCGAGGGAAGGCTTTCCGCCCGCAACCTCCGCCGGCTTCAGCGCCATCCCGGCGATCGCCTGCGCGGCGTTGTGGAGGATGACGCGGCTCAGGCCGTTGAGACCGGCAAGGTCGGTCACCGATGGCATCATGACGATGTCGGAAATGTCGACATAGGGCGCGGTGTCGCCGGACGCGAGCGTCGAGACCATCAGCTTGGGGATGCCGTAGGGGAGTTCCCTCATCCCGGCGGTGATGATGGAGGTGCCGCCGCCGCCGCCGATGCCGACGATGCCGGCAATGTCGTCGCGCGACCGGATGAAGGCGGCGAAGGCCTTGCCCATGGCCGCGACCGCCTGACCGCGATCGTCCAGTCCGAGCACGGTGCCGGCGCCTTCCGGATGGAATGCGGCGATCTGGTCGGGCGAGATGTCCGCGCGGGTTTTCGCTTCGCGCGTTCCAACGTCGACGCGCGTTGCGACGGCGCCCGCGGCCTCGATGAGGCCGGCGAGGTAGTCGAGTTCTTCCCCCTTCGTGTCGGCGGTGCCGACCACGTAGACGCGTTTCATCAATCCTCCCGCCGCACTTTCGGCCCGCAACCTCCCGTGGCGGTGCGCGAAACGGCCATTGCGTTTCCGTGAGACGCGAGTATCATATTGACATGGATGTCTCACGTCAATCGATCGATCAGGAAAGCGATCTGGAGCGCGGGCCCCGCGCGCGGACCCGTCGGCTGATGCTTGAGACGGCCACGCGGCTGATGCAGTCGGGGGTGACGCCCTCGGTCAGCGAAGTCGCCGAAGCGGCGGAAGTCTCGCGGGCGACCGCCTATCGCTATTTCCCGAGCCAGTCCGCCCTGGTCCACGCCGTCGTGGACGAGGCGCTGGGGCCAATCCTGGAGTGGGAGAGTTCGGCCACCGACGTCGGCGCTCGCGTCGAAGACCTCTTCCGCACCTCGCTGCCGCGCATGGACGACTTCGAGGCCACGTTCAAGGCGGCGCTGAAGCTGTCGCTGGAACAGTGGGCGAAGCGCCAATCGGGATCGCTGGGTGACGAGGCGCAGTTCACGCGCGGCCATCGCATCGACCTCCTGGAGGATGCCTTGCGGCCGCTGCGCGGGACGATCCCCAAGGACGAGTTTCGCCGGCTTGCGCAGGCGCTTTCCCTCGTCTTCGGGGTAGAGGCGCTGGTGGTGCTGAAGGACATCTGGGGGCTCGACGCGGAGCGCACGCAGGCAGTGGCGCTGTGGGCTGCGGGCGCGCTGGTGCGCTCTGTCCTGAAGGACCGGGCGGGCCTGGAAACCGGGTTGGGCGGCGCGGAATCTGGTTAGACCAGTTACGGAGACTGGTGCCCGCACAGCCGGGCGCCCAAAAAGAAAATGCTCTTTTAGCCGAATACGGTAAATCGGTTGAATGTAATGAAAGGAGGGAGTTGAGCGGTGCCGGTGAAGGAGCTCGCTTCCCGATAAGGGTCTTGACGGTCCCGTGGGTTGGTAATACCAGATGGGTATCTGTCTGCCGGGGAGCAGGGCTCTCGAGTGAGCGGATGGAGGGGCGGAGGAGAACCCCTTCCGACGCAGATGCTACAAGGAACTACCCGTGCCGGCGCGTCGCGCAGGCACTTCGCGACGGTAGGTGCATAGATGGGAGGAAAACATTATGCGCATTAAAGTCGCCGGCTTGGTGGCCGGTTTAGCAGCTTCGCTTGCCTATTCGACGTCCGCATTCGCCCAGGAACTTACGATCTTCTGGGCCGAATGGGATCCCGCGAACTACCTGCAGGAACTCGTCAACGAATACGAAGCCGAGACGGGCGTCCGCGTCACGGTCGAGACGACGCCATGGCAGGATTTCCAGACCAAGACCTTCACCGAGCTGAACGCCCGCGGCTCCGCCTACGATATGGTCGTCGGCGATTCGCAGTGGCTCGGCGCCGCCTCGGAAGCAGGTCACTATGTCGATCTGACCGAGTTCTTCACCAAGCACAATCTGGGGGAAGTCATGGCCCCGGCGACGGTGAAATACTACGCCGAGTATCCGTCCAACTCCGGCAAGTACTGGTCCATTCCCGCTGAGGGCGATGCGGTGGGCTGGTCCTACCGCAAGGACTGGTTCGAGGACCCCAAGGAGATGGAGGCGTTCAAGGCCAAGTACGGCTACGATCTCGCTCCGCCGAAGACCTGGGCCGAGATGCGCGACATCGCCGAGTTCTTCCACCGCCCCGACGAGAACCGCTACGGCATCGCGATCTACACCGACAACTCCTATGACGGCCTCGTCATGGGCGTCGAGAACGCGATCTTCTCCTATGGCGGTGAGCTGGGGAACTACGAGACCTACGAGGTCGACGGCATCATCAATTCGGAAGAGAACGTCAAGGCGCTCGAGATGTATCGCGAGCTCTACGGCTTCACGCCTCCGGGATGGGCCAAGACCTTCTTCGTCGAGAACAACCAGGCGATCACCGAGAACCTGGCGGCGATGAGCATGAACTACTTCGCCTTCTTCCCCGCGCTGGTGAACGAGGCGTCGAACCCCAACGCCAAGAGCACCGGCTTCTTCGCCAATCCGGCCGGTCCGGGCGGCGCGCAGTTCGCTGCACTCGGCGGGCAGGGCATTTCCGTCATCTCCTATTCCGAGAATCAGGAAGAGGCGATGAAGTTCCTGGAATGGTTCATCAAGGACGAGACCCAGAAGCGCTGGGCCGAACTCGGCGGGTACACCGCAAGCGCGGCCGTCCTGGAATCGGACGAGTTCCAGAATGCAACACCGTATAACAAGGCCTTCTACGAGACCATGTTCAAGGTGAAGGACTTCTGGGCGACGCCGGAATACGCCGAACTGCTGATCCAGATGAACCAGCGGATCTATCCGTACGTCACGGCCGGCGAAGGCTCCGCCAAGGAGGCGCTGGACGCGCTCGCCGCCGACTGGAAGGCGACTTTCGAGAAGTACGACCGCTACAAGCAGTAGGCATCCGACATCAGGGGGCGGTCTCTTGCCGCCCCCGTTTTTTTCTTCGCGGGCCGGTTCCGCGTTCGAACTCTGGAGAGGAGCAGGGTTTGGCCACCTTGGCGATGACAACGCTGGATCCCCAATCGCGCGCAGCGCGCCGCGGATGGAGCGATCTGACGATCCGCAATGCCTTCATCATTCCGACGATCGTGTTCCTGATCGTCTTCAACATCTTTCCGCTGCTCTATTCGCTCGGCTACTCCTTCACGGATTTCCGCGCCTCGACCAATGCGCCTGCAAACTTCGTCGGACTGGCGAACTACCGGGCGCTGCTGAACGACCCGTTCATCTGGTCAAACTTCGCCATCACGGCGAAATACGTCATCGTCTCGGTGACCGGCCAGGTGGTGGTCGGCTTCGGCGTGGCGATGCTGCTCAACCGCACCATACCTTTCAAGGGACTGATCACGACGCTTCTCCTGCTGCCGATGATGTTGTCGATGGCGGTGGTCGGTCTGTTCTGGAAGCTGCTCTACGATCCGTCCTTCGGCATCATCAACTATGCGCTCGGGCTCGGCCGCTTCGAATGGCTGTCCGATCCCGACATGGCGCTCTACGCGGTGGCCATTACCGACATCTGGATGTGGTCGCCCTTCGTGATGCTGCTGTCGCTGGCCGGCCTGTCGGCGGTGCCGAAGCACCTCTACGAGGCCGCCGCGATCGACCGCGCGGGGACCTTCTACACCTTCTTCCGCATCACGCTGCCGCTGGTGGCGCCGATCCTGATGATCGCGATCATCTTCCGCACCATGGAGGCGTTCAAGACTTTCGATCTCGCCTTCATCCTCACCAGCCAGCCGAACGCCGAGCTGATCTCGATCCGCCTCTACAAGATGGCGTTCCAGGAGTGGCAGACCGGCATGTCCAGCGCGCTCGCCTACATCATGCTCATCATGGTGGTCGGCATCACCAACATCTACGTCAAGTACCTGAACAAGGTGAAGGAGCGCTAAGGTGGCTGCCGTCAAGACAAGCTCCGAGGTCGCGCTCAACCGGATGGCGGTCGTCGCCGTCCTGGTCATCACGATCATTTTCCTGGCGCCGATCTACTGGATCACTGCGACGGCCTTCAAGCCGCGCAACCTCGCCACGACGATCCCGCCGACGGTCGTCTTCGAGCCGGAGATCTCGCCCTTCGTGAAGCTGTTCCTGCGCCGCTCGCAGCTGCGCGAGCAGCCGACGGCGGAGGAGTATGCGGAAGCGCCGTGGTGGGAACGCCTCGTCTTCGACGGTGGCGAAAAGATCGTGCGTGACGGCCAGGGCAACGTGCAGCTCTCCGGCTATCCCAGCCGCTTCATGAATTCGCTGATCGTGGCGATCAGTTCGACCGTTCTGGCGGTCGGCATGGGCACGCTGACGGCCTACGGCTTCTCGCGCTTCAAGGTCGCGGGCGAACAGGACTGGCTGTTCTTCATCCTGTCGACACGCATGCTGCCGCCCGTGGTGGTGGCGATCCCGATGTTCCTGATGTACCGCTGGTTCGGGTTGAACGACACGCATCTCGGGCTGATCATCCTCTACACCGCGTTCAACCTGTCCTTCTCCGTCTGGCTGATGAAGGGTTTCATCGACGAGATTCCGAAGGAATACGAGGAGGCGGCGCTCGTCGACGGCTACACGCGCATGGAAGCCTTCTTCAAGATCGTACTTCCGGAAGCCGCGACCGGCATCGCCGCTACCGCGGTGTTCTGCTTCCTGATCGCGTGGAACGAATATGCCTTCGCGCTGATCATGACGCGCCGCGACGCGCAGACCGCGCCGCCCTTCATTCCGAGCCAGGTGGGGTCGGGACTTCCCGACTGGACGGTGATCGCGGCCGGAACCTTCCTGTTCCTGATTCCGGTGGCCATCTTCACCTTCCTCCTGCGCAATCACCTCCTGAGAGGCATGAGCTTCGGAGCGATCCGCAAATGAGTTTTCGCGAGATGAACCAGCGCTATCTCGAGCCCGGCTCGATGTGGCTGATGATCTTCGGCATCGTGGCGTTGTGCCAGCCGTGGAACTTCTTCCTGCATCGCTACGGGGTGACGATCATCCTCGTCGGACTGGTCTGCTTCCTCATCACCTCGCATATCGGCCCCGGCTCCATCGGGACCGAGGAAGACGTCGAGGACGACGTGTTCGATGTCTCCGACCATCACGACGGCAAGGCCAGGGCACGCACATGACGCATATCGAGCTTCGCGGCGTGCAGAAATGGTTCGGCAGCGTCCAGGTCATCAAGGACATGAACCTGGTGATCGCCGCCAACGAGTTCATCGTCATGCTGGGCCAGTCCGGCTGCGGCAAGACCACGACGCTGCGCGCCATCGCCGGCTTGGAGACGATCGACGAGGGCGACATCCTGATCGACGGCAAGCCGGTCCAGCACCTGAAGGCCTCCGACCGCGACATCGCGATGGTGTTCCAGTCCTTCTCGCTCTACCCGCACATGACCGTCTACGAGAACATCGCGTTCCCGCTGCGGGCCACGGGGATGAGCCGGGCCGACATCGACACATCGGTGCGCGAGGTCGCGCGCGTGTTGCGCATCACCGATCTCCTGGAGCGAAAGCCGTCGGCGCTGTCAGGCGGCGACATGCAGCGCGTCGCCATCGGCCGCGCGCTGGTGCGCAAGCCGAAGGCGATGCTGATGGACGAGCCGATCGGCGCGCTCGATGCCAAGCTGCGCGAGCAGATGCGCGCCGAGATCAAGCGCCTGCACGTGAAGCAGGGCTCCACCACCGTATACGTCACGCATGACCAGGTGGAGGCGATGAGCCTGGCGGACCGCATCGTCATCATGCACGAGGGCGTGCTGCAGCAGGTCGGAACACCCGACGAGGTCTACACCCGCCCGGAGAACCTCTTCGTCGCCCAGTTCGTCGGAAGCCCGGTCATGAACGTGTCCGAAGCCACCGTCGCCGAGGGCGAAGGAGCAGTTCGGGTGCACTATGATCCGGCCGATTCCGGCTTCGAGTTTCCCCGGGAACTGCTCGGCAAACTGAACGGCCACGGCTCGGGCGGCCTGTCGCTCGGTATCCGCCCGGAAGGGGTCCTCGTTTCGCGCGAGCCGCAGGCTGGCTACGTCCCGGTCGAGGCGCACATCATCGAGCCGCTGGGGTCGCATGACATCGTCGATCTCAAGGTCGGTGAGGGAATGCTGCGCGCTCGAACGGTCGCGGGATACGTCCCGCGTGCCGGCGAGATCGTGCACGCCCGCATCGACCCGTCGCAAGCGCACTTCTTCGACACCGGCAGCGGCAAGTCGCTGGGAATCAGGCTCTGACCATGTCGCATATCGAACTCAGGAACATCACGAAGGTCTTCGGCGCCAAGTCGGCGCTGAAGAACCTGGATCTGGAGATCGAGGACGGACAGTTCTTCGTTCTTCTCGGCGAGACGGGGGCCGGCAAGACCACCACGCTGCGCATCGTGGCGGGGCTGGACAAGCCGACGCAGGGCACGGTGCTGATCGACGGCGTCGACGTCGGCGAATGGGGCGCGGCCGAACGCGACGTGGCGCTCGTGCTGCAGCAGTATTCGCTCTACCCGCGCTACACCGTGCGCGAGAACCTGGAATTCCCGCTCAAGTCCAAGATCCGACGCGTCGAGGCGGGCGAGATCGCGTCGCGCGTGGAGCGTGTCGCCAAGACACTGCGCATCCAGCACCTGCTCGACCGCAAGACCGACCGGCTGTCGGGCGGCGAGATGCAGCGCGTCTCGATCGGTCGCGCCATCGTGCGCAAGCCGCGCGTCTTCCTGATGGACGAACCGCTCTCGGCACTCGACGCCAAGCTGCGCGAATCGCTGCGGACCGAACTGAAGAACCTTCAGATGGAACTCGGCGCGACCTTCCTGTTCGTCACGCACGACCAGATCGAGGCGATGTCGATGGGCGACCGGATTGGCGTCCTGAACAATGGGCGGCTGGTGCAGACCGGCACGCCGCACGAAATCTACAACCGGCCGCACAACACCTTCGTCGCGCGCGCTGTCGGCTCTCCGCCCATGAATCTCCTGGACGGCGACCTCGCGGACGGCCAGGCCGTGATGGCACCCTCGGGGACGGCATTTCCCGTCAGCGGCCGCGTCTCCGGACAGGTGAACGGCAGCGCGGGAAAGCCGCTGATCTTCGGCATCAGGCCCGAGGACATCAGGCTCGAGAGCGGCGGTCCGGGCGAGGCGACCGTCCACGACATCGAGGACCACGGCGTGGAAAAGATCCTCACGCTGCACGCCGGCGAGACGACGCTGAAGGCGACGGTCCCGGCGCGCGAGCAGGTGCGCATCGAAGAGGTCGTCCGCTTCGGCTGGGACGCCGACAAGGTGGTGCTCTTCGACCGCGCGAGCGGGCGCAACCTGGCGGTCGGTTAAGGTCGGACGACCGGAGAGTTCAACCGGCCGGGAAGCGTTCCCGGTAGCGTGCGACAGCCTCCGGATTGCGCAAATTCTCCGGCAATTCGCCCGACAGCACGCGCAGCGCTTCGCGCGCGGCACCTTCGCCCATGCGCTGCATGCTCTCCTCCGTGATGCCGGCCATGTGCGGCGTCAGGATCACGTTGTCGAACGAGAACAGCGGGCTTTGCGGATCGAGCGGCTGGTCGGAGAAGACGTCGAGCGCCGCGCCGCCGAGATGACCGTTCCGCAGCGTCTCGATGAGCGCGGCCTCGTCCACCACCGCGCCTCGCGAGACGTTGACGAGCAGCGCGCCGGGTTTCATTCGCGCGATCCGCTCGCGCGAGATAAGGCCTCTGGTCTGCGGGGTGAGGGGGCAGCAGAGCACGACGACGTCGCTGGTTTCGAGCAGTGTTTCGAGGTCTGCCGACGCCACGCCATCGGGAAGATTACCCGGGGTGCGGGTCGTCGCCGTCACCGAAAGCCCGAACCCTTGCGCCATGCGATGGACCGCGCGGCCGACATTTCCCATCCCGACGATGCCGAGCCGTCGGCCAGAGAGATCGTGGCCGTGATCCGCATGCGAGCGGCCCGCGAACCAGCCGTCTCCGCGCAGGTCCCGGTCGACCATCCGGAAACGTCGCAAAAGGGCGAGGATCGCCATGACGACGTGCTCGGCGACCGTCGGCGCGTTGACGGCCGGCACGTTGGCCACCAGCACGCCGGCGCGCGTGGCCTCCTCGATCGGGATCATGTCGAGCCCGGCGCCGTGGCGAACCGCGGCGCGCAGCCGCGGCGCGGCGTCGAAAAGCTCCGGCGGCAGCGGCGCACGCACGATGATCACATCTGCGGAGCCCGCCTCCGCGAGTATCGCTTCGCGCGTGGGGCTGCTTGCGACCACGAATTCGGCCGCCGAGGCGAGATGCTCGACTGCCCGGGGGTGGATGTCGTTGGTGGAGAAGATCGTCGGGGGGCTGGCCGGACCGGTCATTTCGCGGCGACCGTCAGGTCGTCCTGGGCCCGCGCGGCGGAGAGGGCGGAGCCGTCTATGATGCCCTTCCAGTAGCTCTCGGCGCCTTGCAGGTGCGCGCTCATCAGCGCCTGCGCCAGGTTGCCGTCGCGGCGCAGCAGCGCCTCGTAGATCTGGATGTGCTCGGCATGCGATTTGCGGCCGCGCTCGGGTTCGTTGAAATAGATCGGGAGGCGCTGCTCGCCCATGACGTAGTAGACGCTGCAAACCTTGTAGAAGACGCTGTTCTTGGTCGCGCGTACGATCTCGAGATGGAAATCGCGGTCCTCGCGGGCGAGCCCTTCGCCGGCCGCGAGCCTGTCCTCCGACGTCTTCAGGATTTCACGCAGCCTTGCGAAGTTCTCCTCCGTCGCCCGCGTGCAGGCGAGCTCGGCGGCCTTGATCTCGTGGATCTTCCTCAGTTCCACCGATTCGTAGATCTGGATCGGATCGAGCGGCAAGCCGGCCTTGGCGAAGAGCGCCATCGCCTCCACGCTCGCCTGCTTGGTGGTGAGGAAGATGCCCGACTTGGCGCGGCGCTCGACGATGCGCATGGCTTCGAGGATGGCGAGCGCCTCGCGGATCTGCCCCCGGCTGACGGCGAAATGCTCGGCGAGTTCCCGCTCCGAGGGCGTACGCCGGCTCTCGGCACTCGACGAGGCATAGAGGTAGGCCGCCAGATCCGGCAGCAGGTTGTTTTCTTTCATGGTCAAGCCCGGTGTATGTGAGCCTCCAGAAACTTCTCAGATATCGTGAAGCCGAGCCCCGGACGATCCGGTATTTCCACCATCCCGTCGCGTGCCGCAACCTCTTCCTCCACCAGATCGTGGATCATCGGGTTTGCGCCGAGCGAGAATTCGATGATGAAGCTGGCCGGCGAGGCCGCGCAGATGTGAAGCCCGGCGAAGAAACACGGCGCGCCGGCCCAAAGGTGTGGGGCGAAGCGCAGATTGAACGCGCTGGCGATGGCGCCGATGCGCATCGCCTCCGTGATGCCGCCGCAGAAGGCCGGATCGGGCTGGAAGATGTCGACGGCGCCGTGGACCGCGAGGTCGCGGAACGCGAAGCGCGTGGTCTCGGATTCGCCGGCCGCGATGGGGATGGTCGAGGCTGCCCGCACCTCCGCCATTCCCGGCTTGTCGTCGGCGATGACCGGCTCCTCGAACCATGCGAGGTCGCAGTCTTCCGCCAAGTGCATGAAACGCTTGGCGTCGCCGACCGTGTAGGTGCCGTGGGCGTCCACCATGATCTCGACGTCCGGGCCGAGCGCCTCGCGTGCCGCCTTGACCCGGGTGGCCGAAACGTGGGGTGCGCCGTCCATGGCGCCGACCCGCATCTTAACCGCCTTGAACCCGCCCGAGGAGATGTAAGACCTCAGTTGGTCGCCGATGGCGTCGGCCGGGGCCCATCCGCCGGAGGCATAGGCCGGAAGCCTGTCGGCCTTGCGCCCGCCGAGCAGTTGCCAGACCGGCTGTCCGAGGGATTTTCCCAGAATGTCCCAGAGCGCGATGTCGACGGCACTGATCGCCGCCACGGTGAGGCCGCGCCGCGACAGTCCGGGCATCGCATGGCCGGCCGCCGCCGCGCTCTCGTGGCGCGCGCCGTTGTAGAGCATCTCCCAGGTTCCGGTGATGTCGCCGGCGTCGCGGCCGATGAGTTTCGGGCCGACCTCGTTGTTCAGCAGATGCACGAGGGCGGCATATTCGCCCGCGCTCCCGGCGGCGTTCTTGCCTTCGCCCCAGCCGACGAGCCCGTCGTCGGTCTCGATGCGCAGGATGGCGGAATCGAAGGTGGTCAGGCGACCAAAATCGCTGCGGTGCTGTTTCGCCGTTTCGATGGGTATTCGCACCCACCATGCCTGGACGTCTTTGATGCGCATCTGGGAAGCCTCTCCGCCGCCGCCCGCAAGGGGCGGGGCGGGATCTCGCTGGAGCCGGTTACTTCATCAGCGGCAGAAGCGTTTCCGCCGTGATGCGCATCTGGTCGGTGTAGAACTTTTCGGTCAGCACCGAGGAGCCGTGGTCCTGGATGAACTTCAGCTGTTCGGGCGAGATGTCGACCGGGTTGCGCTCGACCATCTCGGGGTAGCGGTTGGCGGGCGTGCGGTCGACAGGGGCGACGAACTCGTTGGTCAGCGCTCCGTCGTATCCGATGTCCTTGAGGATACCCACGAGCTTCTTCCAGTCGATGGTGCCGAGTCCTGCGGCGAAGCGGTTGTTGTCGGCGACGTGGAAGTCGAACAGCCGCTTGCCGGCCTTGCGGATGGCCTCCTCGACGTCGAACTCCTCCATGTGGATGTGATAGGCATCGAGGCACACGCCGCATTCGGGCGAGACCGCGTCGGCCAGCGCCAGCGCCTGTTCGCCACGATTGAAGAGGTAGGTCTCGAAGCGGTTCAGCGGTTCGACCGCGACGCGGACGCCGACTTTCTTTGCGTGGCTGAAGCATTCGCGGGTGGCATCGACCACCCATCCCCACTCCTCCTCCTCGGTGCCGTCCGGCACCACCTTGCCGACAGTCGCGGGGACCAGCGTGATAATCTCGCCGTCCAGTTCGCTGACCATGGTGAGCACGTCCTTGACGTACTGCACCGAACGCTCGCGCTGGCCCTGATCCTTTGCGGCGAGGTTGCGCTCGCCGAGCATCAGCGTGACGGAACCCCAGCAGCGGATGCCGTGCTCCTTCAGAAGCGCGCGCGTCTCGGCCGTCTTGTACTGTTCCGGTTCGCCCGAAATCTCGATCGACTCGTAGCCGAACTTCTTGATCCGCCTGAGCGTGGTTTCCAGCGGTTCGGCGCGCATCCAGTTGTGTGTCGAAAGATGCATTGCTCGCTCCCTAACGTTTTCGAATGCTCCGCCGGCGGCAGGCGCCGCAGACGTCCTCCTCCCTCCAATGACAAACCGACAAGAATGAACTGGTTCGACCAAACGAGGCGTGGGACGACAAGTATCCCAGTTTCCGTTCCGCCGCAAGGATCGCCTCGGAGGCCTGGAGAACCCAGCTTAACGGCATGATGAACAAGGAAAAACGCGCAAATGGCCGACGTTGGTTGTCCACCCTCATCCCATCCACATCCTTGACGCGAGGGCAGATTTGGTAATACCAGAGCAGGAGCAGTTGATGTTCGTTGCGCAGGCCGGGCCGCTTCAATAGGCTGGCCGCGCATTGAGGAGGGAGGAGCTTCACCATGCCGACGCGGATCAAGGGACCTGCGATCTTTCTCGCCCAGTTCGCGGGCGATGCCGAGCCGTTCAATTCGCTGCCGTCGATAGCCAAATGGGCGGCGGGGCACGGCTACAAGGGTGTCCAGATTCCGACCTGGGACGGGCGGCTGTTCGACCTGAAGAAGGCGGCCGAATCGAAGGATTACTGCGATGAGATGAAGGGCGTCTGCGCCGACGCGGGCGTCGAGATAACGGAGCTGTCGACCCACCTGCAGGGCCAGCTCGTCGCCGTGCATCCGGCCTACGACGCCCAGTTCGACGGCTTCGCGCCGGCAGAGGTCCACAACAATCCGAAGGCGCGCCAGCAATGGGCGGTCGAGCAAATGATGCTGGCGGCGAAGGCGTCTCGCAATCTCGGCCTCGACGTCTCCGTCTCCTTCACGGGCGCGCTGGCTTTCCCCTATCTCTATCCCTGGCCGCAACGCCCCGAGGGGCTCATCGACGAGGCGTTCTCGGAACTCGCTCGCCGCTGGAAGCCGATCCTCGACGCCTACGAGGATGTCGGCGTCGATGTCGGCTACGAGATCCATCCCGGCGAGGACGTCTTCGACGGGGCGACCTTCGAGATGTTCCTGGAAAAGCTCGGCGGCCACAAGCGTTGCACGATCAACTACGATCCCTCGCACTTCGTGCTTCAGCAGCTCGACTACCTGGCCTTCATCGACATCTACCACGAGCGCATCTCGGCCTTCCACGTGAAGGATGCGGAATTCAATCCGACCGGCCGGCAGGGCGTCTATTCGGGCTACCAGGGTTGGGTCGACCGCGCCGGCCGCTTCCGCTCGCTCGGCGACGGGCAGGTCGATTTCTCAGGCATCTTCTCCAAGCTTACCGGCTACAACTACGACAGCTGGGCGGTGCTCGAATGGGAGTGCTGCCTCAAGCATCCGGAGCAGGGTGCGGCCGAGGGCGCGCCCTTCATCGCGCATCACATCATCGACGTGACGGAAAAGGCCTTCGACGATTTCGCCGGGGGCACCACGGACCGCGCGGCGCTGAGAAAGATGATGGGAATCGAATAGGGGCTGAGGGGAGTGAGTGAGTAGGGGAGTAGGCGAGTAGCAGCGTCGGGCGGCGAGGAATTGTTCAAGGACGCGGCGCCGCTCCATTCTGCCTTACTGCCCTACTCCCCCTCGCCAGAGCATCTCGGGAGGAAAAAATGGTCAGCGGAAAGCAGATCGAGACGGGTGCCGGGCCGATCCGGCTGGGAATGGTCGGCGGCGGGCAGGGCGCCTTCATCGGCGGCGTGCATCGCATCGCGGCACGCATCGACGGCGAGTATGCGCTGGTTGCTGGGGCACTGTCGTCGGACGCCGAGCGTGCAAGGGCGTCGGCCGCCGAACTCGGCCTCGACCCGGAGCGCAGCTACGGGTCCTTCGAGGAAATGGCGAAGGCCGAATCCAAACGCGATGACGGCATCGAGGCGGTGGCGATCGTCACGCCCAACCACATGCACTGGCCGGCGGCTAAGGTTTTCCTGGAGGCAGGCATCCACGTCATCTGCGACAAGCCTCTGACGTCCAACCTGGGCGACGCGAAGAAACTGGCGAAGCTCGTGGAAAAGAGCGGCAAGCTGTTCGTGCTCACCCACAATTACACCGGCTATCCGATGGTACGGCAGGCGCGCGAGCTGATCGCCAGCGGCAAGCTCGGGGACATCCGGGTGGTGCAGGCGGAGTATCCGCAGGACTGGCTGACCGAGCGGCTGGAGGCCAGCGGCCAGAAGCAGGCCGCCTGGCGCACCGACCCCAAGCAGTCTGGCGTTGGTGGCGCCACCGGCGACATCGGCACCCATGCCTACAATCTCGCCCGATTCGTCACGGGCCTGGAACTCGACAGCCTGTCGGCCGACCTGACCGCCTTCGTCGACGGCCGTCCGCTCGACGACAACGCCCACGTGATGCTGCGCTTCAAGGGCGGGGCAAAAGGCATGCTGTGGGCGAGCCAGGTGGCGCCCGGCAACGAGAACGCGCTCAAGCTTCGCGTTTATGGCACCAAAGGCGGGCTGGAGTGGGAGCAGGAGCAGCCGAACCATCTCTGGTTCACGCCGTTCGGCCAGCCCAAGCAGCTGATCACGCGTGGCGGGGCAGGGGCGGGCGCTGCCGCGGGTCGCGTCAGCCGCACGCCGTCCGGGCATCCGGAGGGATATCTGGAGGGCTTCGCCAACATCTACGCCGAAGCCGCCCGTGCGATCCGCGCGGCAAGGAAGAAGGGAGGCAAGCTCGCCAAGGACGTGGTCTTCCCGACCGTCACCGACGGCGTCGAGGGTGTCGCCTTCGTGGAGGCCTGCGTGAAGTCGTCAGCCAAGAACGCGGCCTGGACCAAGCTCTAGCGGGGGGGAGGAGGCGGGGAGGAGGATCCATGAAGATCGGCATGTGCATGTTCCTGTGGACGACCTCCGTCGCGCAGGATCACCGGCCGTTGCTGGAAGACCTGAAGGCGACCGGCTTCGACGGCGTCGAGGTGCCGGTATTCGAGGGACAGCCCGACGACTACGCGCGGCTCGGCCAGATGCTCGACCAGATCGGTCTCGAACGGACGGCGGTGGCTGCGATCGGCGATCCGGCCATGAACCTGATCTCGGCGGACGCTTCCGAGCGGGCGGCGGGCGTGGCGCAGGTGAAATGGGCCCTCGACTGCGCCGAGGCGCTGGGCGCGAAGATCCTGTGCGGCCCGCTGCATTCGACACTCGGGCATTTTTCGGGCGAGGGACCGACTGCGGACGAACTCAGGCGCTCGGTCGACGTGCAGCGGCAGATCGGCGAGCACGCCGCCGCGCGCGGCGTGACGGTGGCGCTCGAAGCGCTGAACCGCTTCGAATGTTATCTCGTCAACACGATGGACGGCCTGTCTTCGCACATCGACGAGATCGGGCACCCGAACATCAGGGCGATGTATGACACCTTTCATGCCAACATCGAGGAGAAGGCACCGGTCGAGGCCTTCACGCGCAACCTGCGCAACATCGTCCACGTCCACATCTCGGAGAACGACCGTGGCGTCCCGGGGTCGGGCAACATTCCGTGGGAGGAGACCTTCGCGGCCATCCGCGCCAGCGGTTATGACGGCTGGCTGACCATCGAGGCGTTCGGACGTGCGCTGAAGGATCTCGCCGCCGCCACCAAGGTCTGGCGCGACCTGGCCGAGAGCCCGCAGGCCGTCTACCGCGACGGCTATCGCCATATCCGCGCGGGTCTGGACCGCGCCGCATGAACGAGGCGTCCGCCTAGCGGCGGCGCTCCGAACCGAACCCGAAACGACAGCGATCATGGCCTCAGGGCCGCCAAGGGAGGATAGGATGCCTGGCAAGAAGATACTGATGCTGACCGGCGAATTCACCGAGGAATACGAGATTTTCGTGTTCCAGCAGGCGATGGAGGCGGTCGGCCATACGGTCCACGTGGTGTGCCCGGACAAGAACGCGGGCGACAAGATCCAGACCTCGCTGCACGATTTCGAGGGGCACCAGACCTACACCGAGAAGTACGGCCACCTCGCCGACATCAACAAGACCTTCTCGGAGGCCGAGCGGCAGCTCGACCAGTACCACGCCGTCTATTGCGCCGGCGGCCGCGGGCCGGAGTACATCCGCACCGACAAGCGCGTGCAGGCGATGGTGCGGCATTTCCACGAGGCGCAGAAGCCGATCTTCACCATCTGCCACGGCGTGCAGATCCTGGTCGCGGTCGACGGTGTGGTACGCGGCAAGAAGGTCGGGGCACTGGGCGCCTGCGAACCCGAGGTTCAGCTCGCGGGCGGAACCTACATCGACCTGTCGCCGACCGAAGCCTATGTCGATGGCACGATGGTATCGGCCAAGGGCTGGACCGCGCTCGCGGCCTTCATCCGCGAATGCCTCAAGGTGCTGGGCACCGAAATCCGCCACAGCTGATCCGCCGCGATCGTTCTGAAGTTCCGGGGGATCAATTTCCCCGGAGCTTAAACCGCGCGGCCTCGAACAGGGCTGCGCGCACCGCGATCTCGGCGTCGATGACGGTCGCGGACATCCCCGCCTCCTCCAGCGCAACCGCGTAGAGGTCTGCCAGGGCGCCCGAGGCGATGAGGATGACTTCGGTGCCCGCACCCGCGAACTGCTCGCGGGTCCCGGCGATCTCGGCGCCGATCAGCAGGCCCGACAGCGCGGCGGCGGCATCGTCCGGCGGAAAGTCGCCGAGCAGGCCTTCCGCGCGGATCGCGAACAGGCTGGACGGCAACGCGGCGGGGTTTTCGAGAACCGCGCGCAGGCGCTCGCGGAAGACCGGGTTCTGCCCGTCCGTCCGCCGCGAGGAGCCGACCGAGTGGCGCAGGATCGAGTGGTCGCATAGAAGCGAGAACATTTCGCCCGTCAGGAAGGTCCGGAAGCCGGTCACCGCAGCATCCTTCACCCGCACCCATTTGGAATGCGTGCCTGGCAGGCACAACAGCGAGTCGCCGCCATCGAAGCGGGCGACCGCGCCGGCGATCTGCGTCTCCTCGCCGCGCATGACGTCGGCGGCCGGCGCGCGCTGGCAGAGGCCCGGCACGATCCAGACCGGCCGCCCTACCTCGATAGGCGTGGCCGCCTGCAAGATCGCGTCCGCCGCCACCGGCACGTCGAGATAGGGAACTTCCTGCCAGCCCTGCCGCGCGCCCGCCATGCCGCAGATCATCGCCGGCAGGTCGTCAGGTGCCTTGAGGGCGGCGAGCTCCCGTTCCAGCACTGCGCCGAATTCGCCACGCGACAGCTTCGCCATCCCCTGGTCGGAGCGGGTTTCGGAGAGGACCTCGCCGGTATCGTCGAGGAGCCAGACGCGAAGGCTGGTGGTGCCCCAGTCGACGGCGGCCACGAAGGTTTCGGAAGATGATTGAGATGTCATCGCTCGCCCCGAACGCGCCGCGGAGATTGGCAGGCGCCGCGGTCCCTCCACCGCATGTGTCTAAACCGATGCGGCCGAAACCGTCGCGCCGACCCGCTCCCTGCCTTCCACGATAACCACTTCCACCGCCTTCGCCGCGGCGTCGGCATCGCCGCTGCTGATGGCGTCGACGATCAGGCGGTGATTCTCGGCGCTTTTCATGTGCCGGTCCGGCTGTCCGAAGGGCGAACTCATCCGGAAACTGGTCACCAGGGCCGCCTCGATTAGGTTTCCGACCGAATACATGAAGGGATTGCGGGACGCGTCGAGCAGGGCGATGTGGAACTCGAGGTCGGCGAGCGCGAAGGTCTCGACGGAATCGGCCCGCAGCATCGCCTCCGCGCACGCGTAGAGGGCGTCGACCTCCGGCCGCGAGGCCTTGACGCAGGCCAGCCTCGCTGCGAACGGCTCGAACGCCAGGCGCATTTCCGACAGGTGATTGAGGAAGGTGCGGTCGACGCCGCTGTCGAGGTGCCAGTTGAGCACGTCGGCATCGAACAGGTTCCAGGTGGTGCGCTGCGTCACGCGCGTTCCGATGCGGGCCTTTGGGACGACAAGCCCCTTGGCCGTCAGCGTCTTCATCGCCTCCCGCAGGACGGTGCGCGACACGTCGAAACGTGCGGCCAGTTCGGCGTCGCCCGGCAGCACGGTGCCCGGCTTGTAGGCGCCGCTGACGATGGACTTCCCGAGCTCGTTCACCACGTGGGAGTGGCTGTTCCTGACGAACTGGCCCGAGATGGCTGACTTCAGCACGGGTTTGTCTCAACGTGCATGATGCGGTGTCGTCCTCTCTCGATTGGTCACAAGGACCAGACCCTTCTGCAGAAGGATGAAGGCAAAGAGCAGCAATCCGATCACGATCTTCGTCCACCAGCTCGACAGCGAGCCGTCGAAGACGATGTAGGTCTGGATGAGGCCCATGATCAGTACCCCGATCAGCGTTCCCGCCACGAAACCGCTGCCGCCCGTCAGAAGCGTTCCTCCGATGACGACGGCTGCGATCGCATCGAGCTCGACGCCGACCGTGGCCAGCGAGTAGCCCGCCGAAGTGTAGATCGCAAACACGATTCCCGCGAGTCCGGCAAAGAATCCAGACAGCGCGTAGATTGCCATCGTCGTCTGGGCGACGGGCACGCCCATCAGCCGCGCGGTCTGCACGCCGCCGCCAAGCGCATAGACGTTCGCACCGAAACGCGTCCGGTGCGCCAGGACGATGCCGGCCATGAAGGTGACGAGCATCAGGCCGCCGATAAATGTCAGCCGCCCCTTGCCAGGCATCAGCCAATAGAAGCCCTGCAACTGATCGAAGAACGCGTGCGTGATCGGAACGGAATCGATCGTCAGCACGTAGGCCATGCCGCGCGCGAGGAACATGCCGGCGAGCGTGACGATGAAGGGTGGCATCTCCAGGAAATGGATGATCGCCCCCATGCTGGCCCCGAAGAGTGTCGTGACCGCCAGAAGCGCGATGAAGACCGGGATCGGATGCAGCCCGGTGTCGCGCAGAAGCACGGCGATGAAGACGCCGGAAAAGGCGATCACGGAGCCGATCGAGAGATCGATGCCGCCTGACAGGATGACGAAGGTCATGCCGACGGCGGCGATGCCGAGAAAGGCGTTGTCGGTGAGCAGGTTGCCGATCACGCGGGTCGAAAGCATGTTGGGGTACTGCGAATAGCAGACTGCGTAGGCAGCGATAAAGATCACCACCGTGGCGGTGAGGGGCAGAAGACGCGCGTTCATTGCGGCACCGTCCGGGTCTGGGCGGGCTCCTCGCGCGGCGCGCGCCGGAAGAAAACCATGGTCGTGTGCGCCCGCGGCGATTGCAGGACGAGGATCACCAGGATGATCGCCGCCTTGATGACGAGGTTGAATTCGGGCGGGAAGCCCGACAGCAGGATGCCGGTGTTCATGGCCTGGATTATCATGGCGCCGATGAGCGAGGCGCAGAGGGAAAAGCGGCCGCCGAGCAGCGAATTGCCGCCGACGACGACGGCGAGGATGGCGTCGAGCTCTAGCCACAGGCCGGCATTGTTTGCGTCGGCGCCCCGGATGTCGGCGGCGGCGATGATCCCGGCGAGCGCGGCGCACAGCCCCGACGTCATGTAGACGGCGATGAGCAGCACCCGCGCGTTGACGCCGGCGAGCGCCGATGCCCGAAGGTTGATGCCGATCGCCTCTATCAGCATGCCGAGTGCGCTGCGGCGCACGACGAAGGCCACCAGCAGCCCCGTGACGATCCAGATCACGACCGGCGTCGGCACGGCGAAGATCGAACCGGACCCGAAGAAGATCAGGCTCTCGTCGTTGAAGGTGAGGATCGCGCCTTCGGTGATGAGCTGCGCGATACCGCGCCCGGCAACCATCAGGATCAGCGTCGCGACGATCGGCTGGATGCGCAGGACCGCCACGAGGAAGCCGTTCCAGAGGCCGCATAGAAGCCCGGCGGCCAGCGCCATGGCGAGCGTCGCGGCAAGACCGTAGCCTTCGGTGATGCCCCAGGCGGAGACCGCGCCGCAGATCGCCATCACCGCGCCGACCGAAAGGTCGATGCCCCTGGTCGCAATCACCAGCGTCATGCCGATCGCCAGCAGCGCCACCGGCGCGCCGCGGTTCAAAATGTCGATCGGGCTGCCGAAAAGGCGCCCGTTGGCGAGGCTGATCTGGAAGAAGCCCGGGAAGACCAGCGCGATGAGGCCGATCACCGCTGCCAGCGTCAGGAGCTGGGGCGCAATGCGGCGCAGGAATCGAGCCAAACCGGTCAAGCGGCGTCCTCCACCTCGGAAGCCGCGATCGCTTCCACCATGTTGCCGGTCGTGATGTCCTCGCCGACCAGTTCGGCGACGTGCTGGCGATCGCGCACGACCACCACGCGGTGACTGTAGGCGACCAGTTCGTCGAGTTCCGAGGAGATGACGAGCAGCGACATTCCCTCCGCGCAGAGCTCCTCAATCAGCCGGATGATCTCGGCATGCGCGCCGACATCGATGCCACGCGTCGGTTCGTCGAGGATGAGGAAGACGGGATTTGTCGCCAGCCAGCGCGCCAGCATCACCTTCTGCTGGTTGCCGCCCGAGAGAAGCCCGACCGGCTTGTCCGCGTCGGGGGTGCGAATGTCGAGGCGGCGGATAAAATCCTCTGCCATGGCGTATTGCTGGCGCAGCGGCAGCCGCCGCGCCCAGCCCATGCGGGCCTGGAGCGCCAAGGCGATGTTTTCGCGCACGCTCAAATCGGCGATGATGCCGTCGCTCTTGCGGTCCTCGGGGCTGAAGCCGAAGCCAGCGGCGATCGCATCGCGCGGCGATGCGAGCCGCAGCGGCTTGCCGTCCTGCTCGGCCGTGCCAGTGTCGTGCGGCGTGAGACCGAACAGCGTCTCCGCCGTCTCGGTCCTTCCCGAACCGAGGAGTCCGGCCATGCCGACGACCTCGCCGGGCCTGATTTCCAGGTCGAACGGCGTGATGCGGCCCTTGCGGCCGAAGCCGCGGAACGCGAGCCGCGGCTCTGCGGTCGGCAGGTCCTTGCGGCCGGTGGTTCGCGTCTCGCCCTCGAGGTCGCGTCCCAGCATCATGTTGACCAGTTCGACGCGGTCGAGATCGGCGGTCGGCCTGGTGCCGACGAGCCGGCCGTTGCGCAGCACGGTGATGCGGTCCGACACCTCGAAGACCTGGTCGAGAAAATGCGAGATGAAGACGATCCCGAGACCACGCTCCTTCAGCGATCGCACGATGTCGAAGAGCATGTGCACCTCGTGGGAATCGAGGCTGGCGGTCGGTTCGTCGAGCACCAGCACCTTGCCGGAGAGCATGACGGCCCGCGCGATCGCGACGACCTGCTGCACGGCCACCGAATAGCTGTCGAGGCTTCGCGAGACGTCGATAGACATGCCGTACTGCGCCAGAGTCTCCCTGGCCTGCCGGTTCATGCGGCGGCCCGAGACCATGCCAAAGCGCATCGGCTGGTGCCCGAGGAAGAGGTTTTCCGCCACCGACATCTTCGGTAGCAGGTTCACCTCCTGGTAGACCGTGCCGATCCCGTGGCGCTGGGCATCCAACGTGTTGCGGGGATCGATCGACCGCCCTTCGAGGCGGATGTCGCCCGCGTCACGCCGGTAGGCGCCGGTCAAGCACTTGATCAGCGTCGACTTGCCCGCTCCGTTCTCGCCCAGGAGGGCATGCACTTCCCCGGCTAGAAGCGTGAAGTCCACGCCATCGAGCGCGATCGTCCCGGGAAACGACTTGGAAACGGCCTCGGCGCACAGAAGCGGCGGGCTGACGGCCACGGCGTCCATCCTTTCGACTGGTTCCTCCCCCTCGCCCGGCGAACGTCCTACACGGGACGTCCGGAGTCCAGACGAGCCGAAAGGCGGCCGGTTTCCCGGCCGCCTCTCCCATTCGATATCAGTAGCCGAGATCCTTGCGGCGATCGTACTCGCCCTGCGGATCGTCCGCCTGGGTGTAGAGCTTCGATTCCGTCTGGATGAACTTCTCCGGCATGGTGCCGTCCTTCATGTACGCGGCAAGCGCATCGAAGGCAGGACCGGCCATGTTCGGCGTCAGCTCCACCGTGGCGTTCGCCTCGCCGGCGGCCATGGCCTTGAAGATGTCCGGCACGGCGTCGATCGAGACGACGAGGATGTCTTCGCCGGGCTTCAGTCCGGCTTCCTTGATCGCCTGGATCGCGCCGACCGCCATGTCGTCATTGTGGGCGTAGAGCGCGCAGATGTCGCCACCGCCGCCTTCGGCCTTGAGGAAGCTCTCCATGACTTCCTTGCCCTTGGTGCGGGTGAAGTCGCCGGTCTGGCTGCGGGTGATCTTGATGTTGTCGTGGCCCTTGATGGCGTTCTCGAAGCCGGTCTTGCGATCGATGGCCGGAGAGGATCCGGTCGTGCCCTGCAACTCGACGACGTTGCACTGCTCGTCGCCGACGGTGTCGACCAGCCACTGGCCCGCGACCTCGCCCTCATGCACCAGGTCGGAACCGACGGCGGTCAGGTAAAGGTCCTTGGACGAATCCACCATGCGGTCGAGCAGGACAACCGGGATTTCCGCTTCCTTGGCTTCCTCGAGCACGGAGTCCCAGCCGGTCGCGACGACCGGGGCGAGCAGGATCGCGTCGACGCCCTGGGCGATGAAGGAGCGCAGGGCCTTGATCTGGTTCTCCTGCTTCTGCTGGGCGTCGGCGAACTTCAGGTCGATGCCGCGTTCCTCGGCCTGCTGACGCGTCAGCGTGGTCTCGGCGGCGCGCCATCCGGATTCGGAACCGATCTGCGAAAACCCGATCGTCTGCGCCAGGGCGCCGGACGTCATGATGGTCAGAGACGCGAGTACGCCCGCGCCGAATAGTGCTTTGCTGCGAAGCATTTCATTCCTCCCTTGAACTGAGTGGGCAAGAGCCCGCAGCCAAAAAATCATACTATATCATTTTTGTAAACGCCCCTTCCGCGGCTATCCTCGTCGCCCTGGCTGGCAACCACCGCATCGCGCACCATCTCGAAAAGGACCTCCGAGGCGGGCGAAAGCGGACGCTCTGCATGCGTGATGAGGGAATAGGCCGGCACCTCGATCACGGTGTCCAGCGGCAGGACCACGATGCGACCGTCGAGCCCGTCCTCCCTGCTGTAGAAGTTGGCCACCGCCTTCGCCACCACCGAGACGGCGTTGGACTGGCTGATGTATGCCAGCGTCAGCATCAGCGAGGACGTGCTGAGGACCTTGCGCGGCAGCGGCACCTGCCGCGCCATGAGATGGCCTTCCACGGTCCGCCGCATCAGGTTGCCGCTCGCCTGCAGCACCCAGTCGTAGACCACGCTGTCCTCGAGCGTCACCGACGGGCGGCGGGTCAGCGGATGGCCGCTGCGGGCGATCATAGCGAGCGGTTCCGGGCCGATCTCGATCAGCGAGAACCGGGCAGGGTCGACGTCTCCCAGGAGCCGTCCGATAAAGAAGTCGATGCGCGAGGCGAGCAGGCTCTCGGCCAGCCGGTCGCTGGTGTCCACCGAGACCGTCACCGAAATGTTCGGACGGGTGACGCGGGCGCGCTTGATGATCGGCAAGACGAGATCGAGCGCGGCGCCCGTCACCGCGCCGATCGAGACGGTGCCTTCGTTGCCCCGTTCCAGTTCGGTCAGTTCACGCGCCGTATCGTCGAGGCCTTGCAGCGTCATCTCTGCCCGCATCGCGAGCCGCTCGCCATAGGGGGTGAGCACCACCCCGCGTGCGTGGCGGGTGTGCAGGGGAACGCCGACGATCGCCTCCATCTCGGCGGCCATGCGCGAGGCGGCGGGCTGGGAGACGCCGAGCTGTGCCGCGGCGGCGCCCATCTGGCCGGTCTCCTTCAGGGCGCAGATCAGTCGCAGATGCGCGAGCCGGAGACCCTTGCGGGCGAGTTCGTCCCGCCGCGGTATGATGCCAAGCGTGTGGCGCTCGGGCATTGGGACCTCCGAACAATTATAACAATTGTGGTATGACTACCATGCACAATTGCATTTGACGATCATGGCTCGGCGGGTCCACGAGTCCGCCCGCTGCAGGGCGAGGCGCGAAGGCATCCCGCTCCCGGCGACCGAGGGAGGAGGCTGGCCGGGACCAATGCCCGCCTATCCTCGTGCAACCTATCGACGGTTTCGGGTTCTGCCCCGGGCCGATTTCCAAGGGAGGAAGTGCAATGAGATTTTTGAACGTCGCGCTGGCAGCGGGCGCGTTGCTCGCGGCCGGATTCACCGTTCCGTCCTTCGCGCAGGACAAGGGCACCATCGGCATCGCCATGCCGACCAAGTCCTCGGCGCGCTGGATTTCGGACGGCAACTCGATGGTCGAGCAGTTCAAGGCCGCGGGCTACGAGACCGACCTGCAATATGCCGAGGACGACATCCCGAACCAGCTCAACCAGATCGAGAACATGATCACCAAGGGCGTCGATGTGCTGGTGATCGCAGCCATCGACGGCACGACGCTGTCGAACGCGCTGGAAAACGCCGCCGCATCGGGCATCAAGGTCATCGCCTACGACCGCCTGATCCGCGACAGCGGCAATGTCGACTACTATGCGACCTTCGACAACTTCAAGGTCGGTGTGCAGCAGGCGAACTCGCTGGTGGCCGGGCTTGAGGAGCGATTCCCCGACGTCGAAACCTGGAACGTCGAGCTGTTCGGCGGCTCGCCCGACGACAACAACGCCTTCTTCTTCTACAACGGCGCCATGAGCGTGCTGCAGCCGATGATCGATTCCGGCAAGATCAGCATCGTGTCCGGCCAGACCGGCATGGACAAGGTCGGCACGCTGCGCTGGGACGGCGCGGTGGCGCAGGCCCGCATGGAGAACCTCCTGTCGGCCAACTACACCGACAAGCAGGTGCACGGCGTGCTGTCGCCCTATGACGGTCTGTCGATCGGCATCCTGTCGGCGCTGAAGGGCGTGGGCTACGGCTCGGGCGACATGAAGATGCCGATCGTGACGGGCCAGGACGCCGAGGTGCCCTCGGTGAAGTCCATACTTGCCGGCGAGCAGTACTCGACCGTGTTCAAGGACACGCGCGAACTCGCCCGCGTCACCGTCGGCATGGTCGACGCGCTGCTCCAGGGCAGCGAGCCGGAGATCAACGACACCAAGACCTACGACAACGGCGTGAAGGTCGTGCCGTCCTACCTGCTCGAGCCGGTCTCGGTCGATGCCAGCAACTGGGAAAAGGTGCTGATCGACAGCGGCTATTACACGATGGACCAGATCAAGTAGCCATCGGACGTCAGGCAGAACGGTGGAAGGCGTCCGCGCCTTCCGCCGCATGCCCGGACAAGAAGCCATGACCGCCGACACCCTCCTCGAAATGCGCCAGATCACCAAGACGTTTCCGGGCGTCAAGGCGCTGGACCGCGTCGACCTCAACGTGCGCAAGGGCGAGATCCACGCCGTCTGCGGGGAAAACGGCGCCGGCAAGTCAACGCTGATGAAGGTCCTGTCCGGCGTCTATCCGGCCGGCAGTTTCGAGGGCGAGATCGTCTATGACGGCGCGCCCGCCCAGTTCCGCGACATCCGCGACAGCGAGAACCGCGGCATCATCATCATTCATCAGGAACTGGCGCTGGTCCCGCAGCTCTCGATCGCCGAGAACATCTTTCTGGGCAACGAGCGCAGCAGCCGCGGCGTCATGGACTGGCGCGAGACCAACGCGCGGACGGAGGACCTGCTCGCCAAGGTCGGTCTCAGGGAACCGCCCACCACGCTGGTCGACAACATCGGCGTCGGCAAGCAGCAGCTCGTCGAGATCGCCAAGGCGCTATCGAAGGACGTCAAGCTGCTGATCCTCGACGAACCGACGGCGGCGCTCCAGGAGACCGACAGCCGCAAGCTGCTCGACCTGATGCTGGAACTGAAGGCGCAGGGCGTCACCTGCATCCTGATCTCGCACAAGCTCGGCGAAGTGCGCTACGTCGCCGACACCGTGACCGTCATCCGCGACGGCGCGACCGTCTCGACGCTCGACGCAAAGGCGGGGCTCAGCGAGGACGAGATCGTGCGCGACATGGTCGGCCGCGACATGACCCACCGCTTTCCCGAACACCGCCGCACGCCGGGCGACGTGCTGCTCGAGGTCGAGGACTGGACGGTCTGGCATCCCGAGCACGCCGAGCGGAAGATCATCAAGGGCGCAAATTTCATCGTGCGCGCGGGCGAGGTCGTCGGCATCGCGGGCCTCATGGGCTCGGGCCGCACCGAACTCGCCATGTCGATCTTCGGCCGCTCCTACGGGCGCAACATTTCGGGCACCGTGAAACTGAAGGGCAGCCCCATCGATGTCTCGACGGTCCAGCGCGCCATCGCCGCCGGCATCTCCTATGTCACCGAGGACCGCAAGTCGCTCGGCCTGGTCCTCGACGAGACGATCCGCTTCAACACGACGCTGGCGAACCTCGACGGCGTGTCGCGGCGTGGCGTGCTGATGCGCAACGAGGAGACGCGCGTCGCCGAACAGTACCGCGAGGCTCTCGCAACGCGCACCCCCTCGGTATTCCAGAAGGCGGTGAACCTGTCCGGCGGCAACCAGCAGAAGGTGGTGCTGGCGAAGTGGCTGTTCACCTCGCCCGAGGTGCTCATCCTCGACGAGCCGACGCGCGGCATCGACGTCGGCGCAAAGTACGAAATCTACACGATCATCAACGAACTGGCCGCCCAGGGTAAGGGCGTCGTCATGATCTCGTCCGAGATGCCGGAACTGCTCGGCATGTGCGACCGCATCTACGTCATGAACGAGGGGGCGCTGGTGGGCGAACTGACGGCGGCCGAGGCCAGCCAGGAGCGCATCATGTCGCTCATCGTGAACGACTAGGGTGGAGGATCGAATGGCTCTGGCCGAAGGCGTCAACAAGAGCAGCGAGGCGGGGTCCGCGAGGGGAATCGCGGCCTATCTCGCCTCGCACCTGCGCGAATACGGGCTCCTGCTCGCGCTCATCCTGGTCATGCTCTTCTTCCAGATCGTGACCGACGGAACGCTGCTTCGGGCCGTCAACGTCACCAACCTGCTGCTCCAGAACAGCTACATCGTCATCATGGCGCTCGGCATGCTGATCGTCATCGTGTCGGGCAACATCGACCTCTCCGTCGGCTCGGTCATGGGCTTCATCGGCGCGCTGGCCGCCGTCATGATGGTCAACCACGGACAGTCGATGTTCGTGACCATCATCGTGTGCCTGGCGGTCGGCGGATTGATCGGTGCGGCGCAGGGCTACTGGGTCGCGTACTGGAAGATTCCCTCCTTCATCGTCACGCTGGCCGGCATGCTCGTGTTTCGCGGCCTTTCGCTGTGGCTGCTGGAAGGGCAGTCCGTCGGTCCTTTCCCGCGAGAGTTCCAGGTCATCGCCAACGGCTTCGTGCCCGACCTGTTTCCCTCGGGACTCGGGGCTGCGCTGGCCGGCTTCTTCGACGTGCGGCAGGTCAACGTGCTGGCGCTGGCGGCGGGGGTCGTGACGGCTGGAGCGATCGTCTGGATGGGATTGACCCAACGGTCGCGCAATCGCGCCTACGGCATCGAGGACGAGCCGTTCGCCTTCTTCGTCGCGCGCAACGCCATCGTGGCCGCGGCGCTGGTGTTCATCACCTACAAGCTCTCCACCTTCCGCGGTCTGCCCAACGTGCTGATCACCATGGGCGTGCTGACCGTGATATACGCCTTCATCACCTCCAACACGGTGATCGGCCGTCGCGTCTATGCGCTTGGCGGCAACCAGAAGGCCGCCAAGCTGTCGGGCATCAACACCGAGCGGCTGACCTTCCTTGCCTTCACCAACATGGGCGTTCTGGCGGCGGCGGCCGGGCTGGTCTTCGCCGCGCGGCTCAACACCGCCACGCCGAAGGCCGGCTTCGCACTCGAACTCGACGTGATCGCCGCCGTCTTCATCGGCGGCGCCTCAATGTCGGGCGGAGTCGGTACCATCATTGGCGCCGTCGTCGGGGCGTTCCTGATGGGCGTGCTCAACAACGGCATGTCGATCATGGGCATCGGCATCGACTACCAGCAGATGATCAAGGGCCTCGTGCTGCTCGCAGCCGTGATCTTCGACGTCTACAACAAGAACAAGGGCTGACGGCCATGCTGCTATCACAGATCCGGACACCTTCCGGCGACCTGAAGGTGATCGCCCGCGAGGGAACCGAGGCGTTCGAACTGCGCGGCGCCGAAAGCGTCTATGCGCTCGCGCTCGATTGCGCCCGCGACGGTGAGAAGATCGCCGACCGCATCGGCCGGCTCGGCTTCGGGTCCGCCGTCGACCTCGCCAAGGCCTACGAGGAGGGCCGGCTGGCGCCGCCGATCCTGCACCCCGATCCGGCGCACCTGCACCTGACCGGCACCGGGCTCACCCATCTCGGCTCGGCGTCGACGCGCGACGCCATGCACCAGAAGACCATGAAGGCCGACGAGGCGACGCTGACGGATTCCATGCGCATGTTCCGCATGGGCGTCGAAGGCGGCAAACCCGCCACCGGAAAGCCAGGCGTGCAGCCGGAATGGTTCTACAAGGGCAACGGCACCATGGTGGCGGCGCCCGGCGCCGCGCTGTCCTCGCCCGCTTTCGCCGACGACGGAGGCGAGGAGCCCGAGATCGCCGGCATCTACGTCATCGGCGACGACGGCACGCCGTTCCGCGTCGGCTTCGCGCTGGCCAACGAGTTCTCCGACCACGTGATGGAGCGGGTAAACTACCTCTACCTCGCCCATTCCAAGCTGCGCCCCGCCTCGTTCGGTCCCGAGATCCTCGTCGGCGACCTGCCCCGGGACGTGCGCGGCACCTCGCGCATCCGCCGAGGCGGGGAGACGATCTTCGAAAAGCCGTTCCTGTCGGGCGAGACGAACATGTCGCACACCATCGCCAATCTGGAGCACCATCACTTCAAGTATGGCGTGTTTCGCCAGCCGGGCGACGTGCACGTCCACATGTTCGGGACCGCGACGCTGTCCTTCGCCGATGGCGTCCGCACCGAACCGGGCGACGTCTTCGAGATCGAATCGGCGGCGTTCGGGATGCCGCTTCGAAATGGCTACGCGGTGACGGAGTTGCCAGCGCGCGACGACGTCGTTCGCGTGAATGCATTGTGAGGCCGCGAAAGGCATGAGTTTCAAAAAGGCCGAATGGCCAAGAACACTGCGGTCCCAGGCGTGGTATGGCGGCGACAGCCGCGACGCGATCTACCACCGCTCCTGGATGAAGAACCAGGGCCTGCCGGCCGACCTTTTCGACGGCCGGCCGGTGATCGGCATCTGCAATACGTGGTCGGAACTCACGCCCTGCAACGCGCATCTGCGCGACCTGGCGGAGCGGGTGAAGCATGGCGTCTACGAGGCGGGCGGATTGCCGGTCGAGTTCCCGGTATTCTCGCCGGGCGAGCCGTCGCTGCGCCCGACCGCCATGCTCTACCGCAATCTCTGCGCCATGGACGTGGAGGAGGCGCTGCGGGCCAATCCGATCGACGGGGTCGTGCTTCTGGCCGGCTGCGACAAGACCACGCCGGCTCTTCTGATGGGGGCCGCGAGCGTCGACCTGCCGGCCATCATGGTTTCGGGCGGCCCCATGCTCAACGGCTGGTTCCGCGGCGAGCGCGTCGGCTCGGGCACCGCGCTGTGGCAGATGTCGGAGGACATCAAGGCCGGCAAGATGAGCCGCGCCGACTTCCTGGAGGCGGAGCAGTCCATGTCGCGTTCGCCGGGCTCGTGCAACACCATGGGCACGGCCTCCACGATGGCCTCGATGGCCGAGGCGCTGGGCATGGCGCTGTCGGGCAACGCCGCCATCCCCGCCGTCGATTCGCGCCGCCGCGTCATGGCGCATCTGACCGGCCGGCGCATCGTGGACATGGTCAAGGACGACCTGAAGCCCTCAGACGTCTTGACCCGCCAGGCTTTCGAGAACGCGATCCGCACCAATGGCGCCATCGGCGGCTCGACGAACGCCGTCATCCACCTGCTCGCGATCGCGCACCGCGTCGGCGTCGACCTCAGCCTCGACGACTGGGACAGGCTCGGCCGCGACGTTCCCACGATCGTCGACCTGATGCCGTCGGGGCGGTTCCTGATGGAGGAGTTCTTCTATGCCGGTGGCCTGCCGGTCGTCATGAAGATGCTGCTCGACGGCGGCAAGCTGAACGGCGACGCGCTGACCGTCTCGGGCAAGCCGGTCGCCGAGGAGATAGAGGGCGTGCGCAACTGGAACGAGGAGGTGATCCGCCCGGTGGCGCGCGCGCTTACTCCGCAGGGCGGCATCGCGGTGCTGCGCGGCAACCTCGCGCCGAACGGCGCCGTGCTGAAGCCCTCGGCCGCGACCCCGCATCTCATGAAGCATCGCGGCCGGGCGGTCGTGTTCGAGGACATCGACCACTACAAGGCGCGCATCGAGGACGAGAACCTCGATATCGACGAGACCTGCGTGATGGTGCTCAAGAACTGCGGCCCGCGGGGTTATCCGGGTATGGCCGAGGTCGGCAACATGGGCTTGCCGCCCAAGGTGCTGCGCAAGGGAATCACCGACATGGTGCGCATCTCCGACGCGCGCATGTCGGGCACGGCCTACGGCACGGTGATCCTGCACACCTCGCCGGAAGCGGCGGTCGGTGGTCCGCTGGCGATCGTGCAGGACGGCGACATGATCGAGGTCGACGTCGAGGCCCGGCGCCTTCATCTCGACGTGCCGGAAGAGACGATCCGGGCGCGGCTCGCCGCCTGGACCTCTCCCGTCGCGGAACCGGAGAGCGGCTATGCGCGGCTCTTCCATCTCCACGTCGGCGGAGCCGACACCGGTGCGGATTTCGACTTCCTCATCGGCCAGCGCGGACATGCGGTGCCCCGTGAAAGCCACTGAACCTGTCAAAATCGCCATCGTCGGTCTGGGCAAGATCGCGCACGACCAGCACATCCCCTCGATCGGCCGCAGCCGCGCCTTCACGCTGGCTGCGACCGTCAGCCGGGGATCGAGCCTGCCCGGGTTCGACCACTATGGGCGGCTGGGCGACCTGCTCGGCGCGCGGCCCGACGTGACGGCCGTGGCGCTGTGCGTTCCGCCGCAGGTCCGGTTCGGCATGGCCTGGGAGGCGCTGCAGGCGGGACGCGACGTGCTGCTCGAAAAGCCGCCCGGCGCGACCGTCGCCGAGGTCCAGGCGCTCGCCGATCTCGCCCGCGCGAAGGGGCGAACGCTCTTCGCCACCTGGCATTCGCGCTTCGCCCCGGCTGTCGCCCCGGCGAAGGACTGGCTCGCGCATCGTGAAGTGAAGACCGCGCGGATCGTCTGGCGCGAGGACGTGCGCAAGTGGCATCCCGGACAGACCTGGATCTGGCAGGCCGGCGGCATGGGGGTCTTCGATCCGGGCATCAACGCGCTGTCGATCCTGACCGAAATCATGCCGCATCCGGTGCACCTGACCTCCGCCGAAATGGAGTTTCCCGAAAACTGCGAGACGCCGATCGCGGCGCGGCTGGAGTTCGAGGACGCGGTGGGCGGCACGGTCAGTGCCGATTTCGACTTCCGCCAGACCGGTCCGCAGACCTGGGACATCGCGGTCGAGACGTCAGACGGGTCGCTGAAGCTCTCGGCTGGTGGCGCGAAGATGGAGATCGACGGCCGCCCGGTCGACCAGGCGGCCGAAGCCGAGTATGACGGCATCTACGCCCGCTTCGCCGAGCTTCTCGCGGCGGGCAGTAGCGATGTGGATGCCTCTCCGCTGGTCCATGTCGCCGACGCCTTCATGCTGGGACGGCGCATCGTGACGGATCCGTTCCACGACGAGTAGCTGCCGCGAGGCGGCCTGAAATGCATACGAAAGGGATATCATGACCGACAGCTATAAGCCGGGCGGCAAGCATCTCATTGCCGGGGAATGGGTCGGTGGCGACACCACTTTCCAGTCGCAACCCGCCTCGGGCGCGCCGCACGAATTCGCCGCGGGAACGGCCGCGCATGTCGATCGTGCCGCGAAGGCTGCGGAGGAGGCGTTCTGGTCCTATGGCTATTCCTCGCGCGCCGAGCGCGCCGCCTTCCTGAACGCTATCGCCGATGCCATCGAAGCGCGCGGCACGCAGATCACTGAAATCGGCAGTTCCGAGACCGGCCTTCCAACCGCCCGCCTGGAGGGCGAGCGCGGACGCACGACCGGACAGCTGCGTCTGTTCGCGAGTCACATCGAAAAGGGCGAGTACCTCGACCGCCGCACCGACGCGGCCGTGCCGGACCGCAAACCGGCGCCGCGCCCGGAAATCCGCATGCTCCAGCGGCCGATCGGTCCGGTCGGCGTGTTCGGCGCGTCGAACTTCCCGCTCGCCTTCTCCACCGCGGGCGGCGACACGGCCTCCGCGCTCGCCGCCGGCTGCCCGGTGGTCGTCAAGGGTCACCCCGGCCATCCCGGCACGGCCGAGATCGTCGCGGAGGCGATCCTCGAAGCGATCGGCAAATGCGGCGTGCATCCTGGCGTCTTCTCGCTCGTGCAGTCCAACACCCGCGAGGCCGGCGAGGCGCTGGTCCAGCATCCGCTCATCAAGGCGGTGGGCTTCACCGGATCGCTCAAGGGCGGCCGCGCGCTCTACGATCTCGCCTGCGCGCGCCCCGAGCCTATTCCCTTCTTCGGCGAGCTCGGCTCGGTGAACCCGATGTTCCTCCTGCCCGAAGCGATGAAGGCGCGCGGCGCCGACATTGCGTCGGGCTGGGCCGGCTCGCTGACCATGGGCGCGGGCCAATTCTGCACCAATCCCGGTGTCGGCATCATCATCGACGGCGCGGAGGCGGACGCCTTCGAGGCGACCGCGTCCGACGCGCTCGGCAAGATGGCGGCGCAGGTGATGCTGTCGGACGGGATAGCCGGAGCATTCCGCACCGGCCAGTGCCGCGTGCGCGACACGGACGGCGTGCGCGAACTCGTGGCGGTCGAGGCGGAGGGCCGCAATGCCGGGCCGTGGCTATACGCGGTCTCGGGCGAGACGTTCCTCGCCAATCCCTCGCTCGCGGAAGAGGTGTTCGGTCCGCTCGGCATCCTCGTGCGCGCCAGCGACGAGGACGAGATGATCGAGGTTGCGCGCGGGCTGGAAGGCCAGCTCACCTGTTCGCTGCATCTGGACGACGGCGACCTGCCGCTGGCCTCGCGGCTGATGCCCGTCCTGGAGCGAAAGGCCGGGCGCCTGCTCGCCAACGGCTTCCCGACCGGCGTGGAGGTGGTCGATTCCATGATGCATGGGGGACCGTACCCTGCGAGCACCAACGTCTCGACGACGTCGGTCGGCACGCTGGCGATCCGCCGCTTCCTGCGGCCGGTGGCCTACCAGAACATACCGGAAGCGCTGCTGCCGCCGGATCTGCGGGACCGGTAGAGACAGACCTCGATCAGGCGGCGTTTTCCAACGAATAGCGTACCCGGCAGGTGTCCTCGCCGCCTGCCGGGAGCAGCCGGATCGACGGTTTTTCCGTGATGTCGCCCGCAAAACCCTCCGGGTCACCATGGCCGGTCCAGCTCTCGATCGAGAGGAAGGGCGCGCCCGGCCGGGTCCACAGGGCGAGATGGGGAAAGCCCTCCGTCTCGATCCGGATCGCGCAACCGTCCGGCGCGCGGAAGCGCAGGCCGCGGCTGCGGACGTCGAGAAAGCAGAGCGCCTCGCTGGCGAGGAGTTCTTCCGTCAGAGGCAGGTCCCGCCCGTCGAGAGGCACCGTCCGGGACGTGGGCCTGAACAGGCCGCGCGGCGAGATCTCCGGCACGAAAGGCTCCTCCGCCTCGTCGAACTCGATGCGATGGCCGGCGCGGGATGCCGCGGAAAGGGGCCAGCGGAAGCCGGGGTGGATGCCGATCGCGAAAGGAAGCGAGCGCGTGTCGGTGTTCCGGACGCAGAACGCAGCTTCCAGAAATCCTTCGTGCAAGCGGTAGCGGATAAAGAGTTCGAAGCGGAACGGATAGCGGGTTAGCGTCTCCGCGTTTTCGGCGAGCCGCAGCAGCGCCGAGGCTTCGTCGTGCTCGACGAGTTGAAAGCCGAGCGAGGCGGCGAAGCCGTGCACGCCCATCGGGTAGGTCGTGCCGTCGACCCGGATCTGGCCGCCGTTCGACCAGCCGACCAGGGGAAAGAGGATCGGGGACACGGCGTCCCAGAACCGGGCGTCCGGCTGCCACATCAGTTCGCGGCCGGCCACGCTCCACTGCCGGATCTCCGCCCCGCGCAGGGAGATCCGCGCGCGATCGTTCCGATTTTTCAGTTCGACGACGTCCTGCGACAAGCGGGAGATTTCCTGAGATGCATCGTCACGGTCCCGCCGCCGAGCGACGGCAGGGCACATGACAGGCCCTCGCAATCCTGCACCCGAAAGAGGGCGGCGTCGAGGACCAAGGAACTGCGGATCAGATGCCGGTGGTGACGAACGGGACGACGCTGATGCTGTCGGTGACCTTCGTCACCCCACGCGTGTTCTCCGCCGCGACCACGACGGCGCGCCGCACCGGCTCGTCGCTGACGCTGCCGCGAAGATGGACCTCGCCGTTCTTCACGTCGACGTCCACCATGGCAAGCGGATTCCAGCGCTGCGCCTCGATCTCGCCGAGGATGCTGCGGCGGATGGCGAGGTCGTCCGCCGGCCCGGCGGGGTCTTCGTCGATGCGGTGAGAGAGTGCGACGAGGAAGTTCGCGCGGCTGATGATGCCCACGATCCTGCCGTCGCGTACGACGGGCAACCTCTTGAACCCCTTGCGCTCCATGAGCGAGACGACGTCGTCGAGCGAGGTCTCGGGGTCGACCGTCACGACGTCTGCCGACATCACGTCGCTCACCTTCCTGGTGCGGGCGCGAACATACTCGTCCGCCGATTCCCGAGGGCTGAGCCACAGCTCGACCCATTTCGAGTGGTGCTTCTCGGTGCCGATCTCCGCCCGGCGCAGGAGGTCGCGCTCGGTAACGATGCCGGCCAGCTTGCCGGCCGCATCGACCACCGGAAGACCGCTGACGCGATGTTCCAGCATGGTCCTTGCCGCGTGCGCTACGGTCGCGTCGTGCCGCACCGTCGCGGCGCCGGCCGTCATGATGTCGCCTGCCTTCATGGGAGTGTCTCCTCGATCGTGTTGCGGGGCGGCTCTCGATCGCGCCCTCTCGGTCACGCCGGGGACATTTAGCGTCGGCGGGAGGGGCGGGGCATTGATCAGCGTCAAGCGGATCGGCTAGGCCTCAAGCACGTTGCCGTCGGCGCGGTCGAAACCCGTCGGGTCGTCCGGCTAAACCCGATCCAGCAGGAAATCCGATGCCGCAAGTCCTCACCCTGACCCTCAATCCGACCATCGACGTCTCGGGGGAGGCCGAGGCCGTCCGGCCGATCCGCAAGGTGAGGACGAGCGGTACCCGTTTCGATCCCGGCGGCGGCGGGATCAACGTCGCCCGGGTGGTCACGCTGCTCGGTGGAGACGCCGAAGCCGTCTATCTCGGCGGCGGCGAGGTGGGCGAGATCCTCGACCGGCTGCTGGCGGAAAAGGGCGTGCGGACTCACAAGATCGCCATCGAAGGCCAGACGCGGCTCGGATTCATCGTGCACGAACACAGCACCGGTCTCGAATACCGCTTTGTGCCGGAAGGCGCGCCCGTCGCCGCCGCCAGCCTGCGGGAGGCGTTCGACTACGTGCGGTCGCACCCGGCGGAATACGTGGTGGGAAGCGGCAGCCTGCCGGAAGGCGCGCCCGTCGATTTCTATGCCGAACTGGCAGCGGACGTGGCGGCCAGGGGCGGACGCTTCGTGGTGGATACGTCGGGGCCGGCACTGCGGGCCACGCTGGAGAAGGCGACGGTCTTCCTGGCAAAGCCCAGTCTGGGCGAACTTGAGGAGGTCGCCGGCCGCAAGCTCGACGCCGAAAGCGCGGGCGAGGCCGCCGCGGAGATCGTCGCGCGCGGCGCGGCCGAACTGGTCGCGGTCACGCTGGGCCCGGACGGCGCGATCCTGGCCTCACGCAGCGGGATCACAAGACTGCCGACCATCCCGGTACGGGTCCGTTCGGCGACCGGCGCGGGCGACAGTTTCCTCGCGGCCATGGTCTGCGCCTTCCTTGAAGGGCGCTCCGAGGACGAGGCCTTCCGGTTCGGCATCGCCGCGGGTGCGGCGGCGGCCATGACGCCGGGGACGGAGCTTTGCCGCCGGCAGGATGTCTTCGATCTATACGAGCGCTGCAAGGCGCTCTGAGGCGCGCGTCAGCGCAGTTCGACCCAGGCCGGTGCGTGGTCGCTGGCGCCCTCGCGGCCGCGCACGTCGCGGTCGACGCCGGCGCCGGCGAGTCGGCCTTCCAGGTTGCGGCTGACCAGCAGGTGGTCCAGGCGCAGGCCCGCGTCGCGCTTCCAGCGCTGCCGCTTGTAGTGCCAGAAGGTGTAGATGCGCTCGTCCGGATGGAAGCGGCGCAGCGCGTCGATCCAGCTTCTGCCCACGAGCTTGCGGAACGCCGCCCGGCTTTGCGGATGGACGAGCGCGTCGTCGTCCCATGATTTCGTCGGGTAGATGTCGAGATCTGTCGGCGCGACGTTGAAATCGCCGGCCAGCACCACCGGCGCGCCCGTCTTCCTGAGGCTTGTCGCGTGCTTGTGCATGCGCTCCAGCCAGGCGAGCTTGTAGTCGAATTTCGGACCCGGTTGGGGATTGCCGTTCGGGGCGTAGATCGAGGCGATCAGGACGCCGCGGACCGCCGCCTCGATGTACCGGCTCTGCTGGTCTTCCGCGTCGCCGGGGAGGCGGTCCCGCGTCAGCACGGGATCGGCATCGCGCGCCAGGATCGCGACGCCGTTCCAGGTCTTCTGCCCCTTCCACACGGCCCCGTAGCCGGCCTTGTCGATGGCCTCGGCCGGGAAGTCCCGGTCCGTCGCCTTCAGTTCCTGGAGGCACACGACGTCCGGCCGTGCCTCCTCCAGCCATTCCAGCAGGTTCGCCAGCCGGCGGTTGACGTTGTTGACGTTGAAGGTGGCGATCTTCATCCGGCGGCCGGCGCAAGGCGCGCGCACCATTCGCTCACCGCATTGCCGACCGTGCGCAGATGGTCGGCTGCGGTGAAGCCGGAGACGGTCTTGCGCGGCTTCAGGTCGTGGTCGCCGTCTTGCAGCCACAGGAGCTCGATGGCCGGAGAGAGCGCGTAGCCGGCGACCTCCTCCCGGGTACCGAACCCGTCACGCGTGCCCTGGCAGATCAGCGTCGGCGTCTTCAGGTCTGCGAGGTGCGCGGTGCGCAGCTTTTCGGGGCTGGCCGGCGGATGGAAGGGATAGCCGAGGCAGATGAGCCCGGCGATGTGGCCCGCCTCGTAGAGTTCGTTTGCTACCATCGAGGCGACGCGTCCGCCCATCGACTTGCCGCCGATCACCAGCGGCCCGTCCGCATCAAGATCTTCGACGGCTTGCCGGTATTCCGGGATCAACGTCTCGGCGCGCGGCGGCGGCTTGCGCTGGCCGTCGCGCCGCGCTGCCATGTAGCCGAACTCGAACCGCGCGACGCGCAGACCTTCGTCCGCGAGAACCCGGGCGATCGCCTCCATCGAAGGAGAATCCATCGCGGCGCCAGCGCCGTGCGCAAGCAGGATCGTTACCGGTGCGGAGGCCGGTCCACTCGTCAGGAACTCCATCAGCGATACCCCCCCATCGAGATCGACTACCCCGCCCCATCTAGCGCCGCTGTCCGTCCCCGACCACGGCAAGGGAACGCGAGCCGGATGCTCAGGGAACCGCCTTCAGGTTCGCGATTCCCGGAGCCTCGGTCTCGACGGCCGCAATTGGGCGAGCACCCATCAACGAAGCGACCGTCCAGACGGTGACCGCCTCGGCCTTCCCTTTCACCGAGATCCGGTCGACCTCGACGAGATCGATCCTGTCACGGATGTGCCGCGCGGTCTCATCGCCGACAAGCAGCGGCGTGCCGTAGTCCTTCGTGCGGCCTTCCAGTCGGGAGGCGAGGTTCACGGCGTCGCCGAGTGCCGAATAGTCGAAGCGCCGGTCCGAGCCCATGTTGCCCACGACGCATTCGCCGGTGTTGACGCCGACCCCGATCGCGAAGCGGATCGGCGCGCCGTTGCCGGCTTCCGCCGCCAGTTCGCGGTTGAGCGGCTCGACGGCGCGGATCATTGCCAGCCCCGCCTCCACCGCATGGACGGCGTGGTCGGGGTCGTCCAGCGGGGCGTTCCAGAAGGCCATGATGGCGTCGCCAATATACTTGTCGATGGTGCCGCCCGCCTCCAGCACCGCCTCCGAAAGCGGATTGAGCAGCCGGTTCACCAGCGCTGTCAGCTTTTCGGGATCGTCCTTCATCGATTCCGCGATGGTGGTGAACCCCCTCACGTCGCAAAACAGGATCGTGATGGTGCGCTTCTCGCCGCCGAGCTTCAGGCGCGAAGGATCTCGGGCGAGCTTTTCGACCAGCGCCGGCGACAGGTATTGGGAGAAGGCGCGGGTGACCGACTTCCTGAGCTTGCGCTCGGATGCGTAGTCCTGCGCGCCCTGCGCGAGCGCCGTTCCCACGAAGGCCAGCGTCGGGCCCAGCGGAGGGAAGTGGATGCGGCCGAAGCGCAGGAGCAGGAAGTAGCCCACCGCGAACACGCCGACGGCGAGCAGGCTGCCGGCGATGGTGCGCCAGCCGGTGGCGCCCCAGACCGCGTAAGCCGCGAGCATCGCGCCGAGGAGGTTTGCCGCGATCACGGCCGCGAAGGGGGCGGGCCGGATGAACAGCCCGTGCCGGAGGTTGTCGAGGATCGTCGCCTGGAGTTCCGCGCCCGCGATGAGCCGCCCCGTCCTCGGCGTCCAGGACGTGGCATAGGCGTCCGCCCCGCCACCCTCGACCGTCGGCGCGGACTGGAGAGACAGGCCGACGATGGCGATGCGGCCTCTGAGCGTGTCGGGCGGCAGGAAGGTCTCCGGATCGAGCGCCTGGTAGTAGGAGATGGTGGGGTAGGTGCGGGATGGTCCAAAAGTCTGGATCAGCGCGCCCGGGGGTGTGGCGGGAGCATCGGCGCCGATGCTTTCCAGGATCGTGGCGGCGAAACCGTCCGGATAGGGCGGGAGCCGGCGCAGCGTCCCGTCGCGGTCGAGCACGATCGACGACAGTCCGGCCCGCGCGCCGCCTTCGATGAGCGAGGGGATGGGCTCGACGCGGATCACCTGGTCGGCCTGCGCCGTCTCGATCCTTGTAACGTCGGCGGCCAAGGTGACGTCGGACCCCATCGCGTCGGCAAGCGCGGCGTCGGCCTGCTCGTTCGAAGGCTCGGCGAAGATGATGTCGAGCCCGATGGCGCTGGCGCCGGCCTGCCTCAACGCTTCGACCAGCCGGGCATGCACGTCGCGTGGCCATGGCCATTGCAGGCCGAGCTCGGCGAAGGAGGGTTCGTCGATGGCGATGACGACAGGTCCGTCCGCTGGAAGCGGGGGCGGCATGACAGTGGAAAAATAGTCGAACAGGCGCGCCTCGAAGAGCCGCCAGGGCGAGGTCAGCGAAAGCAGGGTGACCGTGGCGAAGGCGATTGCCGCGGTGATCGCGACCGCGCGCCGCCTGCGGTCCGGCGACGCCGCGCGCATTTCCCTTTCCGGCCGCGGCCTCTGGCGAGCCGACGGCTGCCGCATCAGAAGCGGACCTTGAAGGTCCCCACGAAGGACCGGCCCCAGCCTGGCGTGTTCGCCGCGGCGTCGAACTTTTCGTCGAACAGGTTGTAGCCGGCGAGTTCGAGCGCGAAGCGCTTGTCGAGCGGCTCCCACGTCAGCGCGGCGTCCGCCGTCCAGTAGTCGTCCAGACGCGTGCCGGCCGCGTCGCCGACCCGCTCCCCGACATAGGTCGCAGACAGCGTGACCTTGAGGTTGGACGGATGCACGAAGGTGATGCCCGCGCGGCCCGACAGTTCCGGCACGAAGGGCAGGGCGCTGCCGAAGGTCGCGCCGGTCGTCCGGTTCTCGCTGTCGCTCCATGCCGCGGTGCCGAACAGGCCGAAACCGTGGCCGAGGTGAAGGTTGGCGGTGGCGCTGATCCGGTCGATGCGACCGTCCTCGAACCCGTCCCCCGCGCCGATCGGCGTGAGCGAAGCCGGAACCGGGATCGACAGGCCGTAGAGTTCCTGGTGCTGGTAGTCGACCGAGGTGAAGAACCGATGGCTCCACTCGGCGTCCCAGCGCGCGGCGAAGGTGTCCACATAGCCGCCGACGTCGAGCGGAGCCGCGTTCGGCTGCAGGCCGAGAACGGCGACGGGCGCCAGCGTGGTGGTGGTCAGCGCCTCGCTCTCGCGGCTGTAGGTGGCGCGAAGCCACTGGCCCTGCGCGGGCGCCCAGGCGACGCCAAGACGCGGCTCCAACCGCTCGACGTCCAAGGGGCCGCCGAACCATGTCCCGAACAGCGCCGCCTCCGCCTTGAGGTCGGGCCCGAACTCGTAGACGGCGTCGATGTAGGCACGGCCGAAGCCGACGTCGTAGGCCTGACTAAGGGTGGTCTCTTTGTCGGGCGGATTCTCGTAGAGCCTCTCGGTGCGGGAGACTCCGATCGTGCCGCCCTCGACGCCGTAGCGCAGGGTGAGATCGCCAAGCCCGAGCGAATGGCTCAAAGCCCCGACATGCGTGCGCTGGCGTGCGGAGACGTCGTAGTCGCGCAGGGCGATCGGCTCCGGCCCCTGGCCGAAATCGAAGAAGGAGAGAATGTCCTCGCTGTTCGTCTGCTTCACGTCCGAGGCGAAATAGGCGGCGTTAAGGACGTTTCGGTAGGCGAAGGTGTGGCTCCACCCGACGCCGCCCTCTATGCCTTCCGAGCCAATGGCGCGGTCGTAGGCGATCCCGTCGAACCCGTACACCCGGCGATCGAGCAGGGTGAGGGCGTTGGAGAGCCTGTCTTCGGGACGCGAGACGTTCAGGTAGGTGACGATGCGGTCGTCGAGCGTCGGACGTACGGTCGCATAGCCCAGGCCGGAGACAATGTCCGTGCCGAGATCGAAGCCCACATAGGGGATGTCGCCGGCGGGCTCAATGCGCTCGCGAAACTCGTCGGTCTCGCGCATGTCGAACTCGGCATAAACGCTCCACGGCACCGGCGTCGTGGAAAATCCCTGTATCTCCGCTTTGCCGATCCACCCGGTGTCGTCGCCCGTGTCGGTGAAGCCTGCACCGACGGAGCCTTCGAAGAACGGCCGCCGGAACAGGTTTGCCGAGCGCGATCGTCCCGAGAGCATCTCGGGAGACATCAGCAGCCCCTGGAACAGCGACGAGAAGCCGAAATCGCCGGGAGAGGGCTCCACCGGATTGTCGCCAAACCTCAGCTGGTTGACGAACGGGTCCGACGTACCGGAGACGGCCTGGTCGACCAGCGCGGCACCCTCGAACGGATCGAACACCGCGTCGCCGTAGAAGCGGCCCCAGGCGTCGAGGCCCTGCAGGCGGAAGGCGTTGTTGAGCAGCGACCCTTCGTCCCGGTTGGCGCTGAGCGTTGAATAGTCGCCCCCTCGGGCGCGGGCCCGCCGCAGGGCTTCCTGGGCGCTGGCGATAGCGCGGTCCGAATCATAGTCGTCGATCGCGATCGCGGTCTCGACGATGGAGGTCACGGGATCGTTCGGGTCGAGACGGTCGGCGTTTTCCAGCGCCTGTTCGGCTGGCTCCCTCTCGCCGGCTTCGTAGTGGCCGCCCGCAAGCAGCAACAGGCCCTGGGCATAGGCGGGGTTGGCCGTCGTTCCGGCAAGCAGGTCCTCGATCGCCGCATCAATATCGCCGGTCTGGAGATGATAGCGGCCGCGGGCGACGAGGGCGATGTCGAAGGACGGATCGATCTCGATCGCCCGGTCGATCAGCCGCTTCGCGTCGCGCGTCCGGTCATGGTCGAGATAGAAGATCGCCAGGTTGGCATAGCCGACCGGATCGTAGGGATCGAGCTCGATCGACCGCAGGAAGGCCTTTTCGGCCTCGCGGTTCGCATCTCGGGCCGACTGGACGAGACCGATCGCGTTCCAGATCGTCGACGATCCCGGTGAGATACCGGCCGCGCGCTCGAGGTCTTCGAGGGCGCCTTCGAGATTGCTTTCGATGTCGGCGCGGTAATGCGCGCGCGCCTCCAGCGCCGTGGTGTCGTCCGGGTCGATGGAAAGCGCGCGGTCGATCGCCTCCTTCATCTGTTCGCGGTCGTCGAGCAGCATGGACAACCACGCGCGGGCCGCCGGCAGGGTGGGGTCGTCCGGGAACCGCCGTTCGGCCTCGCGCAGGATGTCCGTCGCGGCCGCGATGTCGCGAAGGAAGCCGGCGGCCCACGCCTGCGCGAGCGCCGCCTGAGGTCCTCCATCGCCTATCGCCGGGGGCTGCTCGACCCGGTCGGGATAGGCAAGCGCCCGCGCGAAATAGCCGCCGTAGAGGGCAGCGGCGCGGCGGGCGCCGGAAAGTCTTGGTGCCGCACGCTCGAAGAGACGAGCGGCTTCCTCGTAGCGCTGCTCGGAGCCCGCCCGCAGCGCATCGAGGAGATCGAGCCGCGCCGTCTGTTGCGGGGTGAGCGTGAGCGTGCGGGCACGATCTGCGGCCGACCGCGAGAATGCCGGTTCGCCGAAGGAGCGCGAGGTCTCGGCGAGCGTGACCCAGTCTTCCGCCGAGCGTGCCGCTTCCGGGACTGCGGTCAGCCTCGCGTGTTCCTGGCGCATGTCGGGAGCCCGCAGCGGGGAGGCCGGCATCCAGACAAACGCGCCGCGCAGCGTCAGGTGGAACAGCATCTGCTCGCGGTCGTCGGAATCGACGATGACGATCTTCGACGGCGCCTGGCCGATCGAGGCGACCGCGCCCTCGCCCTCCGCGACGCTGACCGATCCGAATTCGTTGGAAAACTCCACGAGACCTTCCAGCACGACGAGCGAGGTGCGGCCGTCTGCGTCGACGCTCATGGTCCAGTCGGTACCGCGGATGGCGGCCGAGGCAGCCGGGGCCTCGACGGTGAGGCCTTCGCCGCCGCGCTCGGCGCGCGCCCACAGGGTACCGCCCTGGAGGTCCAGAAGCGTATCGCCGGTGCCGCCGACGTTCTTGACGACCAGTGTCGTGTTGCGGCCGATCCGCACCTGCGTTCGGTCGCTGAAGAGGATCGCGAGCTGGCCGAGCGCATTCGTCCGCAGCACGTCGCCGGGAAGCAAATCCTGGTCGAGTTCGACGGTGCGCCAGTCGGAGATCTCGATGAAGCGGGCTTCCTCGCCGACCTTGCGGGCGATCACCGAGCCGGCCGGGGGCGCCTTTCGTACGAGCACCTCGGACAGGGCAGGTTCGATGCCGGCCATGACGCAGACCGCCGCCACCCCCAGGAAATATCTACGCATGGCGCGAATGCTTTCGACCGACGTCCCCTTGCGGCAATTGTACGGGAATTCTGCGCCTGTCAAGCAGGCCCGGCCGTCGGAGAGAAGGTCTACTTGGTTCGACTAGGTTTGCACGCGCCGTCCGCTCAGTTCCGCCAGCCAGATGCCGCCGAGCGCCAGCACGATGGCGACGACGTGGTAAAGGTGGAGCGTTTCTCCGAGTATGAGGATCGAAAGCAGCGTTCCGAAGATCGGGACGAGGTTGATGAACAGGCCTGCGCGGTTCGCGCCGATCGCCTCCACGCCGCGTATGAAGAAGACCTGCGAAAGCAGCGACGGGAAGGCGGCGGTATAGAGGATGCATCCCCAGCCGGTGGCATCGGGCCAGATGGCGCTACCGGCGGCGTACTCGCCCAACGCGAACGGGATCGAGGTGATGGACGCGGAAGCGGAAAGGACGATCATGAAGCTCAGCCAGTGGATAGCCGGTCGGAACCGCAATGCCACCGTGTAGCCGGCATAGACCATGACCGCCACCAGCACGAGCGCGTCGCCGGCATTGAGATCGAGCAGCAGGAGGTTGCGGAGATCGCCATGGGTGGCGGTGAGCACCACGCCCGCGATGGTCAGGACGAATCCGATCATCTGGCCAAGGAACAGGCGCTGTCTGAAAATCAGGAAATTCAGGCCGAAGATGACCATCGGGATGCCCGCCTGCTCGATGCTGGCGTTGACGGCGGACGTGAACAGGAGCGCGCAGTACAGCGCGATGTTGAATGCCGCGAACCCGAAGAATCCCATCGCGGAGAGATAGAGAAGCCGCGGACGGACCCGTTCCCAGTCCGCCGCGAGCTTGTGGCGCCCGACGCAATACAGGACGGCAAATGCGATGTTCCACCGGATCGTAGCCATCAGCATCGGGGAAACATGGTCGACCGCGAGTTTGCCCGCGATGGTATTGCCGCCCCACATCAGCGTGGTCAGAAGGAGAAAGATGTAGGCTTGGCGGTGCATCGGGTTTCCGGACCTGCTGGAAAGGCATCCGCCTATTCGCTCGTGTCATCGAAGTAAATGAGCGGGGCCGGTATAAGGATTGGGCCTGTAGCGGTCGGCGCCGGCCGGCCAATGGAACGGATCGGGATTTTCGAACGGCTTCGGTCTGGCTTTTTTCGGCCGAGGCGTCCTATACCACGGGCACGAAAACGCATGTCAGCGGCGCTGGCGGACCGGCGAAACGAAAGGGTGTTCTCATGGCTTATGATGTCGTCGTCATCGGTGGCGGACCCGGCGGCTACGTCTGCGCGATCAAGGCCGCGCAGCTCGGTCTCAAGACGGCCGTCGTCGAGAAACGTTCGACCTATGGTGGTACCTGCGTGAACGTCGGCTGCATTCCCTCCAAGGCGCTGCTCCACGCCTCGGAGATGTTCGCCGAGGCGAGCCACGGCTTCGACGCGCTGGGCTTCACCGCGGGCAAGCCGAAGCTCGATCTCGCCGGCATGATGGCGCACCGGCAGCAGACCGTGGACCAGAACACCAAAGGCCTCGAATTCTTGTTCAAGAAGAACAAGATCGACGGGCTGCGCGGCACCGGCAAAATCCTCGGCAAGGGCAAGGTCGCCGTCACTGGGGAGGACGGCAAGGTCCAGGAGATCGAGACCAAGAACATCGTCATCGCGACGGGGTCGGACGTTGCGGGCATCCCCGGCGTGGAGGTCGAGTTCGACGAGAAGGTGATCGTGTCCTCGACCGGCGCGCTCGAACTGCCGAAGGTTCCGGGGCACCTCGTCGTCGTCGGCGGCGGCGTGATCGGTCTGGAACTGGGCTCGGTCTGGGCCCGCCTCGGGGCGAAGGTCACGGTGGTCGAATTCCTCGACACCATCCTCGGCGGCATGGACGGCGAAGTTGCCAAGCAGTTCCAGCGCATGCTCGGCAAGCAGGACATGGACTTCAAGCTGGGCGCCAAAGTCACCGGTGTTGAGAAGGCCAAGAAGGGCGCGAAGGTGACCTTCGAGCCGGTGAAAGGCGGCGATGCGCAGACGCTGGATGCCGACGTCGTCCTCGTCGCCACCGGTCGGCGACCCTACACCGAAGGCCTCGGCTGCGAGGAGGCGGGGATTACGCTCGACGAGCGCGGCCGGGTCAAGACCGACGATCATTTCCGTACTTCGGTCGAGGGCATCTACGCCATCGGCGACGTCATCGTCGGCCCGATGCTGGCGCACAAGGGCGAGGACGAGGGCGTGGCGCTGGCCGAGATCCTTGCGGGTCAGGCCGGCCACGTGAACTACGACGTCATCCCGAGCGTGGTCTATACCAGCCCTGAGGTCGCCTCCGTCGGGAAGACGGAAGAAGAACTGAAGAAGGCGGGGGTCGAATACACGGCCGGCAAGTTCCCCTTCAGCGCCAACGCGCGGGCTCGGGCCATGCTCAAGACGGACGGGTTCGTGAAGGTCCTGGCCGACAAGAAGACGGACCGCGTGCTGGGCGTCCACATCGTCGGCTACGGAGCGGGCGAGATGATCCACGAGGCGGCGGTGCTGATGGAATTCGGTGGATCGTCGGAGGATCTAGCCCGTACCTGCCATGCCCATCCGACCATGTCAGAATCGGTCAAGGAAGCGGCAATGGCGACATTCTTCAAGCCGATCCACATGTAGCATTCTGGAATGAGCTAAGCCCCGGCGCTTTCGCACCGGGGCCTTGCCGCATCTCCCGGGTTGACCCGTGACAGACTTGCGGGAGCTAGTTCGCGGGAGCCGTCTCGACGGGTTCCGCGGAATTGTTCGGCTGGATCGGCGGGATGGCTGCGTCGCCATCGGGCGAAATCGAGGCCGTCGGGGCCTGGTCGATCGTGCCTTCGACCGGCGCGGCTTCGGGGGCAACCGTCACCTGGTCGTCAGGTCCGTTGCCGAGGAAGCTGAAGGCGATGACGGCGAGCAGGATGATGGCCACCGCGATCGTCGCCGCCGCGATACCGCGCGGGCTGGACGTCGTGCGCGGGTAGGCACGCGGATCGGGAACCGCCGGATCGGGCACGTCCCGCTCGATTGCACCCGGGGCCGCGGGGTCTGAATAGTCTCGACCCGCCGGGTCGACCGGGTCAACGTCTGGACGTCTTCCGGGATAAGTCATGGCGCTTGTCTCCTTCGCAACGTTTCGGACCACCAGAACGTGTGGAGGAAGAGCATCGTTGCATCACGATGCGACTCTTATTCATATCGAGCGTGATCGCGCCGGGATCCGGGAAGATCCCGCCGAAAAGACGTCGCTACTCTTCCGTCGCGTCGTCGGCGGCCGGCTTCTCGACCGGTTGCGCGGAGATGGATGCGGTGCTGGCCTCCCTGTCGACTGCAACCGCGTCGCTCTGGACGCTCGCGACCGTCATCTGGCCGGAGTGGGCGGTCTTGTGCACGGAGCAGGCATAGGCGCTGGACATCGACAGTCCGAACGAAGCGGCAAGGACCAGGATCGTCTTCATGGGCACTCTCCTCAAATCGTTGACGCCGAGGAAGGTATCGCAGCCGATCGCTGGCTCCAAATCACGCTTCGTGTTATCGGCCAATTGGTCCGGAGGGATCAGCCGGCCGGCGTGACGGTATAGCCCGCCTTCCGCAGGAGTGCGACGAGCCCTTCCTCACCTGGCAAATGGAGGGCGCCGACGGCGACGAAGCTGTTTCCCTCGTCGAGGAATGCCGCGGCCTCTGCCGCCATCGTCCTGTTGCGCCGCGTGATCATCACCTCTTCGAACGCAGCGTAGCCGCTCTGGTCGGCGGCTTCCGGCACGGCGGCCTGGAACAGCGGCCAGACCATGCCGACCTCTTCGCGCTCGTAGAGCACGATCATGGTCTCGAACAGGTCGTCCAGTTCGTCGCCGAGCTTCAACGTCGCGATCAGGCCGTCGATGTGGAAGTCAATCGGCAGCGAGGCCATGGCTTCCAGCTGGTCGGTGGCGGATTCGAGCCCAGCGATGCGCTTGCCGTCGGCCTCCGCCTCCTTCGCGAGCTTGACGTCGAGCACCTGTGCGCCGGCTGCCTTGCGGGCCATTTCGCAGGCCGGCAGCGAAAGTGCGGCGGCGAGCATCCAGGGCTTCATCTTCTGCACGCTCGCGGGCGGTATCCCGCGGTCGGCGAGCGCCGCCCCGAGTTGCGCCGCCTTGTCCGCGTCGAGATGGGAATTGAGCGTCGAGCCGTCCGTAAACATGGTCAGTTCCGGGCGCTCCATCATCGTCGCCAGCATGCGCTTCTCGTCCAGGACGTCTGTGGTCTCGATCACCACGGTGCCGGCGGACAGGTATGCGTCCCGCGCCCGTGGCGTGAGGTCAACCACGCGCGCATCGGTCAGGTGCATGGTTCCAAAAAGGTACGATGCCTCGACACCCGGCTTTTCCACTTTCCAGAGCAGTCCGCGCCCGTTCGGCACGGCGTTCGCCTTGGCCTCGATCCTGGCCAGGAGGGCGGGCTCCTCGGTCCGCATCCGTTCGAGCAGATCCGTACCCTTGCAGTCCGGCGTGGCGGCGCCGGCCTCCATCGCGAGCAACACGGCCGCCAGGAAGCCGACGAGGAAGAGCACGTTCGCCGCTGCGACCAGGGCAAGCGCGACGCGGCAGACGCGGTCGGAGATGGCAATCGCACGGTTCATGGGGCGTATGTTAAGGGCCAAAAACGGCGAAACCGTTAAGCGGAAGCCGAAAACGCCGTGCGTCCTGCTTGCTCAGGCACGCGGATGCGCCTTGTCGTAGATGTCGAGCAGGCGGCTGGTGTCGACACCGGTGTAGAGCTGCGTGGTCGACAGGCTGGCGTGCCCGAGAAGCTCCTGGATCGTCCTGAGGTCGCCACCGCGCGCCAGAAGATGGGTGGCGAAGGAGTGGCGCAGGGCGTGCGGGGTCGCGCTGTCGGGCAGGTTAAGCGCCGAGCGCAGCTTGCGCATCTCGCGCTGCACGACGGAAGGGTCGAGCGGGCCGCCGCGCGCGCCGCGGAAGAGCGGACCGTTGGGCGGAAGATGGTGGGGACAGAGCCGTCGGTATTCGCCGACCGCCTGCAGGGCGACCGGGAGCATCGGCGTCAGCCGCGTCTTGCCGCCCTTGCCGGTGATCCTGAGAATGGTTTCGCCCTTGCCCGCGATCTGGCTCGCGGTGATGCCGAGCGCTTCCGAGATGCGCAAGCCGGACCCGTAGAGGAGCGTGAGGACCGCCGCGTTGCGGGCGGCGATCCAGGGCTCCTCGGCGAGTTGCTCGCCCGCCGACACGACCCGTCTCGCATCGGGGGCGGTCAGCGGACGCGGCAGGGATTTGGGAAGTTTCGGCGATCGCAGCGACGCCGCCCCGGCCGCATTGGCGAGGCCGCGCCGTTCGAGATGGCGCAGGAAGGAGCGGATCGCCGCCAGCCCGCGCCCGAGCGTGCGGGCGCCGACCCCTTCCTTGCGCCGATAGGCGAGAAAGGCGCGCAGGTCCGCCGGGCGCAGATCGGCGATGTCGGAAAGACCTGGCGGCCCGCCGCAGTGGCCGGTCAGGAACTGGAAGAACTGCCGCGTATCGCGCTCGTAAGCCTCCAGCGTCAACGCAGCCAGGCGACGTTCGCGCCCGAGCGCCGAGAGCCAGCCGGCGCGGGCCTCCATCAGGTCTGCTTTGGCTGAAACGAGGAATTCCTGCATCGGAGACGGGTCCCTGGGTGTGACGTATGCTGGGGCGCAGGCGTTAGCGCTTCGTGAACGCCGTCATTGCCATCGCCGCGCCTTGGCTCTAGGAGCGGCGCGAAGGATGCATCCCATGCCGAAGCTGAAAAACCCGGTTCTCATGGCCACCATCGGTGCCGCCCACGGCATCAAGGGAGAGGTGCGCGTGAAGACCTTCACCGGCGAACCGATGGCGCTCGGCGATTATGGCCCGCTCCACGCCTCGGACGGACAAACTTTCGTCATCCGCGACCTGCGTCCGCAGAAGGATATGCTGGTCGTGCGCTTCGAGTGCGTCTCCGACCGCAATGTGGCCGAGGCGCTGAACGGGACCGAGCTCTTCGTCGACCGTTCGGTGCTTCCCGACGACCTGGAGGAGGACGAGTTCTACCACGCCGACCTGATCGGCCTGGCCGTCGTCGACGAGACGGGAGGAAAGATCGGGACGATCCGCGCGCTGCACGACTTCGGCGGCGGCGACATCATAGAAGTCGCGACCTCGGGCGGGCGGAGCGAACTCATCCCCTTCACCAAGGCCGCGGTGCCCGCGATCGATGTCGCGGGCGGAACGGTGACGATCGACACCGCCGCGGCCGGATTGCGTGACGAAGAGGACGAGGACGAGCCGTCCGGTGGCGGCGCGGATCGTCCGCGCGGACCGCGCTCGGCCGGAGGAAACCGGTGAGTTTTTGTGCTGCCGTCCTCACGCTCTACCCGGAGATGTTCCCGGGCCATCTGGGCATCTCGCTGGCGGGCCGGGCACTGGAGCGCGGCGACTGGTCGCTCGAAACCGTGCAGATCCGCGACTTCGCGACCGATCGCCACCGCACCGTCGACGACACGCCTGCCGGCGGCGGCGCCGGCATGGTGATGCGCGCCGACATCCTTGCCAGGGCGATCGACCACGCCGCGCCGCAAGGCGATCCGCGCCCGAAGCTCCTCATGAGCCCGCGCGGAAAACCGCTCAGCCAGGCGCGTGTGCGCCAACTGGCGTCCGGCCCGGGCGCGGTTATCGTATGCGGCCGCTTCGAAGGCGTCGACCAACGGGTGATCGAGGCCCGCGGGCTCGAGGAAGTCTCGATCGGCGACTACATCCTCTCCGGCGGCGAGCCTGCGGCGCTCGTGCTGCTCGATGCCGTCGTGCGCCTGCTCCCCGGCGTGATGGGCAACGAGGCCTCCGGCACGGAAGAGAGTTTCGAAGGCGGCCTGCTCGAACATCCACATTTCACGCGGCCGCAGGAGTGGGAAGGGCGAGCTATCCCGGAAGTGCTCACGTCGGGCAATCATGCAAAAGTTGCAGCATGGCGGCGTGAGCAGGCCGAAAGGCTGACGCGGGAACGGCGGCCTGATTTGCTGGCGGTCAGACTGCCGGACTAGGACAATCAGTTGCCCGAGGTCTCAAAATCGATTGTCACGTTGCGCCTCTTCGGCGATGACTTGGATCCTGAAGAAGTATCGTCGCTCCTTGGTGGCAGACCGACTTACTCGGTTCCCAAAAACGGACTCAGCAACTATCCGCGCGGCCGTGTGCGAATCGCGCGCACCGGTATCTGGCGGATACAAACTGATTATGCCTGCCCCGCCGACCTGGATGGACAAATCAAAGAGATCCTGGATCAACTCACCGATGATCTGTCGGTATGGGACAGTATATCGAATCGCCACCACCTCGACATGTTTTGCGGCCTGTGGCTCAGCGAGTTGAACGAGATGCTCGGGATATCACCTCGGAGTCTGAAAGCGCTCGGTTTGCGTAACATTCCGCTTTTGCTGGATATCTATGCCGAATCTGAGGAAGAAAATCCCGACGAGCCTTGAAGCGCTCAGCCCAACCAGAAATAGTACCCTGCCAGGAACAAGCCGATGGCGATGACGAAAACCCGCACGATCACCTGCGGGACGCGCTTGGCGGCCCAGACGCCGGCATAGCCGCCGAGCGCGACGCCGGGCATCATGAACAGCACCTCCAGCCAGGCCACGACGCCGCCCGACACGAAGACGACGATGGCGACGGCCGCGATGACGATCGCCAGCATGTTCTTCAGCGCGTTCAGGCGGTGATAGTCGCCGCTCTCGGTGAGGCCGAGCGTGGCGAGCATCATGATGCCCATCCCGGCGCCGAAAAAGCCGCCATAGATCGAGGTGACGAACTGCACGGCGCGCCCGGCGAACGAGCCGACCTGAGCTGCCTCGCCGGGATTGCGCGGCTTTGGCTTCAGCCATGGGCCGCCGGCGAAGAGTGTCGTCGCGCCGATGAGCAGCCACGGCACCATGGCGCGGAAGGACGGGTTGTCCAGCGCCAGGAGAAGCAGCGCGCCGAGGAGGGCGCCGAGCGCCGACACCAGGCACAGGAGCAGCGCGCCGCGCCACATGCGCTTGATGTCGCTCCAGTAGGCGAGCGTCGAGGTGACGTAGCCGGGAAACTGGGCGATGGACGATGTCGCATTGGCCGAGATCGGCGGAATGCCGGCAAGCGTCAGGGCGCCAAAGGTGATGAAGGTACCGCCGCCCGCTACCGCGTTGATGGCGCCGGATAGAAAGCCAGAGAGGAAGAGCAGGCAGGCGAGGAGGAGGGTCAAGGGCGGGTTCCGATGCGGGCTTCCGGCGAGGCCCGGGCGGTTTAGGAAGATTGCGCGTTTCGTGCAATGGTCCAGACGATCCATTCGGCCGCCCGAGACCGCTCGACGCCGCTTGCCTGCGGCGTGGGTTCGGCTAATCTCGGCGTTCTAATATGCCGCGCATGGTGCCGCGGCGACACCCGGGAGGAATGACGAATGAAGAAGCTCGCGCTCGCCGCGTTCGCGATCGTGCTGACGACCGCCGCCGCCACGGCACAGGACGGCATCAAGCGCACGCCGCTGCAGAAGACCGATTTTCCCGACGGCTACACGACGATCACCGGCCTGGCCGAGATCCAACCTGGCGTTTCGGCGGGACGGCACACACATCCCGGTATCGAGACGGGGTACGTCCTCGAAGGCGAGACCGTGATGTCGATCGACGGGGAACCGGACCGGACGATGAAGGCCGGCGATTCCTACACGATCCCCGCCGGGGTGCCGCACGATGCCAAGGCGGTGGGCGACAAGCCGGTCAAGGTCATCGGGATCTACATCATCGAGCGCGGCAAGCCGCTCGCCACGCCTGTCCAGTAATCCTCGGCACCGCGAATTTTGCCGCGGGTGGTGACAAACGCCCGCGGACGGTGTAATAGCGCGCCCGAACCGGAAGACCCCGTCGTTCCGGACCCGTCAACAAGCGCGGTGAATTCGCCCCTGCCTCTCGCCGATCCGGCGAACGGCATAGCCCAGCGGTCATGAACCTTTGGGCAAGTGCAGGGCGCTCTGGCTGTCGAGAAGCAAGAAGAGGTATGAAGCGATGGACATCATCCGTCAGCTCGAGGCCGAACAGGCCGCGAAGATCGAAGAAAAGCGCAAGCTCCCCGAATTCCAGCCCGGCGACACCATCCGCGTGCAGGTCCGCGTGACCGAAGGCACGCGCACCCGTCTGCAGGCTTACGAGGGCGTCTGCATCGGCCGCGCCGGCTCCGGGCTCCACGAGAACTTCACCGTCCGCAAGATCTCCTACGGCGAAGGCGTGGAACGCGTGTTCCCGGTCTACTCGCCGCTGGTCGAGGGCGTTGAGATCGTGCGCCGCGGCAAGGTGCGCCGCGCCAAGCTCTATTACCTGCGCGACCGTCGCGGCAAGTCGGCCCGCATCTCCGAAAACACGGGCGTGCGCGCCCGCCGGCTCAACGATTCCGAGCGCGAGCTGATGAACGCCGAGAAGGCGCGCATCGAGGAAGAGAAGACCGCCGCCGCCCAGGCGCTCGCCGCCGAGAAGGCTGCGGCCGAAGCTGCCGAAGCGAAGGCCGCCGAGGAAGAGGCCGCCGAGGCCAAGGGCGAATAGGCTTCGCCCGGCAATCGATCCCGAAAGGCGGCTCCGGCCGCCTTTTTTGTTGGCCGAGGGGCCTTGCATGGAATCGGCGAGTGCCGGCCGGCCGGCCAAAAATCCTGTTGGTCCAGGGCCAGATAGACGGTCCCGCGGCGGGCGAATTGCGTTACCGGCTCCGGGGAGGCACGCGATTGCCACTTCCGGTTCGAACGAAAGACCTGGACCACAATGAGCCCCGACACCGGCGCCGCCGGCGCAGACCGCTTCGCCGCCTTCCGCCACGGACCCTTCCTGCGCTACTGGCTGGCGCGGTTCCTGACCACTTTCTCGACCCAGATCGTGTCGGTGTCGGTCGGCTGGCAGATCTACGACCTGACACGCGATCCGCTCGATCTCGGCTATGTCGGGCTCATCCAGTTCGCGCCCGCCCTTTTGCTCGTGCTGGTGACCGGCACGGCCTCCGACCGCTTCGGCCGGCGGCTCGTGATGGCCGTCTCGGCCGTTCTCGAAGCGGTGTGTGCCGTGGTGCTGCTGGTGCTGACGATCCGGGGCCTCACATCGCCGGCCGGCGTCTTCGTCACGCTGGCGTTCTTCGGCATCGCCCGCGCCTTATTCGGTCCCGCCGCGGCCTCGCTGGTCGCGAACCTCGTGCCGGCGGAGGACTTCGCCAATGCCGTGGCATGGAATTCCTCAGCCTGGCAGACCGCGACCATTGTCGGCCCGGTGGCCGGCGGCCTGCTCTACGGCCTCTCGCCCATCGTTTCCTACACTATCGCGGCCTTGTTCATGGCCGCGGCCGCCCTGCTGATCCTCGCCATCCCGAAACCGGCACAGCGCACGGAGGCCGAAAAGCCGACGCTGGAAACACTGTTTGCCGGCTTCCGCTACATCTGGAGCGAGAAGGTGGTGCTTGGCGCCATCTCGCTCGATCTTTTTGCCGTGCTCCTGTCGGGCGCGGTCGCGCTGCTGCCGGTCTATGCGCGCGACATTCTGGAGCTCGGTCCATGGGGGCTGGGGCTGCTCCGCGCGGCGCCCGGCATCGGCGCGATCACGGTCGCGATCTGGCTGACCAGCCATCCGATCCGCGACCACGCCGGCATCGCCATGCTCTTCTTCGTCGCGCTGTTCGGGGTCTTCACCGTGGTCTTCGGCGTCTCCACGGTGCCGTGGCTGTCGATCCTCGCGCTGGCCCTCCTCGGCGCGACCGACATGGTGAGCGTCTACGTTCGCGAGACCCTGATCCAGCTATGGACGCCCGACCGCGTCCGCGGCCGGGTCAACGCGGTCAACATGGTGTTCGTGGGTGCCTCGAACGAGGTGGGCGAGTTCCGCGCTGGCGCGATGGCGGCCGTCATCGGGACGGTTCCCGCCGTGGTGGTCGGCGGCATCGGCGCCGTCGGCATCGCCGGGCTGTGGGCATGGCTCTTCCCGGCCCTGCGAAAGGCCCGGCACCTCGACGGACGGGCCTGAGGCTCAGCGCCTCTCGGTCTCCTCGGGATGCCGGCGCGGGGTGTGGAAGATCAGGTCGAGGAACTCGACCAGCCAGCGCTTCAGGTGCATGTCCCAGATGAAGCGGCCACCGAGATGGTCGCGCCCCTGCTGGGCGCCCGGCAGCGTGAAGCGCTGCGCGCCACGCACCACCCATCGCTGCATCATGGCGCGGGTCAGTTCGGCGTGGAACTGGATGCCCCAGGCGTTCGCGCCGTAGCGGAAGGCCTGGTTCGGATAGGCCTCCGCGCCGGCCAGCAGCGTGGCGCCCTGCGGCAGCGAGAAACCCTCCCGGTGGAACTGGTAGACCATCTCGGGCCATTGAAGCAGTTCCTCGCCGGCTTCGGTGGGGCGAATGGGATACCAACCGATCTCGACCAGTCCGTCCTCGCGTCCCGCGACGTTGCCGCCGAGATGGTTCACCAGCATCTGCGCGCCGAGGCAGATGCCGAGGAATGGTTTGTCCTCCTTGAGCGGAACGGCGAGCCAGTCCGTCTCGCGCCGCACGAACTCATCCTTGTCGTTGGCGCTCATCGGTCCGCCGAACACGACCGCCCCTGCATGAAGCTCGAGCGTCTCCGGCAGCGGGTCGCCGAGCGGCGGCCGGCGGATGTCGAGATCGAAGCCGCCTTCGAGGAGCAGGTGCCCGACCCTGCCCGGGCTGGACAGTTCCTGATGCAGGACGATGAGGATTTTCGGATTCGGCTTCTGCGGCATGCCCGTTCGGTCAGAGCCCCGGTTCGCTGTCGTCCTTGGAGGGATCGGCCTTGCGCCGCATCAGCACGCGGTCGCGCCGGTCGACGCCGATGAGTTCTGCCACACGCCAGACGATGTTGTCTTCCAGTTCGTTCATTTCACCGTCGGCGAAGACGATTTCCCACATGATCCCAATGAACTCGATCCGCGCCTGTTCGTCCAGATGGCGTTTGAGCACGCTGGTGAAGGCATAGAGATCGACGGCCTCGCGGGCTTCCTCCTCGGCGCGTGCAACGAAGCGTTCCAGTTCGGCGCCCGACAGGCCGTAAGCCCGGGTCAGGGCCTCGCGAAGAGCCGCGCGCTCCTCATCCAGGCGCACGCCATCGGCATCCATGACATGGACCATGAGGGCGGCTGCGGCCAGCCGGGGATCTTCGGAATCGTCTCGCCGCTCGCTCCCCGACCCTGCGCCGGGGATGTCGTTCAGAAAGGAAATCAGGCGTTCGAACATGCGCGGGCTCCCGGGTCGGCGTTCATCGACGTCTTGCCAAACTCAGAAGAGCCGGAACCGTTTCGAGCGCGGGTCGTTGTCGTCGTCCGAATCGACGCCCGGATCGTCCGGGCGGGGGAATTCGGGGCCGGTCACGGACTTCTTTGCCGTCGCGTCGTCGTTGGCCGCGGCCGGCCGGGCGTCGATCGGCACAGCCGTCGCATGTGCGACCGGCGCGGGAGCGCTGCCGGAAGTCCGCGGCGGCGCCTCAGGCTTTTCTGTCTCCTCGACGTCGGGTTCGTCCACCACCGTCTCTGCGGTCGCGATCTCCTCGCTCTCACCGGCGGTGCCGGAGGCAGGCGCTTCCGGCGCCTCGGCGGGAGCGGAGGGGATGAGGACCGGCCGGGAGGGAAGGTCGAGATGGGTTTCCTGGTCGATCAGCGCCAGGGGCCGCTCCAGCGGTGTGCGCCATTCGAAGGCGTCAAGCCGGCCGGTCACCGGCGACACCGGCGCCCAGCGTTCCGAGACCACGCCGTCGGCCACCCAGGCCGGATCGCGCGGCGCGCGCACCGCGCGGGCGAGCCATTGCCGGATGTGACCCTCGTCGCCCGTGTCCGCTTCCTCGATGTCGGCCATCAGGAGATAGCCGCCCTCGCGGGGCTGGATGCGCAGAGCCTCTTCGGCCGCCTTTCGGGCGAGCGTCAGGTCCCCTGCTTCCAGGGCGGCGCGCGCCACCGTCAGCGACGATTCGGCATTGTTCTCGCGCTGCGACTTCAGCTTCTTGGCGCGATACAGGCGGTCCCCAACGGAATCGCCGTGACGGGCATGGACGTATGTATCCGCGATCTCGGGGTGCGCGTGCTTGCGCCACGCGGCTTCCAGGATCTTCGAGCCCTTGCGCAGGTCGCCCTGCCGAAACAGCGCCTTCGCCGCCATGACGGCGGCCGGCACGAGATCCGGCGCGAGGCGGTTGGCCTCGACGGCAGCGTTCTTGGCGGCCAGCGCGTCGCGTTCGAGCAGCGAGGTCGCCTTCGCCGTCAGGAGCACGGCGCGCATCCGGTTCGCTTTCGCGGAATCGATGAGCTTGGTCGACTTCTGCGCCTCCAGCAGAGACAGCGCGCTGTCCCAGTCGCCCTCGGCGGTGCGCGCCTCGAGCGTGGCATTGGAAGCCCAGCCGAGCTGCGGCGCCGTTTCGGCCGCCCGCTCGGCATAGTGACGCGCGACATCCCGGTCGCCCAGCCGCTGCGCCTCCAGGTAAAGGCCGCGCAGCCCGAGCAGGCGCGTCTCGGGATCTTCGAGCATCGCCTCGAACTTCTTGCGAGCGGTGTCGTGATCGCCCTCCAGCAGCGATGCCTGGGCGTCGAGCAGGTGGATGAGCGGCTCCTGGTCGGAACTGATGAGCTTGGCGGCCTGCCGGTTCATCTGGCGGGCGAGCACGCCATCCCCGGCGCCGGCGGCGATCATGCCGGTCGACAGCGCCTGGTAGCCGCGATCACGGCGGCGAACGCGAAAATAGCGGGCAACCGTGTAGGGGCTGTTCCAGATCGCCTTGAGCAGCCACCAGACGATCATCACGGCGGCGACGATCGCGGTCACGATCACCGCCGCGACCATCAGCGTCACTTCGTACTGGTAGCCGCCGAACGTGATGACCATGTCGCCCGGCCGCTCCGCCAGCCACGCGAATCCGAGGCCGAGCAGGAAGACCACGGCGACGAAAAGGAGCACTCTCAACATCCCGGAACTCCTTCTCTCACGCCCGCAAGGCGCCGGCCAGCGCCTTGGCCACCAGATCATCGGCGGACTGACGGGCGCGAACGCTGGCGATGTAATCCGCCCCCGCGGTCTTCGCCGCCTCGGGCAGGGTGTCGTATTCCGCAATTGCGCGCTGGTAATCGCCGGCGTCGATCGCGGCTTCCATCCGCGCGACGGTCGGGCCGACGCCTTCACCCTCGACCTCGCCGATCGGCCGCACCGAGACCAGCGAACCCATGCTGTCGAGCAGCCGGTCGAAGTATCCCGCGTTCTCGGGAGCCGGATTTGCAGCCGCGATCATCCTCTCGGCCACGTCGTCGAACTTCTCGGCGATTGCCGTGCGGGTCGGAACCCCGGTCGCCGCGAGGTCGCGCAGCGCGGCGACTTCGGGCGCGTCGGGCGCGACGGCGGCAAAGGTCTCGAGTTCGGTCATGAACGGATCGCCGCGGTCGATCGCGGCCTTCAGGCCGGCGGCGGCAATGGCGAGTGCCGCGCCGTTATCGGAAGCCTGTTCCTCGACCTGGCCCGAAAGCTCCTGCACTCTGGTCTCCAGGGAGGCCAGCCGCTCTTCTATCCCCGATATGGCGCCCTGCGCCGCCGTGGCCGCATTCGATGCGCCGGCGACCTGTCCTTCCAGCGCAGCGACGCGTTCGCGGAGCGTCACGAGATCCTCGGACGATGCGCCCGGCTGCCCGTCCTGCAGGGATGCGATCGTGTTTTCCAGTTCGGAAAGCCGCGTCTGCAAGGCTTCGGTGTTCGCGCCGCCGCCTTCCGGCGGAGCGGCCTGAAGCTCGGCTATCTGCGACCTGACCTGCTCCAGGCCGGAGGCGAGTTCCTCGACCCGCGCCGTATCGGCGGTCGCGCCGTCCGTCCCCGCCGCGGCGATCTCCTCGCGCAGCGTATCGATCTGCGTGCGCAGTTCGGCGACTTCGGAACCGTCCGTTCCACCGGTCTGGACCGCGGGCAGGACACCGGCATATTGAAGCGCGCCAGCGCCGAGAAGCGCGATGGCCGCGCCGACGATGCCGGCTGCGATGGCGGAGACCCCGCCACGGCGCGACGCGTCGCGTTTGGCCGGAGCTGGTGCTGGATCGTCCTTCCGCTCGGTTTTTTGGGGTCCGCTCGTCGCACCGCGTCCAAAGGTCGGCGGCTCCTTCGGATCGCCGGCTGGTTTGGATGAAGCGGGCGAGCTTGCGCCCGGCGAAGCCGTCTTGCCCGGGTCGGACCTACCGCTCGGCGGGACGGACGTCGCGGCTCCTGCATTAGCAGCCTCCGCGGTAATGGTCGCGGGCTTGGCCTCGGGCGCGGGTTTGGTTTCGGGTACGGAGGGACCGCTTGGCTTCCTGTCGTCCTTCGCGCCCGTTGCCGCCGATGTGGATCCCGCCGTCGCAGGCTTGGGAGATGTGGCCTTGTCGTCCTTCAAGCTTGCCGACGTGGAAGTGGATCCGATGGTCGCAGACTTGGAAGTCGTCATCCTGTCGTCCTTGCCGCCTGCGGATGGGGAGGCCGTGCCAGAGGTGTCCGTTCCGGGAGACGTGGCTTTGTCGTCCTTCGATCCCGTCGTAGTCGGCGACGAGCCGGTCGCCATGGGCTTGCTGGCCGCTGCCTTCTCGCTGCCCTCGGCTGGCTTCGCAGCAGTGCTTTCCGGCGTCTCTGCCTTGGAAGGCGACGTGCCGGCGGCTGGCTGGCTTCCGGCCTTGGCGCTCTCGGGCTCCGCCGCGCTCGCCGTAGACTTTGCCGACGCGGTGGCCGGCGGCTCCTTGGAGGCCGACTCGCGTTTCACATCCGCGGGATCGAGGTCGATCGTGACGGGGTCGCGGCGCGGCTTGGAATGGCGGATCTTCGGCGGTTTTACCATCGCTGGCTCCGGGGCATTGGTTACCTCGTTGACTCCCGCCACTTTCGCACGTGCAACATGGGCTTTGATAGCCCTTTTGCGTCAGGCTTCTGAAAGCAGGGCGAACAGGGCTTGTTCGTCAGGTTCCTTGTTCCAGTAAGTCCGGCCTTCGACAAGGGTTCCGAGCGCGCGTGCCACCGCCTCCGAAAGGCAGAAAAAGCGTGCATTGGCGAGGGCCGAGGCGGGTTCCGGAGGGGACATCATGTCCCGCAGCACTTCAGCGGTCTTGACCGAGTAGACCAGGACGATGTCCGGCGGTGCGGCCGCCAGCGATTGCAGCGCCGCATCCGGCTGGGTGAAGGTCGTGTCGTAGATTTCCACTGGCAGGCAGCGAATTCCCGCGGTGTCGAGGCCGGCTTCGAATTCTGGCCGCCGGACGCGACCGCACAGGTAAAGGACGCGGGACTGTTGCGGCAGTTCCGCTGCGACGAGCCGGGCGAGCGCGGCGGCATCGGCGTCCGAACTTCGCACGTCCGAGAAGCCCGCCCGCTGTGCCGCATCGCCGGTTCGACCGCCGACCGTGAAGCAGGGTTTTTCCAGCAGCGATCCCGCGCGTTCCGGGTTGAGGTGGCGCAGCGCGTTGGCGCTGGTCGCGGCGACCGCATCGATGGCGGCGGGTTCGGGAAGGTCCGGATCGAGCGGACGGATTTCGCTGAGCGGCAGGACGATCGCCTCATGCCCGAGCGCTCTCAGCCGCTTCGCCGTCGCCGAAGCACCCGGCTCCGGCCGTGTGACCAGGACCCGCGCCACGCGCTCACGACCAGTCTTCGAAGAACCCTGCTCCGGCCTGGGCGCGGACGCGCATGCCGGCATCGTGCCCGATCGCCTCGGCATCAGCGCTCGCGCCCTCGCCGGCGACGTCGTGTGCCTCGCTGCCATCCGGCCGCAGGATCATGCCTCTAAAGTGCAGCTTATTGCCGTCGACCACCGCGTGGCCGGCGATCGGCGTGCGGCAGGAGCCGTCGAGCGCGGCGAGGAAGGCCCGCTCGCAGGCGAGCGCGATGCCCGTGTCGCGATGCGCGATCGGCGCCAGCATGGCCTCCACCCGCGCGTCGTCCTCGCGGCATTCGATGCAGATGGCGCCCTGACCGGGGGCAGGGAGAAAATCGGTCTCCGGTAAGATGCTGGTCGCGACATGCTCCAGCCCGAGCCTCCTCAGCCCGGCCTGCGCGAGGAGCGTGGCGTCCACGACGCCGTCGGCGAGCTTCCTCAGCCGCGTCTGCACGTTGCCGCGATACATCACCACCTTCAGGTCCGGACGCAGGCGCCTGATCTGCGCCTGGCGCCGCAGCGAGGACGAACCGACGGTGGCGCCCCGCGGCAGGTCGGCGAGCGCGGCCACGTCGCGGCCAATGAAGGCGTCACGCACGTCCTCGCGTTCGAGGAAGACGGCGAGCTTCAAGCCGGTCGGCAGGATCGTCGGCATGTCCTTGGAGGAGTGCACGGCGATGTCGATGCGGCCGTCGAGCATCGCCTCCTCGATCTCCTTGGTGAAGAGCCCCTTGCCGCCAGCCTCCGACAGCGGCCGGTCCTGGATGCGGTCGCCGCTGGTCGAGATCACCTCGATCTCGAACGCCTCCTCCGGCAATCCGTGCGCGGCCATCAGCCGGGCGCGCGTCTCGCTCGCCTGGGCGAGTGCCAGGGCGCTTCCGCGCGTACCGATCCTCAAGGGCCGAGTTTGCATCCGTCACCGTCCGTGTTAACCCGCGCCGGTCGCGGTCCAACCTCCGCGTCTTCCTATCGGCGAAAGGATTTTGGGGCAATCATGCTGCCTCCGATTGGCGAGATAAGGGTGCTCGGCATCGAGACGAGCTGCGACGAGACCGCGGCTTCCGTCGTCGCGTGGCGCGATGGGGAGATGCCGCGCATCCTCTCCACCATCGTGCTGAGCCAGCTCGAGGAGCACGCGGCCTTCGGTGGCGTGGTGCCGGAGATCGCCGCGCGCGCCCATGTCGAGGCGCTGGACGGCATCGTCGAGGCGGCGCTGGCCGAGGCCGGCGTCGCACTGTCCGATGTCGATGCCATTGCGGCAACGGCCGGTCCGGGCCTCATCGGCGGGCTGCTGGTCGGCATGATGTCGGCCAAGGCGATCGCCGCTGCGTCGGGCAAGCGGCTGATCCCGATCAACCACCTTGAGGGCCATGCGCTCTCCGCGCGGCTGCTCGACGACGTCGCATTTCCCTACCTGATGCTGCTCGTCTCGGGCGGGCATACGCAGATCTTGCTGGTGCGCGGACCGGGCGACTACGCGCGCTGGGCCTCCACCATCGACGACGCCATCGGCGAGGCCTTCGACAAGACGGCCAAGCTGCTCGGGCTGCCCTATCCCGGCGGGCCTAACGTCGAGCGCGTGGCCCTGACCGGAGACGCGCATCGCTTCGACTTCCCGCATCCGCTGAAGGGCGAGGCGCGGCCGGACTTTTCCTTTTCCGGCCTGAAGACCGCAGTCAGGCAGGCCGCGACCGCCATCGCCCCACTCGCCGACCAAGACGTCGCCGACATCGCCGCTTCCTTCCAGCGCGCGGTTGTGGAGACGCTGGCCGACCGGGTCGCCCGCAGCCTCGAACGCTTCCGCAACGAGTACCCGCAGGCGAAGAGCCCGACGCTGATCGTGGCCGGCGGCGTCGCCGCCAACGGCCCGATCCGCGCCGCACTGCTTTCGCTCTGCGAACGCCTGGGCTTCGACTTCGTCGCCCCGCCTCCGGCGCTCTGCACCGACAACGCCGCCATGATCGCCTGGGCCGGCATCGAGCGGATGCGGGCAGGGCTCGCGGAGGAGGGCGATCCGATGGCCATGGCGCCGCGCTCGCGCTGGCCGCTGGATGCGAACGCTGCGCCGCTGGTCGGTGCCGGCAAGCGGGGCGCCAAGGCATGAGCGGCGGAGCTCGCATCGCAGTGCTCGGCGGCGGAGCGTGGGGTACCGCGCTGGCGCAGACGCTCTGCATGGCGGGCAACACGGTGCGGCTCTGGGCGCGCGACGCGGCCAACGTCGAGGCCATCAACCACGACCATGCCAACCCGCGCTATCTGCCGGGGATCGGACTGCATGAGGCGCTGACGGCTTCGGGCGATGCGGGGTCGGCGCTGCGGGGCGTCGAGTGCGTGCTCGCGGTCGTTCCGGCGCAGACCATGCGCATCGTTCTCGAAACAGTCGCGCCACTCCTCCCAAACGACGTGCCCGTCGTGCTCTGCGCCAAGGGCATCGAGGCGAGCACTGGCCAACTTCTTTCGGAGGTTGCGCGGGAAGTACTGCCGGAAAGCCCTGTCGCGGCGCTCTCGGGGCCGAGCTTCGCGCACGACGTCGCGGCGGGACTGCCGACCGCCGTCACCGTCGCCGCGGAGGATCTCGGCACCGCCGACCGGCTCGCAACGCTGCTGTCCACCCCCAGCCTGCGCTGCTATTCCAGCGACGATCTCGTCGGTGTCGAGGTCGGCGGTGCGCTGAAGAACGTGCTCGCCATCGCGGCCGGCGCGGTCGCGGGCGCGGGGCTCGGCGCCAGCGCTCAGGCCTCGCTGGTGACGCGCGGCTTCGTGGAACTGCGCCGCATCGCCGAATCCTTCGGCGCCCGGCCGGAGACGCTGATGGGGCTTTCCGGCCTGGGCGACCTCATCCTCACCTGCGGCTCGGGCCAGTCGCGCAACTTCTCCTATGGGCACGCGGTCGGGCGTGGCCAGCCGGTCGCGAACCTGCCGCTGGCGGAAGGCGTGGCGACTGCCGGCATCGCCTGGACGATCGCGCAAGAGCGCAGGCTCGACGCGCCGATCACGCAAAGCGTGGTGATGCTCCTTGACCAAAGGATCACGGTGCGCGAAGCGGTATCGAACCTTCTGGCGCGGCCCCTGAAGCGCGAGACCTGAGGAGAGGAACGACATGCTGTTCGCACTGATCTGCAACGACAAGCCCGGACACCTGCAACTGCGCATGGACACGCGGCCCGACCACGTCGCCTACCTCACCGGCCTCAACGACAAGGGCGTGCTGAAGATCGCCGGCCCCTTCCTCGACCCCGACGGCAAGCCGAACGGCAGCATGCTCGTCGTGGAGGCGGAGAACGAGGAGGCTGCGAGGGCGATCGCGGCGGGCGATCCCTATGCTATGGCCGGCCTGTTCGCATCGACCGACATCCGGCCGTGGAACTGGACCTTCAACAAGCCCGAGGGCGCGTGATGGCCTACTGGCTCTTCAAGTCCGAACCGGACGCCTGGTCCTGGGACCAGCAGAAGGCGAAGGGCGAGGCAGGCCAGCAGTGGGACGGGGTGCGCAACTACCAGGCGCGCAACAACATGCGCGCCATGGCGGTCGGCGACCGCGGCTTTTTCTACCATTCTAACGAGGGCAAGGCGGTGGTCGGTATCGTCGAGGTCTGCGCCACCGCTCACCGCGATACCACGACCGACGACGAGCGCTGGGAATGCGTCGACGTGAAGGCCGTCGAGGACATGCCGAAGCCGGTCTCCCTCGACGACATCAAGGCCAACCCGAAGCTCTCGGAGATGGTGCTGGTCAAGAACTCCCGCCTGTCGGTGCAGCCGGTCGGCGAGGCCGAATGGGCCGAGGTCTGCCGGATGGGCGGCCTCCGCTGAGCCGTTCCCCGCGCCGATGCGCCTGATCACGCTGGAGCACGCGGAAGACTTCATCCGTGCCAACACCGCGCTGTCAGCACCTCCGCACGTGCCGGAAATCGCCCTGCACCTCGCCGACGAGGCGCACCACCTATGGCAGCGCACGGAGGAGGAGCTCGAAGAGATCGGCCTGCCGCCGCCCTTTTGGGCGTTCGCCTGGGCCGGCGGCCAGGGGCTCGCCCGCTACCTGCTCGACAATCCCGGTATCGTGGCCGGCAAGTCTGTGCTCGATTTCGCCACCGGCTCGGGGCTGGTCGCCATCGCTGCGCTGAAGGCCGGCGCGGCACGGATGCTCGCGGCCGACATCGATCCGTTCTGCCGCGCTGCGGTGGCGCTCAACGCGCAGGCCAATGGCGTGTCGGTTCCCTTCACCAGCGACGACCTGACCGGTACCGACGGAGGCTGGGACGTTCTCCTCGCCGGAGACGTGTTCTACGACAGGACCATGACCGAGAGCCTCTGCCCATGGTTCGCATCGCTCGCCGCCTCAGGCACCACGGTGCTCGTGGGCGATCCCGGCCGCTCCTACCTCCCACGCGACCGGCTGAGCGAACTGGCCCGCTACGAAGTGCCGGTCACGCGCGCCCTGGAAGACGCAGAGGTCAAGCGCACGACGGTGTGGCGGTTCGATTGACCTCACACGGGTTTCGGGGTTTCATCGACCGCGCCGCGCGGGGCGGCCGGAGGGAAGGACATGCAGTTCGGCGGGGTGAGTTACGTCGCGATCCTGATTGCCGCGATCGCGGGTTTCGCCTTCGGCGCGGCCTACTACGGCGTCCTGTCGAAACCGTGGATGAAGGCAGCGCGCATCGCGCCGAAGGGCGGCGGACCCGCCATGCCAGGCGCAAGCCTGCTGATCACCAGCTTCATTTGCGAACTCGTCATGGCCTGGACGCTCGCCGGCATCGTCGGCCATCTCGGGGCCGGTCAGGTGACACTGGCGAACGGCCTCACCTCGGCCTTCTTCGTCTGGCTCGGCTTCATGGCCACCACGCTCGCCGTCAACCAGCGCTACGAAGGGTTCGGCTGGGACTTGACGCTGATCGATGCCGGCCACTGGCTCGGCGTGGCGCTGCTGATGGGCGCCACCATCGGCTGGTGGGGGTGAGAAGACGGATCGGGTTCCCGGCGCTCAGCGCTTCACCCTGATTTCCGTTCCCGGCCGCAGAAGCGGCAGGAGCCGCAGCATCGTCCGCCGCGAGACGGCGATGCAGCCCTCCGTCGGCGGGTAGCCGGGGCGCGCCAGGTGCAGGAAGATCGCGCTGCCGCGGCCCCGAACCGCCGGGCGCATGTTCCAGTCGAGCACCACCACGATGTCGTAGAGGTGGTCGTCGCGCTGCATGGCCTCGTGGCTGGCCCGATAGGGAAGCCGCACCGGCCTGTTGTAGTTGCGGTCGCCCGGTGCGTCGCACCAGCCGAGCGCTTCGAAGGCCGGCAGCAAGGGGAGCCGCGTCGGGGGAAGTGCGCCGCGTCCCGGCCGGCAGTATCCCCAAAGAACCCGCAGCGACCCCAGCGGCGTTGCGCCGTCTCCCTCGCGTTTCCGCGACGAAATCCCGCCTCTTCCGAGCGCGCAGGGGAAGACCGTCCCGCCGACAGCCAGGAAGCCTCTGGACCGGTCCCCGGCCCTGGCGCGAACCTCGATGATCGTACGCTTCGGGGTCCCTTGCGTTAATGCCCCATTGCGTTCACTTTTTTTCGGGTAAGACTGCGGTTGCGAACAAATCACGGTGATCGGCTTTCGCGGATTCTGTGCGCTCTCTAGAAGAAGGCGCTTGCGCCGGGCTGTCGATAGGGAAACTGGATCGGGAAATGACCTCACGCACGATACTCATAGTCGATGACGACGACGACCTTCGCTCGACCCTCGTCGAGCAGCTTTCCCTCTACGAGGAATTCCGGGTCCTCCAGGAATCGACCGCCACGAAGGGCGTCCAGACCGCGCGCGGCGGGCTGATCGACCTCCTCATCATGGATGTCGGCCTGCCCGACATGGACGGGCGCGAGGCGGTGAAACTCCTGCGCAAGGGCGGCTTCAAGTCGCCGATCATCATGCTCACGGGCCAGGACACGGATTCCGACACGATCCTCGGGCTGGAAGCCGGCGCCAACGACTATGTGACCAAGCCGTTCCGCTTTGCCGTGCTCCTGGCGCGCATCAGGGCGCAGCTTCGCCAGCACGAGCAGAGCGAGGACGCGACGTTCGCGGTCGGGCCCTACACCTTCAAGCCGAGCCAGAAGCTGCTGCTCGACCAGCGCGGCGGCAAGATCAGGCTCACCGAGAAGGAAGCCTCCATCATCAAGTATCTCTACCGCGCCGGCCAGAAGGTCATCACGCGCGACGTGCTGCTGGAGGAAGTCTGGGGCTACAATTCCGGCGTCACCACCCACACGCTCGAAACCCACGTCTACCGGCTGCGCCAGAAGATCGAGCGCGATCCTTCCAATGCCGAAATACTTGTGACAGAAAGCGGTGGATACAAGCTCGTTCCCTGAGTCGGCCAACGACTAGCAAGCTCACGGCGGGGCGGGGGAAGCCGGGACTGCTTCATGGCGCTTGAAGACGATATCGGCATCCTTGCCGGCGTGGGGATTTTTGAGGAATTCACACCCGATCAGCTGCGCCTTCTGGCCTTCGGTACCGAGCGTCTGAAACTCTCCTCCGGCAAGGAACTCTATCGCGAGGGCGCGCGCGCCGAATGCGCCTATGTGGTCGTTTCGGGGTCGGTGACGCTCTTTCGCGACACCGGCGAAGGCCGCGTGATGCTGTCGTCGCACGGCCCCGGCGCTATTCTCGGAGAACTGGCACTGATCGCCGACACGCGGCGCCTCACCGGCGCCGCCGCCGCCAGCGATACCGAGGTGATGCGGCTCAACCGCACGCTGTTTAGGCGGATCCTCGAGGAATACCCGGAAGTGGCGGCCAAGCTCCACAAGAGGCTGTCGCAAGGCTTCGCGGCGATGGCCTCACGGATCGAGCGGCTGGCGCCCAAGTTCCTCTAACCGCGGCGGCTACGCTGCGGTCCGCGGTCCACTGAACCGGGAGCGCGTCCGGAGAACGGAGATCCCGTCGGCTGGCGGCTGCTTGTGAAATCGTTATGATCCCTGCCGGAGGGCTATCGGATGGCTGGCTATTTCGGCACCGAAACGCAGCAGCGACTTCAAGCACGGGCGGAAGCGGCGGCTGCCTTCATCGAGGCCACACCCGGGGCATGCCAGACCGGCCGCACGATGGGCTGCGATGATCCGGCAAAGCTCGGATGGGAACGGATCGACGAGTATCTCGATCGCGACGGCATCTGCGGCTTTCGACTAATTTCCGCCGACGGGGTGGCCGAACTTGAGGACCGCCTGGGCGAACGCGGCTACCGCCTGGATACCTGGGACGTCTTCCTGGCGGACCGGTCCACCGCGCTCCTGGCCTCGAAAGGGATACTGTCACGTAGCCTGCCGGCCGGCCTGTTCGAGCTCGAGAGCCCAACCGATCCGACGGGCGAACGCACGCAACGTATTCAGTCGATCATGAGCGCCGCCGGCGTGGCTCCGTTCTCGGGTTCCATGCTGGTCGGAGCCATCGGTCCCGCTACGACCACGGCCATCGGAGACGCCGACGGGAATGTCGTGGCCGTCGCTCATGGCTACATGCCGCACAATTCCCACAGCGACTTCCACCGCTATGCTTGGGGTGGCCTGGTCGCGGTCGCGGATACCCTGCGTGGCAAGGGATTAGGCAACTACGTCAACGCGCTGATGATCTCGCGCGTGTTCGAGCGTCTCACGGCGACCCACATCTACGAGCTGGTTTCGGCGACCAACGCTGCATCGCGGCGGATGGTCGAGGCGTGCGGTCTTCGCCTGCAAAGCGGCTTGGTCTGCGGTATCGCGACGCCGACGCAAGGATCGCGCTTCACGCGCTGAGGCGGATCAGTCGAGCGCGAACCGGGCGATGATCGGGACGTGGTCGGAAGGCCGTTCCCAGCCGCGTGCCTCCTTCAGCACCTCGATGCCGCGCAGGCTCTCGACCAGGTTCTCAGACGACCAGATGTGGTCGAGCCGGCGCCCGCGGTCGGCCGCCTGCCAGTCGCGCGCGCGGTAGCTCCACCAGGTGTAGATCTTTTGGGGCGGCGGGGTGTGGATGCGCATCAGGTCCTGCCAGCCGCCGCCCTTGCGCATCGATTCCAGTCCCTCGGTCTCGACGGGCGTGTGGCTGACCACCTTGAGAAGCTGCTTGTGCGACCAGACGTCCTCCTCCAGCGGAGCGATGTTGAGATCGCCCACCAGGATCGACGCGTCAGAGCCGTCGCGCGCGGCGGCGATGTCGCGCATCTCCTCGATGAAGTCGAGCTTGTGCCGGAACTTCGGATTGATCTCCGGGTCGGGTTCATCGCCACCGGCCGGAACGTAGAAATTGTGCAACAGAACCGACCTGTCGCCTGCCTCGAAGCGCGTCGCGATGTGGCGGCAGTCGCCCTTGCTGCAGAACTCGCGCTTCTCGGTCACCTCGACCGGGCGCCGGGAAATGGTCGCCACGCCGTGGTAGCCCTTCTGTCCGCTGATCGCCACGAAGGGATAGCCGAGCGCATGAAAGGCTTCGACCGGGAAGAACTCGTCGGGGCACTTCGTCTCCTGCAGGCACAGGAGGTCCGGCTGATGCTCGCGCAGGAACTTCTCCACGATCGGGAGGCGCAGGCGTACCGAGTTGATGTTCCAGGTGGCGATGGAAAGGGGCATGCGGCTGCGGGGCTGTTGAACGTCGCAGCAGCAGTGTCAGCCGCCGGCCCGAAACACAAGCGGCGCGGAGGGTATCCGCGCCGTCATGCGGCCGAGTTCGCTGTCGAACGTCCGGAGTCAGGCCGAGCTCAGCGCCTGCCCGTCGCCTGTCCGGTGTTCTCGGAGATGTAGTCGTAGTCGATCTTGAAGACGCTCGGGTCCACGTTCACGCCCTGCTGGACGTTGAAGATCATCACGGTCGTGTCCTTGCCCTGCGCGTCGGTGATGGTCCACTGCCGCAGGTCGTAGGACTTGGGATCGAACATCATGGTGATGGTCGAATCGCCGAAGACCGACTTGTCCTGCAACTGGATCGTGGTGAGGTCCTCGTCCTGCTTGACGCTGCGCACCTTGTTTCCCGAGAGGTCGATGCGGTTGTCGAGGAGCAGCTTGAGCGGCGTCTTCGACAGCGGATAGAGATCCCAGGTATTCAGCTTGGCGTTGTTGATGACCACGGAATCGCCGTCGGAAATCACCTTGAAACCGGATGGCGCCTCGTAGTTGAAGCGGATCTTGCCGGGCCGCTCGATGAAGAACTTGCCGCCCGTCTGCTCGCCGCGCGGGCCGAACTGGACGAACTCGCCCGACATGGTGCGCACGTTCGCGAAGTGGTCGGCGATCTTCTGCGCGTCCGCGATGGTTGCCGCCTGGGCCGGGCTTTCGGTCACCGGCATGGCGAGAAGGGCTGCTCCCGACAAGGCGACGCCAACGACGAAGGCCGATGCCGCGCGGCGGAAGCGGTTCACACGCGCGGAAAACGATGCGGTCATGATTCCGATTCTCCTGTTCATGCCACCGGGCCTAGGCGGCGACTGCGGCGTTAGTTTGGCTGATGCGCCGGCTCAGTAGGTCTCTTCCTCGGTCGGCACGAGAATCTCGCGCTTGCCGGCATGGTTGGCGGGACCGACGATCCCTTCCTTCTCCATGCGCTCGATGATCGAGGCAGCGCGGTTGTAGCCGATGCCCAGCCGTCTCTGGATATAACTGGTGGAGGCCTTGCCGTCCCGCAAGACCACCGAGACCGCCTGATCGTAGGGATCGTCGGAATCGTCCATGCCGCCCGCGCCGCTGCCGCCGGTACCCGCGCCGGAGGAGCCGCCCTCGTCGTCGTCATCGTCCTCGGTGATGGAATCGAGATATTCCGGCACGCCCTGCAGCTTGAGGTGCGCGACGACCTTCTCGACCTCGTCGTCGGAGACGAAGGGCCCGTGGACGCGCTGGATGCGCCCGCCGCCGGCCATGTAGAGCATGTCGCCCATGCCCAGCAGCTGCTCGGCGCCCATCTCGCCCAGAATGGTGCGGCTGTCGATCTTGGAGGTGACCTGGAAGGAGATGCGGGTCGGGAAGTTTGCCTTGATCGTGCCGGTGATGACGTCGACGGAGGGGCGCTGCGTGGCCATGATGACGTGGATGCCGGCCGCGCGCGCCATCTGCGCGAGGCGCTGCACGGCGCCCTCGATCTCCTTGCCCGCCACCATCATCAGGTCGGCCATCTCGTCGATGATGACGACGATGTAGGGCAGGGGCGACAGGTCGAGGTTCTCGGTCTCGTAGATCGCCTCGCCGGTCTCCCGGTCGAAGCCGGTCTGGACGGTGCGGGAAATGCCCTCGCCCTTCTTCTGCGCCTGCGCCACGCGCTGATTGAAGCCGTCGATGTTGCGGACGCCCACCTTCGACATCTTGCGATAGCGGTCCTCCATCTCGCGCACTGTCCACTTCAGTGCCACGACCGCCTTCTTGGGGTCGGTGACGACGGGGGTGAGCAGATGCGGGATGCCGTCATAGACGGAGAGTTCGAGCATCTTCGGATCGATCATGATCAGCCTGCAGTCCTCCGGCTTCATGCGGTAGAGGATGGACAGGATGAAGGTGTTGATCGCCACCGACTTGCCCGAGCCGGTGGTGCCGGCGACGAGCAAGTGGGGGAACTTGGCGATGTCGGCGATCACCGCCTCGCCGTTGATGGTCTTGCCGAGCGCCAGCGCCAGCTTGGCCTTCGACTGCTCGAAATCGCGGCTGGCGAGGATCTCGCGCAGATAGACCGTCTCGCGCTTGGCGTTCGGCAGCTCGATGCCGATGGCGTTGCGGCCAGGAACGACCGCGACGCGACAGGCGATGGCGCTCATGGAGCGCGCGATGTCGTCGGCTAGGCCGATGACGCGGCTCGACTTGATGCCGGGCGCCGGCTCCAGTTCGTAGAGCGTGACCACCGGGCCGGGACGCACGTGGATGATCTCGCCCTTGACGCCGAAATCTTCCAGCACGCCTTCCAGGAGCCGCGCGTTCTGTTCCAGCGCCTCGGCCGAGAGGCTGGCGTCGCGCACGACGTTCTTGGCTTCGGCGAGGAAGTGCAGCGAGGGCATCTCGAAGCTGTCGGCCTCGATCAGGCTGGTCTGTGCCTCGCGCTGGACGCGGCTTCCCGGCTGCGGCCGGGGCGCGGGGGATTCGACGCGCGCCTGGCCCGGCACGGAGCGGAAATTCCGAACCTGGAGGTCGGTCTCCTCCTGTTGCGGTGCGGCCCGACGGCGTTCCGGTACGGGCGGCACGTCGTCGTCGAAATCCATCGGTTCGTCGGCGAAGGCGTCGTCATCCTCGTCGATGGACGGCTCGAACGCCGGCTCGGCCGTGAATTTCGGTTCGATCCGCGCGGCGCGAGGGGCGGCCGGCGCAGCGGGCGTCAGTCGGTCGTCCCGCGACACTTCGAGGTCGAGCAGCGCATCGTCCTCTGGCTCGTCTTTTTCGTAGACGGTGCGGGGCGCAGGACGCACGGCGCTAAAGGTGCGGCGGACGAAGGCGCGCAGCGAGAGCCACAAGTGAACAACCGCGCCAAGCGCGAGGATACCGCCGCTTTCTTCCGGGTCCTGCTGCGCGTCGTCGATCTCGTCCGCCTCGGACGGAAAGTCCTCCTCGGAGACCGGAACGCGTCCGATGAGACCGGTTGCGAAGAGCATGAGCCAGACGGTGGGCGCGGCCAGAACCACCGCGCAAAGAGCTGCGACCCAGCCGGTCGGATATCCGCCGGCCAGGGCGCCGGGCAGCTTCAGGACGATGTCGCCGACAACACCGCCGAGCCCGGAAGGAAGCGGCCAGGTCTGCGGGGCCGCGATGCAGCCGGTGATGCCGGCCGAAAGGGACAGCGCGCCGAACCAGGCGAGGCCGCGGCGCGGCAGCCGGTCGAGCCGGCGCGCCGCGAGCAGGAACAGGCTCCAGGAAAATGCGGGAAGCAGACCGGCAACCGCCGCGAGCCCGAAGAACTGCATGGCGAGGTCGGAGAACACCGCGCCGGGATAACCCATCGCGTTCGTCACCTCGTTGGCGGTGGCGTGGCTGAAGCTCGGGTCCGCGACGTTCCAGGTCGCGAGGCCGGCGATCGCGAAGGCACAGGAGGCGAGCAGCGCCAGACCGAGCGCGCGCAGGAACTGCCGGCGCAGGAACGTCTGGATGCCATATCCGATGCCGGACATGGCGAAGGCTGCGGGGTTGCCTTGGCGCATGCTTTCCTTCCTCTGATCGACCTCTCGCAATCCACGCGCAGGCGGGTCACGAAATCGGGGTCAGACTAGGGTGGCGAGGTTAAAGCGGCATTAACCATCCAGCGGCGCGCGGAACTCCGCGGCCGAAAAGAAAACGGAGCCCGGCGGTGCCGGGCTCCGTTTCCTGGGAGGATGTGCCCTGGGGCACCGGATGGGCGCGGCGGGCGAACCGCCGCGGTAGTTTTAGGAGTGGTAGGCCACTTCGCCGTGCGAGGTGAGATCCAGCCCCTGGCGCTCGGCCTCTTCGGTCGGACGCAGGCCGACGATCAGGTCCACGATCTTGTAGAGGATCGCCGAACCGATGCCGCACCATACGACGGTGACGAGAACGGCGAGGATCTGGATCCAAACCTGACCGCCCATGCTGACGCCTTCGGCATAGCCGATGCCACCGAGCGAGGACGAGGTAAACACGCCCGTGCCGATGGCGCCGACGATGCCGCCGATGCCGTGGATGCCGAACACGTCCAGCGAGTCGTCGTAGCCGGCTTTGATCTTCACGACGGCCACGAAATAGTAGCAGACCGCGCTGGCAATGGCGCCGAGCACGATGGCGCCGACCGGTCCGATCAGGCCGGCGGCCGGAGTGACTGCCACCAGGCCAGCGACGACACCAGAGGCAGCGCCGAGCATGGAGGCCTTGCCACGGGCGAGGCCTTCGATGACGACCCAGGCGATGATGGCGCCGGCGGTCGCGGTGAAGGTGTTGATCATCGCCAGTGCGGCGCCGCCATTGGCCTCGAGGTTGGAGCCGGCGTTGAAGCCAAACCAGCCTACCCAAAGGATCGATGCACCGACCATGGTCAGCGTCATCGAATGCGGAGCCATGTTGTCCTTGCCGTATCCGGCGCGCTTGCCGATCATGATGGAGCCGACGAGCGCGGCGATGCCGGCATTGATGTGGACGACCGTTCCGCCGGCGAAGTCGAGAGCGCCCCATCCGAACAGCAGGCCGTTGGCATCCCACACCATGTGTGCGATCGGGAAGTACACGAAGGTGACCCAGAGCACCACGAACAGGATGACCGCCGAGAACTTGATGCGCTCTGCGAAGGCGCCGATGATCAGCGCCGGCGTGATGCAGGCGAAGGTCATCTGGAAGCAGATGAACACGAATTCCGGGATCACTACGCCGTCGGAGAAGGTCGCAGCCTCGCTTTCAGCCGTCACGCCCGACAGGAACAGCTTGCCGAGCCCACCCCAATAGGCGCCGGTGCCGCCGCCGAAGGCGAAGGAATAGCCGTAGACCACCCAGATGACGATGACGACCGCGGTGATCATCGTGCACTGCATCAGCACCGAAAGCATGTTCTTGGCGCGCACCAGGCCGCCGTAGAAGAGGGCCAGGCCCGGAAGCACCATGAAGAGGACGAGGATGGTCGACAACATCATCCAGGCGGTATCGCCCTTGTCCATGGTGGTCGCGGCAGCTTCGGCCGCGGGGGCTGCGGTATCCTGGGCGAAAGCCGCGCTTGCCCCGAGAGCCGCAAGTCCGAGGCCGCCGAGCAATGCAGGCCGCCACGCAGCCCTGGAAATGTTCGAAAGGTTCATTTCTGTCTCCTTGAAATCGAATTGGCTCTCAAAGCGCGTCGACATCGGTCTCGCCGGTGCGGATGCGCACGGCCTGATCGATCCCGTAGACGAAGATCTTGCCGTCGCCGATCTGGCCGGTCTTGGCGGCTCCGCTGATCGCGTCGACGGCCTTGTCGACCATGTCGCCACCGACGGCGACCTCGATCTTGATCTTGGGCAGGAAGCTCACCGCATATTCGGCTCCGCGGTAGATTTCGGTATGCCCCTTCTGACGCCCGTAGCCTTTGACTTCGGTGACGGTCAGGCCCTGGATCCCGACGGCGGTGAGCGCCTCGCGCACCTCGTCGAGCTTGAAAGGCTTGATGATAGCCATCACGATCTTCATAAGGTTTCACCCTCTTTTCTTGCGGGTCCCCCGCGTTACGTGACACCGCCGGCACGCCTAGGCAGCCAGAGCGTGCCCAAGGTGATTCAAGCTCCGTGCCAGTTCGGGCGAGAAGGGGTTAACCTGCTGGAATCCATAGGCGATGGCGCAGCCCGGTCACGCATCTATGTCGCGCTGCACAATGGATTGGGTTAACAAATATGCAAAAAAAGCGAAATGCCTAAATATTAGGCACGCGTCCTCACCCGGATCAGCCCTTCCTGAGCCACCGATGCGACCAGCGTGCCGTTGCGCGAATAGAGCGCGCCGCGGGTGAAACCCCTCGAGCCGGAGGACGACGGGCTGTCCTGCGTGTAGAGGAGCCAGTCGTCGAGCGGATCGCGACGGTGGAACCACATGGCGTGGTCGAGGCTCGCCACCTGCAGGTCGGGATCGAAGATCGCCCGGCCATGGGCGAAGGTCGCCGTGTCGAGCAGCGTCATGTCCGAAAGGTAGGCCAGCACCGCCGACTGCACCGGCCATTGCGCCGGCACGGGCCCCGTCGTCCTGATCCAGACGCTCTGACGGGGCGGCAGCTTGTCCCGGCTGACATAGTGCTCCAGGTGGACCGGCTTGATCTCCAGCGGCCTCTCGCGTGCCCAGAAGCGTCGGATGTTTTCTGGAACCTCGGGTGTCGTCTCCAGGAGTTCGCGCTGGCTTTTCAGTTCGTCCGGGAAAGGCACGTCCGCCGGTATCTCGACCTGGTGGTCCAGCCCGTCCTCCAGGACCTGGAACGAAGCTTCCAGCGAGAAGATCGCCTTGCCGTGCTGGACCGCCACGACGCGGCGGGTGGTGAAGGAGCCGCCGTCGCGGATGCGGTCGACCTCGTAGACGATCGGTACCTGTGTGTCGCCGGGCCGCATGAAGTAGCCGTGCAGCGAATGGACGTGCCGGTCGGGGTCGACGGTGCGCTGCGCCGCGACCAGCGCCTGGCCTATGGTCTGGCCGCCGAACACCCGCTGCCAGGTCGTCTGGGGGCTGCGACCTCGAAACAGGTTGTGCTCCAGGTGCTCCAGGTCGAGAATGCGGAGGAGTTCCTGCATGGCTGAAGACATGGTGCTTTGGCCCCTCTCGCGCTGGCGCCGGCTTGCCGGGAGGCCGGTTTCGGACAGTTAGGCAGGATAAGTCAAGCGGCCGGCGGCCGCATCGCTGCGGGAGCGGAGTACGAGGATGCCGGAAGAGATGCAGGACAATGTCGATATCGTCGTGGCGGGCGCGGGGTATGTCGGTCTCGCCACCGCGGTTTCCATCGTGCAGGCGCGGCCCGACCTGAAGATCACGGTCGTGGATGCGGCGCCCGCCGGCGTCTGGGAGCGCGACGCCCGCGCCTCGGCGATCGCCGCCGCTGGCCGGCGCATGCTCGAACAGCTCGGCTGCTGGTCGCAGATGGAGCCATCCGCGCAGCCGATCATGGACATGATCGTCACCGATTCCCGCACCACCGACCCGGTGCGGCCTGTCTTCCTCACCTTCGACGGCGAGGTGAAGGAAGGAGAACCCTTCGCGCACATGGTTCCCAACCGGGCGATGAACGCGGCGCTGCGGCGCCGCGCCGGCGAACTGGGCATCGCCATCGTCGAAGGCGTGGCCGTGGACCATTTCGACGTGGACGGCGCATCGGTGACGGTCGCGCTCGCCGACGGCGGTTCCATCGAGGCGCGGCTGCTGGTCGCCGCGGACGGGGTGAAGTCGCGCCTGCGCCAGATGGCGGGCATCAAGACCGTGCACTGGGATTACGGGCAGTCGGGCATCGTCTGCACTGTCGCGCACGAGCGGCCGCACGAAGGGCGCGCGGAGGAGCATTTCCTGCCGGCCGGTCCCTTCGCCATCCTTCCGCTCAAGCCCGACGAGAAGGGCAACAATCGCTCCTCGATCGTCTGGACCGAGCGCACCGAGGTGGCCGACCGCCTGGTGGCGGAGGACGACATCGTGTTCGAGACGGAACTGGAACTTCGCTTCGGCCTCAAGCTCGGCGAGATACGTGTCGACGGTCCGCGCAAGGCGTGGCCGCTGGGGCTGACGCTCGCGCGCGAATTCGTCGCCCCCCGCTTCGCGCTCGCGGGCGATGCCGCGCACGGCATCCACCCGATCGCCGGGCAGGGGCTTAATCTCGGCCTGAAGGACGCCGCCGCTTTGGCCCAGGTCGTCGTGGAGGCCGACCGCCTTGGCGAGGATATCGGCGCCATCGATGTGCTCGATCGCTACACCCGCTGGCGCCGTTTCGACACCGTCCAGATGGGCATCACCACCGACGTGCTGAACCGCATGTTCTCCAACGACTTCGCACCGCTGCGCACGATCCGCGACGTTGGGCTCGGCATGGTCGACCGCATGCCGTGGCTGAAGGAGTTCTTCATCCGGCAGGCCGCTGGCCTCGCGGGGCCCGCCCCGAACCTGCTGCGCGGCGAGCCGATCTGATGTCGGCACACCGGTAACGGAAACTTGTCGGATCGCGACCGGCCGCCAAGGTATTGTCGTCAGACGCAATCCAACATCACGACAATGGAGATTCTGCATGGACCGCTCAGCCACCGCCACCTGGGAGGGAAACCTCAAGGAAGGGACCGGAACCTTCAGTTCGCAGAGCGGCGCGCTCAGCGGGCTCGCCTATTCATTCAAATCGCGCTTCGAGGACGAGAGCGGCAAGGCCGGCAGCAATCCGGAAGAGCTGATCGCCGCCGCCCACGCCGGCTGCTTCGCCATGCAGCTGTCGCACTTCCTGGCCGAGAACGGCACGCCGGCCGATAAGCTCGACGCCAAGGCGGTCGTGACCCTGGTGCCGGGCACCGGCATTACCGGCAGCGCGCTGACCCTGACCGGGACCGTTCCGGGCATCGACGAGGCAAAGTTCAAGGAACTCGCCGACAAGGCCAAGGCGGAATGCCCCGTTTCGAAGGCTCTCGGCGCCATCAACGTGACGCTGGACGCGCGTCTCGCCTGAAAGCGCTTCAACGTATTCGGCCCGATTCTGGCGCCACGGCGCCTGAATCCGCAATGGAAGCTCGCCGGCCCGGCCATCTTCGAAAGGAAAGATCGGCCGGTTCGACCTATATCTGAAGCATCGTTTCAAAGATCTCGGGAGGATCCGAAAGATGCTTCAATCCACCGAACCCCGCAAGGTCAGGGTGCCCGGTCGTCAATCGTCGCTTTCCCTTGAAGACATCACCGCGCAGGCGGAAGGCCTGCCGGATTTCGACGGACACGAGCAGATCTGGCTCGGCCGCGACGACAGTCGCGGGCTCACGGCGATCGTGGCAATCCACGACACCTCACTCGGACCGGCATTGGGCGGCACCCGCGTGTGGCCCCACGAGAGCTTCGAGGCAGGGCTGACGGATGCGTTGCGGCTGTCGCGCGGCATGACCTACAAGTCCGCCATCGCCGGGCTCGACCTCGGCGGAGGCAAGGCGGTGATCATCGCCGATTCGAAGACGCAGAAGACGCCCGAACTGCTCGAGGCCTATTCGGAGATGTTGCGGGCGCTCGACGGCCAGTTCTACACTGGAGAGGATGTCGGGCTGACGCTGGAGGATGCGGATTTCCTTCGCGCCCGTACGCCGAACGTGACCGGCACGACCAGCGGCGGCAGCGGCAATCCCTCTCCCGTGACCGCGCACGGCGTTTTCCTCGGCATCAAGGCCGCGCTTGCCCATCGTCGCGGCAAGGACCGGCTGGCGGGTATCCGCGTCGCGATCCAGGGCCTCGGCTCCGTCGGATGGTCGTTGGCGAAAAAGCTCAGGAAGGAAGGCGCGTTCATCACTGTTTCGGACATCGATCCGGCACGCGCGCAGAAGGCGGTCGACCGTCTGGGCGCCCAGTCGCTGATGGGCGATGCGATCCTGGAGGCGGACGTCGACATTCTCGCCCCTTGCGCGCTCGGCGGAATTCTGTCGCGGGAGACGATCCCGCTGCTGAAGGCCTCGATTATCGCCGGTGCGGCCAACAACCAGCTGGCGACGGACAGGGACGACAATCTGCTCGGGGAGCGGGGCATCCTCTATGCGCCGGATTACGTCATCAATGCCGGCGGCCTGATGAACGTTGCCGCCGAACTTGCGCCTGGCGGCTATGACGCGGACGCGACCATGAAGCGGGTCGAAAGGATACCGGAAGTGCTGACGGCCATCTTCCGGCGCGCCGAGGCAGAGGGGCGCACGACCGAGGAGGTCGCGGAGGCGATTGCGAAGGAAAGGCTCGGCCGCGGCCGTAGCTGAAAACAGATGGCGAACGCCGGTAACCGGCGATCGCCATCGCGTCAGCGGATGGATCAGTGCGAGGGAACGCCCTCGTACGCCGCCTTGCCCCACACCTCCTCGACGCGCGCGTTGCGGCCGCAGGCGAAGCGGTAGTAGCGATACTTGAGCGGGTTCTTCTTGTAGTAATCCTGATGGTAGCCCTCGGCCGGCCAGAACGGCCCGGCGGCTTCGATCGGGGTCACGACCTTCTTGCCAAGCGACTGCTGCGCATCGGCCTTCGCCTTCTCGGCTGCCGCCTTCTGCCCGTCGCCGTTCACGTAGACGGCGGTCGTGTAGGCATGTCCGCGGTCGCAGAACTGGCCCCCGGGGTCCGTCGGGTCGACGGTGTGGAAGAAGACGTCGACCAGCGTTTCGTAGTCCACCCTGGCCGGATCATATTCGATCCGGACTACCTCCCGGTGGCCTTCATGGTTCGGGTAGGTCGGGTTCTCGAGCGTCCCGCCGGAATATCCCGATGTCGTCGAGACGACCCCTGGAACCTTGTCGAAATCCGATTCCACGCACCAGAAGCAGCCGCCGGCGAAGATGGCGGTCTCGGTCTGCTGGGCCATGGCGGGCGAAAGCAACCCGCCGGCGAGGATGAATGAAGCTGCGACGAGGCTGCGAAACATCGATTTCTTCTCCATTTTCCGGAGAAATAGTCCAGCGGCGCAGCGTTTCAAAATCAAGCCGTGACACGCTTGCGTGAGCGTACGACCGGCGTCAACCGTACGCCCCGCGCGTGCCGGACCGGCTATCGAGCCATTCGCGGATCTTCTTCGAATTGCCGTCGAATGCGCGCTCCTTGAGTTCCTCGTAGACGGTCGAGCAGTACATAGCGTCGCCGCCCGCCAGTCTCTGCGACGTCGCGGAGTCCTCGCAGCCCAGATAGATGACTTTCAGCCTCTCGACGGACATTGTTTCGGCGTGGTGGCCCGCCTCGCCGGCATAGGCGGCAGGGACGAGCAGCAAGACGGATGCGATGGCGCATGAGACGAGTGCTGGGGATGAGAGTTGCTGGCGGACCTTCGCGATCATGGTGATTCTCCCGGCAGGCCGGTGATACGGCGTGAGGAGAGACTCTATTCCCGCGCCGCCATGCCCCGCATGAGGCGGATGTCCCGGCTGGCGCGGGTTATCGGCCGGTCTGGCGGTTCCCGGCGGGGACTCCGGTCCTGGAGGCGTCAGGCTTGTCCCCTAGTCCGGCCTCGCGCGCCACGACGATCGCTTGTGCCCGGGTGGTGACTCCGAGCTTGTCGAAGATCGCCGTAACATGATTGCGTACGGTCTTTTCGCTGATGCCCAGCTCCCCGCCGATCGCATGATTATCGAGCCCGTCGGCAAGAAGGTCGAGCACTCCACGCTCCCGCGGCGTCAGTGCGAAATCGTCGATCGCTGCGTCCGATGCGGGTAGGAAATCATCGAGTGCCTGAAGGAACGTGCTCCACGCAGGTTCGTCGGCAAGCAGGAAGTGATTGGGACTGTCCAGCTGGAGAAAACGGGCGTCCGGGATGATCTGCGCGAGCCGCCGCCCTTCTTCGATCGGCGCCACCGCGTCGCGATCGGGATGGGCGACGAGTGTCGGACAGGCAATTCTTGCCGCAGAGTCGCTCACGTCGATATCGAACATGATCCGCGTCAGTGCCGCGGCATTGGCCGGCGACGTCGCCCGGCGCTGCAGCTCGCACCACGAGCGAAGGTGCTCCATCGAACCTTCGGGCTGAAATTGCGTAGCAAAGGATCGCATGAAGGCGGAATCCTCCTGTCCCCAGCCAAGCTCGAGCATGTCGAGCATCACCTTCGCCTTCTCCGGCTCGAGCGGGATGGACGAGCGCCGGTTCCGCCCCCTCGCGTATGTGCCATAAAGGACGAGGTGGCTGACACGCCCGGGATGCCTTCCGGCAAAGTCGATGGCGACCGCCCCGCCTTGGCAGGCTCCGATGAGGGGAAAGTGGTGAAGTTCCAGCCTGTCGGCGAGAGCGGCGAAGTCCTTTACCCAGGCGTCGAAGGAGAGGTCCGAGACATCCCGGTCGGACAGGCCGCAGCCGCGCGGATCGTAACGGATCAACGTATGGCGGGATGTGAGTGCCTCCAGCCATGGCTGCCAGGCCACGCTCCGACCCTGGTATTCGAGGTGGGTCAGCCAGCTCGGCATCAGCACGACCGGAGGACCGCTCCCGCTCACCGCATAGGCGATCTGGGCGCCGTCGAAACTTCTCACGTATCGCACCTGTTGACCCGGCATCGCATCCGCTCGTCGGCTGGTGGCGTTCGCCAATCTAGCGCGCCAACCGCGAAGATGATACCCGCCGGGCTTCAGCGGCCCGCCGACAGCGCCTCCACCTGCGCCCTGAGTTCGGCAAGCTGCTCTTCGAGGGCGGCGACGCGGGCTTCGAGTTCGGATTGCGGGGCGGAAGGAGAATGCGGGGCGGCTGCCCGCGGCGCCACGGTGACGGGCCCGCTCAGGAGATGCGCATAGCGGTCCTCGCGCTGGCCGGGGCCGCGCGGGACCAGGTGCACCAGCGGGAACTTGCGGCCGATCAGGAGGTCCATATCGGACAGGAGCTCCTCGACCGACGCGTAGCGCGCCATGCGCTCGCTGCGCGACAGGAGTTCGTAGGCCGTCTGCGGCCCGCGCAGCATCATCAGGCCGAGCAGTGAGGTCTGGCCGCGCGTCAGCGAAAAACGCTGGCCGAGCAGATGCTCGAAACGCTCCACGCGCGACCCCGAGACCTGGCGCACGAGGCCCTTGTCCTGCAGCGACTTGAAGGCGCGGTGGATGTCGGCTGCGTCCAGGCTCATCACTGGCTCGCGCGCCGTCTTCTGGTTCGCCGCCGACAGCATGGCGTTGAGCGTCAGCGGATAGACGTCCGGCGTCAGCTCCTTCTTCTCGATCAGCGAGCCCAGCACGCGGGCTTCGATGGCGTTGAGGAGGGGGAGGTCGGAGGCGGGGGTGTCCATGGGCCGTTATGTGGCAAAGGCGGAGGCGTCGAGCAAGAGGCTCAGGCTGGCGATAGACGTTCTGTCCAGTTGCGCCAGAAGTCGTCGGCAGCGCGTTCGCCCGCCTCCGTGTCCTTTTCCGCGGGCGCTTCCCTGAAATCTTCCATATCGCGCAATGTGCCGGAGATGAATTCGTGTATCGACCCCGGTATCTTGCCCGTGCCGAGTTCGCGCGTCGTCCGCTTCCGCTCCAGCAGGTCACTGATGTCTTGGCGAACATCCGCGGAAAGATCGACACCGTCCAACAGCAAGCCGAAGTTCATGGGCGCTACTGCCGCATCAGGTCGTGCTGACAGCCATCTCAGCGCCATGAGGGGCCTGAGGACATAGAGCAGCTTCTTGAGTGCCACCTCGCCATCCGGATTGTCCAAAAAGCGCACGGACTGGCCTTCGGCGAGATGGAAGTAGTGCCGCGCCACCAGGCTTCTGTCGGCAACGTCTTCGGCGAGATCGAGAAACCCGGCCCGGAACTCGGGGTGTTCGCGGTAGGCAAATGGTGAGGTGAGCCACTCTATGATCACCGCGTTGCCACGGATGAGAAGACGAAGCGCTTTCGAAAGCTCCCAGCCGCCGACGTCGATCAGGCTCGACAGCGGGTGTTCGATCACGTCGCGTCGCGGGAACAGCGTGAACGTTTCCGTCGCCGGCCGAAGGTAGACGAACCGGCAATCGTAGTCGCTGTCCGGCGACGGAAACCCCCAGGCCCTGCTGCCACTCTCGATTGCCAACGGAATGGCAACGCCATTATCTGCGGCGAGGCGGTCAAGGATGTCCTGGATTTCAGCGACCGCTCCACCCTCCATGTCGGGGGGCAGAACGTGGTTCATCACACGGCCCGTTCCACCATCATCTTCTTGATCTCGGCGATCGCCTTGGCTGGGTTCAGGCCCTTGGGGCAGGCCTGCGTGCAGTTCATGATCGTGTGGCAGCGATAAAGCCGGAAGGGATCTTCGAGATTGTCCAGCCGCTCTCCGGTCGCCTCGTCGCGGCTGTCGATCAGCCAGCGATAGGCCTGCAGCAGCACGGCGGGGCCGAGATAGCGCTCGCCGTTCCACCAGTAGCTCGGGCAGGAGGTCTGGCAGCAGAAGCACAGGATGCATTCGTAGAGCCCGTCCAGCTTCTGCCGGTCTTCGTGGCTCTGCAGCCACTCCTTGGCCGGCTCGGGCGAGACGGTCTTCAGGTACGGCTCGATCGACGTGAGCTGCGCATAGGGCACCGTGAGGTCGGGCACGAGATCCTTGACTACCGGCATGTGCGGCAGCGGGTAGACCCTCACCGCGCCGTCGATCTCGTCCATGCCCTTGGTGCAGGCCAGGGTGTTGGTGCCGTCGATGTTCATGGCGCAGGAGCCGCAGATGCCCTCGCGGCAGGAGCGGCGCAAGGTCAGCGTAGGATCGACCTTGTTCTTTATCCACAGGAGCGCGTCTAGCACCATCGGCCCGCAATCGTCCATGTCGACATGATAGGTGTCGACGCGCGGGTTCTGGTCGTCGTCCGGCGACCAGCGGTAAATCCGGTACTCGCGCACATTCGTCGCGCCTTCCGGCTTCGGCCAGGTTTTGCCCGGATTGATCTTGGAGTTTTTTGGGAGGGTGAGTTCGACCATGATGATCCTTCCTCAGTACACCCGCGCCTTGGGCGCGATCTTGGCGAGGCTGATGCCGCCGTCGCTTTCCGGCAGCATCGTGTCGGTGTGTACCGGCCGATAGTCGAGCCGCACCTCGCCCGCCTCGTTCACCCAGGACAACGTGTGCTTGCGCCAGTCCACGTCGTCGCGGCTGTCGAAATCCTCGCGGGCGTGCGCGCCGCGGCTCTCCTTGCGGGCCTCCGCGCCGTAGACGGTGGTGATGGCGCAGGCCATCAGGTTCTCGAGTTCCAGCGTCTCGACCAGATCGGAGTTCCAGATCATCGAGCGGTCGGTGACCTTGAGGTCGGCGAGTTCGCTCCAGACCTGCGAGATGCGCTCGCAGCCGCTTTCCAGCGTCTCCTGGGTGCGGAAGACGGCGGCGTCCTCCTGCATCGCCTTCTGCATCTTCTCGCGCAGCACGGCCGTCGGCGTGGAGCCGTCGGCGTGGCGGATGCGGTCGAAGCGCTCCATGATCCGGTCGACCGCCGCCTCGTCGATCGAAGGGATCGGCGCGGCCCTGTCGACGACTTCGCCGGCGCGGATCGCGGCGGCGCGGCCGAAGACGACGAGGTCGATCAGCGAGTTGGAGCCGAGGCGGTTGGCGCCGTGGACGGAGGCGCAGCCGGCCTCGCCGACGGCCATCAGGCCCGGCGCGACCCGGTCCGGTTCGGCCTCGGTCGGGTTCAGCACTTCGCCCCAGTAGTTGGTGGGGATGCCGCCCATGTTGTAATGCACCGTCGGCAGCACCGGGATCGGCTCCTTGGTCACGTCGACGCCAGCGAAGATTTTCGCCGATTCGGAGATTCCGGGCAGACGCTCGTGCAGCACGGCCGGGTCCAGGTGGTCGAGGTGCAGGAAGATGTGATCCTTCTCCTTGCCCACGCCGCGGCCCTCGCGGATCTCCATGGTCATGCAGCGCGAGACGACGTCGCGCGAGGCGAGGTCCTTGGCCGAGGGCGCATAGCGCTCCATGAAGCGCTCGCCTTCGGAGTTGACGAGATAGCCGCCCTCGCCGCGCGCACCTTCTGTGATCAGGCAGCCGGCGCCGTAGATGCCGGTCGGGTGGAACTGTACGAATTCCATGTCCTGCAGGGGCAGTCCGGCACGCGCGATCATGCCGTTGCCGTCGCCCGTGCAGGTATGGGCCGAGGTGGCGGAGAAGTATGCGCGTCCGTAGCCGCCTGTCGCCAGCACCACCATCTTGGCGGCGAAGCGGTGGATCGTGCCGTCGTCGAGGTTCCAGGCGACAACGCCGGTGCAGACCCCGTCCGTCATGATCAGGTCGAGCGCGAAATACTCGATGAAGAATTGGGCGTTGTTCTTGATCGATTGGCCGTAGAGCGTGTGCAGGATGGCGTGGCCGGTGCGGTCGGCCGCCGCGCAGGTGCGCTGCACGGGCGGGCCGTCGCCGAAGTTCTGCATGTGGCCGCCGAAGGGCCGCTGGTAGATTTTGCCCTCCTCGGTGCGCGAGAACGGCACGCCGTAGTGCTCAAGCTCGTAGACGGCGGCTGGCGCCTCGCGGGCGAGGTATTCCATGGCGTCCACGTCGCCCAGCCAGTCGGAGCCCTTCACGGTGTCGTAGAGGTGCCACTGCCAGTGGTCGGGGCCCATGTTCTGCAGGGAGGCGGCGATGCCGCCCTGCGCGGCCACCGTGTGCGAGCGCGTCGGGAAGACCTTGGTGATGCAGGCGGTCTTCAGCCCCTGCTCGGCCATGCCGAGTGTGGCACGCAGTCCAGCGCCGCCGGCGCCGACCACCACGACGTCGAACTTGTGATCGACGAAGGTATAGGCCTTGCCGTTCGAAGATGTTGCCTTGGCCATGGGAGCGTCAGCCTCCGAATGCGATCTTGAGCAGAGCGAAAAGGCAGGCTCCGCCGACGACGAGAACGAAGAAGAGATTTAGCATCAGGAGCGCGAGCTTGAGCCCCTCGCCGTGGATGTAGTCGGCGATGATCTCTTCCATGCCCGACCGCATGTGGTCGAGCGTGATGACGACGAACAGTCCGAGCAGGATCGCCACGACCGGGTGGGCGAGCGTCGCTCGGGTTTCGAGATACCCCGAGCCGAATGTCGAAAGCACCAGCCAGATGGCGAAGAGGCTGAGCGGGACCAGCGCGACAGACGTGACGCGCACGCGCCAGAAATGTGCCGTTCCGCCCCTGGACGAACCGAGGCCGCGAACCTTGCGCAGCGGTGTCTGCATGTCGGCCATCGTCACGCTCCCATCACGAAGACGGCGATCCAGGTGAGCAGCGTCAGCGCCAGCGAACCGGCGAGCGTCGCCCAGGCGAGCGTCGTCGCCGTGTGCTTGTCCATCGCGTAGCCGGTGTCCCAGAGAAGATGCCGCATGCCGCCGAGCAGATGGTGCCAGAGAGCCCAGGTGAAGCCGATCAGTACGAGGATGCCGATCCAGGATCCCATGACGCCCTGCGCGATGCCGAAAGCGTCTTCCGATGTCGACGCGGCTACCAGCCACCACGCGACCATAAGCATGCCGAAATAGAGCGCGCCGCCAGTAATGCGGTGCACGATCGACATCATCATCGTCGGGATCGGCTTGTAGATCGAAAGGTGCGGCGAGAGCGGACGTGGCTTCATGCCGGGACGGGTGGCTGTCGAGTTGCTCATGGCTCCCCCAGTTCGGACGGCGCGGCCGGATGCATGAAAATGCTCTGCCAGCGGCCTATGGATGGCGCTTTCTAGAGCGCTTTTCGCACCGCGTCAAAGCCGCAAAAAGCTTGGCCGGCCTGATATTTAATCGCCGCCGCGCTTCAATCGTTTGAACCGGACGGGCACTCCGTCGCCGACGGTCCGCCGGGTGGGCGCATATCAGCGCAGGCAGGTGCCCGGCTCCTCGCCTGCCTTCATCCACAAGGCCTCGCCGTCCTCCAGGACGAGTGCATAGGCACCCGATCCGTAGCGGGCGCGCGAGCCGGTGGGCGACGCGGGCAGTTCGACCGGCTGACCCGTCTCGTCGGTGACCACCACGGAAGTCCCGCGGTTTTCGATCACCACGTCCGAGCCGTTTTCGCAATGATAGCGCTTCACCGTCGGCGTGTACGCCGCCGGTGACACCGACGGCCGACCGGGGCCGCCGTCGACGCAGGCGGACAAGGACAGGATCACGGGAAGCACCAGGACAAGACCGGCGGGCAGGAACGAATCACGAGGCATCTGAGGCGGACAGTAGGGGCCAACCGGCCGCCGAATCAACGGACAGGCCGGCTGACCCAGCGGGAGGCATTCGAACCTACTTGCCGTCGAAGCGGATGACGTAGCTCGTCCAGTCGGCGGGTGCGGCGATCTGCTCGTAGAGCTTCCTGCCGTCCTCGGGCTGGCGCGGCGCGTTCAGGATGAGCCTCGTCCAGCCGCGCTCCTCGGCCTGGTCGGCGAGCACGTCCACCATCGCCTTGGCGATCCCCTTGTTGCGGTGATCGTGGTGGACGTAGATGTGGTCGCAGGCGCCGCAACGCATGCCCGACACCGGCTCGGGCAGGTCGGTGAAGATGGCGAAGCCGACGAGTTCGCCGTTCATGCGCGCGCCGAGCACCTCGGCCGTCCGGTCCTGCAACAGCGATTCCGCGTAGTACTGGTCGGGCCGGCGCGGCGCACCGCGCTTCAGCGCCTGGGCATAGGCCGCCAGCAACGGCGCGAAGTCGAGGGCATCGTTGAGACGCAGCAGGGCGATCTCGACGGCGGGCTGTGGTGTCGCGGTCTGTTTGGTCATCCGGCTTCCTTTGAGGATATTAACCATGTCTGTCAATTGCCTGCCGGCATCCGGCACCTTCCCCGGTGACATTGGTTAAGAAAGCGTTAAGTTCTGGCTCGAGGAGGCTCGAAGCCTGGAAGGAAAGGATACGAGCCATGCGCTTGAAACTGAAAACCATCATCGGCGGACTTTGCGGCGTCGTTCTGGCGGCGACGGCCGGGTCCCTCGCGACGTCGACCGCGGCGCTTGCCGGCGGACTTCACGATCACGTCTACGCCGACAGCTTTGGCAACCTGATCATCCGCAGCCCGGGCGGCTACAAGCGGATCGTGGTCGGGCAGGGCCACCTCGCGCAGGAACTGGCGGCCTACACGAGGACCGGCAGCGCAGACGTCGTCTACCTCGACGAGGCCGACGAGGCATACGGTTACGAGCGGCCGTGCCGTGCCCCCGGCGTGCTCGTCCACGGGCGCAGCTACATGTACGGGCTGGCCGACAACGTGGTGCCCGTCCTGCGGCATCCCTGCCGGTAGGACGGAGCCGCGCCGGCCCTCTTTTCGACACCTCTCCCGCCGTTTTTTCGCCGGGGGAAAAGGTTAACGAAGGATGAACCGGAGCCGGAGATCGCATGAGTGACGCCGCGACAGCCCGCCGCCTGAAGGACCACTCCGCGTCGCTCGAGACGATGACGCGGTTCGTGCTCGCCACGCTCGCGCTGGCGTCGGGCGTCTACACTTATCTCGGCGTGCGCAGCCTGCTGGACGGAACCGCCGCGATCGTGTTCTTCGCGGCGGTCGTCTACTCGGCGGCGGTCTCGGTCGGCATCTACGGCTTCTGGACCTACCTCATGCGTTTCCTGCCGGAGATGCGAGACGGTTCCTCGCGCATGGCGCTGCTCGGCATCATGGCGCTGGGTTCGGCGATGATCATCGCCATGTCGTCCTGGCTCAACGCCGCGGCACTGGCGGGTTCGGCCGCCGTCGAGCAGCATCTCGCCGAGACGCTGGAGGACTATACGGCCGATCTCGACCAGGCCAACACCAATGCGTTGGGGGCGCTGTCGCTGCTGCCCGACATCCAGCGCGCGGAAGAGCGATTCGCGCGGCTTGCCGACGACGAGCGCAGTTCCGGGGCGCTGACGGGCACCTCGGGCTCAGGCAGCGTCGTCCAGCTCCTCACGCAGATGTCGGCGCAGATGCGCGAACTCGAAGCCAACATCCGCGCAACGCAGGAGGAGGTCGCGCAACTCTTCCAAGAGGGCCAGGAACGGCTGGCCGCCATGCGCGGCCTCGTCTCCGAATCGGGCGCCATCGCTCCCCGCTCGGACCGGTTCGCCGAGGAGGCCGTGGCGCTTGCCGGCGTGATCGCCTCGCTCGAACAGACATCGATCGCGCCGTCGGTCGCGCGCGCCGCGGCGGACCTTTCCGGCGGGTTCATCGCACCGGTCGCCGACGGCAGCACCGCCGATCTCGCCGGGCGCCAGGACCAGGTGATGGCCACGATCCGCGCTTCGGTCGATGCGCAGTCGAAGGCTCTGTCGGACGCCGCCGCCGAGATCCTAGCCCAGCCCAAGGTCGCCGAGCGGCGCTACGTGCCCCTTTCCTCGGCCGAGGCCGTGCTGCGTTACGCCGGCGACTTCATTCCGAGCTGGGCCGGCGCCATCTCGATCGATCTCCTGCCCGGCGTGCTCGTCGCCATCATGGGCGTCGTTCAGGGCGCCATCCGGCGCGGTGACGAACATCTCGCCGATGCCGACCGGGTCACCGCCGCGGACATGCTGCGCTCGCTCGAACTCCACGACGCCTTGGTGGCGCGTCGCGCCGCCGTCGCGCCGCCCGCTGAAACCCCCGTGGCGGCTCCAAACGAGGCAGAGCCGGCCGCCGCGCCGATACCCAGCCGCCAGTCCGCTGGCGAGAACGTCACTCCCATTCCCTTTTCCGAACGCAAGAGGCAGGACCCGTGAGCGCCAAAGACGCAGACCTGGCCGGCAGTCCGGCGATCCCTCGAGAGGCGGGGGGCGGAAACGCCGTGATGCGCTATTTCGCCCGTTTCGACGAGGGCGAAGTGATACGCTGGGCGTTCCGCGGATTGCTCGCCGGAGCCATCGGCGTGCTGGTCTTCGATTTTCAGGACCTGTGGGGCAACCAGCCGCTGTTTTCCAGCGAACCGACCAGTCACCTGGCCGCGCCGGCGGTGCTGCCCCCAGCGGTTACCGTCAGCGGCGGCGAGGGCGCTTCGCTTACGGTCGACCCACGTGATAACCTCACCACCGACGAGACGGCGCTCCGCGCCCCGGTTGCGTTCACCTTGCGGCCCGGCGGAGTGCTCGCCGTCGAGGGCTACATCGACAACGGGTCGAAGGCGCGTTTCGAAACCGAACTCGCCGCGCGCGGCGAATACGTCGAGACGGTCTCGCTGAATTCGCCCGGCGGGTCGCTGGACGACGCCATCGGAATGGCGACGCTGATCCGCGAGCGCGGCCTTGCCACCACGGTCGAGGACGGCGCACTGTGCGCTTCCTCGTGCCCGCTGATCCTCGCTGGCGGAACGAACCGGACGATCAGCGCCAAGGCCGCCGTCGGGGTGCACCAGTTTTATTCCGTCAGCGCCGATCCCGGCAATCCGGCCCAGGCAATGGCCGACGCGCAGGCGACCACCGCGCGCATCTCGCGCCATCTCGCCGCCATGGGCGTCGACGCGGCGCTCTGGTTGCATGCGCTCGATACCCCGCCGCGCTCGCTCTACTATCTGTCCGCCGACCAGATGCGCGACTACGGTCTCGCCACCGGCAACGCGCAGGTCGCGGCGAAGTAGGGGTAGGCAGACCTTTCAGCCGTCCCGAAGGGCGCGCCGCTCCTCGGAGCCGCCGGAAAAGTAGGGACGTGCGACCCGCACGCAGTCCCGTCCGGCGTCCTTGGCCTCGTAGAGGGCCAGATCGGCGCGGCGCAGCATGTCCGAGAGCGTATCGGTCCGGGTGAGCTCCGCGACGCCGAAGCTGGCCGTCGGCCGAAGATCGGTTGGCGCCCCCTCGATTGCCGCCGCGGCGAACGCGCTGCGGATCCCCTCCGCGAACAGCCGCGCCGAGGCACCGTCGACACCGGGCAGGATGACGGCGAATTCCTCGCCGCCGATTCGTCCGGCGATGTGGTTTTCCGAGACTGCATCGTGCAGCTGTTTGGCGAATGCCGAAATCACCTTGTCGCCGACCGCATGCCCGAAGCGGTCGTTCACCGACTTGAAGTGGTCGAGGTCGCAGATGACGATGGATGCCGGCAGTTTCGGCGTCGCCAGGCGCTGTGCGATCGTCCGCGCCCGCTGCTCAAAGCCACGCCGGTTGAGCAGCCCGGTGAGAGGATCCGTCTCCGATCTGACCGTTGCCTCGGCCAGAACGTCGCGCAAGAGGATCACGAGCATCATCAGGCCCACTGCCACGATCAGCACAGCGCCCATCGATTGCGACAGCACGGCATAAAAGGTGTCGACATAGGCCTGCGGCCGGTCACCGGTCCCGAAGGCGACTGCCAGATAGGGCTTGACGAGGAACTGCAGTCCGCTGACCGCGAGCAGCACGCCCAGCGCCTTGTCGAGCGGGCGCGGCGATTTGGCGCGCGCCACGATCCAGGCGCCGACCATCTGCATCAGGAAGTACGGAAATTGGTAGAGCACGTCGCGCACGGGCGACGTGCGCGGCATGTCGTAGATCGCGAGGTTCAGCGGCAGCGAAACGGCGAGGATGCCCAGCAGCAGCGTCCACGGGATCGGCTGGCGGTAGGCCCGCGCCAGGCCGGCATCGAAGAGCGCGAACGCCGTGATCGACAGGGCAAAGGAGGCGAAGACGAAAAAGCGCGCGTCGTCTGCGACTGCGATCAGCCACTCCGCACCGAAGCTCGCCATGCCCAGGAGGAAGCCCGCGACGATCCAGCGGGCAGGTCGGGAAACCTTCTCGTACGTTGCCGCCCATGCGAACGCGCTCGCAAAGAGCCCCGCCACCAAAATGTTGATGGCAAGGATGTATCCGGCCTGACTCATCGTGGTTCCCACACCTATCAGTAAGGACTAATAGGGCAGGGAGACCAAAAACTCGTTAATCCGCCTCATCCAGACGGATCGGCAGGAAAGCCGACGCCAAAACGAACCCGATCATGCGCGTGAGAAAGCGGGAGGCCGCCGAGATGGCGGCCTGCCTGATCGTCACTTCCAGTCGCGGATGTCCACGAAGCGGCCGGCGATCGCGGCGGCGGCCGCCATGGCCGGCGATACGAGATGGGTGCGGCCCTTGAAGCCCTGCCGGCCCTCGAAGTTCCGGTTAGAGGTGGAGGCGCACCGTTCCTGCGGCTTCAGCCGGTCGTCGTTCATGGCCAGGCACATGGAGCAGCCCGGTTCGCGCCAGTCGAAACCGGCATCCTTGAAGATCCGGTCGAGACCCTCCTTCTCCGCCTGCGCCTTCACCAGGCCGGAGCCCGGCACGACCATGGCATCCACGCGCGGATCGACCTTGCGGCCTTCGGCGATCTTTGCCGCGGCGCGCAGGTCCTCGATGCGGCCGTTGGTGCAAGAGCCGATGAAGACCCGGTCGAGCTGGATGTCGGTGATCTTCGTGCCCGGCTGGAGGCCCATGTATTCCAAGGCGCGGCGCTTCGAGTTGCGCTTGTTCTCGTCCGCGATGTCATCGGGGTTTGGCACGACGCCGGTCACCGAGATCACGTCCTCGGGCGAGGAGCCCCAGGTCACCACGGGCGGCAGTTCCGCCGCGTTGAGCACGACGACCTTGTCGAAATGCGCGCCTTCGTCGGTCTTCAACGTTTCCCAATAGGCCTTGGCCATGTCCCAGGCGGCGCCGGTCGGCGCCTTGGGCCGGCCATTGATGTACTCGTAGGTCTTCTCGTCGGGGGCGATCAAGCCGGCGCGCGCGCCGCCCTCGATCGACATGTTGCAGACCGTCATCCTGCCTTCCATTGACAGCGAGCGGATCGCCTCGCCGGCATACTCGATGACGTATCCCGTGCCGCCGGCGGTGCCGATCTCGCCGATAATGGCCAGGATGATGTCCTTGGCGGTGACGCCTTCCGGCAGCTGGCCGTCGACGCGCACCAGCATGTTCTTGGCCTTGTTCTGGATCAGCGTCTGGGTGGCGAGCACGTGCTCCACCTCGGACGTGCCTATGCCGTGCGCCAGCGCCCCGAAGGCGCCATGCGTGGAGGTGTGGCTGTCGCCGCAGACGATCGTCATGCCGGGCAGGGTGAAGCCCTGCTCGGGTCCGATGATGTGGACGATGCCCTGCCGCATGTCGGCGGCGTCGTAATACTCGATGCCGAAATCGGCGGCGTTCGTGGCGAGCGCATCGACCTGGATGCGGCTTTCCTCGTTCTTGATGCCGAACTTGCGGTCCGGCGAGGTCGGCACATTGTGGTCGACGACGGCGAGCGTCTTTTCGGGGTGGCGAACCTGGCGCCCGGCCATGCGCAGGCCTTCGAAGGCCTGGGGGCTGGTCACCTCGTGCACGAGGTGCCGGTCGATGTAGAGCAGGCAGGTACCGTCTTCCTGGCGGTCGACGACGTGGTCGTCGAATATCTTGTCGTAGAGCGTGCGTGGTGCGGTCATTGTACTGTTCCGGTGAAGCGTATCGAACGGGAATCGGCGCGGCGATCGCGCCGTCGTCAGGCGGGACGAAGTCGCGCGTTCAGCGGTCCCGAGATGCGCGCGAAAAAGCGCGCCGGCAGGCGCTTCCGGTCCTGCAGGACGAACCGCTTGTAGGTCGGGTCGCCGAAAAGTGCTTCCATGGCCCGTCACATAGCAACATTGGGGGCCGCCAGCAAATGGTTCGCGTCAGCGCTTGGGCTTCCTGCTCCCGGCCGCCGGCCGCTCCGTCTCGCCGCGCGACGGTCCGTTGAGGCCGTCGCCTTCTTCCTTCATGTTGAGCTTCTTCTCCACCAGGCGCAGAAGCACGAGAACGATCAGCGCCAGCACCGTCGCATAGACCGCGATGCTCCAGTATCCGAGCCCGCAGGCAAGCCCGATCGCACCCGCAAGCCACATGCCTGCGCCCGTGGTCAGCCCATGGATCTCGCCTTTCGCAAAGACAATCAGGCCCGCCGCCAGAAAGGCTACCCCCGCGGTCACGGCTTCGATCAGGCGGATCGGGTCGATGCGGACGTTCTCGCCGTCGAAATAGCTGGAATGGGTGATTTCGATCGACAGGATGGCCACGATCGCCGCGGCGAGGCAGACCAGTATGTGCGTGCGCAGCCCCGCCGGCCGTTCCCGCCACTCGCGCTCGAACCCGACCATGCCTCCGAGGACAGCGGCCAGGGCCAGTCTCCCGGCGATCACGGAGAAGGGGAGCCATGTCGTGTGGCCGATGTCGTCGAGTAGTTCTTGCATCATGAACCTGCGCGAGTAGGCAAATTGCCGGGAAAGCGCCGAGTTCCCCGGCAGGCTCAGGTCGGGGGAAATATCTCGGAGCCGGTAACGACGTCGACGCCGGCAAGCAAACCCTCCGTCGCTGCGAAGAAGCCCTTCGAGCCGGCGCCTGCGTTGTGAGCCTCCATCGCGGCACGGTCCGCGAAGCGCTCGTGGGTGACGAAGACGCCTGGCGTGTCGCCGGCGGTGACGAAGAAGGAAAGGGTGCGCGGCTCGTTCTTCGCCGCGAAGTCGCCGACCTCAACCAGGGCCGCCCGCACTACGTCTTCCGCTCCTGGCTTGCAGCGGATGGTGGCAGTGAGCGTGATCATCGGTGGATGCCTTCGGCAGGATCGCGGAGATGCGGCCAGTATGCACGGTCCGGGCCGCGGGGAAATCCCCTCGAACTTCGCGGGGACTTCCAATGCCGAAATGAGGGCCAGCGACGGAGGTCAGGAAACCCGAAAGACGAATGCCTTCACCAATACCTCCGGTTCCGCGATGGCGAAGGCGCGGAACGGCGGGCTCTCCTCGACGGAGCGCCACTTCCCCGACGCTTCCAGGTCGGAGAACCTGGCGAGGAAGCCGGCCGTTTCGAGAATGCTGTCGCGAACCGTGAGGATGACGTGGCCGCCCGGTCTCGTGATCCTCACGATCTCGTCGACCGCGGTCGCCGGCGCATGCCCCTCGGTGAAGACGCCGGTGGAGAACACCGCCCGGAAATGGCCGTCCTGCCACGGGAGGTCCTTGCCGAGCTCCGCTTGTTTGAGAGCCGTATAGGCTCCTCGGCTTTCCGCGATGCGCAGCATGTCGGCCGACAGGTCGAGCCCTTCGATGGCCTCATGGCCGAGCGCCTTGAGGTACGGCCCGGTCAGGCCGGTCCCGCAGCCGACGTCGAGCAACGGCCCGTCGCCCTTCGCGACGTGGCGGGTGACCCAGCTCGTGATCAGGAAGGGAAGGCAGTAGCCGAGTTCCGCCGTCTCGCGGTCATAGCTTGCCGCCCAGGCGGCATAGGCGTCGGCCAGTTCTTCCGGTGTGCTCGCGGCATAGACGAGATCGAGGGCGCGTTTGTCGTTCATGACGATCCTTTCAATTCCTGGGCGCGCCGCAGCCGCCTTTCCAGCGCCCGCAGTGCCAGCGACAGGCCGACGGTGAGGAGCAGATAGACATATGCGACGATCGAATAGGTCTCAAAGAAGCGGAAGGAACCGGATGCGTAGATCTTGCCCATCTGGGTGATGTCGGCGACGCCCAGTACCGAGACCAGCGAACTGTCCTTCACCATGGCGACAAAGTCGTTGCCGAGCGGCGGCAGGATGATGCGGACCGCCTGCGGCAGCACCACCAGCCGGAACCGCTGGAACGGCGAGAGGCCGAGCGCCTTGGCGGCCTCGACCTGCCCTGCGTCGACCGACTGGATGCCGGCGCGGAAGACTTCGGCGATGAACGCCGAATAGCCGATCGTCAGTGCGATGATCGCGCGCCACAGGAGAGACACGTCGCGCACCATCAGCGGCTCGACGATGCCTGCCCGGTGCAGGGGCGCGGCCAGGAAATTCCAGCCGGCGACGAGCGCCGGTGCGCCGACGAAGGCGATCCAGAACAGGAGCACCAGTATCGGAATGCCGCGGACAATCTCGACGTAGAAGCGCGCGACCTGCCGCAGCGCGACCGATCCGGAGAGCGCCATTAGCGCGATCCCGAGGCCGATCAGGCAGGCGAGCGCGAACCCCACGACGGTGACGAAGATCGTGATGCCGATGCCTTTCGCCACCACGCCGAAGACCTGCGAATAGAGATCGCTGGCGGCGATGGCCAGGGCGGCCGCCACCGCGATCAGGGTGGCAGCGGCCAGCCAGTAGGGAAACTCCTTGCCGGAGGCGGACTTCGGCTGTGCGGCCGGATCGGTGGCCGGCGTCACTCGCCCATCTTGTAGTCGAGGAACCACTTCCGGTTCAGGGCGTCCAGCGTGCCGTCGGCGCGCATGGCAGCGATCGCCGCGTTGATCGGCGCCACGAGTTCGGATCCCCTGGGGAAGATGAAGCCGAAATCCTCAGTCCCGAGCGGCGCGCCGACCAGCTTCAGGGCGCCGTCCGAGGCATCGACATAGCCCTGCCCGGCCGTTCCGTCGGTCAGCACCACGTCGACGTCGCCGGTCCTCAGCGCCTGCACCGATGCGCCGAAGGTCTCGAACAGCTTGATGCGCGGATTGGCCTCGTCGCCGTCCAGGACGTCGTAGACCGCCACGTAGAACGGCGTCGTGCCGGCCTGCGCGCCGACCAGCCCCTTGTCGAAGACCGCGAAGGATTTGGCGTCGTCGAAGCGGTTTTCGTCGCCGCGCACGAGCATGAACATCTCCGAGCGCATGTAGGGGTCTGAGAAGTCGACCTTTTCCTTGCGGTCTTCCTTGATGGTGATGCCCGTCATGCCGAGATCGTACTGGCCGTCGGAAACGGCCTGGATCATCGCGTCCCAGCTGGTGTTCTGGTAGCTGACGTCGAAATTCAGCCGCTTGGCGATCTCGTTCATCGCGTCGTACTCCCAGCCGATCTGCTCGCCCGTCTTCGGGTCGACGAACTGCAGCGGCGGGTAGGCGTTCTCGGTCACCACCACCACGTCGCGCCCGTCGAGGTCGGGCAGCGCTTGCGCGATCGCGGCAAACGGAGAAAGCGCGGCGGCGAGGATGGCGGCGAAGAGCGGTCTGGTGATGTTCGTCACGGCGGGTCTCCTGAAAAACGGGCGCTTGCGAGAAGGGGCGGAACCTGGCCCCGAGCTTACCCCGCCTGCGCCGGGGCGCAAGCCGTGAAGGCGGTGGAACGACCGCGCTCCGCCGGTGCCCTGGGCTTCAGTGGATCCGGACGCCCTGGCGTTCGAGCTCCGCCTGGACCGCCGCCAGGTCGACCTCCGCCACGTCGCGGCCCGTCTTCACCGCCAGTGCGGCCGCCACGCCGGCGCCCTGTCCGGCCACGGCGCAGCAGGCCATGTTGCGCGTCGCGGCATGCGCGATGCGGTCGCCGCCGATGGCGCGGCCGGCGACCAGAAGCCCCTTGACCTTCTTCGGCAGCATGGCGCGGAAGGGGATGTGCATGTAGCGCCCGGTCGTGGGCAGGATCAGCACGCCGTAGCCGTCGATGAACTCCGGATAGATGCCGATCGTATCCTCGAACCGGCCCTGGTTGCGCGCATCCGCCTCGGTCAAGTTGTAGACGGCGTCGATCTTGCGCGTATCCCTGATGCCGATGCTCATGCCGAAGTTGCGCAGCCGGACGCCGTCGCAGCCCGGCATGAAGCGCCGGAGCGCCTCGACGGCAAGCATGGCCTGCCGCCTGCCTTCAATTTCGCCGCGCGTCATGCTGTCGGGATCGGTCCCGTCGACGCCGGCGAGGTGGACGAGGTTCATGTAGGTCAGTTCGCCGCTGTCGTGCACGGCGCCCCAGGTGCCGGCGATGGTGCTGAGATGCGCCGGGATCAGCCCCTCCTCGATCGCCTTGCGGAACGGCTTTTTGAGGAAGGGCGAGAACATGTCGTCCTCCTTACCGTCGGTCTCGACCGTCCATTCCCCCGTCGACCAGTCCTTGTAGGTCTGCGGATCGGCCTTCACCTCGGCCATGAAGGCCTTCTTGTCGACGCCCGCGAGGTGGAACATGACACTCGCGGCCTGCATCTCCTCGACCGGCGTCTTCACGGTCGGGGCACCGGCGCGGTGGGCGACGTCAGCATCGCCGGTCGCGTCGATCACCACCTTGGCCATGATCGCCTCGCGCCCCGCCTTGGATTCCACGATGATCCCGGCCACCCGGTCACCGTCCATGACGGGCGCGACGAAGCTTCGGTGCAGCATGGGATGGATGCCGGCCTCCTCGACCAGCCGGTCGGCGACGAGCTTGAAGCCCTCGCTGTCGATCTCGTAGCTGAGCGACTGGCTCTCGGGCACCGCCGCGCCCATTTGCCGGGCGCGCTCCTCGAACTCGCGTCCGATGCCGTTCGCCTCGACGGTTGCCTCGTGGCGGTACCAGGCAAAACCCTCCACACCCACCACGGTGATGTTGCCGCCGAAGCAGCCAAAGCGCTCCACGAGCGCCACCTGCGCTCCGGCCCGCGCTGCCGCCAGAGCTGCTGCCAACCCGCCGGGGCCGGCACCGACGACGAGCACGTCCGTCGCGTGAACGATGTCTGTCCGGCGGGCGGGTTCGATGATCGATCCTGACGGCAATGGAACCTCGTGGGATGGGGCGGACGGCGGGATTCGGATCGCACGATAGAATGCCGGCTCACGAACCGCACGCCGAAAAGCGTCGCCGCGAGGCGCGCCGGGATGGTTCGTCCCCCGCGCTGTCCTTTCCTTGCGCACCAGCTTGGCCATTTGACCGAGCGCAAACCCGACGGGCGGCTTCTTCGCTATGCCCTGCCTCCGGCGGCGCACGCCCATGCGCTGAGACACGAGAGGACTCGAGAACATGAAGAGACTGATTGCAATCCTGGCGGTCGGCGCGGCCGTGACCATCGCCGGCGCGGTTCAGGCTGCCGAGCACGAGATCAAAATGCTCAACAAGGGAGCCAAGGGGGCCATGGTCTTCGAGCCGGATTTCCTGCGAGCGGAACCGGGCGACACGCTCCATTTCGTGGCCGTCGACAAGGGCCACAACGCCGAGACCATCAAGGGCATGATCCCCGAGGGTGCGCAGCCCTTCAAGGGCAAGACCAACGAGGAGATCTCGGTCACGCTCGACGAGGAGGGCATCTACGGCGTCAAGTGCATGCCGCATTACGGCATGGGCATGGTGCTTCTGGTCCAGGTCGGAACCGCGGCGAACCTCGAAGCGGCGAAGGCCGTCAAGCAGACCGGCAAGGCCAAGAAGACCTTTGCGGAGCTGTTCGAGCAGGTCGAATAGAGGCGGGCGGGCGGCAGGTCACCGGCCTTCGCGAGAAGATCGGTGGCCTCAGGCCTCGCGCCGGGTGAGGATGAAAGTCGCGACCCCGGCGAGAGCGGCAAGCTGGATCGCCAGGATCGTTGCCGATACTCCCGCCAGGATCGAGATGGCGAGGCTGGCGGCCAGCGACGCCATCGCGAGCATCTTGGCCCTGCGCGAGATCGCACCCCGCGTCTTCCATGCGACGATGGGCGGACCGAGCGTCGGGTGGCCCAGGAGCCAGCGGTGAAACCGGTTCGAACTCCTGGCGAACGCCCATGCGGCGAGCAGCAGAAACGGCGTCGCCGGCAGAAGCGGCAGCACCGCGCCGGCGATGCCGAGCCCGACACAGATCACGCCAAAGGAAAGCCAGACATATCTCATCGGCCGCCCCTTTGGGGTTGCGAAGCCGCTCGCGCAACTGCCGGCGGCAGCGTTCGGGAGCAAATGGTTCTGGTGGGAGGGACAGGCAAGGGCGTATGCGGCGAGCGGCATCAGGCCGGGGCGGGTGCCTTCGGAAGCCCTGGAAACAAAGACCTGAATTGGCTTTCGGAAGAGCCGAAAATCCAGTGGCAGTTCACAAAAAATTTACTATAAAAATCGCTGTCGGTCATCCCGGCCGATGCCATCAGACGTGGCTTCTCCATAACATTGGGTCATCAGATGTTCTTCCCGAGGTTGTTCCGGCTGCTGGGGGCGGCCGTCCTTTTCTCCTCGTTGCCTCTGTCCGCAAAGGCCGAGGCAACGCAATACGGCACGGCCGGCCCATGGACGCTCTATCGCGACACCTATGACGGCAAGATCGAGGAGTGCTACGCCACGATGTCGGCCAATTCCGGCACGGGGATGCTCTTCTCCACCCAGCTCAACTCGACCGCGATCGGCTACAAGAGCGCGCACAGCAACGATGATGGAACGGGCAACCAGGTCGAGATCTGGTTCGACAACAACCGCGCCGAATCCCAGTTCGTCGAGATGGGCTATTCGGGCGAATGGCGGGTCTACTCTTCTTCCAATTCGGAACCGGACGGCCTGCTCGATCTCTTTGCCAACGCCAGTTCGGTCAGCTTCGGCCTGACCTTGCCTAGCGGCAGTTTCGAAGTCTCGACCTTCTCGCTCAGCGGCTCCAACCAGATGACCAAGCGAACCTATGCTTGCTTCCAGAACGCGCAGGCTCCCGCTGCGCCCGCCCCGGTTCCCGTCGCCCAGGCAAGCGCGCCGACGGGCTACGGCTGGATCAACTTCCAGCCGGGGCAGCAGGGTCCGCATCTGGTAGCAGCCGGCCAGACGCCCGACGGCTGGCCCGTCTACGTCTGCGGGGCATACATCCAGGGTGGTTTCCACCCGGGGATGGTCCTGCCGTCGAGCGACGTCTGCAGCATCGGCTATGGCGGCGCGGAGCAGAGGGTGACCCAGTTCCAGGTCCTGACCGGCCGCGGCAATTGGAAGTTGCCCTGGGGCGGCAACGTGCCCGACGATGCGATCGAGGGGGGGTATGAAGCCGACGGCCGCAAGCTCTACATCTGCCGCGCGGCCGGCACCGAATTCGCTGGCAAGTACCGCCCGGGCTTCAAGGGATGCAACATCGGCGACGGCGGCAGCGAAGTCACCTACGAGGCCTTCGAGATCCTGACGTTCTAGTCGACGCAGGCTGGGATCGTGTCGGCCGCCCCACAAGGTACTGCCGGGGCGGCCCCGTCGGACCTCAGGCGCCGGCGCACGAAGGCATTCAGCGGCGGATGGCGCGCCATTTCCCGCTTTGCCTTGCGCGCCGCGCCTGCTAGATGCCCGCCCCATGACCCCACTGAAGAACATACGCAACTTCTCCATCGTCGCGCATATCGACCACGGCAAGTCGACGCTCGCCGACCGGCTGATCCAGATGACCGGATCGCTGGAAGAGCGCGAGATGAAGGAGCAGGTGCTCGACGCGATGGACATAGAGCGCGAGCGCGGCATCACCATCAAGGCCAACACCGTGCGGCTGGAATACAATGCCGCCGACGGCGAACACTATGTCCTGAACCTTATCGACACGCCGGGCCATGTCGACTTCGCCTACGAGGTGTCGCGCTCGTTGCGCGCCTGCGAGGGCTCGCTGCTGGTCGTCGACGCGAGCCAGGGCGTTGAGGCGCAGACGCTCGCCAACGTCTACCAGGCGCTCGACGCCGACCACGAGATCGTCGTGGTGCTCAACAAGGTCGACCTGCCCGCCGCCGAGCCCGACCGCATCCGTGAGCAAGTCGAAGAGGTGATCGGGCTCGACGCCTCCGACGCCGTGCTGATCTCGGCCAAGACTGGTCTTGGCGTCGACCAGGTGCTGGAGGCGATCGTCAAGCGGCTTCCGCCGCCCAAGGAGGGCGATTCGCAAAAGCCGCTGAAGGCCATGCTGGTCGACAGCTGGTACGACGCCTATCTCGGCGTCATCGTGCTGGTGCGCGTCATCGATGGGCAGCTCAGGAAGAACCAGACCATCCGCATGATGGGAACCGGCGCGAAGTATTCCGTCGATCGCGTCGGCGTCATCACGCCCAAGATGGTCATCACCGACGAACTCGGCCCCGGCGAGATCGGCTTCATCACGGCCTCGATCAAGGAGGTGGCCGACACCCGCGTCGGCGACACCATCACCGAGGACAAGCGGCCGACGCCCGAGATGCTGCCGGGCTTCAAGCCGGCGCAGCCGGTGGTCTTCTGCGGTCTCTTCCCGGTCGATGCGGCCGATTTCGAGGACCTGCGCGCCGCCATGGGCAAGCTGCGCCTGAACGACGCTTCCTTCTCCTTCGAGATGGAGACCTCCGCCGCGCTCGGCTTCGGCTTCCGCTGCGGGTTCCTCGGGCTGCTGCATCTCGAAATCATCCAAGAGCGGCTGGAGCGCGAGTTCGACCTCGACCTCATCGCCACCGCGCCTTCGGTCGTCTATCGTCTGGCCATGACCGACGGCACGGTCAAGGAGCTGCACAACCCGGCCGACATGCCCGACGTGGTCAAGATCGCCTCGATCGAGGAGCCGTGGATCCGCGCCACCATCATGACGCCCGACGACTATCTCGGCGCGATCCTGAAGCTCTGCCAGGAACGGCGCGGCGTGCAGGCCGATCTCTCCTACGTCGGCAAGCGCGCCATGGCGACATACGACTTGCCGCTCAACGAGGTCGTGTTCGACTTCTACGACCGGCTGAAGTCGATCTCCAAGGGCTACGCCTCCTTCGACTACCAGCTCACCGACTACCGCGAGGGCGACCTGGTCAAGATGTCGATCCTGGTCAACGACGAGCCGGTCGACGCGCTCTCGATGCTGGTCCACCGCCAGGCCGCCGAAAAGCGCGGCCGCGCCATGTGCGAGAAGCTCAAGGAGCTGATCCCCAAGCACATGTTCAAGATCCCGATCCAGGCCGCCATCGGCGGCAAGGTCATTGCCCGCGAGACCATCTCGGCGCTGCGCAAGGACGTCACCGCCAAGTGCTACGGCGGCGACGTGACGCGCAAGCGCAAGCTGCTCGAGAAGCAGAAGGAGGGCAAGAAGCGCATGCGCCAGTTCGGCAAGGTCGAAATCCCCCAGGCCGCCTTCATCGAGGCGCTCAAGATGGGGGATGGCTGAGACCGGCCTCGGCGCCTTTCCTCTTCCCGGGTCGGCGGTGCGGGCGTACGAGCGGCTCGTCCGCACACGGGCGCGAGCAGCATGGTGGAGAGAGAGCGCTTCGCGCTTCAGTCGACAATCTGGCGCTTCGCCTTGCCTGAATTAGCCAATTCAGCTAATCTCTCGCTATGAAAACCTTCACCGCCACCGACGCCAAGAACCGCTTCGGCGAATTGATCGACATGGCCCAGGCCGAGCCCGTGCGCGTACAGCGCCAGGGTCGTGACGTTGCTATTGTCATGTCGCCGGAAGAATTCCGCCGGATGGCCGATGCCCAGCGCGGAAAGATCAATCCGGCGGTCGAGCGCCTGCATGGCGAGAGCGCCAGGCGCTGGGCGAGCGTCTACGAGGCGCTCGCGAAGTAGAAGGGTCGGCGAAGCAGGTGGAATACCTCACGCTGGACGACGCTCTCTACATCCATGACGAGCAGTTGCGCCTCTTCGGCGGTGCGGGAGGCGTGCGCGACCACGGCCTCGTGGAATCCGCGCTACTGCGCCCACAAACCGGCTACTACGCCGATCTCGTCGAACAGGCTGCCGCCTTGTGGGAAAGCCTTGCCATGAACCGCGGCTTCGTCGACGGCAACAAGCGCGTCGCGTTCGCCTGCACGGACATCTTCATCGGCCTGAACGGTGCGCGGCTGGAGGCCGAGCCGGGGGACGTCATCGCCTTTATCTACCGGAATCTCGAAGCCGGTACCTTCCGCAAGCCGGTGTTGGAGGAATGGCTACGCGCCTGTGTCGAAACGGCCTGAAACGCGGCGCCGTCGCAGCCGCATGCAGGCGGATCACGCCCCTCTTGAACCCCGCGCCCCGACGGCGCAGAATCCAGCCATGCTTCGCCCCGCCCTCCTTGCTTGTATCGCCCTCTTTTTCGCCTTGCCGGCGCAGCCCGAAGAGCTGACGCTCTATCTCGCCAACCGCGCGCCGCATGCGGTGGCAGCCGAACTTTCGTCGCCCGATGGCGATCGCCAGTGGCCGGGCGGCGGCAAGGTCTACATGCTGGAGAAGGGCGAGCAAAAGTCGGTGCGAATCGAGTGCCGCGTCGGCGAGACCATCTGCTACGGCGCCTGGCGCTTCGGCGACGAGACGACCGCCTATGGCGTCGGCCCCGACCGCGAGCTCGTCTGTGACCAGTGCTGCCTCACCTGCGCCCCCGCATCCGCCGCCCACATCGACATCGGCGGCTGACGCCGCCCCTTGCTCCCCGTGGCGGAAGGTGGATGGGCGGACAGCGCGCGGGACGGAAACCGATCCCGCAGAGACAGCCATCAAAAAGACATCGGTGCCCGCTCTGAATGGAGATACCGCCGTTGGTGGAGCTGAGGGGGAGATAACCATACGTATCAAACGCCAATAATAACAACAGGATAAGTACTATTGAACTGGAGTTGTGTACCGATAATGTGTACCGAGAGCACCTCAAATTTTTGGAGATAACCAACTGAGGGCTGCCTTACCGTTCGGCTGGATGGGTATGGGCTTTACGGACTCGTGAAGAAGACCCCCTCTCGATATGCAGAAGTTTTCCACCGGTTGCACGGAAGACGTACTCGCATGAGGAAGTGGTCGGCGAGGTGGGGTTGTAGCTCAACACCTGCAGTAGCAGAGGCATGTGGAAGAACGTGACAGGTTGCCAGCTTGCGGCGGCCTTCGCCGGAACCCTCGCCGCAACCGGCTCCGACGCTTCGGTCGATAGGGGCTTCGCGTCTCCACCGGTTGCTCTAACCGCGCCCTACGGCGTAACAGAAACGGCCCAGGCTCTAGTCGCCACTGGATGAAAGTTCAGTGGCAGGTCAGGGGCAACGTCACGTGCGATTGCATGGTCAAACATAGCGCGGCTCGTTGTTCCAAGGGGCGAAGTACGTTGGCTTGACGGCTTGACGCAAAGAGAGCCGCGTTACGCATTCTGCGCGAGACGGGTGTTGTTGTCCGCTATCTGTCAGTCGAAGAAGATTGACCAGCACTAGATAAAGCGAATACCGATCTTGCAAAGGCACTCGCATCCTCAATACAACGGCTATGACATTAAATTGCCGGATGCTGTCAACGCGCTGTACGCAGCGCACACTTCCATGAACCAGCACTTAGCACTTACCGGCTGACCTTCACGCGGATGTGCTCTAGTCGATCTCTATCTGAATCCGATGCACTTTCCTCATTGATAATGGCTCACCGGAGCCGCCTATCTCTAGTATATATCCGCTGTATATCTCACTGGACTCGCTTCTTTGTAGATTCCGAAGTGCACCCGGATACCCGACCGCAATGGTAATCCCCTCCGACCTGTTCTGGATGTAGACGTTTTTGCCCTCGATCGCCAGGGTTATACACAATAATTCTCCCCCTTGATCCTTACTGTTAACGCTACTGCCTACAAAATTTCGTCGTGTAAGTGTACCACTCGAATAATAGCTGTGGTCAAACTGTTGCTGTCTGAAACGGACCCTCGTCTGGGGACTGGTATCGGGTTGGCGGCCGAGCTTGGGCACAGTCCGCTTGTCGGGCAGTTTCGCACCACCCGCCCTCTCGTATTTATCTGGCGGTTGGGCTTTGGGAGAAGCAACTTTATGCGCGCGGTACGTCTTCAGCACCGGGCTCTCATTCAGAGAACGAAGAATGTCAGCTGCTCGGGGACGTTGGAGCGGGTCCAAGCAGAAGCACCTCCGAACCGTTTCCGTCAGCCGCTTATCAAGAACATTGTCCGGAATAGCCGGGCGCTGCTTGATGACATCCTCGCCTTCAGCGAATGCAGGGAATGGGTAGCGCTGGATCAGTAGTTCCGACAGCATTATCCCTAACGTATAGATATCTGATGGTGGGCCGATCAAATGCCTCCTAGCTTTGGACGCATGTTCAGGAGACATGTACCCAGCTGAACCATACAGAAATTCACGAAGCCCCTTTCCATCTATCACCGCCGCATCAACGTCGATCAGATGGACGAAGAACTTTCGCGACTTCAGGTTCTGCTCAATTATTACATTGTCCGGTTTGAGATCGAGATGCGCTATACCCGCGTCGTGCAGTGCTCGCACGGCTGTCGTAAGTCCGAATGCGAACCTCGTGGCCAACTCCGACGAGAGACCAGTTGCCATCCAGTCTCCAAGGCTCTTGCCCTCAAGATAAGGATAGAGTGCTACTATCGCTCCTTCGAAGGGCGCGATGTAATCGGGTAGACAAAGGTAGTGCGCCTTCTCCGCCAGTCGGCCGCGCATCATCTGATAGTGACCTGCAACTCGGCTGTAATCTTCTGTGCCTTCGATTAAGTCGTTGTATTGCTTGATGAAGACACGTTTCTTCCACTGCGGAACCCCGGCGTCGATGTACTCGCCGATGTAGGTGAAAGACTGACCTCCGCCTCCATGGAAATCAAGAATCCTAACTGTGTCGTGTATGACTTGGCCGGGACGCAAAATGTTCATAGCAACTGTCGCAGACGTGCATGAGCGGCCCTCTTGACGCGCAACGTATGCTTGGGACTGGCCAAAACCGCCATAGTAGCATTGTCGCTTATGTTTCCACCAGCGAAAGCCTCGAAATCTGATGCCAAGTGCTTTTTAAGAATGTCGGGATTCGAAGCCAGATATAATAAAAAAGACGTTAGCTCTTGTTTTGTGCAAGACTGATAAACACCATCTGTAGCAACAGCAATAAGTTGCAAATGATCTGCTGTAATAATTCTTCCGTTTAGATTCCCTACAACACCGACGTCCCCTTTTACGTAACGTGTCAGCGCTCCATTTATGTCAACGTCGTCTTCAGAAGCCTGTAATACTCTACCATCTTCGTATAATGCGTAGATTCGACTATCACCCGCCCAATATATAGCTACCGTTCTTCTGCCTACGATCGCACAAGCAAAGGTACTGCATAACATTTCGAGGTTATCTGTATTATTTAGTCCCATCTTTATTGCATGAGCGAGGTCCGCGATTTCACCCGGCGCAATGTCTCGCTTGGTATAGCGGGACAGTAAATATTTTTCTACGAAAGTGGGGACAATATCGCAGATTCTCCTCGCGAGCTGACCACTCCCGGCAATGGATCCAACTCCATCGGCCACGATTAACAACCCATACCGCCGCTTCGTCGCGGTTATTCTTCGCACACAGACCGCGTCATCATTGCATTCTCTCGTTCCGGTGTGGCTGAAGGAGGCGGTAACCCAGCGCAACATCCATTTTCCTTATGTAACCGTAATGCTTGTTTTGGATATCGACTGGCCTAGCATCTTTAGCAAAGAAGCCCAGTTTAAATTCGCTAGTTCCTGATAGGTCTCACCATCCTTATTGGAAACCCAAACGGCGGCGATTTTCCGGTCTGCCGAAACCATGGAGTCCGCAATTCGCCGATATATAGCAAAACGGGGGCACACCATGAAAAGCATCGAATGCCTCATCTCCTGAATGTCTTGTATAACTCTCTCTACCCCGTTGTCTGGCCTATTATAAAGTGATGCATGCAGTTTGTCGTATGCATCGTCGTCGGTTATCAATATTATTGTTCGATGAGTTTTGCTTTTCCGCCAGTCAGAATGTATGGCGAAAAAAAGTGCATCCAGAGAACTCTCGGCGCCCCTAGATTTCTGCCCGCATTTTGCCTCCAATTTGCTGAGTTGTGACCGAAACTGGGCGACGTTCTCCGTGAATTCATGAATGTCCCAGCCATATTCGCAAGTCGGGTCGTGCAAGTCACGAAATCCGACCAGCCGAAGCCGAATATCAACGCTCGCTTCAGTTTGTAAGGAAGCGATGAACGTGTCTAAATTAGCGACAAGCGCCTCGAAGCATGGCTTCATAGAGGTTGTCGCATCGATACAGAAAACTATATCGGCACGGGTATTTGGCCGCTGAGCCGCAGTAGGCCGTTCTACTTTGATTACCATTGCAAAACCGTCGTACAGTGAGGTGTCAGAACGCTTCGCGTTCGTCGTCTTCCTCATCTTTATCGCCTGATCTCAAGAGCTTTTCTTCGAGAACACGTACTCTAGAGTCACCGAGGCCGATCCTATCCAGCATGCCTAAAGCACCTACCGCAATCCATTGCTCACGTCCCTGCTTGGCAACCTCAACTCGAGCTTCATATTTCAGGCGATCGCGGAAAATCTCAAATATCTGATCTTGCGAGAGTGAATATTCCCCCGATTTCCGCATCGCCTCCGCACGAACGCTGATAACGGCAGCTTCAACTTCGGCCTCGGAGAGGCGTGCTTCTTGCCCTATTTCAAGCATTTGACGTTCTTGGGCTAGCCGTATTGAGCGGAGCCGTTCGGCCTCTTCCTCCTCAACACTCCGCCTTCTCTTCTCGAACTCCATCATGGACTGAGACTTTACAGATGGAGTTCCGGATTGAAGCTCAGTTAACGTGAAACGATGCAGCTCTACGGTGCGCAACATCCTTAGTGGTTCAGTAAGCAGCGCCCGGATTCCATCTTCATGGCGGTCGATTATAGTGTTATTCGTTAGGTCATCGAACCGTGTCTGCGTGATGTATCTTCGCACGCTGCGGTCCATGGCACTGGAAAGGTTGGCCATAATGGTTTGGCTTTCGCGTGCGATTTCGAGGATGGGCTCTTCCTTATTTCCGATGGTAAGGAAGTGTGCGTGGAATCCAATAGCGATCGGGATCCCGTCAGAAGAGCTTAGTTCCCCAGAGATGTGGCCATTATAGCTAAGTTCCTTTGCAATTCCGATCGCGCCGTCGCAGAAGAAACTTTTGGCCTGCGCTTCCACGAATCCATTTGACACCGGGGCAACGCTATGGGGTGCTCCCTTGTTCGTGAAGACGACGAAGCAATCCCGGTGAAGTGGCTTCTTCATCAAGATCGGCATGCTGTTGATGGGTTGGCGGATTATCCATTCTGAGAACATACCTGTCTCCATCCTGGGATGCCCAAACGAAATATGAGCAGGCAATGACCTGTTTGTCTGTTCTCCAACCTGCCTCCCTTGTTCGCTGGCGGAATTGAGGTGTAGTTGGACCGCCAGAACCGCGTCTTGAAATTCCGCGATCCTAACGCTGAAATCGGGAGCCATCTGAAACTTATGAAGTTCCGCATCAGAAAGATGCGCATAAGCAGCGCGTAGCTCCGAGATGCGCCGCAAATTGCGGATGATAGAAACCGGCAACCTTCTTTGCAGTTCGGCGATAATCTCTCCGAACATACGCCCTTCTATACGGAAGGTACTGCGGAGCCGCTCTTCAATGTCAGACGCGGCAGACATGACTGGGTTGCGGTCGATCATTCCACGAACCGATCTCGAACAGCGCCAGTTTGAGGTCGTAGTTTTACAGTGTGACGGAAGGTGGTCTGAGTTGCAAGGGCTGCAGATGATGCTCGATTGTCCGTCGTCAGAACATTTGGCGCAGATGGCGGCTTGATTTAGCGGAGTTCCAGCCTCGATTGCGGGTTGATGTTACGCGGCGAGCGGTGCTGCAAGCGGCGTAGTTCGATTGTCTGTCGTTTGATCCCTTTCTCGTTGTTCGATGATGGTAGCGGCCCTGCCGAAGTAGGCGTCGGCCGGCGTGACATTGCCGAGGCTCTCGTGGTAGCGGCGATGATTGTAGTGTTCCACGAAGGCGCCGATCTGACGCTCGAGATCGCCGGGAAGGAAGTAGTTCTCCAGGGATGCGGTTCTTCAGCGTCTGATGCCAGCGTTCGATCTTGCCCTGGGTCTGCGGATGAAGCGGAGCGCCGCGGACATGGCTCATGCCGTTGGCATCGATCCATTCGGCGAGTTCGGCCGCGATGTAAGACGGCCCGGTTGTCGCTGAGCAGTTTTGGCTTGTGCAGCACTCTGGCGCTGTCGCAGCCGGAAGCCGTGAGAGCCAGTTCCAGCGTGTCGGTGACGTCCTCGGCGCGCATGGTCGTGCACAGCTTCCATGCGATGATGTAGCGGGAGAAGTCGTCGAGCACGGTCGACAGATAGACCCAGCCCCAGCCGATGATCTTGAAGTAAGTGAAGTCTGTCTGCCACATCTCGTTTGGCCGCGTTGTCTTGTCCCTGAACTCGTCGGCGGCCTTGATGACGACGAAGGCCGGGCTGGTGATGAGGTCATGGGCCTTGAGCAGGCGATAGACGGTGGCTTCGGACACGAAGTAGCGCTTCTCATCGGTGAAGCGCACCGCCAGCTCACGTGGTGACAGCTCGGACTGTTCCAGCGCCATATCGATGATCTGGCTCTGGACCTCGGCGCCGATGCGGTTCCAGACGCGGCTCGGTCGGGACGGACGGTCCTCCAGCGCCTCCGGGCCGCCTTCGACGTAGCGGTCATACCAGCGGTAGAAGGTGCGCCGCGCGATGCCGAGCTGATCCAGCGTCTTCTTCGCCGGAAGGTGCGACTGCTCGACGATCCTGATGATCTCGAGCTTCTCAGATGCGGGTATCTCCTTCGTCGTCGCCCCCATCCGCGATCATGCTCTTTTTTCAGCAGGCGGTTCTCCAGCGTCAGGTCGGCGATCGCCTCCTTCAGCGCGCGGGTTTCGCGGCGCAGGTCCTGAACTTCACCGCTCGTCGCAGCTCGGGCCGTGTCGCCTGCCAGCCGCCGCTTGCCGGCTTCCAGGAATTCCTTCGACCAAGTGTAGTAGAGGCTTTGGGCGATCCCCTCCTTGGGTACAACTCGGCGATGCTGTCCTCACCGCGAAGGCCGTCAAGAACGATCTGGATCTTGTCTTCCGATGAAAAGTGCCGCCGCGTCGCACGACGGATATCTTTGACCAAATGTTCGGCGGAGCGTTTGCCGCCTGGCGACTTCGTGTTCATGTTCGTCCTTCGTCTTCGAAGAGAACCGAACACTCCTTAAAATCACACCCTCAAATTTGTGCCATAGGCGCTGATCCCGGACACTGCAACGAGCAAGGATTTCCGGGCCACTTCCGCAAACTGTGGCGATGCCGTCAACGTCTTTTCCGCCGAGGCTGAGGCAGATTTCTGGCGATATCTCCTGAGCGCCGCCCTTCGCCTTCTCCATGCGGAATTAGGCCTTTGGGACTCATGGAAAAGACCCCCACCTCAAGGGGCGGCAGTTTGCGACAGCATGGCATGTCCAATGAACGAACTGCCCGTGCCAGCAAGATGAGGCGAGTACTTTGTACCAGAAGCACCGGCTCTGCGAACCGCCAGCGTGGTCCCTACGCCGCTCGCTCTTATTCACCCGACCTGCCACGGAGTCTCTTTCGTGAAATCAAGCGGGCCTCCAGAACCATATTCGAAGCATTCTTTCCAAAATTCATGCGGACATTGCTGTCTTAGTTTTGAAGCCGGTTGCAACGGCGCGATATGCGTCAGCACCCATAGCCGTAGGCAAAGTACTCTTTCTTCGTCGTCTAGGATCAGTGAGCGTAAGTAGCTGTTTTTTCTCGCCGCAGCATGCTAGGCGGCTCGCTGGTGAGGAAATCACCAACAGCTAGGACCAACATTATGGAAAACGTAGTCCCATTCCGCGCGCCATCTGTCGACGGCAACAAAGCTTTCGATGGTGACAGTCATATTGGGGGCGAAGTCGTATCCCTGCACGAGCATATGCCGGGGCGGTACGCAAGATATGATGCCACCGACAAAGAGTTCGACGCGTTCATGCGCTGCCTCGGAGAATTGGCCGCGTCAGCGCCGCCAGTAGAACCAGTTGCCCCCGCGCCTCCAGCGTCGAAGAGCGCACCGCCTCCGCTCGCTACCTCCTCCGGGCCGATAACACGACGGGCGCGTCCCGAGACTACTCGGGACCTATCCGCCCATATGGCCAATCTCATCCGGCTTGATTACATCGACGAGGTACTTTCTGGCCTTGTCCCGGCTGAGTGCCTTGCATTCCATGGGTTTTCCAATTTTCTAGCTGACTGGTCCATTCTTAAAGGACGCAAGTCCTTTCAGTTAGAAAATCCCGTCCTAGAGGCGAGTGAGGAAGCGAAGGCGCAGTGCCTCAAGGACGTGGAAACACTGTCCGCGACAGACCTAAAAATGCGATTTCCGGCAGAGTACAACTCACACAAAAACCGGAAGTTCACTGCCAAGAAAAATGGATGGCTGTGGCATCCGGAATTCGCTGATTTCGCTTCCTTCCTGCGGATCGTTGGCCCGATACCAGAACCGGGATGCACGCTTGACCGGATCGATCCCCACGACACGGAGTATGCACCGGGCAAGGTTAGATGGTTGGGCAAGCGGGGGCAGGCGAACAATCGCAAATGCACGATCATGAAGACCTATGAGGACGTGACCGCGCCGCTCTCCGTATGGGCGGAAGAGACCAAGCAGCCTTATGATCGACTTTACGCCCGCCACACGGACGGATGGACCGACGAGCAAGTGATTTTCGGAAAGGACGGAAGAAATGGCTACGATATTGGAGCCGCCTTCCGCCCATGGAACCAGCACTGGGACGAGGCGGAGCGGGAAAAAGCCGAGGACTTCTTTCGGAAGTATATGCGCCCCGCCGAAACGCCCCTTGAGTTCTGCATACGATATTTCCGAATGGGAACCCGGCCATGGGAGGAGTTCCTTGAAAATCACGTCGGCTCTCATGCTGAAGAGGAGGCCTACTCAGGCATCGCGCCGCATTGTGTCCCGGCAATAGAGAACGCTGCGAGGATGCTCCAGCGGCTCAGGCCATTAGAGATATGGATCGAGAGAGCTTCGGACACATTGAAGGCCGCCCGGTTGAAGCACCTGAAAGGCCCTGAAAGCAGTAGCCGCAGTTCTCAGCCAGCCAGTGGCAAGCGAAGGGTCGACTACGAAGTCGCTCACCAGAACTACTGCGAGAACTACCCCGAACTCGGATGCAGAGATGAATACGATGATGAGTACATATAGAGATCCAGAATTCCTTGCGGCCAATTTAGTCGCCCGCATTTTTCGTTGCAACCAGTTTCAAAAATATCTGTGCATGCATATCAGTTTCAGTACGAATAAATTACCTTTCGGCCGCTACATGTAGCGACACCAACGTAATTTTTATTTTCACGCTATCACAACATTGCCTTTTACAAGCGTTCTTTGTTGACTTCTAACGGATATCGTGGTGATCAGACTCAGAAGCTCAGGCGCTTTTCGCCGGCTTCTAAACCAATCGGTGGCGCGGTTTCTTGTTGGTCCTTGCGCCGCGCCACCGCCTGCACTGCAATCTCGAACCTCCTCCGCAAAATGGCTGAGTTTCCGTTCTGGATCCGGAAACACTCGGCGAGCGCGGCATCGCTGTCTGAAATAGCAGTTGCGCATCAGGTGCCCAGAATGCGGTAGACAGAGGAGCGTCCGATGTCGAGGCGGCGGGCGATCTCCATCGGTCCTATACCGTCGTCGGTCAGCTTACGGACCTCGTCGGCTTTCGCCCGCGCGGTCGGCGCACGGCCCCTGTACTTGCCCTCGACTTTAGCCTTCGCGATCCCCTCGCGCTGCCGCTCCAGCATAAGCTCCCGCTCGAACTGGGCGATGCTGCCGATGAGGTTCAGCATCAACTTGCCGGTGGGCGTCGAGGTGTCAAGGTTCATGTCTAGGATCTTGAGCACTACGCCTTTCGTCGCGAGCAACTCGGTGATCCGGACCAGATCGGCGACGGACCGCGCCAGCCGGTCCAGTTTCGTCACCACGAACTGATCGCCCTCCCGGAGGTACTCCATAGCGCGGTCGAGTTCGGGACGCGCGGCCACCGATGAGACGCGCTCCGAAAACAGCTTCGTCACCCCTGCGGCTTCCAGCATCCGCTGCTGTGCCGCAAACCCCGCGACCTGCTCCGTGGTGGAAGTCCTCGCGTAGCCTACAATCGCGCCCATAGTGTCCCTTTTCCCTTTGTATCAATAGCCTTTAAGACATATCGACACAGTGCGTACCAAAAGTCAAAGGTGATTTCAGTGGGACGCAACCACGAACAGGCGCCGATGCCTCAATGGGGCAAGGTCCTGTGGGACCGCTTGGCAAAAGCGCACTACAGAGCGCTCCGAATGGCGCATCTGGGGCCGTGTCCGGGCCGTCCGTTTTTGGACTGCAAGCGGCAAGAGCTGTCGTTCCCTACCCGCCCCTAGAGCAAATCTTTGGCCATAGCAGAATATTTGCTATCGTCCATTCTTCGGGGAAAATATTGAGGTGGCGGATATACAATCCGTATTGCCGCGGAGGGGCCGAAGCAAATGAAGCTTACAACCGAACAAGCCTACGCCATAGGCCATGCAGGTGGAAATCTGCAACTCATTGCATGCGCCGGCTCAGGCAAGACCGAAGTCGTGGCACAGCACATCACGCGATTGCTCACGCCGCAGGCCGAAGGCGGCATGGGTCTGAAGCCTGCCAATATCGTGGCCTTCACCTTCACTGAAAAGGCTGCGGCTGAACTCAAGCAGCGCGTCCTTGACCGTTGCCGCGAACGCCTGCCTGGCCTCACGGGCATGGCGGAAATGTATATCGGGACCATCCACGGCTTTAGCCTTGACCTGCTCCGCACCGAAGTGCCGCAATATCTGAAGTATGACGTTCTCAACGAAGTGCAGCAGGTGCTCTTTGTCGATCGCAACTCCGCGAAAAGCGGCCTCACCGCCACCTCAACCCTCCAGGGCGCAAAACTCAAGCGATATGTCGATACGCGCCTTTACATCGAAGCCATGTCCATCCTTAGGGAATCGGCGGTCGATTGGAAGGCGCTGAAAGGAACCACGATTCTCGAGGGCTTTGGGGCCTACACAACCCTCCTGCACGAGCGCGACATGTTCGACTACTCCGCCATACTTCAATGTGCAGTCGAGGCGCTCGAGAAGGACGAAACCCTGCGCGCCCGCATGGCGCAGCGGATCAAGATCATCATCGTCGATGAATATCAGGATGTGAACCCAATCCAGGAGCGCATCGTCCGCCAGCTGCATGGTCTTGGCGCCGCTGTCAAAGTGGTCGGCGACGACGACCAGACCATCTATCAGTGGCGCGGCAGCGATGTCGGCAACATCCTGAGCTTCGCTGACCGCTATGCGCCCGTCAGCACCATCAAGCTTGAAGCCAATTTCCGCTCGACGCCCGGCATCACCGACGTGGCGCGTCTCGTGATCGAGAAGAACGCCTCCCGACTCGACAAAGCCATGCAGTCCGCCGACGCGCAGAGCTACGAGGCGGGCGATATCGTCGCCTTGCAGTTCACGTCACCGGACGAAGAGGCTGACTACATCGCCAAGATCTGCAAAGCGCTCAGGGGCACCATGATTGAGGAGGGGGCGGGCAAACGTCCCATCTCCTGGTCGGACATGTCGGTCCTCGTGCGCTACACCAAGATGGGAGCACCCATCCGGCGCGCTTTCGAGCGCGAGGGCATTCCCTTCGTCTCTGTGGGCATGGACACCTTGTTCGACGCCGCGGAAGGACAAGCCGCCCGGCTGCTCTTCTACTTTATGGCCAACCGCGCCACGCAGGACGACGTTGTGCAGGCTTGGCGCGCCGCCAATCTCGGTGTGCCTGAAGGCATGCTCGATGCGGCCATCACAGCGGCTGAGGCCACGCGCGCCAAAATGGCGGTCGAGGATCAGGATGTCCGGTTCTCGGTCTACAACATCCAGCGCCAGTTCATGGGATTCCTCGAGGAGATCGGCCTCAAGGAAGAGCTTGTCCCTGGTGGCCGGGGCCCGCAGGTTTTCTACAACCTGGGCAAGTTCAGCCAGGCCATCTCGGATTTCGAGAGCATCTATTTCCACTCGCGGCCCCTCCAAAAATACGAATCCTTTGCGGGCTTCCTCGAGCACCAGGCCGAGGATGCCTACGGCCAGTCCAGCGGCGCGGAAGACAAGTTAGCGTCCTTCGACGCCGTGCAAATCCTGACCATCCATCGCGCCAAGGGGCTGCAATGGCCCGTGGTGTTTATCCCGCAGCTTGTCCGCAACCAGTTTCCGGCAAGCCCGCGTGGCGGGCGCAATGTCTGGCACCTCATCCCCTCCGCAGCCGTCGCAGGGCAAGGGCGGTTCCGGGGCTCGGAAGCCGATGAACGGCGCCTTTTCTATGTGGCAGTAACCCGCAGCCAGAAACACCTTCACATGACGACCGCGTCAACCCCTGGCAGCAACCGCTATGTCCATCCTTCGGTTTTCTTTCACGACGTGCTGGAATCGAAATTCGTGAAGCGGTTGAGGCAAAGCTATGACGCGCGCGAGCGCGGCGACCCCCGCTCCAAGGCCTCGATTTCCAATGTGAACCTGTCCTTTTCGGACATCCGCTACTACTTCGAGTGCCCGTATCAGTTCAAAATGCGCACCCTTTATGGGTTCAACGCGCCTCTTGATGAAGCGCTTGGATACGGGAAAACTCTGCACGATGCCCTGGCCGAATTGCATCAGCGCGCGATTGACGGCGTGCCGATCAAGCCCGCCGACGCGGATGAACTCGTGGACCGCCATCTCCATGTGCCCTTCGCCTATCCAAGCCTGCGCGACACGATGCGCGCATCGGCCAAGCGCACGGTCGAGAAATATATCGAGGCCCGGCAGGCTGAGTTCGACAAGATCGAGTTCAGCGAAAAATCCATTGAAGTGGCGCTCGAGGACGGGATCAATGTTCTCGGTCGTATCGACCTTGTCCGCCGCCGCGATACCAACGCGGTTGCCATCGTCGATTTGAAATCGACCGAACGCGCCCAAGCCGAAGAGCTCACCGAAGCGCAGCTTCACATCTATGCCTTGGGCTACCGCGAACTGACTGGCAAAGACGCAGACTTTGTTGAAACCTATGAACTCGACACCCAGACGCGAAAGCCGCGCGCGGTCGATGCCGATCTCATTGCTGACGTTGTCGGCAAGGTGAAATCTGCTGCCAACGGCCTGCGCTCCAACGCATTTCCCGCAACGCCAAACGCCGTCCAGTGCGGGCGCTGTGACTTTTCCAGGCTCTGCGGGTCCTGCGCTGTGGGCAAGGCCGCGGCGGGAGCCGCCAAGTGAGCGTCGATTACGCGGCCCTGAGAGCCGACAACATCAAGCGCTACGGCACGGATATCGGCCGCATCGGCAAGATGCTCCTAGCAGACCGTTACGACAAACTCACCCATTTCATCTACGAGCTTCTCCAGAACGCAGAGGATGCGCTTCGGCGGCGCTCTTCAGGCTGGACCGGCGATCGCAGCGTGACCTTCGAACTTTCAGCGGAGCAGCTCGTCGTCACCCATCATGGCCAGCCCTTTAATGCCGCCGATGTTCAGGGTGTCTGCGGGATCGATGAGAGTACCAAGGATATCACGTCGATTGGGCGCTTCGGCATCGGCTTCAAGTCCGTTTATTCGTTCACCAAGCGCCCGGAAATCCATTCCGGCGATGAAGACTTCGCTATCGAGACCTTCGTCTGGCCGAAAGCGGTCGCACCCGTCGAACGGCAGCCCAGCCAGACCAAGATCATTCTGCCCCTCAACGGGGACGTCGAGGACCCACAGACCGAGATTGCCGAAGGCCTGCAGGATCTCGGTCCGCGCACCCTGCTTTTTCTGAGGCATATCAAAGAGATTTCCTGGTCAGTCGATGGCGAGCCTGCCGGGCTCTATTTTAGGGACGATCCGAAGACCCTGGCCCCGGGCATCCGGCAAATCGCGCTCATGGGGCAACAGGACGGCGAGGAGATCGAAGAAAATTGGCTTGTTTTCTCAAAGGAGGTGGCGAACGAAGGACAGAATGTCGGCTTTGTCGAACTCGCCTTCGCTCTTTCATCCGAGCCGGCACCCACGAGGCGAATCGTTCCTCTCTCGGATTCAACGCTGGTCGTCTTCTTTCCTACAGTCCTCTCCACCAATACGGGCTTCCTGCTGCAAGGCCCGTTCCGCACAACGCCCAGCCGGGACAACATCCCGGTCCATGACACCTGGAACAGGAACCTCGTCAATGAGGCGAGCCTATTGCTGGTCGAGGCCCTTCGCTGGATGGCCTCAGAGCGTATGCTCGATGTCAACGCTTTGCAGGCCTTGCCGATTCAGAAGGAGCGTTTTAGCGGCAACCTTCTTGCGCCGATGTATGACCACTTGGCGGAGGCTCTTCAGACCGAGCCGCTGCTGCCCTGTGGCGACAGCCAGCATGCCGCAGCGCAGGACGTTCAGCTGGCGCGCACGCAAGACCTGCGCGAGCTCTTTGACGCAGATCAGCTGGGCAATGTCCTGAGGGCAGACGGACCGGTGCGGTGGCTCAGCGCAGACATCACAGCCGACCGGACCCCTGCGCTGCGCCATTACCTGATCCACGAACTCGGCATCTCCGAGCAGTCAGCCGAAAGTCTTCTGCCGCGCCTCGGGCAAAATTTCCTGCGCGCGCAGTCCGATCAGTGGCTCGTGCGCCTTTATGAGTATCTCAATAAGGTGCCCGTCGTGGCAGAGCGCCTGCGCAATCTTGCGCTGGTCCGGCTTGAGGACGGCCGCCAGGTGGCGGGTTTCGTCAACGACATGCCGCAGGCGTTTTTCCCGAGCGACATTCAGACAGGCTTTCCAACGATCCGGAGAAACATATGCCGGAGCGCGGAGGCAACGAAGTTCCTCAAATGGCTAGGATTGACCCCGCCTGATCCGGTGGACGACGTGATCCGAAACCTCTTGCCGGTCTATCAGGACGGCGAAGCCGACCAAGAGTCTTATGGCGAGGACATCGCCCGCATTCTCCGGGCCTTCAAGACGGATTCCGCCACGCAGAGGTTACGCCTTATAACGGCTTTGACAGAGACACCGTTTGTCCGTGCCCGCGACATGAAAACCCGCGAAGAGAGCCTGAAAGCGCCGCCCGACGTGTCCATCAAGACGGCGCGCCTCAGCGAATTGTATGAAGGCATTACGGGCGTCTATCTCACAGAAGACGATTCTGTCTTGCGCGGCGAGTCGGTGAGGGAGCTTCTCGAGGCTTGCGGCGCCACAAGGTACATTCTGCCTGTACCCGTCCGGTCGAACCTCACAGAAACTCAGAAATATGAGCTGCGACTTGCGAGAGGCGCGGTTGCGGCAAGTTTCGAGAGCGCACCGGAGGATGCAAGTCTTCGCGGTCTTGACGCTATACTTGCGCAATTCCCTTCTCTGAGTGTGGAAGCCCGCAAGAGGAAGGCGCGGCTTGTGTGGGAGGCCCTGATCGAGCTTCAGGACCGCCGCGGCGAGGGTGTCTTCTCGGGGACGTATCGGTGGCAATATCACCAGTGGCGGTCGGCGTCCTTTGACGCACATTTTGTCCGGGTTCTAAACCGCTCACGATGGATCACTGACGGAGATGGCGATCTTGTCGAGCCCTCAAGCGTCCTGTTCGAAGCGCTCGGCTGGCCTGCAAATCCCTTTTTACAGTCGAGGATCGTCTTCAAAAAGCCAATCGTCGAGGAGCTTGCCAAGGAAGCCGGGTTCGAGCCGGACATGCTCGACATGCTCAAGAAACTTGGCGTTACCAGCAAAGCTGATCTTCTTGCCAAGCTCAAGGTTGAAGAGCCGTCCAGCCCGGATAGCGACGACGCGTCACTTTCTGACGAGGACGATGATCGGGACGAGGTGTCTGACGACAACGAATACGAAGACACGGACTCGGACGAGGAACAAGGGTCCGAGGACGAAGATTCGGAAGACGACAATGACGCCGACGACGCTGGCGATGAGAACGACGGCGAGCGCGATGATGATGACGATCAAGATGCTGAAGGTGACGGCGAAGACAACGACAACGAAGATGATGGTGATGATCACCATGATGATGACGATCATGATGAGTCTGAGAACGCAAGTTCCACGTCGTCGCGCGGCGACTCGTCCTCAAGTGCGAACCGATCTCAGGGCGCTGCCAACCGAGGCAATGCGACCAAAAATGATAACAAGCGCTCCGCTGTCAATCAGAAGCCCGCAGAACGCAAGTTTGTGTCTTATGTAGCGACCCATCCTGATGATGAAGAAGAACGCGATCCGGACGGTCTCGATCACAGCGCACGCATGGCATTGGAGGCAAAAGCAATCACTCTCATTAGAAAGCGTGAGCCTGGCCTCAAGCCGACGCCCGCAGGCAACAAAGGATTTGACCTTCTTGAGACGGATGCGAACGCCGAACCGGAGCGCTGGGTCGAGGTCAAGGCCATGAAAGGATGCCTCGAGGACAGGCCTGTCGGCCTGTCCAGCGTCCAGTTTGAGTTTGCTCGCCAGCACGGCGACCAATACTGGCTTTACGTCGTCGAACATGCTGACGATGAAACGCGCGCCCGCATTCTCAAGATCAAGGACCCCGTCGGCCGGTCGGGCACATTTATCTTTGACAAAGGCTGGGCATCTATCGCGCAGGTCGACGCTTCCTAACCGCGCTTGGGAGGCTGTCGTAGAAACGAGAACCCCGGACGATCTGCTATTTGGATGCAATGACGGTCTTAGGATGAGGGGATGGATTGCCTGAACATCAGACCTGGGGGCGCCTTGCCGCCGACAGGATCAGGGCCGAAGCGGTGAGTCGGCGAATTCTCTTGAAAATCCTTTAGACATGTCCTAGATTGCCTCCATGGCAATGCCACGGGGTCAGGCTTTACGCCGACCGCCTTAAGGGATCCTCGCGGGTCCCTTTTGTGTTTCTGGGGTTCTCCCATGTTTGGTAAGGCTCGTCATAGCATGAGTACTTGACGGCGATGGTCTTGTCGTCTTCGCCTCTCGCGTCCATGAGCTGACCAGCTTCCGACATGCGATCGTATGCGCGGTTCTTCAAACCCGTGGGTTTGTGTCCTAGCGGGTGCAGGACGAGATCCGCCAGTTGCAGCATCGGGTTGCTTTTCCCATCCGGCCATATTGAAATCAACGACTCTTGAAGCTCAGCCTGCGTGAGCGGCTGATGTTTCGCCGAGTTGTCCCGGTCAAAGGCCGTCCCTTTCTCCCGAAGCGACTTAAAATAGCTCTCGATGAGACGGTCCTCCTTTTCGCCACACCGCTCGTAGGCGATCGAAAGCCCGCAGCCCGAGCGCCTCGCGTACTTCGCAGCACGCTCGACGGCAATGTCGAAGGCGGTTTTACTCATTTGCCACCGCGATCCCTCGGCGTGCTTTTCGTAGTACCTGTCACGATAGCCCGGTCGACAGATTACGCAGGCATGGGCGACGATACGCTCGTCAATGATCAGGTTCTCGAGGTCAGCGAAGAAGGAGTCCCGTCGCTCGGGATCGGTTTTCAGGAAGCCGAACTTCCCTTTACCGGACCGAATCTTATTGCCGTGAAGTTCGGGCACGTCCCATCTTGTGCAGAAGTCATTCGTCTTTGTAGACAATTCATCGACTGCGTCCGACTGTACGATGATGCCCCCTAGGCCGAAACTGAATATATGAGCCTCCATGGGAAGGGCTTCGCCTGGTTTGCACATGGTGCGGGTTCCAAAGTCGTCCATGAAGAACACGAAATGCGGCTGTTCGTCGTTCACACCTTTGTCCATCGTTCCGTTTCAGGCAGCCTTTCGGCTAAGGGTTGCAACTGCGGGCATTTCTTAACACTGCGCGCCTGCCTCGTGAAATTGTACCTCAACGATAACGTACCAAATCTTCTGATTAGCCGCGGCAATTCGGGATCGCGCATCGAACGCAGCTATGGGCTGGCCTAGGAATGTCCGGTTTCAGGAACGTGCGATATGCGGACGAGCGGCCGCGATGGGGCGCGAAGCTGACCTAGAGCTCCCCGCAAGTCACGGCGGGTTCCTCTTGATTGGCCCCCGCTGGCGGCGTCCGCACACGTACTGTGGCGGCAACGGCTGATACAGACTCTTCGTCGCACCCAGGGGCGTGCATCCATACGGATTTCAGCCACTCCGACATACGTCCGATTTTAAATCGATTTAATGCAACTGGTGCGCCACTGGTAGTTGATTTTCCGGGTATGGCCGTGCGCACGGGCAATCGGAAGCCACCTCAAGATAGGACCCGACGGAGGGGGGCGCCTCCGCCGATCAGCTAAGTTGTTTGACGTGCAGGTGCGACAGATCGAGACCGTCGTACTTCACCGCCTGTATGTCGCGAGCCAGCGTACTCGCCCGAAGCCCGCGCCCGTAGTTCTCCTCGGTGCGTGATGAGGACCAGCCGCCGAGTGCCCGAACCTTCTGATCCGAGATATCCGCCTCGCGAAGCGCATCTCGGTAGGTATGCCGGAAGGAATGGAAGACCTTCTTGCGGTCGGTGATCCCTACCTTGTGCCGGAAACGGTTGAAGTACTTGGAGAACGGATCGGAACGGTAGCCTGTGCTCCCCACCGGCAGGTCCGGGAAGAGCGGTACTTTTGGACCGTTCGCGCGGCGGTTCTGGACGAAGGCCAACAGTCCGATGCGCTCCAGTTCTGGATGGACGGGTACGAAGCGGATGCCCGCCTCCGTCTTCACCCGCTTCGTCTCATCGTCGTCGTCCTCGCGGATCAAGATGATCACCACCCCGTCCTCCTCCACGAAATCGTCCACGGTAAGCTGGCAGATTTCATTCATCCGCATGCCGGAGAACAGCGCGATGATGGGCACCCAGAACCGGCCCCTGCGCACGATATTGGGTCCGGGGCGAGCGTAGCCCGCTTCGTCGTTGACCGCGCCCGTGTAGAGCGGTGCGGAGAAGATGGCCCGCAAATCCGAGACGTCGAACGGAGACCGCTTGTCCTTCGCTCGTCCGGGAGCTTTCGGGAGCATAATGCCGGCAGACGGATCAGCCTCCACGTAACCCTCGTCCACGGCAAAGCGGAAGATCGCCCCGAGGCTCCGCAGGTAGCCGTTCGCGGTGTCGCTGGACATCCGAGGTAGACCAGCCCGCTCCGCAAGATCGGCTGCCTGCTGCAAGGTCTTCCCCGGATAGTGCTTGGTCGCGTTCGAAGGAAGCCGCTTCAGGAGGTCCATGAAGGCGCGGACATCTTCCCGCCGGATCTGCGACAGAGGCATTTCGGCCCCGAAGAACTCCGTCAATGCCCGCCAATGGGCCTCGCGCTTAAGCAGCGACTTGCCGCGAAGCTCCCGCCGCGTCGCGTCGGAGGTAATCAAATCCATTACCTGTTCGAGCGATTTCGTTGCAACAGGTTTCAACGAAGTCGCCTCCGAGAGGTCCTGAAACAGCGGATCGCGGTAGGTCGAGCCGACCCCATGGTGCCGGGCGACGAGGCGGTTGTTGCTCTCGACGATAGCGCGCCGCAGGACCGCGAGGAGCCGCTGCTGTGACGGCGACCCTTCCTCCAGCTTGATCCCCGCCGCGCCGGTTACCGCGACATAGGCTTCGTGGAGGGCAGTGCCGAGGTTCTCGTCGGCGTTCATGTCCCCGATCTCAATCTCAGCCTGCTCGCGCCCCATGGAGCCGCCCGTGGCGGCGTTGCGCTTCTCGACGGACACAAACCACGTCGCCGCGAGATGAAGCACCTCGGCTTCGGTGAGGCGCGGCGTTGCAACAGGTTTCAACGAACGACGCAACTTCGCCCACTCGCCGTCCAGTCGCACGAGTTCGATCCGGGCCAGTTCGCGCGCGTGCGACCTATCGCCGGTGCGAAGTGATTTCTTGATTTCGTGCCTACCGAGGGTGGGGACCAGATCGGTTGGGACGCGGATGCGGAACTGCCAGACCTCCCCACGCCGCTGGAGGTAGGCATCTTTGAAACGCACGGTGGATAGCCCCTTGTGTACCACTTTTGTGTACCAGTATCGAGCGCGGGGAGGCCGAAATCAATTGTGAATTCAAAGATATCAGTAGGTTGCGAATGGAAAAACCGCCGTTGGTGGAGCTGAGGGGGATCGAACCCCTGACCTCGTCATTGCGAACGACGCGCTCTCCCAGCTGAGCTACAGCCCCGTCCAGCGGATTGCGGCTTTTACGGTTCGGCGCGGCGGAATGTCAAGCGGTTGGACGTGCGTTGAAGGGGAGGAAACGCAAGCGGGGCCGGGCCTTTTGCCGCTCCCGTCGCAGGCGGCGCGCCGACCCGTTCCAAACGGACCCGATCGGCGCTAGTCTGGCGCCGTCAATGCGGGAGATTTCTGCCATGCCAGCATCATCAGTCGCGGCCGCCGTTGCCGGGGGCCGCGTGCGGACGCTCCTCTTCCTTGTGATGATCGCGCCGTTCCTGTCCGCCTGCGGGTTCAACACCATCCCGACGGCGGAAGAGCAGGCGAAGGCCGCCTGGAGCGAGGTGCTCAACCAGTATCAGCGCCGGGCGGACCTGATCCCCAATCTCGTCGAGACGGTGAAGGGCTACGCCCAGCAGGAGAAGGACGTGCTGGAGGCCGTCGTCGAGGCGCGGTCGAAGGCGACGCAGGTCACGCTGCCGCCCGAGATGCTGGACGACCCGCGGGCCTTTCAGGCCTTTCAGGAAAGCCAGGCGGGGCTCACCGGCGCGCTGTCGCGGCTTCTGGCGGTGGTCGAAAACTATCCCGACCTGAAGTCGAACCAGAACTTTCTCGCCTTGCAGGCGCAACTCGAAGGCACCGAAAACCGCATCGCGGTGGCGCGGCGCGACTACATCGAGGCGGTGCGGGTCTACAACACCACGCTCCGCACCTTCCCCTCGATGATCTGGACCTGGTTCTGGTTCACCGATGCCGAGCCGTTCCAGAACTTCACCGTCTCGGAAGACAAGATGGAGGTTCCGGAGGTGAATTTCGGCACGGGCAAGAGCGGCTAGCCTGGTTTTTCCATGGTGGGGAATCGACCGATGACGAGGGTGCGCGGCCGCTGTTCGTGCATGCTTCTGGTCGCGTTCCTCATCCTGTTGCCAGTCGCGGCGTTCGCGGCCGCGCTTCCCGCGCTCACCGGCCGCGTCGTCGATCAGGCAGGCATCATCGATCCCGCCACCGAGGCCGCGCTCGTCGAGAAGCTCCAGGCCTTCGAGCAAAAATCGTCCGACCAGATCGTCGTCGCCACCATTGGCAGCCTGGACGGCGAGCCGATCGAACCTTACGCGAACCGCCTTTTTCGTGCCTGGGGCCTCGGGCAGGCGGGGGAGGACAACGGCATCCTGCTCCTGGTCGCGCCCAACGACCGCAAGATGCGCATCGAGGTCGGCTACGGCCTCGAAGGCACGCTGACCGACCTTCATTCCAAGCTGATCATCGAGGACACGATGGTGCCGGCCTTCCGCGCCGGGGATTTTTCCGGCGGCATCAGCCGCGCGGTGGACGACATCATCCTGGTGCTGGAAGGCAACGCCGCCGAACTCGAGGCGAGGGCCGAGCGCAACCGCAAGGAAGACGAGGGCATCCCGATCGAGGTCATCATCTTCTTCGCGATTTGGGGCACGCTGTTCTTCGGTTCCTTCATCTTCGCCATCGGCGCGCGCCTGTTCGGCCGCCGCATCGGGCCGGGGCGCTACCGCTGGCTGGGCGTGGAGTTCACCTTTGGCGGTTCGGGCTCGCGCGGCCGCCGCCGCTCCGGTACCGGCTGGGTCGGCGGCTCGTCCGGTTCGGGCTGGTCGTCGGGAAGCAGCGGCGGCGGCTTTTCCGGCGGCGGCGGATCGTCGGGAGGCGGCGGTGCCTCGGGAAGCTGGTAGGACAGGGCGATGACATCCGGCCTTTCACCCGAAGACAGGCAGCGCGTCGCCGAGGCCATCCGCATCGCGGAGGCAAAGACGTCGGGCGAGATCTACTGCGTGCTTGCCCGCCGGAGCGACGACTATTTCTTCGCCTCGGCGCTTATGCTCACCCTCGGGATGCTGGCGACGAGCCTCGTCGCCGCCCTCGCCGCGCACTGGTTGTGGGTGGAGGTCGCGCCGGTATCGCTGGTGCTGGCCCAGGCGGGGGCGTTCGCCTCCGCACTGCTGGTGCTGCGGGTCGTGCCCGACCTGCGCGTGCATCTCGTGCCGCCGCGGCTGCGCTACCGGCGCGCGCACGACAACGCGGCGCGGCAGTTCCTCGCCCACAACGTCCACGCCACGCAGGCGCGCACCGGCGTCCTGATCTTCGTCTCGCTGGCCGAACGCTACGCCGAGGTCGTCGCGGATTCGGGGATCGACGACAAGGTCGACCAGTCGACCTGGAACGACATCGTCGCCCGCCTCGTCGAGGATGCGCGCGGCGACCGGCTGGGCGAGGGGTTTGCGAACGCGGTGGAAAGTGTCGGCGCGCTGCTCGCCGAGCATTTTCCGCCGGGCGCGACCAACCCCAACGAACTCGACGACCATATCGTTGAAATCTGAAGGGCGTCGCGAACTTCGCGATATCAGTCCTGGAAACTCTCGAACTCCACCAGAACGCCCATGGCTTCGGCGATCAGTCGCATGTCTTCTTCGTCGAGCCTGTGTTTCGGCCCGCGCAGTACCATGCCCCAGTGGGCGCCTTGATCGCGGGTCAGTCGGAGCCTGTCCAGAAGCGGCTTGATCGGAGCGGGCCGGGCGTCCTTCAGATAGTCCACGTCGACCCGATAGGGATTGAAGTTCATTGCCTGCTCGGCGCGATAGGGTGCGTCCGATGACACGCGGCCAATGGTGGTGAACGCCTGCACAACCTCGCCTTCACCCATGCCCTCGCGTGGGGAGTAGTAGACAATCCAGTCACCCTTCCTGAGCGACTTTACCGCGATATGCTTGCCGTGTCCGAGCTGCGCGAAGCCGCCATCGCGTCCTCCGCGGGCATGCTGCGCCGATGCGACACCCATCCAGAACGCCATCGATCACGTCCTCTCGAGCGCATCGGCGCAGCGTCGCAGGAGGTCGCCCAGCAACCTGGCCTCCTCGCCGGTCAGGTCGGCGAGCATCTGCCGCTCCACAGCCTCGGCCGCGAGCATGCCGGCCTGTGCCGCCGCACTGCCTTTGTCGGTCAGCTCCGTCATGATGATCCGCCCATGGTCGGGATGTGGCGTGCGCACGATGAACCCGTCTCGCTCCAGCGTGACCAGCATGCCCTGCATGGACTGGGGGGTCACGAATGCCGCGCGCGCCAGGGACGCATTCGAGATCCGCGGATTGTCGCCGATGGCAAGCAGCACGGCATTCTGCGACGCGGAAACGCCCGTCCCGGCCAGTTCGGCCTCCAGACGTTGCCGCAGGCGATGCTGGGCGATTTTCAGACTGTAGCCGATCCAGCCCTCCCCGCTCGAAGCAGACATTTTGCGAATTGACATATAAGGAGCCTGATATAAGTATAAGGAACCTGATAATATGCCGGAGCGCGGAAAATGACAATACCGATTGGAGCATCCTTCATCGCGTTGCAGGTTCGTGACCTAGCGGCCTCCGCCACGTTCTACAAGGACGTGTTCGGCTTTGCCGCAGCAGACCGGAGCCCGCCCGGCGCTGTCGTCTTCACCACCGAGCCGATTGCCCTGGCACTGCGCGAACCGTTGCTGCCCCTGCCCGAAAACGGCCCCTTGGGGACCGGCATGGTGTTGTGGGTCGCCTGTGAAGACGCGAACGCGCTTCACGGCCTGATCGTCGAGCGCGGCGGGACGGTCCTGAGCCCGCCGAGCGATGGTCCGTTCGGCAGGTTCTTCGTGGGCAGCGATCCTGATGGCTACGCCATTACGTTCCACACGACGCGATCATCGCGGTGAATATCGGTCAACCGCCTGGACGACCGGGCCGCCCCGGGGAACGTCACCTATAGCTCCATCTCCCAGTTCTGCCCCACCAGATCCTTGCCGAAGCTGTGATGCCGCTCCTCGGCGACGAGCCGGAAGCCGGCCTTCTCGTAGATGCGCCGCGCCGACACCAGGATGTCGTTGGTCCAGAGCGTCATCCGCTGGTAGCCCGTCTGGCGCGCGAAGCGGATGCATTCCTCGACTAGGCGACCGCCGATGCCCAGTCCGCGCGTCGACGGCTCGACCCAGAGCATGCGCAGCTTGGCCGTGCCGCCGCCGGCGTCGACGAGGAAGACCGAGCCGACGACTTCCGCGTGCCGCTCCGCCACCCAGCAGCGCTCGCGCTTTGGATCGTGGGATTTGGCAAACGCGCCGGCGATTTCGGCCACGAAACCCTCGAAGGTGCCGTCCCAGCCGTATTCCTGCGCGTAGAGCGCGCCCTGACGGGAAATGATGATGCCGATGTCGCCGATCCGGTGTGGCCGGATGACGTAGGGCGGGTTGTCCGTCGCCGAGGGATCGAGCGCGGCGCGGATGCGCTGCATGGCGCCGACCAGTGTTCCGGCCCCGTCCGGACCCAGCGGTGCAAGGATCTCCGAGATCTCGTCGTGCGAAGCGCTATCGAGGCTCTCGAAGGCCTTTCGCCCGGCCGGCGCAAGGGATAGTTCCGTTGCCCGGCCGTCCTCCGCGCTCGCCGCGGCGAGCACGAGCCCCGCCTCGCGCAGTTTCTTCAGGAGGCGGCTGAGATAGGCCGGGTCCATGCCAAGCTCCGCCGAAAGCTGGCTGGCGGTGACGCGGTCCCGGGTGCCGAGTTCGTAGAGAATGCGGCTTTCCGACAGGCTGTAAGGCGATTTCAGCAGCCCCTCGTTCAATGCCCCGAGAAAACGGGTATAGAAGCGGTTGAAATCGCGCACCTGCGCGATGGCTTCCTCGTGCCGTGGATCGTCGTTTGCCATGGGTGCCTCTTTGTTGACATCGTCATATAACAATTTGACAAAGTCAACCAAATGATCGCCGGAACCATGTTGCGCGAGCGGCGTTTGCCTCCGCCTCCACGCATTTCCGGATCCTTCTGATGAAACTCTTCGCCTGCCCCGCGTGCGCGAGCCGTCTCTATTTCGAGAACTCGCGCTGTCTTGCCTGCAACAGCTCCGTCGTCTACGCGCCGGAACGGCAGGGTTTCGACCTTGTCGGTCCGGAAAGCCCCAACTGCGTGAACGCGGACGAATGCGCCTGCAACTGGGTGGGCGACCAGCGTTTCGGCGGCTATTGCCGGGCCTGCGCGCTCAACCGGACGATCCCCGATCTTTCCGTGCCGGAAAACCGTGACCGCTGGGCCCGCGTCGAGCGGGCGAAGCGGCGCGTCGTCTTCGCGCTTTTGGAATTCGAGCTGCCGGTGTGGCCCAAGGAGCGTCCCGAGGACGAGGAAGGCCTCGCCTTCGATTTCCTGGCTGACCCTAAGGGCGCGGGTCCGGGAGGCGAACGTATCCTGACCGGCCACGACAACGGGCTGATCACGCTCAACGTGGCGGAGGCGGATTCGCCGGAGCGGGAGCGCATGCGCATCGCCATGGGCGAGAATTACCGCACGCTTCTCGGCCATTTCCGCCACGAACTCGGCCACTACTATTGGGACCGCCTGGTGCGCGACGATCCCGAGAGGCTCGAGGCCTTCCGCGCGCTCTTCGGCGACGAGCGCGATGACTATGCGCAGGCATTGCAGCGTCACTACGAAAACGCCGCGCCTCCGGACTGGGAGCAGCGGCACATCTCGGCCTATGCGGCCAGCCATGCCTGGGAGGACTGGGCCGAGACCTGGGCACACTACCTCCACATCGCCGACACGCTGGAGATGGCCGAGGAATTCCGAATCCCGCTGCACAGGCTGGACGTCGCCGCCGCGCCCGCCGTCCGGGAGACCGATCCCGACAGCGACATCGACGGCGTGGTCTCGCGCTGGCTGGCGCTGACGGAGATCGTCAACGGCATCAACCGCTGCATGGGGCTGAGGGATCTATACCCCTTCGTCATCACGCCGAAGGTGGCCGAGAAGCTGGATTACGTGCGCCGGCTCCTGCAGGGCGCCTAGGCCCCCGTCGGAAGCATCGAAGCGATCCGGACCTTGACTCGCGCGGCCGTTTCCTGTCTAGAGCGGCCAGACTTCAGCGACGAGCCTTGACTCCGAGCAGCCGACCGGGACCCCAAGTGGTATAAATCGATCCCGGAGGCCAACACCCGGCAGCGCGATGCGCCCCCGGGTGCTTTTTGGCTTTGTGCTCGCACGGCGTTTCATCGCCGACGCGGAACCACTACCTCTCTGGCATCACGTCGATGCGAGAGACGAAGGAAAACGGATGTTCGAATCGCTTCAGGAGCGCACAAGAGGCGAGGAGGGCCGCAGGCCCGACCGGGAAAGAGGTTTGACCAAGGCGCGGCAGCGTCGGGGGTGGATGTATGTTTGAATCGCTTCAGGAGCGCCTTGGCTCCATCCTGAACGGACTGACCGGCCGCGGAGCGCTCTCCGAAGCGGACGTCTCGGCGGCGCTGCGCGAGGTCCGCCGGGCGCTGCTCGAGGCGGACGTGGCGCTGGAAGTGGTGCGCTCCTTTGTCGAAAAGGTGCGCGAGAAGGCCGTAGGCGCGGCGGTGGTCAAGTCGATCAAGCCCGGCCAGATGGTGGTCAAGATCGTCCATGACGAACTGGTCGCCATGCTGGGCGACGAGGGCAAGGCGATCGACCTCAACGCGCCGGCGCCCGTCGTTGTCATGATGGTCGGCCTGCAGGGTTCGGGCAAGACGACGACCACCGGCAAGATCGCGAAACGGCTCACCGATCGCCAGGGCAAGAAGGTCCTGATGGCGTCGCTCGACACGCGCCGCCCCGCCGCCCAGGAGCAGCTGCGCCAGATCGGCGAGCAGGTGAAGGTCGCCACGCTGCCGATCGTCGCCGGCCAGTCGCCGGTCGACATTGCGAAGCGCGCCGTCCAGGCAGGACGTCTCGGCGGCCACGACGTCGTCATCCTCGACACCGCCGGCCGCACGCATATCGACGAGCCGCTGATGGTCGAGATGGCCGACATCCGCAAGGTGTCGTCGCCGCACGAGATCCTGCTGGTCGCCGACGCGCTGACCGGCCAGGACGCCGTCAACCTCGCCCGCAACTTCGACGAACGCGTTGGCATCACCGGTCTCGTGCTGACGCGCATGGACGGCGACGGGCGCGGTGGCGCGGCGCTGTCGATGCGCGCCGTCACCGGCAAGCCGGTCAAGCTGATCGGCGTCGGCGAAAAGATGGACGCGCTAGAGGAATTCCATCCCAAGCGCATCGCCAACCGCATCCTCGGCATGGGCGACATCGTCTCGCTGGTCGAGAAGGCATCCGAAACCATCGACGCGGAAAAGGCCGCGGCGATGGCCAAGAAGATGCAGTCGGGCAAGTTCGACCTGAACGATCTCGCCGATCAGCTTCGGCAGATGCAGTCGATGGGCGGCATGGGCGGCATAATGGGAATGATGCCGGGCATGGGCAAGATGAAGGACCAGATGGCCTCCGCCGGCTTCGACGACAAGATGTTCAAGCAGCAGCTCGCCATCATAGGCTCGATGACCAAGGCCGAGCGGGGCAATCCCGACCTGCTTAAGCACAGCCGCAAGAAGCGCATCGCCGCCGGTTCCGGCACGGACGCCGCCGCGATCAACAAGCTCCTGAAGATGCACCGCCAGATGGCCGACATGATGAAGGCCATGGGCGGCAAGGGGAAGGGCGGCGGCATGATGCGCGGCCTGATGGGCGGCATGGCCCAGAAGATGGGCCTCGGCGGCATGATGCCCGGCATGGGCGGGATGCCCGACCTCTCCAAGATAGACCCCAGGCAGCTCGAGGAGCTGCGCAAGCAGGCCGAGGCAGCCGGCATGGGCGGCGGCGGTCTTCCGAAAGGCCTCGGCGGCCTGCCGGGAGGAGGGCTTCCCGGATTGCCCGGCGGACCTCGTCTGCCCGGCATGGGCGGCGGCCTGCCCGGGCTGCCGAAGAAGAAGTGAGCGGGAGGGCGAAGTTGAGCGATACGGCCGACACCGTGCACGTAAGGGAAACCCTGGCCGGCTACCGCGCCTCGATCGACAACATCGACGCGGCGCTGATCCACATGCTGGCCGAGCGTTTCCGCTGCACCAAGGCTGTCGGCGTGCTCAAGGCCGAGCACGGCCTGCCGCCGGCCGATCCGGCCCGCGAGCAGCAGCAGATCGAGCGTCTGCGCCGGCTGGCGAAGGATGCTCATCTCGACCCGGATTTCGCGGAGAAATTCCTGAACTTCATCGTGAAGGAAGTGATCCGCCACCACGAAGCCATTGCCGCCGCCAGCGGCGGCGAAAAGGAAAGCGCCCCGACGGGCGCGTGAGAACCGGCCGACGAGGCCAAACGATCAGTGAGACATCAGGAGAAACGGAAATGGCACTGAAGATCAGACTGGCCCGCGCGGGCTCCAAGAAGCGTCCCTACTACCACATCGTCATCGCCGACGTGCGCAGCCCGCGCGACGGCCGTTTCATCGAGACGGTCGGCGCGTGGAACCCGATGCTGCCGAAGGACGGCGACCGCGTGAAGATCGACGAGGAGCGCGTCAAGCACTGGCTCTCCCACGGCGCCCTGCCGACGGACCGCGTGCTGCGCTTCCTCGATCAGGCCGGCATCGCCAAGCGCCCGGCGCGCAGCAACCCCACCAAGGCCGAGCCGGGCAAGAAGGCCCAGGAGCGTGCCGCCTTCCTGAAGAAGGCCGAGGAAGAAGCCGCGGCCAAGCTGGCCGCCGAGCGCGAAGCCCCGGCAGAGGAAGCCGCCGCGTCCTGACGAACACGGCTGTCGAGAATATCGGGCGGCGGGCCATCCGGCTCGCCGCCTTTTGCGTTCCTCACGGCGAGTGGGGCCCTCATCGATACGAAGGGCAACGCGGCAGGGATGGGGATGGCGTGATATCCCGCGGATGCCGCCATGCACCGTCCGGCGGAGCCGCTGCTAGGGCTTGGGGACGAAATCCAGCCCGATCCCACGCAGCAACCCGACCAGTTCGGCCTGCCGGTGCAGTCCGGACTTTGTGAGCACGGCGGCAAGCTGGTTACGTACGGTGGCAAGCGATGCGCCGCTGGAAGCGGCGATGCTCGCCGTCGTCTCGCCATTGCCGATGGATTGCGCCACCTTTGCCTCGGCCGGAGTGAGGTCGAAGAGTGCCTGAAGGACGTTTGCGCCGGGGACCTCTTTCGGCACCACGGGCGTCGCCAGCAGGATGGCGCTGGACGACGCGAAGAAATCGTGCGCCGTGCCCCTCACAGGAATCAGATGGATGATGACCGGCGGATGCTCCTGGGTGCCGCGGATCGGGATGGATTGCACCGCATCCAGCCCCGCTGATCCAGCGACGGCTTCGAGGGCCGTGCGGAGCAGCGCATCCGCGCTCGGATCGGCAAGTGCCAGGCGAGCCGGCCGGTCCTGGACGACATGCGGCATCAGGGCGACGAGCAGGTCGTTGGCGGCCAGCGTGCGGCCGCCGCGCCCCAGCACCGCCGCCGGCAGGCCGATGGTCGCGAGCGCTTCCGCCGCGGCGCGCGCCCGCTCTATCCCGAGCCGCGCCGACAGGAGCGAGGCCCGCGCCAGATGCGGGCGAAGTATGTCGAGCGCCTGGATCGTCCGGGAATCGAACGGACCGTCCCGATAGTTTCCCTCCGCGTGGAGGACGATCGTGTCTCCGTTGGGAACGCATATCGCCGTTGCTATTCCCCGCCCATAGCCGCTCGGTATCAGATAGTCGGCAAACATGGGTTCGCTCAGGATTTCCTCCTGCGTGAACACGTCGCGATCGGTGACGAAACCGGCATGACGAAGGGCGACGAGGCGACGGGTTCGTTCAATTCCCGCAGGATAGCTGTAGACCTTCGCTGCGAGTTCGTCGACCGCCGGTGACGAACCGACCAGTTTCGAACCCTCGCTGTCTGTCGCAAGGAGAGCCGCTTCCTGCGCACCTGCCATCCGTGCGAAATCCCGCAGCACCTGCGGCCAGTACTCCGGAATGACGGATGCCTCGTAGACGCGGTCGACAAACACAGAGTCGGATTGGCTGGCCGTCATCCTTCCCCCCTCCAAGAAGAACGATACGTTGGACGTTCAATCTTGTGGTCGACTGGGTGGAGGAATCAACCTCAAAGTGCCTGTCGGGTAGATCTGCTAGATCGAGGGGTTGGCAGCGGCGGCGACCGAGACCTGCGAGAGGCCGTAGCCGGCGCCGCCCCTCTCAGGCCGCCTGCTTCTTCGGCTGGATCAGTCCGCGCGCGACCAGGAGTTCGGCGATCTGGATGGCGTTGAGCGCCGCGCCCTTGCGCAGATTGTCCGAGACCACCCACATCGACAGGCCGTTCTCAACCGTGATGTCCTCGCGGATGCGCGAGATGTAGGTCGCGTCCTCGCCCGCCGATTCAAGCGGGGTGATGTAGCCGCCGTCCTCGCGCTTGTCGATCACGAGGCAGCCCGGCGCGTCGCGCAGGATGTCGCGTGCCTCCTCGGCGGAGATCGGCCTCTCGAACTCGACGTTGACTGCCTCGGAGTGGCCGATGAAGACCGGCACACGCACACAGGTCGCGGTGAGCTTGATCTTCGGGTCGAGGATCTTCTTCGTCTCCGCCATCATCTTCCACTCTTCCTTGGTGTAGCCGTCCTCCATGAAGACGTCGATGTGCGGAATGACGTTGAAGGCGATGCGCTTGGTGAACTTCTTCGATTCCACCGGATCGGCGACGTAGACGGCGCGGGTCTGGGTGAAAAGTTCATCCATGCCGTCCTTGCCCGCGCCGGAGACGGACTGGTAGGTCGACACCACCACGCGCGTGATCTTGGCGGCGTCATGCAGCGGCTTCAGCGCCACCACCAGCTGCGCGGTCGAGCAGTTGGGATTGGCGATGATGTTCTTGCGGGTGAAGCCGTCGATGGCGTCCGGATTGACCTCCGGCACGACCAGCGGCACGTCCTGGTCGTAGCGCCAGGCCGAGGAGTTGTCGATCACCACGCAGCCCTGCCTGCCGATGCGCGGCGAATGCTCCTTGGAGACGTTGCCGCCGGCCGACATCAGGCAGATGTCGGTGTCGGAAAAGTCGTAGGTGTCGAGCGTCTTCACCTTCAGCGTCCGGTCGCCGTAGGAGACTTCCGTGCCGAACGAGCGGCGGGAGGCGAGCGCCACCACCTCGTCGGCGGGGAAGCCGCGCTCCTCGAGGATGTTGAGCATCTCGCGGCCGACATTGCCGGTCGCGCCGGCGACTGCGATCTTGAAACCCATGTCTTGAACTCCTGTCCCTCTCCGCTGCCTGGCTTGGATGGCGCCCGCTGGCCTTGCGGGCTTCTCCCCGGGCCGGACCCGGGAGAGGGCGAGCAGGCCGAGGGTGGTCAGACCGTGGTGACGGTCGTTTTGGCCGGGGATTTTTTCGTGGTGGAAACGATGCGCGCGCGACCGCCGCCGGAAAACCAGCCGGTGCCGCCGAACGAAAGAAGAGCCATGGTGAGGCCGCGCATTGTCTGCTCCGAAAACGTGCCGCTTCTAGCGCCCTTTTCTCGAAAAAGTCAATGCGAAGCCTCGCGCCGAAGGGGGCAAGTGAGAGTCCGGAAACGGCTGCGGACTTGCCCGGACGCCGCCCAGTGTCTACATCACGGCAAATCATCGGAGACCGGCATGGTTGCGCTTATCCAGACCCTCGTCCTCGCGATCGACATCTACTGGTGGATGATCATCGCATCCGCGATCTTCTCCTGGCTTTTCGCATTCAACGTGATCAACGGCCGCAACCAGTTCGTCGCGACGATCGGCGATTTCCTCTTCCGGGTCACCGAACCGGCGCTGCGGCCAATCCGGCGCATCCTCCCCGATCTCGGCGGCATAGACATCTCGCCGATCATCCTGCTTCTGATCCTGTTCTTCGTCCGGCAGTTCATTCTGACGACCCTGGCCCCGGCCATCATCTGAGGCGCCTTGCCGGATTTCTTCCGAACAGCCTCCGGCGGCGCGGATGTTTTCATCCGGCTGACGCCGCGCGGCGGCGCCGACGCGATCGAAGGGGTCGAGGAGACGGCGGACGGACGTGCCCATCTGAAGGCGCGCGTGCGCGCGGCTCCCGAGAAGGGCGCGGCGAACAAGGCGCTCGAAAAACTTCTGGCGCATGCGCTGGGTATCCCCAAGGGGCAGGTCTCGGTCGCCAGCGGCGCCACCGCGCGCCTGAAGACGCTGAGGGTCACGGGCGACGAAGGCGATATCGTCCGCAAGCTGAGAGCCTTGGCGGCGTCATCCGGAAGATAGCGACGGTCCCGCTTCTCAACGTCCCCGTTCCCGAATAGTCTTCGTGAACGCAGGAAGGGAGGAACGTCTCATGGTCGCACGAGAGGCAGGATACGCAGCCGCGCTCGCCGTCCTGTTTCTCGGCGTCTTGCCGGCGTCAGCGGACGGCATCGTCAGCGCCTACACCAAACTAGATCCGGAAACGACATGCACCACCTTCGCGGCCGCCGAGCCCGACGAAGGCGGAGATTGGGCGAACATGGTGTGCGACGGATACCGGGGCTATCCTATCTTCCTCTATTACGGCGACGCCCGGGAATCCCTCTTCTACGGCTTTCCGCCGGCCGGCGACCTCGCCCCCGCCTGGGAAAGCTTCGACGCCTTCAACTCGACGGGACCGACGGTGGAATGGCGCATCGAAACTGCGGGAGAGCGTCGGATGCCCTTCGCCACCATCCATCGCTGGTTCGTCAGCGAACCGGACGACGGGGGCGGGCAGATCGAGGTCCTCGTGGTCGCAAAAGTCGGACAGCCCGCCGAGCGACAGGGCTGCGCGGTCGGTTACGTGGTGGCGACCGGAAACGAGAACGCCAACGAGAAGGCGCGCTACATCGCCGACAACGTGGTTCGGGATTTCATCTGCGATGCCGACCAGCCGACGATCGACCAGGGGACCGTGCCGGTCCCCTCGTTCAACCGGACTGCGAACTGAGCGACGCGGTCAGGCCGCGGTCTTCGCCCGCTCGATCGCCTCGACGATCATGGTCTTCGCCGTCTCGGCATCGTGCCAGCCACCGATCTTCACCCATTTGCCGGGCTCCAGATCCTTGTAGTGCTCAAAGAAGTGCTCGACCTGCTGCAGAGTGATCTCCGGCAGGTCGGTGTAGTTGAAGACCTTCTCGTAGCGGCGCGTCAGATGAGCGGAAGGGACCGCGATTACCTTCTCGTCCTGGCCTGCATTGTCCTCCATGATCAGGACGCCGATCGGCCGCACGTTGATGACGCAGCCCGGGATCAGTTCGCGCGTATTGCAGACCAGCACGTCGATCGGATCGCCGTCGCCCGACAGCGTGTGGGGCACGAAGCCGTAGTTCCCCGGATAGGTCATAGGGGTATAGAGGAAGCGGTCGACGATCAGCGTTCCGGCCTTCTTGTCCATCTCGTACTTGATCGGCTGCCCGCCGACCGGCACTTCGATGATGACGTTGACGTCTTCGGGGGGATTGTTGCCGATCGAGATGGCTTCTATGCGCATGGTGCGAACTCCAGGGGAATGCGCAGGCGCATAGCCTTTTGTGCAGTGCAGCGCAAGCTGGCGAACGGGAGGATTTCGGTTGCGGTCAGTCCGCGGCCGGACTCATTCCCAGACGAAGGCGACCTTCTTGAGAGCCTTCTGGTCAAAGACTTCGATCCCCTCGGCGACGTCGCGGCCGCCGGTGCCCTGATAGAAGGATAGCGCGCCGTCGTTTTCCTCAAGCGCCCAGACGACCAGCCCCTTCAGCCCGTGGCGGGAGAGCTTTTCGCGCGCGGCGTCGAACAGCCGCGTGCCCAGGCCGACGCCCTGATACTCCGGCCGGAGATAGAGTTCGTAGATCTCGCCCTGCTGCGGCAGTTCACGAGCCCGGTTGCGGCCCATCGTGGCATAGCCGGCCACCACGTCGCCGATCTCGACGACCAGGATGGCCGAGGCGCGACGAATCGCGTTGCGCCACCAGTCGCTGCCGCGCCGGTTCACCATCTTCGTCAGGGCGCGATGCGGGATGATGCCTGAATAGGCGCCGAGCCATGCTTCCATATGCACGTCCGCGATCGCCGAGGCGTCCTTTTCCTCGGCACGGCGGATGTCGATGGTAAGCTTCGTCTTCATAATTCGTTAACCATAGCGCCGGCTGCGCCGCCTGTGCAAGACGGGTGTGGCCAATTCGCCGTGGAGGAGATGATTTCGCCGACGAGTGGCCCCCGCTGAATCTGGGCCGCGCCAATCCTCCCGCCGCGAAAACTCGTCAGCCGAGCGTCCTCAGAACCTCGCGCGCCACCGCCTCGCCCGACAGCCGCGCGCCGCCGCACGTCTGGATCAGCGGTCCGGCCAGGTGCTCGCCTGCGAACCAGATACGATCGGCGAGGGGCCGCGACAGCGTCTCGCGCGCCTTCGCCTTACCGGGCCGTGCCGCGGCATAGGCGCCGCGGACATACTTCTCGGCGCCCCAATTGGTCATCATCGAGCGACCGACATGCATCTTCACGTCGCTGCCGAAGATGCTGCAAAGCCGGTCGACGACGAAATCGACGCCCGCGGCCTCTCCTGCAACGGACATCTCCCAGGCGAAATCGCCGCCGACGAAACCAACCATCAGGTCGAGGTCGAAGGGAAAGCACAGGAAGAAGATGTCATGGCGCGCATGGCGCTCGATGAGCAGGTCGTCGAAGGCGGCCAAACCGAGCCGCGTGTCCTTGATCTCGATCGGGATCTTGGTGAGCATGCCCATCGGCAGGTCGAAGAATGCTTCCTCGTAGGCGTCTGGCAGGGCCGGATCGAACGCGATCTCTTCATAGGCCAGGACCGCCGGGGAAGCTGTCACGATTGCCGCCTTTGCCCGGATCGTGCCCTTGGCGGTTTCCACCGCCACGCCAGGCAGGTCCCAGCGGATTTTCGTGACGGGGGCCGAAAGCTCCACCGGCACGTCCGCTCCGAACTGCGCCACCAGCGCCCCGAATCCTTCTTTGGTAAAATAGTTCGGATCGAGATCGGCCGCCGCGCGAAAGTCGGCGATCGAGATCTCGTCGTCGTCCTTGCCGAAGTCCATGGGGCCGGAGAAAGTGGCCGCCGCCCGCACCGCATGCCCCTTCGCCAGGAGCGAAGACAGCCGGTCGTCGTCGGAAGAATGGCTTTCGAGCAGTTGCGAGAGCGTGCCATCGGCCTTGCGCACCTCGGCCTCTTCCTCCTCGCTTGCCTTGCGGTTGCCGTAGTAGAGGTGATCGAGGTTCATGTCGTGATGGTAGAGCGTCCATTTCGCCGCCTGGGCATCCGCGTAGTAGGGGTTGCGGTCGCCGGCATGGAGCCAAGCGCAACCTATGTCGAAGGGAACGCCGAAATCATCGCTCGTGGTCCAGGCGCGGCCGCCGATCCGGTCCATCGCCTCGACGACGATGAAACTCCGCCCTGCGGCCCGTACCGCTTTCGCTGCCGACAGGCCTGCCGAGCCCGCTCCCACGATAACCACGTCGACATCGCCCATCTCGCCATTCCCGTTTCGATATGACAAAGATTGGACGTGATTGTGTGCCATTGGCGCACGTGCGGGAATGGGCAAACAGTATTCCGCACCGGTTTTATCATCGGATGCACTGCGACGGGCGCGTCCCGGTCAGGTGCATCTTGCGAAAGATGGAGATGGCATAAATGCCGAAAGGCGGAATTTTCGCGGCAGCGCTCCTGGCGCTGGGACTGGCGACAGGAACTGCGCACGCGGCCACTTGCGGCAATACTTCGGCCGGGTTCGACAACTGGAAACAACAGATGGCGGGGGAGGCCGCCAGGGCCGGCGTCGGACAGCGCGGATTGGCGGCGTTGCAGGGCGCGCGCTATTCGCAAAGCACGATCAACGCCGATCGCGGCCAGAAGAGCTTCAAGTACTCGCTCGAGAAGTTCATGCAGGTTCGCGGCGCCACCACCATCGTCGCCAAGGGCAAGCGGCTGAAGGCGCAGAATGCGAAACTCTTCGCCAATCTCGAGGCTCGCTACGGCGTTCCCGCCGGTCCGCTGATCGCCATCTGGGGCATGGAAACGGCCTTCGGTGGCTTCATGGGCGACACGAACCTGATCTCCGCCACCGCCACGCTCGCATATGATTGCCGGCGCTCGGAGTTCTTCACCGGACATCTGATCGCGGCGCTGCAACTCGTGGACCGTGGCGTCGTGTCGGGGAATTCCGTCGGCGCCAAGCATGGCGAACTCGGCCAGACCCAGTTCCTGCCTGGCAGCATCCTGCGCTACGGGGTGGACGGCGACGGCAACGGCCGCATCGATCTCGTCGGCTCGACCGCCGATGCGCTTGCTTCGACCGCGAATTTCCTGCGCGCCCATGGCTGGCGCGCGGGCGCGGGCTACCAGCCCGGCCAGCCGAACTATCGCGCCATCCAAGGCTGGAACGCGGCCACGGTCTACCAGAAGGCGATCGCCATCATGGCGCAGCAGATCGACGGCTGACGAGCCGCCGCGCTCGAACGACGCATATCAGGGGCCGCCTCGCGCGGCCCCTTTTCATTCCGCGTAGACGACGAGCAGGTCCTTGGCGTCGATCTGGTCCCCGGCGTGCACCAGCACTTCGGCGATCTTGCCGTCGCGTTCGGCGTGCAGCGCCGTCTCCATCTTCATGGCCTCGATCGACAGGAGCACGTCGCCGGCCTTGACCTCCTGGCCGGCGGCGATCGCGAGCGTCGAGACGACGCCCGGCATGGGCGCACCGACATGCAGGTCGTTGCCGGGCTCGGCCTTGCGCCGCGCCTTGCCGTTCGAGGCGCCGTGAGCACGGTCCGGCACCTTGACGCGACGCGGCTGGCCGTTGAGCTCGAAGAAGACGGTCACCATGCCCTTTTCGTCCGGCTCGCCGATGGCGAGGCAGCGGATCACCAGCGTCTTGCCGCGCTCGATGTCGACGAAGATCTCCTCCTCGGGCGTCATGCCGTAGAAGTAGGTCGGCGTCGGCAGCACGCTGACGGGGCCGTACGCCTCCTGCGCGGCGGCGAAATCGGCGAACACCTTCGGATACATGAGCGACGATGCGAACTCGAACTCGCTGATCTCGCGGCCGAGCTTCTCTTCCGCCTCGGCGCGGACGGCCGGAAGGTCGGCCGGCTTCAGCAGCGAGCCGGGCCGCACCGTGATCGGCTTCTCGCCCTTCAGCGCCTTCTTCTGCAACGCTTCGGGCCAACCGCCGGGCGACTGCCCGAGATCGCCGCGCAGCATGGAGACGACCGAATCGGGGAAAGCGATGTCCTTGGCCGGATTCTCGACGTCGGCCACCGTCAGGTCCTGGCTCACCATCATCAGCGCCATGTCGCCGACCACCTTGGACGACGGCGTGACCTTGACGATGTCGCCGAACATCAGGTTGACGTCGTGATAGGCCTGCGCCACCTCGTGCCACCGCGTTTCCAGGCCGAGCGAGCGGGCCTGTTCCTTGAGATTGGTGAACTGGCCACCCGGCATTTCGTGCAGGTAGACCTCCGAGGCGGGTCCCTTGAGGTCGCTCTCGAAGGCGGCGTACTGGTTGCGCACCGCCTCCCAGTAGAAGGAGATCCTGCGAATCCAGGCCGGATCGAGCCCCGGATCGCGGTCGCTTCCCTTGAGCGCCTCCGCGATCGAGCCGAGGCAGGGCTGCGAGGTGTCGCCCGACAGCGCGTCCATGGCCGTGTCGACCGCGTCCACGCCGCTCTCGATGGCGGCGAGCACGGTGGCGGCGGAAATGCCGGACGTGTCGTGCGTGTGGAAATGGATCGGAAGCCCGGTCTCCTCGCGCAGCGCCTTGAAGAGGACCCGCGCGGCGCCCGGCTTCAGGAGCCCCGCCATGTCCTTGACCGCGATGATGTGGGCGCCCGCGGCCTCCAGCTCCTTGGCCAGCGCCGCATAGTACTTGAGATCGTACTTCGACCGGGCGGGGTCCAGGATGTCGCCCGTGTAGCAGATCGTCGCCTCGCAGAGCTTGCCTTCCTCGATCACCGCGTCCATGGCGACGCGCATGTTCTCGACCCAGTTCAGGCAGTCGAAGACGCGGAAGAGGTCGATGCCGCCCGCCGCCGCCTGCTTGACGAAGTGCCGGACGACGTTATCGGGATAGTTCGTGTAGCCGACGCCGTTGGCGCCTCGGAGCAGCATCTGGAGCAGCAGGTTCGGCGCGCCCTTGCGGACCTTGTCCAGCCGTTCCCAAGGATCCTCGGTGAGGAAGCGCATGGCGACGTCGAACGTGGCGCCGCCCCAGCATTCGAGCGACAGGAGCTGCGGCAGCGCGCGGGCATAGGCGCCGGCGATGCGGCCGATGTCGTAGGTCCGCACCCTGGTCGCCAGAAGCGACTGATGGCCGTCGCGCATCGTCGTGTCGGTGACGAGGACCCGCTGTTCGAGTCGCATCCATTTCGCGAAGTTCTCGGGGCCGAGCCGGTCGAGCAGCTGCTTGCTGCCCTCGGGAACCTCGCCGCCGACGAAGGGCACGACGGGGGCCGCTGCGTCCGGGTTCGGCCGCGGCCGCCCGCGCGCTTCCGGATGGCCGTTGACGGTGACGTCGGCGAGATAATTGAGGAGCTTGGTCGCGCGGTCCCGCCGCTTCACCTGATTGAAGAGCTCCGGCGTGGAGTCGATGAAGCGCGTCGTGTAGCTGTTGTCGCGGAACTGCGGGTGGGTGATGATCGCTTCGAGGAAGGTCAGGTTGGTCGCCACGCCGCGGATGCGGAATTCGCGCAGCGCCCGGTCCATGCGGGCGATCGCCTCCTGCGGCGTCGGCGCCCAGGCGGTCACCTTCTCCAGCAGCGGATCGTAGAAGCGGGTGATGACCGCGCCGGAATAGGCCGTGCCGCCGTCGAGCCGGATGCCGAAGCCGGTCGCGCCTCGATAGGCGGTGATGCGGCCGTAGTCGGGGATGAAGTTCTGCTCGGGGTCTTCCGTGGTGATGCGGCACTGGAGCGCATGGCCGTTGAGCTTGATGTCGGCCTGCGCGGGAACGCCCGATTCCGGCGTGCCGATGGCGAAGCCGTCGAGGATGTGGATCTGCGCCTTGACGATGTCGATGCCGGTCACTTCCTCCGTGACCGTGTGCTCGACCTGGATGCGCGGGTTGACCTCGATGAAGTAGAACTTCCCGGTATCGGCGTCCTGGAGGAACTCGACCGTTCCGGCGCCGATGTAGGCCGTGTCCTTGGCGAGCTTCAGGGCGTAGCCGCAGAGTTCGTCGCGCAGGTCCTGCGAGAGGTAGGGGGCGGGGGCGCGCTCAACGACTTTCTGGTTGCGCCGCTGGATGGAGCAATCGCGCTCGAACAGGTGGACGGCGTTTCCGTGCGTGTCGCCCAGCACCTGCACTTCGACGTGGCGCGCGCGCTCGATGAGCTTTTCCAGGTAGACCTCGTCCTTGCCGAATGCCGCCTTGGCCTCGCGCTTGCCCTCGGTCACCTCTCGCAGGAGGTCGGCCTCCGAGCGGATCGAGCGCATGCCGCGGCCGCCGCCACCCCAGGAAGCCTTGAGCATGACGGGATATCCCACGTCTGCCGCCAGTGCCTTGATGGCTTCGGGATCGTCCGGGAGCGGCCCGGTCGCCGGTACGACCGGCACGCCGATCTCGATGGCAAGGTTGCGCGCGGCGACCTTGTTGCCCAGCCGGCGCATCGTTTCCGCCTTCGGGCCGATGAAGACGATGCCGTTCTCGGCGCACGCTTCCGCGAATTCGGGGCTTTCCGACAGGAGTCCGTAGCCGGGATGGATCGCGTCCGCGCCCGACAGCTTGGCGACCCGCATCACCTCCTCGATCGACAGGTAGCTCTCGATCGGCCCCATGTCCTTCGCCAGATGCGGCCCGCGGCCGATCGGATAGGATTCGTCCGCCTTGAACCGGTGCAGCGAGTACTTGTCCTCCTCCGCCCAGATGGCGACCGTTCGGATGTCGAGTTCGTTGGCTGCCCGGAAGATGCGGATCGCGATTTCGGAACGGTTGGCGACGAGGATCTTGGAAATCGGCAAAGTCCGGCTCCGCAATGGGGAATAATGAGGCACTCCAATGTTTAGCCCGGAAATGCTGCAGTGCAAACGAAATCCCGGAGGCCGCGGGCAAGAAAAAGGCCCGGCGCATCGCTGCGCCGGGCCCGAAATCCAGTGAAGGACTAGGTCTGGAGCTTACTGCACCAGATAGTCGTAGTTGCCGTCCTTCCACTCGTAGAACACGTAGCCCGGCAGGGTCACGTCGCCCTTGTCGTCGAACTCGAGCGAGCCGAGCACGGTCTCGAACGTGCCGTCGTCCAGCGCCTTGACCACGGGCTCGAAGTCGGTCGAACCGGCGGTCTTCACCGCATCCGCCCACGCCTGGATCGCGGCGTAGGTGTAGAGCACGTAGCCTTCCGGCTCGATGCCCTTGGCGCGGAACTTCTCGACCAGCGGAGCCGCGGTCTCGTTCTTGCGCGGATCGGGCGAGAAGGTCATCAGCGTGCCTTCGCCGGCATCGCCGGTGATCGCCCAGTACTCGTCGGTCACGAGCGCATCGCCCGACACCAGCACGGTGTCCATGCCCTGCTCGCGCATCTGGCGGGCCATGAGGCCGGCTTCGGTGTGGTAGCCGCCGACATAGAGAACGCCGACGCCTTCCGACTTCAGCTTGGAGACCAGCGCGGTGTAGTCCTTTTCACCGGCGGTGTAGGCTTCGTACATCGCGGGCTTGCCGCCGGCTGCCTCGTAGGCCGCCATGGTGGCGTCGGCGAGACCCTTGCCGTAGGCGGTCTTGTCGTGGACGAACGCGACCTTCTTGTCGGCGAAGTTGTCGACCAGGAACTGGCCGGCGACAGCGCCCTGCTGGTCGTCGCGGCCGCAGACGCGGAAGATGCCTTCGCCCGGACGCTCGTCGGTGAACTTCGGATTGGTCGATGCCGGCGAGATCTGGACGATGCCTTCCTCGGCGTAGACGGCCGAAGCCGGGATCGAGGAACCCGAGCAGAAGTGGCCGGCCATGAAGGCAACGCCTTCGCCGGCCGCCTGGTTGGCCACGGCCACGGCCTGCTTGGGATCGCAGGCATCGTCGCCGATGAACAGCTTGAGCATCTCGCCGTTGACGCCGCCGGCCGCGTTGATGTCCTCGACGGCCTGCTCGGCGCCCGCCTTCATCTGCGCGCCGAACGACGCATACTGCCCGGTCATCGGCCCGGCGGTCCCGATGAGGATGTCCGCATAGGCGGCGGAAGACATCGCGAACGTCAGCGCAACGCCTGCCAAGAGTGATTTCTTCATGGTAACTCCCTTAAACACCTGAGGAATGCCTGAACCGGCCGTGAGGGTGTTTGGTCTTTCCGGACCGGTTGTGTGCGGGTGTTCCCTTTCCCGCTTGCCGACATAAAAGCCCACTTCTTGAGCGAAATAAAGGCTTCAGGTCGAACTTCGTAAACAGCCGTGTGGTCGCTGCTCCGCCGTCGCGCTCAGCGCCGCTTCCATCCGAAGGGTCCTGCGCGGTCGAACGCGAAGCCGTATTGCGTGGCCATCTGCTTCGACCGCGTCATGCGCATGCCGGCGAAGCCGATGACGAGCAGGACCGCGAGATCGATCACGTAATAGTAGATGGTCAGGAGGCTGCCGGAAAACAGCGCGAAATGGATGAACCGCGTCGCGGCGGCGAGCAGCACGAGATAGACGACGAGCTGTCGCTTCTCCAGCCAGACGTTCGCCGCCGAGCGTCCCGTCATGAAAGCCGCCGCGCCGGCCAGGATGATCGTGACGAAGACGAACTCCCACGCCGAGACTTCCCACAGAAGACCGTTTGCCTTTTCCATGTTCCCGCTCAGTGCCTCCCGCCTTCGAGATAGGCCGCGCGCACCTCTTCGCGTTTCAGGAGCTCCGCGCCGGTTCCGCTCATCGTGATGGAGCCGTTCACCATCACATAGCCCCGATGCGCGAGCTTGAGCGCGTGGAAGGCGTTCTGCTCGACGAGGAACACCGTCAGCCCGTCGGTGCGGTTCAGCTCCTTGATGACCTCGAAGATCTGCTTGACGATCAGCGGTGCGAGGCCGAGGGACGGCTCGTCCAGGAGAAGCAGCTTGGGGCGGCCCATCAGCGCGCGGGCGATCGCCAGCATCTGCTGCTCGCCGCCCGAAAGCGTGCCGCCGCGCTGCCCGGCCCGTTCCTTCAGGCGCGGGAAGAGCTCGAAGATGCGCTTCAGGTCGCCGTCGAAATGCTCGTCAGCCACCAGCGAGGCGCCCATCTGGAGGTTCTCCATGACGGTCATGCGCGGGAAGATGCGGCGGCCCTCGGGCGACTGGGCGATGCCGAGACGGATGATCTCGTGGGTCGGCATCGCGGTAATGTCCTGCCCGTCATAGACGATCTGGCCGGACCTCGCCTGCGGGCTGCCGCAGATGGTCATCATCAGCGTCGATTTGCCGGCACCGTTGGCACCGATCAGGGTGACGATCTCGCCCGGATAGACGTCGACGTCGACGCCGCGCAGCGCGACGATCTTGCCGTAGTAGGTCTCGACCTTGCGGACGCTCAGCATCGGCTCGCTCGGGCTCATGCCTTGCCTCCCTCGTCGTGAAGGGTGGTGCCCGATCGCGCCTCGGCGTCCTCCACATCGTGGAGCACTTCGGGAATATCGATCTCCTCCTCGTCGTCGACGCCGAGATAGGCGGCGATCACCTTCGGGTCGTTTCTCACGTGGTCGGCGTCGCCGTCGGAAATCTTCACGCCGTAGTCCAGCACCACGATGTGATCCGATATCTCCATGACCACGCCCATGTCGTGCTCGATGAGGAGCACGGACGTGCCGTGGTTTTCGCGGATGAACTTCAGGAGTTCGTTGAGTTCCTGCGATTCGCGCGGATTGAGACCGGCCGCCGGCTCGTCGAGGCACAGGAGCAGCGGTTCCGTGCACATGGCGCGGGCGATCTCGAGGCGCCTCTGGTCGCCGTAGGGCAAATCGGCGGCGGGATCGTCCGCGCGCTCGATCAGGCGGACCTGTTCCAGCCAGTAGACGGCCCGATCGATCGCTTCCCGCTCGGCGCGCTTGTAGGCGGGAATGCCCACGATGCCGCCGAAGGTGAAGGCGGACGCCTTCATCAGCGGATTGTGCTGCGCCACCAGGAGGTTCTCCAGCACCGTCATGCCGCCGAAGAGCCGGATGTTCTGGAACGTGCGCGCCACCTTGGCGCGATGCGAGATCTCGAAGTCGGGCATGCGCTCGAGCAGGAAGACGGCGCTGTTGGCGTCCTGCTTCCAGCGCAGGCCGCTGTCGGTCACCTCGTCGATGACGTCCTGCTGCAGGCCCGCCCCGTGGCGCATCACCGTGCGTCCCTCGGTCGGCTTGTAGAAGCCGGTGACGCAGTTGAAGACGGTGGTCTTGCCCGCGCCGTTGGGCCCGATCAGCGCCGTGATGTCGCCGCGCCCGACGTTGAAGGAGAGGTCGCTGACGGCAACGAGGCCGCCGAAGCGCATGGTCAGGTGTTCGACGGTGAGCACGGGATCGACATCCCACCGATGTGCGCCGCCGGCCGTCGCGGTCTTGTCCATCGCCGAAACCATCAGTGACCTTCACCCTGCGCGACCATGTCGGCGCCGATCCGTTTCTTCTCCCTGAGTACGGCCGTGGGCTCGCGGGTCGACACGAGGCCGCGCGGCTTCCACACCATGATGAGCACCATGGCTAGCCCGAAAATCAGCATGCGGTACTGCGTCGGATCGAAGCCGGCGCCGAAGACGTTGCTGAGGAAGCCGAGGTTGCGCAGCATCTCGATGCCGCCGATCATCACGACGGAGGCAATCACGACGCCGATCTGGGAGCCGAGCCCGCCCAGCACCACGATCGCTAGGATGATCGCCGATTCCAGGAAGGTGAAGCTCTCCGGCGATATGAAGCCCTGCCGGGTGGCGAAGAACGAGCCGGCGATGCCGCCGAACATCGCCCCGAGGGCGAAGGCTGTCAGCTTGGTGTTGGTCGTGTTGATCCCCAGCGAACGGCAGGCGATCTCGTCCTCGCGCAGCGCTTCCCATGCCCGCCCGACCGGCAGTTTGCGCAGCCGCAGGGTCACCAGGTTGGTGATGATCGCGAGGATGAAGATGATGTAGTAGAGGAAGATGAAGCGGTGGATGTTGTCGTATTCCAAGCCGAAGAAATCGGCGAAACCGCCCTCGCCGCGCGAGAACTCCAGGCCGAACAGCGTGGGCTTCGGAATGCCGGAAATGCCGTCCGGGCCGCCGGTGAACTCGTACCAGTTCAGGAGCACGACACGAATGATCTCGCCGAAGGCGAGCGTCACGATGGCGAGATAGTCTCCGCGCAGCCTGAGCACCGGAAAGCCGAGGACGATGCCCCAGAATGCCGCGAGACAGCCGGCCAACGGCAGCGCCGTCCAGAAACCGATGAACTCGAAATGGGTCGCCAGCAGCGCGAAGGAGTAGGCGCCCACGGCGTAGAAGGCGACATAACCGAGATCGAGCAGGCCGGCGAGGCCCACGACGATGTTCAGGCCCCACCCCAGCATGATGTAGGTCATGATGAGGATGGCGAGGTCGATGTACTGGCGGTCCTGACCAGGAAAGAAATAGGTGAAGAAGAAGGGCAGGATGACCGCGAAGGCGAAGAGGAACCGTCCGAGCCAGGTGCCGACGCCCGAATACTTTCGCCCTGCGCTGCTGAAGCTCCGCGACATGCGGTCCGTCAGCGGGGCCGTGGTGCGGAAGACCAGCACGTTCAGGAGCATGCGGCCGACGAAGACGATCGCCACCGCGGTGAAGAGCAGTCCCCAGCGGAACTCGAGCGCGAGCCCGCCCGGAGCGATGTCGGACCGCACGCCGAGGAAGAAGAAGCCGAGCACGAAGGTCAGCGCGGCTGCGACGAGCGCGTCCCTGACCGAGTTCCTGGTCGAGTTCGGGTCGTCGCCGGGAACGATCAGCGGCGCCTTGCCGCGCTCCTCGAGGTTCCTCTGCGCACCCTCCGGACGCATGTCGGAGGTCGGCGCGCCCGTGCTGTCGGCCGCCATCAGACCTTCTCCACTTCCGGTTTGCCGAGCAGGCCGGAGGGCAGGAAGATCAGCACGATCGCGAGGATCGAGAAGGCGGCCACGTCCTTGTATTCGATGGTGAAGTAGCCCGACCAGAAGACCTCGATGAGGCCGATCAGCAGACCGCCGAGCATGGCGCCGGGCAGCGACCCGATGCCGCCCAGCACCGCGGCGGTGAACGCCTTAACGCCGGCGAGGAAGCCGATGTAGAAGTCGATCACGCCGTAGAGCAGCAGGAACATCAGGCCCGCCACGGAGGCGAGCGCCGCACCCATGACGAAGGTGAGCGAGATGGTGCGGTCGACGTTGACGCCGAGCAGCGCGGCCATCTTGCGGTCCTGCTCGCAGGCTCTCTGCGCGCGGCCGAGCGGCGTGCGCGAGATGAGCAGCGTGAAGCCGACCATGAGCACCAGCGTCGTCAGGATGATGATCATCTGGATGTAGGAGAGCTGCACCACCATCCGGCCGTTCTCCGTCATGCCGTCCATGATGGTGATGCCGCCCTGGATCTGCGGCGGGATCGGCTTGTTGCGGGCGCCCTGCGTCACCTGGACGAAGTTCTGCAGCACGATTGACATGCCGATGGCGGTGATGAGCGGCGCCAACCGGAAGGATCCCCGCAGCGGTCGGTAGGCGAGGCGCTCCACCGTCCAGCCCCATGCGGAGGTGAACAGCATTGCCACGATCAGCACGATGAGCAGGACGACCGGAAGGAAGACGAAGCCGAAGACCGTCGTCAGGATCAGGAAGGTCGCCAGCGCGATGAACGACCCGACCATGAAAATGTCGCCATGGGCGAAGTTGATCATGCCGATGATGCCGTAAACCATCGTGTAGCCGATCGCGATCAGTCCGTAGATCGATCCCAGAGTCAGCCCGTTGATAAGCTGCTGGACGAAATATTCCATCGTCGGTGGTTCCCCTGGAGCGTCGCCGGTGGCGCGCCCTTCTTTGTTCCCCTTCGTTCCTTATCCCTTCGAAGGTGGATTGCAACGGGAAAAATGGTTCCCTTGCGTCCACCTTCGGGGACCCGCGACTGCCGCTCGTGGCGGCTTTCCCGCGGCTAGGCCAGATTCGAAGCTAGCATTGGCACAACGCAAAGTCCTTGCCTAGTTCCACGCGCACTCCGTCGCAGACAGGAAAATCCTTGCGCCAACGGCGCTCTTCCCGGATTTCCTTGCGTACGATAACTCTGGGTCTATCAGCATCGTCAGATATTCACCGCACCACGAAACCGTGGGCAAACGGATCGCGGTCGTCGATGAAGATGGTGTTGTAGCCGGTCGTTCGCGCCCAGCCACCGACCGACGGCACGATGGCCGGTCGGCCCGCGACCTCCGTCTCCCGCTCGATCCGCCCCTTGAACAGCGACCCGATGATCGATTCATGCACGAAGCCGTCGCCGGCGTTCAGCTTGCCCTTGGCGTGAAGCTGCGCCATGCGGGCCGAGGTGCCGGTGCCGCATGGCGAGCGGTCGATCGCCTTGTCGCCGTAGAAGACGGCATTGCGCGCGTCGGCGCCCTCAACCGTCGGCGCGCCCGTCCACAGGATGTGCGACAGGCCCGAGATCGCCGGGTTCTCCGGATGCTCGAAGCGGTAGGCCTCGTTGAGCCGTGCACGCAGCACCGGGCTCCAGCCGATCAGTTGCCCGGCGGAATGATCCGCCATGTCGCGGTAGTTTTCCTGCTGCTCGACGATGGCATAGAAGTTCCCGCCATAGGCGACGTCCACCCGCAGCCGGCCGAGGTCAGGGCATTCAACCTCCAGGCCTTCCGAATGCAGGAAGGCCGGCACGTTGGTGATGCGCACTTCCTCGACGTACTCGCCTTCCTGGCGATACTCGGCCGTCACGAGACCTGCCGGCGTGTCGAGCCGCAGCACACCCGGCGTCTTCGGCCGGATCAGCCCGTGCTCGATCGCCATGGTCACCGTTCCGATCGTCCCGTGCCCGCACATCGGCAGGCAGCCCGAGGTCTCGATGAAGAGGATCGCGACATCGCAGTCCTCGCGCGTTGGCGGATAGATGATCGAGCCGGACATCATGTCGTGGCCGCGCGGTTCGAACATCAGCCCGGTGCGGATCCAGTCGTACTCGGCCAGGAAATGCGCCCGCCGCTCCATCATGGTCGAACCGTCGAGTAGCGGCCCGCCGCCCGTCACGAGGCGGACGGGATTGCCGCAGGTGTGCCCGTCAATGCAGTGGAAGGAATGGCGCGCCATGGCGGAAACTCAAAACCTCTGCGGACTGAACGGGGAAAGATCGATCGCCGCAGACTGCCCCGCCGCGAGGTCGCGGACAAGCCGTCCGGTGGCCGCGGCCTGGGTGAGACCGAGATGCCCGTGGCCGAAGGCGTAGATGACGCGTTCGTCGCCCGCCGCGCGGCCGATCACCGGCAGCGAATCCGGCAGGGAAGGGCGGTAGCCCATCCATTCGCGCCCGCCCTCCGTCTTAAGCGACGGCATGAAGCGCTGCGCCTTGCGAAGCATCGCCTTCGAGCGCGCATGGTTCGGCGGCGCCTTCAGGCCCGCCAGTTCCACCGCGCCGCCGATCCGGATGCCGGTCGACAGCGCCGTCACCACGAAGCCGTGCGCGGAAAAGATCAGCTGGTGCTTCAGGTCGAAGGCATACGGAGGAAGCGTGGTGTTGTAGCCGCGCTCGGTCTCCAGCGGGATGCGGTCGCCGAGCCCGCGCGCAAGAAGGTGCGACCAGGCTCCGCAGGCGATCACGATCCGCCCGGCCCGCAGCCACTGGCCGTCGGCGAGACGGACCTCCGGCATCTCTCCGGACTGGCCGACATTCTCGACGGCGCCTTTCCGGAACCGCGCCCCGTTCCGCTCCGCATGCGCCCAGATCGCCTTGCCGAGTTCCTGCGGATCGGAGACCGTCTTCCATCCCGGCACGAAGGTTCCCTTGACGAATTGCGGCGACAGGCCCGGCTGGATTTCCGCGATGCCGTCCCGCTTCACATGGCGGTAGGCGATGCCGAAGCGGTCGCGCGCGGCCCAGCCGGGCAGCGACGCCTCAAACTCCGCCTCGCTCTCGTAAAGCTCCAGCGAACCGTCCTCGCGCAGCATCGGCCCCGTACCGCTGCGCTCCATCAGCCCCATCCACTCGGCCTCGGCGAGCCGCATCAGCGAGGCCTGCGCGGCGAGCGCGCCCTCGTAGGCGGACCCGCGCCCCGCGCGCCAGAACCGGTAGAGCCAGGGCAGGAGGCTCGGCAGGTACGAAGGCGGGATCGAGAGCGGCCCGAGCGGATCGGAAAGCCAGCGCGGCAAATGGCGCATCATGCCTTTCTGCGCCAGCGGCAGCACGTCGGAAAAGGCGAGTGCCGCGGCATTGCCGGAACTCGTCTCCTCCACGATGCCGGTGCGGTCGATCACCAGTGGACGAAAGCCGCCTTCGGCCAGCGCCGCCGCGCAGCACACGCCGACGATCCCGGCACCGACGACAATGACGTCGTGGTCTTCCTCAGGTGCGGCTGAAGCGCTCATCCACGGACCTTAGGCGCCTTTCTGATACCTTCAGAGCTTCGGCAGATCCGGGCGCGTCGCCATGGCGTCCTTGACTACCTTTTCCACCATCGCCCGGCGCTCGCCGGACAGCGGCTTGCGCGGCATGCGAACGCGGTCGTTGGTGCCGATGGCGAAGACTTCCGCCAGCTTGATGTTCTGGACCAGATAGGTCGAGACGTCGAGGTCGAGCAGCGGCCGGAACCAGCGGTAGATGGCGAGCGCCTCGTCGCGGCGCCCCGCCTTCATCAGCCGGTAGATCGCCACCGTCTCGGCCGGAAACGCCGTGACCAGCCCGGCCACCCAACCGATCGCGCCCACCGACAGCGCCTCGAAGGCGAGGTTGTCGACGCCGGTGAAGAGGTCGAACCGGTCGCCGAATGCGTTGACGATGTCGGTGGAGCGGCGGATGTCGTCCGAGGATTCCTTGACCGCGACGAAGCGCGCGTCGGCCGCCAGTTCCTCCATGATCGGGATGGTCACGTCCACCCGGTAGGCGAGCCGGTTGGAATAGATCATAACCGGCAGATCGCCCGCGGCCGCGACCGCCGAAAGCGCGGCGACGGTCTCTTCCGGATTGGTGTGGTAGATCGGGCTCGGCACGACCATCAGCCCGTCGGCGCCGGCAGCCGCCGCCTTCGTCGCCATGGCGCGCGCCTCGCGCGTGCCGGGCTCGTTGACGGTCAGGAGCACTGGCTTTCCGCCGGCGACCCCGCGGGCGGTCTTTAGCACCTCCAGCTTCTCCTCATGCGACAGCATCGGACCTTCGCCGAGCGATCCCGCCACGATGATGCCGTCGCAGCCCGCCTCCATCTGCAGCGCGAAGCAGCGCTCCATCTCCGCGTGATCCAGTTCGTCGCTCTCGGTGAACTTCGTCGTCACCGCGGGGAAAACACCTGCCCACATGGCCACTCTCCTTCTGATATATCTGTGATATATCTGGAGCAGTCGGGCCTGTCAATCGCAACCGAAGCCTGATATGCAAGTGATATATCAAGTGGCAGGACCAATGATCCCTCCCGAAACCGCCGCTGAGCCGGCCGCAGCCCGGGCCTACCGCGCGCTGGAGCGCATGATTGTGACGCTGGAACTCGCGCCGGGCTCCACGACCACGGAAGGCGCGCTCATCGAACGGCTAGGCCTCGGTCGCACGCCGGTGCGAGAGGCGATGCAGCGGCTCGCCTGGGAAGGTCTTCTGGAGATCAGGCCGCGCGCCGGCGTCGCCGTGGCGCCGCTTCATCCCGGGGACTGGCTGAGGGTGATCGACGCCCGCCGCGCCGTCGAGGTGCTTCTGGCTCGAGCGGCGACGCGCAACGCGACGCGCGAGGCGGCGGAGAAATTCAGTAATGCGGCGCTGTGGATGCAGAAGGCCGTTATCAAGGACAACGTGCTGTCTTTCCTCGAAGCAGACAAGAGCCTCGACGAAGCCTTGGCGCTGGGCGCAGACAATGCCTTCGCGTCGCGCCTAGCCGCGCCATTGCAGAGCCATAGCCGCCGCTTCTGGTTCCGGTATCAGGCCGAAACCGGCCTCGCAGAGGCGGCCGACCGCCATCTGTCGATGGTGCGGGCCATCATGGCCGGAGACGAGGAAAAAGCCGGCCAGGAGGCCGACCGGCTGATGCTCACCCTGCGCCGACGGGCCGAGGAGGCTCTGCGGCGCTGACGCAGAACGTCAGACGCCTAGCCCGGCGATCTGGGTATTGGCCTCGAAACCTTCGCCGACGGCCAGCACGCAGCTAATGCCGTCCGTGCCGGTGGCCAAAATCGTCCAGGTGCCGGATGGCGACACGAATATCTCCATCATGGCGTTCTCGTCCACGAGGCCCGTCGCCAGGGACTGTTCGCGGAACTGCTGGCCGAGATCGGCAACCATGGAGTCGCGCTTGCCGCAGAGTTCGAGGCTCGGCGCCTGCGACGCCTGCACCCGCGCCTCCGGGGAAGCCGCCAGCGGCGGCGGGCTAATGCCATCCATCGGGGAGCCGGAGCCGGCCATCGAAGCGATCGGGATTGCAGTGAGGGTGATGGCTGCGGCGATCGCGGCGAGAGTGACGGGGAGCTTTGCCATGGGAATACTTCTCCTTCATCTCGCGAGCACGAGACGTTGTGCCTCCTTCCGGAGGCGCGATTGGCTTTTCCTTGAACCTTCGCCCGCAGGCGATTGGAGAATTAAGTCGCAGGGCCCAAACGGGTTCCACAACGGCCTTCACGAAATGATGACGACGGGAAACGCGAGGCGGCGACCGGGAACGATGTCGGAGATGAACGTGCTGGCGCGACGCTAACGCTCGCGCCACCGCTGACGCCGACGGTTGTCGTCGCTACCCCACCTTCGTCATCCCAGGGCGAAGCAGCCGCGAAGCGGCGTCGCGCAGACCCTAGGATCCAGGTCTGAGCGTACCGGGAGCGTGAGGTGGTTCAGGAAGCCGCTCTCGCCGCCCGGCGTGAGGCGTCGCAATCGCTCTCGCCCTCCTCCACCTCACCCGTAACCAGTTCTCAGGTTTGGATCCTCGGCACTCCCTCCGCTTCGCTCCGGTCGGCCGAGGATGACGAAGCGGAGGGAGGCGTCGCTCCGATCGGAGTTCTGTTCGAAGCGGAGAGAGGCAGCGCGTGGGATCGGCGTCTAGTCCGTCCCGCCGCTTGATCCTCGGTCCTCATGCGCTCCCCTGCAGCGAGCGGTTAGCGCCGTCACCCCCCAGCTTCGTCATCCCAGGGCGGAGCAGCCGCGAAGCGGCGTCGCGTAGACCCTGGGATCCATGCCTGAGCCTATCGGCAGCGTGAGATGGCGCAGGAAGCGCCATCTTTGTCGGCCGCGTGAGGTGGTGCAGGAAACCACCCCTCCTTCTCCACCACCTCGCCCGTGACTGCCTCTCAGGCCTGGATCCTCGGCTCTACCTGCGCTTCGCTGCGGTCGGCCGAGGATGACTAAGCGGAGAGGGACGGCGCTTGGGTTGAGGCGTCTGTCCCGGTCCCGCAGCTTGATCTCCGCCACCTCATCCTCCACCGCCTCTCAGGCTTGGATCCCCGGCTCTCACTCCGCTTCGCGCGGTCGGCCGAGGATGACGAAGCGGAGGGAGGCGGCGTGGATCGGACGGGCACCCACCCCAGCCGGATCAACGGCTTCCTCGAATTCCATCCACGCACCCGCCACCCGCGCCACACTGCCCCTCGGTCAGCGAAGGACACGAGATGCACGTGCAGGCGGCAATGGTGGATGAAAAGATGCTTCGGCGCGTCATTGCGCTGCTCGTCTCTTTCGCCGCCATGGCCGAGCAGGCCGCCACGCGGTCCGCGCCGGTCCGCTGGTTTGTGCTTTGCCTCTTGCGCTACGCGGAGGCGGTGTCGGAAGACTACGTCTTCGAGACGGTGGGCTTGCCGCTCTCGGAAATCGAGGCGATCGCGCTGGTCGGGAACGACCCGGATGATGCGCTGCGGCTCGCCGCGCGCTTCTACGCGCTGGCCGCTGCGCTCTGCACTCTATTGCCACTCGGAGACCTGTTCGACCGCCAACGGGAGCGGCCCGGCCTCAGGTCGCACGCCATTCCGGGCTCCGGCTGCCGCCCAGGCGGCACTACACCGAAGCCCAACGACACCTCATAGGGGCAGATCGAGCGGGCGGTCGATCATGACCGCCGCCGGCATGAGCCGGCCCCGCTCTTCCGACCGCCGGATCAGTTCATCGTCGGGATGACGAACTCCGCGCCGTCCTTGATGCCGCTCGGCCAACGGGCGGTGACAGACTTGGTCTTGGTGTAGAAGCGGAAAGCGTCCGGGCCGTGCTGGTTCAGATCACCGAAGGCCGAGCCCTTCCAGCCGCCGAACGTGTAGTAGGCGATCGGCACCGGGATCGGCACGTTGACGCCGACCATCCCGACCTGCACCCGCGAAGCGAAATCGCGCGCGGCATCGCCGTCGCGCGTGAAGATCGCGACGCCGTTGCCGTACTCATGCTCGTTGGGCAGCTTCAGCGCGTCCTCGTAGGTCTTGGCGCGCACCACCGAGAGCACGGGGCCGAAAATCTCTTCCTTGTAGATGCGCATGTCCGGCGTCACCTCGTCGAAGAGGCAGCCACCCATGTAGTAGCCGTTCTCGTAGCCCTGCATCTTGAAGCCGCGGCCGTCGACGACGAGCTTTGCGCCTTCCTTGACGCCGAGATCGACGTAGCCCTTCACGCGCTCCAGCGCCTGCTGGGTCACCAGCGGCCCGAAATCGGCGGAACTGTCGGTCGACGGACCGACCTTGAGGCTCTCGACGCGCGGGATCAGCTTTTCCACCAGCCGGTCTGCGGTTTCCTGTCCGACCGGAACCGCGACCGAGACCGCCATGCAGCGCTCACCGGCCGAGCCGTAGCCGGCGCCGATCAGGGCGTCGACCGTCTGGTCCATGTCGGCGTCGGGCATGATGATCATGTGGTTCTTGGCGCCGCCGAAGCACTGCGCCCGCTTGCCGGTCGCCGCGGCGCGCGAATAGATGTACTGCGCGATCGGGGTCGATCCGACGAAGCCGATCGCCTTGATGTCGGGATCGTCGAGGATGGCGTCGACCACTTCCTTGTCGCCGTTGACGACGTTGAGGATGCCGGCCGGCAGCCCAGCTTCGAGGAAGAGTTCGGCGATGCGCATCGGGACGCCCGGATCGCGCTCCGACGGCTTCAGGATGAAGGCGTTGCCGCTGGCGATCGCCGGGCCGATCTTCCACAGGGGGATCATGGCGGGGAAGTTGAACGGCGTGATGCCGGCGACCACGCCGAGCGGCTGGCGCATGGAGTAGATGTCGATGCCGGGGCCAGCGCCGTCGGTATATTCGCCCTTCAGCATGTGCGGCGCGCCGACGCAGACTTCCACGACTTCGAGGCCGCGCTGGATGTCGCCCTTGGCGTCGGCGATCGTCTTGCCGTGCTCGCGCGCCAGGAGTTCAGCGAGCGAATCGTACTCCTTGTGCACCAGTTCGAGGAACTTCATCAGCACGCGCACGCGCCGCTGCGGGTTGGTCGCCGCCCAGGCCGGCTGCGCTGCCTTGGCGTTCTCCACTGCGTCGCGCAGTTCCTTCTTCGAACCCAGCGCGACGGTGCCTCGGACGCTGCCGTCCATGGGCTGCATGATGTTCTGGTTGCGCCCGCTGGTGCTGGCGACGTGCTTGCCGCCGATGAAATGGCCGACTTCCTGCATGTTTCGCTCCCTTGGAATGATTTGTCGCAGTGTCCCGCTTTGCGCTCGCGAATGCAATGCGAGCGCCGCCGTATCGGTTGTGCGTCAAATAGTGCGCGCCGGCGAGTGGACTTCAATTCCCGCAAATGGCAGGTTTCCCCGATGGGAGGACGACGCGCATGAACTGGGACGACGTGAGGGTCTTCCTCGCCGTGGCGCGGGCCGGCCAGATTCTCGGCGCGGCGCGGCGGCTCGAACTCAACCATGCGACGGTGTCGCGCCGCGTCGCAGCCCTGGAGGAGAGCCTGAAGACCAAGCTGTTCCGGCGGCTGACGACGGGCAGCGAACTCACCGAGGCCGGCGAGCGGTTCTTCGTCATCGCCGAGCGAATGGAAGCCGACATGATCGCCGCGCGCGCCGAGATCGCGGGCGAGGGCGACGAGATCGCCGGAACGGTGCGCATCGGCGCGCCGGACGGTTTCGGCGTCGCCTTCCTCGCGCCGCGGCTTGGCGAACTCACGACATTGCACCGGGATCTCTCGATCCAGCTCGTTCCGGTGCCGCGCTCCTTCTCCCTGTCGCGGCGGGAGGCCGACATCGCCATCACCGTCGAGCGCCCGACCGAAGGCCGGCTCGTCGCGGCGAAGCTGGTCGACTACTCGCTCGGGCTCTTCGCCTCCCGGACATACGCGGAGGAGAACGGGCTCCCGTCTTCGCCCGGCGAACTGACCCGCCACCGCCTCGTCGGCTATGTCGGCGACCTGACCGTCAGCCCGAGCCTCGACTACGCCGCCGAGTTCGATCCCGCCTGGGACGCGCGGTTCCAGGTCTCTTCGGCTATCGGCCAGACCGAGGCTGTGCGCGCTGGCGCCGGTATCGGCATCCTGCACACCTTCATCGCGCGCATGCACGACGACCTCGTCCCGGTCGCCGCCGCGCCGCCGATCCGCCGCGCCTACTGGCTGGTCTACCACGAGACGGTGCGGCCGCTCCGCCGCATCCAGATCGTCTCGGCCTTCATCAGCGCCGAAGTGGAGAAGGCGAGGGCGCTCTTCGTTTAGCCTTGGCCCGGACGGAAGCGCCGTCGCTACCCGCCCTCGATCTCCTCGCGCAGCATCTCCAGCTCCAGCCATTCCTCTTCCATGGCGGAAAGGGCTTCGCGCTCCTTGTCGAGTTCCCCGGCGATCCTGTTGAACCCCGCCGCGTCGCGGGCGAAGAACTGCGGATCGGCGAGCTTCGCTTCCAGCTTCGCTATGGCGGCGGTGGCTGTTTCCATCTTCCCCGGCAGGGTCTCCAGCGCGAACTTCTGCTTGTAAGAGAGCTTCTTCGACGCGGCTTTCGCCGGAGCCTCCGGCTTGGCGCCCGCGGAGGAATTCGGCTCCGGCGCCTTGGCCTGTCCGCCGCGTCGCTCGAAGCGGGCGCTGCCGCGCTGGGCGAGCAGGTCGGTGTATCCGCCGGCATATTCGACCCAGCGCCCGTCGCCCTCCGGCGCGATGGTGCTGGTGACCGTCCGGTCGAGGAAGTCGCGGTCGTGGCTGACAAGGATCACGGTGCCCGGGAAACCCGAGACGAGTTCCTGCAACAGGTCGAGCGTCTCCATGTCGAGGTCGTTGGTCGGCTCGTCGAGCACCAGCAGGTTGGCTGGGCGCGACAGGACGCGGGCAAGGAGCAGCCGCGCCTTCTCGCCGCCCGAGAGTTCGCGCACCGGCGTGCGCGCCTGCTCGGGCTTGAACAGGAAGTCCTTCATGTAGGAGACGACGTGACGCTCTTCGCCGTTGACGACCACCGTCTCGCCGCGCCCGTCGGTCAGGAAGTGCGCCAGCGTTTCCTCGGGATCGAGTGCGGCGCGGCGCTGGTCGAGCGTCGCGATCTCGAGGTTGACGCCGAGCCGGACGCTGCCCTTGTCTGGCGCGAGTTCGCCGGTCAACATCTTCAGCAGCGTCGTCTTGCCGACGCCGTTCGGTCCCACGAGGCCGATGCGGTCGCCGCGCTGGATGCGGGTGGAGAAGTCGTTCACGATGGCAAGCTCGCCGAAGCGCTTCGAGATGCCTTTCGTCTCTATGACGAGCTTGCCGCTCTCGGCCGCCTCGCTTGCGGTCATCTTGGCTACGCCTTCCGCGCCGCGATGGCTGCGGAACTTCGCCCGCATCGACTGGAGGTCGCCGAGGCGGCGCATGTTGCGCTTGCGCCGCGCGGTCACGCCGTAGCGCAGCCAGTGCTCCTCTCGCACGATCTGGCGGCCGAGCTTGTGCTGCTCGCGCTCTTCCTCCTCCAGCACCTGATCGCGCCATTCCTCGAAATGGCCGAAGCCCTTGTCGAGGCGGCGGGTCTGGCCGCGGTCGAGCCAGACGGTGGCGCGGGTCACCCGCTCCAGGAAGCGCCGGTCGTGCGAGATGACGACGAAGGCCGAGGAGGTGCGTGCCAGTTCCTCCTCCAGCCACTCGATTACCGAAAGATCGAGATGGTTGGTCGGCTCGTCGAGCAGGAGCACGTCCGGCTGCGGGGCGAGCACCCGCGCCAGCGCGGCTCGTCGGGCTTCGCCACCGGAAAGCGTCTGTGGCGTCTCCTCGCCGGTCAGCCCGAGGTTTTCGAGGATGTAGGTGGCGCGGTAGGAATCGTCGGCCGGTCCCAGCCCCGCCTCGACATAGGCGCGCACGGTGGCGAAGCCCTCCATGTCGGCCGCCTGGCGCAGGTATCGGACCGTCGCGCTCGGCTGGTTGAAGACCTCGCCGTCCTGCGGCTCGACCATGCCGGCGGCGATCTTCAGCAGCGTCGACTTGCCCGAACCGTTGCGGCCGACCAGCGCGACGCGCTCGCCGGGCGACAGCGACAGCGAGGCGCCGTCCAAGAGCGGCGTGCCGCCGAAGGTGAGGCGGATGTCGTCGAGACGGAGAAGCGGTGGCGCCATGCGGCTCTAACCTGCGGACGGGAGGTGTGTTTCGGGGCGGGCGAGCAGCAGGGCGCGGCCGGCGCGCAAGGTGATGCGCAGCTTCCCGCGGACCTCGTTCGACATGATGAGCGACGAGCCGAACGCGATCGCGACGGCGTCGAGCGGCCACTTGGCGCCTTCGACGCTGAGGCCCGACAGCGGCGAGAAGGCCAGGATGCTGAACATCGTGCCGTCGGCATAATCGTACCCGCGCTGTCCGGGCATCAGGGGCATGCCTTCCTCCAGACCGCTTGTCAGAAGGACCGGCATGCCGGATTCCGCGAGCCTGATGGCGGCGGTCATGTGGAGGAAGGCGTGGTCGGCGCGCGGCCCGCCAAAGGCGCCGGCCAGCACGAGGGAGGTTGCTCCGCGCACGAGCGCCGCGTCGGCCGCCAGTTCGCCGTCGGTGCTGTCCTTTTCCGGCGGGTAGACGTCCCTCGGGACGTCCACGTGGGGCTCGACGTCGATCCCACCGATGGAATCGAAGTCGCCGATCCACAGCTCCGGCGTCACGCCGAGCGCCGTCGCGTGCCGGATGCCGGAATCGGCCGCGATCACCCGGGCGCCGGACAGCGCGGCGTCGAGGCGCGGCGTCCGGACGAGGTCGCCGCCGAGAAGGATGACGAATTTGCTCATGCGCGCCGCCTCTATCACGCCGCCGATGCGGAAAGGAAGGCCGGCGCTCGGGACCGGCAGGCGGACTTCGTCGCCCGAAGGGCCTTGCCGTCTGCTCCCGCCCGCCTTAAGTTCCCGCTCGCTCTAACGGGGTGCCGGAGGTCCTTGGACTTTCCGGCTGAGAGGCGAAGGGTTTTCCCTGCCAACCCGCTGAACCTGATCCGGTTTGTACCGGCGGAGGGATTAGACGCTCGCAAATGGCGCCTCAATTCCTTTCATTTCGAAACCAGAGGAGGCGCTCCATGCGCACGACCACCCGAATCTTCGCCGCGGCACTCGCCGCTTCCGTCTCTTCCGTTCCCGCCCTCGCGCAGTACGGCAAGGATACGCTCACCGTCTACACCTACGAGAGCTTCACCGCCGACTGGGGGCCGGGGCCGCAGGTCGAGAAGGCCTTCGAGGCCGAATGCGGCTGCGATCTCGAATTCGTCTCCGTCGCGGACGGCGTGGCGCTGCTCAACCGGATGAAGCTGGAAGGCGACCAGACCGAGGCCGACATCGTGCTCGGCCTCGACACAAACCTGACCGCAGACGCCAAGGAGATCGGGCTGTTTTCGCCTCATGGCGTCGAGGCGCCCAAGGTCGACGTGCCGGGCGGTTGGACGGACGATGTGTTCCTGCCCTTCGACTACGGCTACTTCGCCGTGATCTACGACACCCAGGCGATCGAGACGCCGCCCTCCAGCCTGAAGGAACTGGTCGAGGGCGATCCCGAACAGAAGATCGTCATCCAGGATCCGCGCACCTCGACGCCAGGGCTGGGTCTGCTTCTCTGGATGAAGGCCGTCTACGGCGACGGAGCGGGCGAGGCCTGGGGAAAGCTGAAGGACCGCGTGCTGACGGTGACGCCGGGCTGGAGCGAGGCCTACGGGCTCTTCACCAGCGGCGAGGCGCCGATGGTGCTTTCCTACACGACCTCGCCGGCCTACCACATGATCGCCGAGGACACGGAACGCTACCAGGCGGCGGAATTCTCGGAGGGGCATTACCTCCAGGTCGAGGTGGCGGGGATCACCGCGCATGGCGCGGACAATCCGCTGGCGAAGGAGTTCATGGAATTCATGACCGGACCCGGCTTTCAGGACGCCATTCCGGAAGCGAACTGGATGTATCCGGCGGGCGAGACGTCGGAGCCGCTCGATCCGGCTTTCGACAAGCTGGTCGAGCCGGACGAGACGCTCGTCTTCAGCCCCGAGGAGGTAGCCGACAACCGGAAGGCCTGGGTCGACGAGTGGCTCTCGGTGATGAGCGACTGAGGAGGAGGCGCGGGAAAGCGCCGTGGCACGCGTGGGTACGATCCCGCTCGGCATCGCGGCGCTCTCCTTCGTCGCGCTGCTCGCCGGCGGCGCCTTCCTCGGATTGCTGATCGAAGGCGCCCGCGACTGGCAAGGCGCGCTCGCGGCCTTCGACGCCTATCTGTTCCGGGTCGCCCGCTTCACGCTGCTGCAGGCGGTGTTGTCGACGGCGGTTTCGGTGGTGCCGGCGATCATCGTGGCGCGTGCCTTGTCCCGGCATCCGACCTTCTTGGGCCGAAGCGCGCTGCTGCGCCTCTTTGCCGTGCCGCTGGCGCTGCCGGCGCTTGTCGCCGCACTCGGCGTGCTGGCGCTGCTCGGACGCGCGGGATACTTCGCCGATCTGGTCGCTGCGCTTGGAGGCGATCGGTGGCCGGGCATCTACGGCCTGTCTGGCATTCTAGTGGCGCACGCCTTCTTCAACCTGCCGCTCGCGACGCGGCTCTTCCTGCAGGCGCTCGACGCGGTTCCGGCCGACCAGTGGCGGCTGGCGGGTCAGCTCGGCATGGGGGCCTGGCCGCGTTTCCGCTTCATCGAATGGCCCGCCATCCGCGCGAGCCTCCCCGGCGTTGCCGGCCTCGTCTTCATGCTGTGCATCACCTCCTTCACCATCGTCCTGATGCTCGGCGGCGGACCCGCCGCGACCACGCTGGAGGTGGCGATCTATCAGTCGCTGCGCTTCGACTTCGATCCGGCGCGCGCGCTTTCGCTGACGGTGCTCCAGCTTGCGCTCACCGCCGCGGTGCTTGCGATGCTGTTCCGCCTCGGCGCCGAGATGACGAGCGATGCCGCGCTGTCGGTGTCCGCCCGCCGCCATGCCAGACCGGGGAGCGTGGAGACCGTTCTCAACGGGCTGGTCGTCGTCCTGGCGCTGGTGCTGGTGGCTGGGCCGATCGCTGCGATCGTCGCCGCGGGCCTGCAGGCTGACCTGTCGCGCCTGGCGGGCGAGGCGCGGGTTCATCAGGCGCTCGCAACCAGCCTGGTGCTCTCGGCGCTGGCGGCGCTGCTGTGCGTGGCGCTCACCACCATGTTGGTCGCGGCGCGGCAGAGGCTCGCGTCGCGGCGTCGGCATCCCGATCCATCCTTCCTTGAAAAAGCGCTCGATGGCGGCGCGAGCCTGATCCTCGTCGTGCCGCCGATCGTCATCGGCGCCGGCTGGTTCATCCTCGTGCGCAGGTTCGCGGACGTCTTCGCGCTGGCACCCGTCATGGTCGTGACGGTCAATGCCGCGATGGCGATCCCCTTCGCGGTGCGGGCGATCCGGCCCGCGCATGACGAGGCGGCGGCCCGGCACGACCGGCTCTGCGCGCAGCTCGGCATCGCCGGCTTCGACCGGCTGCGGCTCGTCGACTGGCCCGTGCTCCGGCGCCCGCTTTTGACCGGCTTCGCCTTCGCCATGGCGCTCTCGCTCGGCGATCTCGGCGTCATCGCGCTCTTCGGCAGCGACGCGGTGCAGACCTTGCCGTACCTGCTCATGCAACGGATGGGCAGCTACCGCACGGCCGACGCCGCCGGTCTCGCTCTCATCCTTGCGATGCTGTGCTTTCTCTTGATGATGGTCGCCGAGGCGGCGGGCGGCAGGCGGCGATGACGGGGGGAGGAAACGAAGGGTCGGGTGCCGGCGTGGTGCTGGAGAAGGTGGCGTTCAGCCACCCGGGTGGCGCGCCGATGCTGTTCGATCTTTCGGTCGATGCCGGAGAGATCGTCGCGGTGATGGGGCCGAGCGGCTCGGGCAAATCGACCCTGCTGTCGCTGATCGCCGGCTTTGAGACGCCGGCTGCGGGGCGCATCTTCATCGGAGGAGCGGACGTGACGGAGCTGCCGCCGGCCCCCCGGCCCGTCTCCATGATCTTTCAGGAGAACAATCTCTTCGCCCATCTCGACGTCGCGGCGAATGTCGGTCTCGGCCGCTCTCCCTCGCTGCGCCTCAAGCCGGAGGACCGCGAGCACGTGGCCGACGCGCTGGCTGGCGTCGGCCTTGGCGACAAGGCGCTGCGGCTGCCTCGCGAACTGTCGGGCGGCGAGCGCCAGCGCGTGGCTCTCGCGCGGGTGCTGGTGCGCAACCGGCCGGTGCTGTTGCTCGACGAGGCCTTCGCGTCGCTCGGCCCGGCCCTGCGCGAGCAGATGCTCGACCTCCTGACGGATCTCCAGGCGAGGACGCGCATGACGGTGATCATGGTCACGCACGATCCGCAGGACGCGCTGCGCATTTCCGGCAGGACCGCCTTCGTCGAGGAGGGGCAGGTGCGCGAGGTCGGTGAAACCGCGGCGATGTTCTCGCAGGCGCGGTCCGACGCGTTGCGGCGCTACCTCGGCGCCGGCTCGCGCGGCCGGTAAAAAAGAATTGCCCGGATCAAGACATATTTCTTCCGTAAAACCGCTCCACTGAAATAGAAGCTATTTGGTAACCGACGCGGCGGAGAATCGGGCGGTCGGCCAGTTCCCATGCGATATCCAGCCATCACGGTTGCCGTCGTCGCGAGCGGCGGGGCCGGAAAGGAAAAGTCCTGAACGAGGCAACAGCGCAGGACCGAAAGAGTGCGGGCGGGGCGGTTTCTATCCGGAAGCTGCCGCGGGCCCTGCTTGTTGCCCTCGCGGCGGTGTTCGTCTCCTCCTGCACGACCCTGGATCCGGGCATCAGCGAACAGGCATTCGTGCCCTCGGCGAACCCTGTCACGGTCGATTCGGTCACCCGCAACGACCGGATGGTGGAACTGGCGCGCGCCCAGCATCCGCGCATTCTCGCCACCTACGGCGGGGAATATTCCGACCCGAAGCTCGAGCGGATGGTCGCCAAGGTGGTCGGCAGCCTCACCGTCGCTGCGGGATATCCCGACCAGACCTACCAGATCACGATCCTGAACTCGCCGAACGTGAACGCCTTCGCGCTGCCGGGCGGGTTTCTGTACGTCACGCGCGGCCTTCTGGCGCTCGCCAATGATTCAGCCGAACTCGCCGCCGTCATCGCGCACGAGATGGGGCACGTCACGGCGAATCACGGCGTCCAGCGGCAGCAGAAGGAAGCCGAGGAGCAACTCGCCTCTCGCGTGGTCAGCGACGTGCTCAGCGAGAGCCAGATCGCCCGTGCCGCGGTGGTTCGCGGCAAGCTGCGGCTGGCGCAGTTCTCGCGCAATCAGGAACTCGAAGCCGATGCGGTGGGCATCAAGACCATCGGCAATGCCGGCTACGATCCCTTCTCCGCGGCGCGTTTCCTTCAGTCCATGGCGTCCTACGCGGATTTCAGGAGCGTCAGCGGCGCCACGGATGCGAGCCTCGATTTTCTGGCTTCGCACCCGAACGCTCCTCAGCGCATCGAGCTTGCCCAGCGGCATGCCCGCCAATTCGGCGCGCCGGGCGTGGGTACGCGCGACCGCGATTCTTTCCTGGAGGGCGTGGACGGCATGCTGTTCGGCGACACGCCGGAGGAGGGATACGTGCGCGGCCGCGCCTTCCTGCATCCGACGCTCGGCGTGACCTTCACCGTGCCCGAAGGCTTCGTGATCGACAATTCCGCGAGCGCGGTCACGGCGGCGGGTCCGGGCGACGTCGCCATACGCTTCGATGGCGTGGCGCTCGACCGCAACATCACGCTCGAAAACTACCTGCGCAGCGGATGGGTGGCCGGTCTCGATGCAGGCTCGGTCAGAACGACGTCGGTCAACGGACAGGAGGCCGCGGTCGCCCTGGCGCGTGCCGACGGATGGCAGTTCCACATCGCGGTGGTCCGCGCCGGAGGACAGGTCTACAGGCTGCTGACGGCCGCCCCGGCACAGGCCAATACGTTGCAGCCGGCGGCTCAATCGGTTCTTGCAAGTTTCAAGGTGCTGAGCGAAGCGGAGAAGCGGAGCCTGAAGCCGCTGCGCGTGCGGGTGGTCACCGTGAAGCCGGGCGAAACACTCGGCATGCTGGCAGCGCGCATGAAGGGCGTGGGACGTGCCTTCGACCTGTTCCGGCTGCTCAACGCGTTGCCGCCCGGCGGAACGGTTTCGGCCGGCGACAGGGTGAAGATCATCACCGACGAGTAGGCGCTGTCGATCTCTGAGAGATCTCGGATATCAGGCGGTCGCGGAGCCGAGTTCCGGATTGTTCTTCAGGAGCGCCGACCGGAGTTTCTCGAGCGCCCGGTTCTCGATCTGGCGTACGCGTTCCTTGGAGATGCCGAGCTTCGCACCCAGCGACTCCAGCGTGGCGCCCTCGTCGCGCAGCCGGCGTTCGCGGATAATCCGCAGTTCTCGGTCGTTCAGAACGCCGAGCGCGCGGTTCAGCCACATGGTACGTCGTTCGTCATCGATCGAGGCGCTCACCACTTCGTCGGGCGTCGGATCCTCCGAAACGAGAAAATCCATGCGCTCGGAGGTGGATTCGCCGCCATCGGCCACCGGGGCATTGAGCGAGGAGTCCGGACCCGAAAGCCGCGAATCCATCAGCGCGACATCGGCCACCGACACGCCGATCGCATCGGCGATCTCCTGGTAGACCGCAGCACCCTTCAGCGGCTCGGTGCCCTGTGCCAGCCGCGCGCGAAGGCGGCGGAGATTGAAGAACAGCGCCTTCTGGGCGGAACTCGTCCCGCCGCGCACGATCGACCAATTTCGCAGGATGTGGTCCTGCATTGATGCGCGGATCCACCAGGTCGCGTAGGTCGAGAACCGCACGTCGCGTTCGGGCTCGAAGCGTGCGGCGGCTTCCAGAAGGCCGACATGGCCTTCTTGCACGAGATCGCTCATTGGAAGGCCGAAGTAACGGAATTTTCCCGCCATGGAGATGACAAGACGCATATGCGCCATAGTTATCCGGTGGAGCGCTTCCTGGTCGCGGTCGTCGCGCCAGCGGACTGCAAGGTCGTGTTCTTCAACGCGGTCGAGATACGGCGCCTTCCTGGCTGCGCTGATCATCGAGCTTCCGGCTGGTTCGGCGTTCATGGCCCGCTCCTGAACTTGCTACGGCTTGCACCACCCATTACGTTCCGCGCGGCATCCCGGATCAACCTCGCTGCCATTCAGCTGCGCTCCAGATGCGGCCCGAAGCGCGAACACGGCTACGGTTTAGCTTCAAACTCCAGGAACCGGGGAACGTTCCAATGATTTCAATCGATCGCGCCGATCTGTCGTTCCAGCTTCACGACGTTATCGGGACGGAGCGGCTGCGATTCATGCCGCGCTACGCCGACTACGACCGCGAGACCATCGACGGCGTGCTCGACACGGCCGAGCGGATCGCCATCGAGCACTTCCTCCCGCATGCCGCGCTGCTCGATCGCAACGAGCCGAAATTCGTCGACGGGGAGGTGGAGATGGATCCGGCAGTGGGCGCGGCACTCGCCGTCTACCGCGAGGCGGGCTTCTTTGGCGCGGGGTTCGACCATGAATGGGGCGGAGCGCAGATGCCGGAATCGGTGAGGGTTGCGACCGCCTTCATGTTCTCGGCCGCAAACGTTTCGACCTCCGGCTATCCGTTCCTCACCATCGGCGCGGCCAATCTCATCGCCACCTTCGGCACGGACGAACAGAAGCAGCGCTTCCTGAGGCCCATGATCGAGGGCCGCTTCTTCGGCACCATGTGCCTGTCCGAGCCGCAGGCGGGGTCCTCGCTCTCCGACATCACGACGCGTGCCGAGCCGGCCGAGGACGGGACCTACCGCCTGTTCGGCAGGAAGATGTGGATATCGGGCGGCGATCAGGAGATCTCCGAGAACATCGTCCACCTGGTGCTGGCCAAGATCCCCGGCGGCCCGGCCGGCGTGAAGGGCATATCGTTGTTCATCGTGCCCAAGCACGAGGTTCTGGAGGGGGGAGGGATCGGCGAGCGCAACGGCGTGACGCTTGCCGGCCTGAACCACAAGATGGGCTACCGCGGCACCACCAACACACTCCTGCATCTGGGTGAAGACAGTCCCTGTGTCGGCTACCTCCTGGGCGAGCCGCACAAGGGCCTGTCCTACATGTTCCAGATGATGAACGAGGCGCGCATCGGTGTGGGTCTCGGCGCGACGGCGCTGGGCGCGGCCGGCTACCAGGCATCGCTCGCCTATGCCCGGGAGCGGCCGCAGGGGCGCCAGCCGGACGGGAAGGATCCTTCGAGCGCGCAGGTGCCGATCATCGAACATGCCGACATCCGCCGGCTGCTCCTGGCGCAGAAGGCCGCCGTCGAGGGCTCGCTCGCGCTGGGGCTCTATTGCGCCGATCTCGTCGACACGCTGCGCGTCGAAACCGACGAGACCGCGCGGCGCGAGAACGAGCTCCTGCTCGATCTCCTGACGCCGGTCGCCAAATCGTGGCCTTCGGAGTTCTGCCTCGAAGCCAACAAGCACGCGATCCAGATCCTCGGCGGCTACGGCTACACGCGCGATTTTCCGCTGGAGCGCATCTACCGGGACAACCGGCTGAACCCGATCCACGAGGGAACGCATGGCATCCAGGGGCTCGACCTGCTCGGCCGCAAGGTGGGACAGGCCAACGGTGCCGGCGTCAAGGCACTGGCCGGGCGCATCATGGCCGACGTCTCGCAGGCGCACGGTTTCGAGGCGCTGTCCCTGCACGCCGAGGCGCTGGCGAACCATCTGGCGGAGACGGTCGCCACGACGCGCAAGCTGGCGGTTGCCGCCTCGGAGAACCCACGGCTCGGACTCGCGAACGCGACGATCTACCTCGATATGTTCGGGCACGTCGTCATCGCGTGGATGTGGCTGCGGCAGGCGTTGGTCGCCTCACGCAAGCTCGAGGCGGGCGCGGCCGACACGGCGTTCCTGAACGGCAAGCTTGCCGCCTGCCGCTACTTCTTCGCCTACGAACTTCCCAGGACGAAGGCGCAGCGCGAACTGCTCAACAGTCTGGATGACACGACGCTTTCCATGCGGCCGGACTGGTTCTGACGCTCGTCCGGCGGCAGCCGCGCGGATCTACGGGAGGTTCCGTTCCGCTCGGGTTGCCATCAGACCGCCTACCCCCACGACGAGCCAGCCGGCGATCATGAGCATGCCGCCCGATGGCGCTGCCATGGGGAAGAGCCGGGTGCCGGCGAAATCGCGCATCAGGAGATTGCCCGCGAAAAAGACGAGGCCCGCGAGCACGATCAGCGCGCCGATTCGCAAGACGGCGTTCCACGGCAGGAGCCCGACCGCGACGAGGAGCGCCGCGTGCGCAAGGAGGAAGGATGCGGCCGTGCCGGTGTTGGCGCCGCCTGCATGGGCTGCGGCGGCGGACAGGCCGACGCCCGCTGCCCCGGCGAGACCGCCCGAAAAGATCAGCACGCGTTGCAGGACCATCGAACCACCTTCCGTCATTTGTGATCTTCCATTTCGGTTTGCTCATGGACGCCGGCCGAGCGCGCATGGCATAAGCGGTCCATTCTTCTTCCGCCGTCCGCCCAAGGGCCTGCGATGAACGACGTCGACACCAAATCGCGAACCAAGGTCAAGCCGAAGATCGAACGGCCGCGCCTGCACAAGGTGATCCTGTTCAACGACGACTTCACGCCGCGCGAATTCGTCGTGATGGTGCTCAAGGCCGAATTCGGGATGAATGCCGACCAGGCGCAGCAGGTGATGATCACCGCGCACCGGCGCGGCGCCTGCGTGGTGGCCGTCTTTACCAAGGACGTCGCCGAAACCAAGGCGACCCGAGCGACGGATGCGGGGCGCAAGATGGGTTTCCCGCTGCTCTTCGGGACCGAGCCGGAAGAGTAGCTTACGCCGGGCTACCCAGCGATTAGCATTGCCCGCAAGAAAAAGACCCGGCCTGTTTCCAGACCGGGTCCAGTCGAGGCTTATTGCCCCGATCGATTCTTAGGCGGCCACTTCCTGCTCGGCTTCCGGCTCGCCCTCGTTGTCGGCCTTCACACCGCGGCGCGGGCCCTTGTTGAGGTTGACCTCGATCAGGCGGACGGCTTCCGTCTCCGACATGCGGTTGACCGCCGCGATCTCGCGGGCCATCCGGTCGAGCGCGGCTTCATAGAGCTGGCGCTCCGAATAGGACTGCTCCGGCTGGTTGTCGGCACGATAGAGATCACGTACGACCTCCGAAATCGAGATCAGGTCGCCTGAATTGATCTTGGCATCGTATTCTTGGGCGCGGCGCGACCACATGGTGCGCTTCACGCGGGCGCGGCCCTGCACGACCTTGAGCGCTCGGTCGACGTAGTCTGTCTCCGAAAGCTTGCGCATGCCGATGGAAGCGGCCTTGGCGACCGGGACCTTCAGGCGCATCTTGTCCTTCTGGAAGTCGATCACGAACAGTTCCAGCTTGTGACCCGCAACTTCCTGCTCCTCGATCGCGACGATCTGCCCGACACCGTGCGCCGGATAGACGATGTACTCCGCGGTCTTGAAGCCGTTGCGAGCTGCTGTCTTTTTCTGCTGGGTTGCCATACGCCCTGAACTCCTTTTATCGGCAGCGGCTCTTTGCGGCCGCAATCATGCTGCGGCGGAATGCCGCGCGATCCCAAGCAAGCGCGATAAGACAGTTTCCGGTGAGGATGGGAAAGGCCACGTCAGACGCAAGTTCTCGCCGCCTGAGCCAAGTTGCCTTGGGCCGGAAACCGTTGACACCTTTCGAAGATTAGGGTGTTTGCGCCGCAAACAGACGTGTTATCACCTGCATGACGAGGATGTGTACCACAAATATGTGCAAGAATCAACAACTTGCTGCATGCGCGAAGCCCCGTCCGCGCGCCTGAGCGGGCCTTCCGGCAGATTCATGACATGGTGAACACAACGTCAACGCGCGGCGTCAGTCCCCTTCGCCCGCTTCCGCCGAGAAGTACTTCTCGAACTTCCCCTCGACGCCGTCGAACTCCTTGGCGTCGGCCGGCGGCTCCTTCTTGGCCGTGATGTTCGGCCACTTGTCGGCGTACTCGGTGTTGACCTGAAGCCACTTCTCCAGACCGGGCTCGGTGTCCGGCTTAATCGCGTCGGCGGGGCATTCCGGTTCGCACACGCCGCAGTCGATGCACTCGTCGGGATGGATGACGAGCATGTTTTCGCCTTCGTAGAAGCAATCGACCGGACACACCTCGATGCAGTCCATGTACTTGCACTTGATGCAGTTGTCGGTGACGACATAGGTCATGCGGAGGGTCCCGAGAGCGGTTTTCGGCGGAATTTCCGGTGAGGTAACCCCTTTGCATAGACCGCGCAAGGGGCGGTTTGCCGCGCGAGCGGCCGCCGGAGGAATGGTTTTCCAGCCCCGGCCGAGGACGGCCAGGGGCGCGCCTCTCAGTCCATCTCGCGCCAGCGGTCGGTCTGCCGGCGTTCCTTCTTCGTGGGGCGGCCCGCACCTGCCTCCCGCTCCGCGGCGGGGGCGGGCTCGATCGGCGCTTTGTCCGAGCGCGGGGTCGGCGGCGCCAGATCCTCATAGAGCGTGCGGGCCTCTTCCGCCGGTCCCCTGCGGGTGCCGGTATCGAGCACGCGCCAGACGAGCACGCGGCGTTCGAGCGAGATGGTCAACCCGTCACCGACTTTAACCGGAAAGGCGGGCTGCGCGATCTTCTCTCGGTTGACGCGGACCGCGCCGGACTGCACCAGCTTGGCGGCCAGCGAACGCGACTTCACGACACGCGCAAAAAACAGCCACTTGTCGATGCGCTGGCGCTCCCGCCCGGCCATCCGAGGCTATTTCTTCAGCTTGTCCCGCAAGGCGGCGAGCTTCGCGAACGGCGAGTCCGGGTCGATCTTGGCGGGCCGCTCCTCGCGCGGCTTCTGCTGGAAGACAGGGCGGCGTTCGCCTTTCTCGCCGTTGCGGCCGTCAGGCTTTCCCCTGCCCTGCTTGTCCTTGAAGCGGCGCTCGAAACGGCCCTTGCCGCCCTCGCCCTCGGGCTTTTGCCGATCCGGCTGGCCGTCGCGCCTCTGCCGCTCCGGTTGGGCCTCGCGGTCGTTGCGCCGGTTGCGCCCGCGATTGTCGTTGCGGTTTCGCTGCCGGTCGCCGAAGCGGCCGGGACGCCAAAGGATGATCGGCTTTTCCTCTTCAACCTCCTCCGTGGGCGCCTCGACGGCGGAAGCGGAGGCTGCCACGGGGTCGCCGGCCGGTTCGCTCGCGACGCCCGCGACTGGCGCGGCGGCATCGGGGGCGGGCGCCCAAGTGGCGGCTTCGAGGGGGGCGGTTTCGGAGGTGGCCGGCTGGTCGGGTTCCGCTGCCTGAGCGGCGACGGCTTCCGGCGGTTCGGCGGAAAGCACGGGAGAAGCGGGAGCAGCCGTCTCGTCAGTCGCCGGAGCATTCTCCTGCGCCGGGAAGGCCTCGTCGGCCTGGGCGTCGGCTGCCGCGTCTCCGAGCGACTGCGGTTCGCCCTCGTCATGTTCGCCAAGCGCGGCGGCTGCCGTTTCGCTCAGGCTGCCTTCACCCGAAGGCGACTCGCTCGATGCATCGGCGTCCGATGTCGACTCCGCGGCGGCCTCGCCGAGGTTCTGCGGTTCGCCTTCGCCGGAGGTTCCGAGCGCTGCCGCCGCGGCTTCGGCCGCGGCGTCCATGCCGTCGCTTTTCGGGCTGGTACTGTCCGGTGTCTCCGTGGTAGCGGCCTGGGCGGCCTCACCAAGGTTCTGCGGCTGGCCCTCAGCGTTTTCGCCAAGTGCTGCCGTCGCTGCATCGGCAAGCGCCTGCGCGGCATCGGCTTCCTTCTTCGCCGCTTCGTCGGCCGCCGCCTTGCGGGCGGCTTCGTCAAGCGATTCCAGTCGTGATTTCACGTCCGCCGCCGGCTTCGGCTCGCCGCGATAACCGAGGCCCTTCAGGATCTCTTCCATGTCCTCGGCGGTGGCGCCAAGAATCGACATCATCGGCGGGGTGACGATGAAAGCGGCGCCGTCATAGGCGCCTTCCGGACGCTTACCCGTGCCCGGACGCCAGGACAGCGCCGGACGGATGAGATCGGCGAGACGCTCCAGGATATCCACCCGCACGGCGCGGCGGCCGAGCAGCCGGTAGCCGGCCAGCCGGTAGAACTCCTTCTCATAGGTCGCGTCGACCACAAGCGAAGTGCGGCCGGTCGCCAGCGCGTTGACCACGTCGCCGAAGCCCGGCTTGTCCTTGCCCTCGTTGGCGAGCGCCCACAGAAGGGTGACGAGGCCCGCCGGTCCCGGCTTCAGGAGCAACGGGATGAAGATGTGGTAGGCGCCGAAGCGGACGCCGAGCCGGCGCAGCGCGGCGCGTGCTTCCTGGTCGAGCCCCTTGATCTCGTCGGCGATGTCGCGCCGATTGATGATGCCGAGGTTCTCCACCAGGCGGAAGGCGACGCCGCGCGCCATGCCCGAGAGCTGCTCGGCGTTCCTGAGATCCAGGAGCGGCTTCAGCAGGCTCTCGATCTGGTAGTTGGCGTAGCGCTCGATGCGGGCGACGACCTTGTCCCGAGAGGGACCGGTCAGCTGCTCGTCGGCGAAGAGCACGACCCGCGGCTTCAAAACGTCGTCGCCTGCGACGAGGGTCGCGATCGGCGCGCCGATCCAGCGCAGGATGCCGTCGGAGCCGAGCGCGAAGTCGCCGTTGCCGGCGGCCGCGAAGCGTTCGGCGCGGTTTTCGAATTCGGTCGCCAGCGCCTTCTGCGCGGCCGCGCGGACCGCCTTGGCATCCTCGCCGCCCGCCGACTGGTCGGCGGTGAAGCGGAACCCCTGCAATTCCCCGACGTGGTGGCCTTCGACGAGGACCTCTCCGGCGGGATTGATTTCAGCCTCAAGCATCGTGTTTTCTCTCAGGCGCCTCATGAGCACGGATGTCCTGCGGTCAACGAACCGTTTCGTCAACCGTTCATGCAGGGCATCGGAAAGTCTGTCCTCGATCTCACGCGTTTTTTCCTGCCAGTGTGCCGGATCGGCAAGCCAGCCGGGGCGGTGGGACACGAAGGTCCAGGTGCGGATCTGCGCGATGCGCTGCGACAGGGTGTCGATGTCGCCATCGGTCGTGTCAGCTCGGCGCACCTGCTCGGCCATGTAGGTCTCGTCGACATGACCGCGGCGTGCGAGGTCGGAAAAGATCGATGCAATCAGGTCGGCGTGCTGGGCGGGCGCGATGCGGCGATAGTCCGGCAGCGCGCAGGCTTCCCACAAGAGCGCTACCCGTTGGGGATGGTCGGCAAGCGCGCGGATGTCGTCATCGCGCGTGACGTGATCCAGCGCCTGCGCGTCGACGGCCGGCAGGGCCTTGGTGAGACCCTCCACCGGCGCGGGCGTCTCGACGGAGCGCTTGAGCGCATCGAGACTGGAAAAATCGAACTGCGCCGTGCGCCACTGCAGTACGCGCACCGGGTCGAAATCGTGGCCCTCGATCTTTTCGACCAGCTCGTCGTCGAAGGGATCGACCTGACCGGTGACCCCGAAGGTACCGTCGCGCATGTGGCGCCCGGCGCGGCCGGCGATCTGGCCGAGTTCGGCGGCGGAGAGCTGCCGGTACTGGAAACCGTCGAACTTGCGGTTCTGGGCGAAGCCGACATGATCGACGTCGAGGTTCAGCCCCATGCCGATCGCGTCGGTGGCGACGAGAAAGTCGACGTCGCCTGACTGGTAGATCTCGACCTGCGCGTTGCGGGTGCGCGGCGACAAGGCGCCAAGCACGACGGCCGCGCCGCCCCGCTGGCGGCGGATCAGTTCGGCGATGCCGTAGACCTCATCGGCCGAGAAGGCGACGATGGCCGAACGACGCGGCAGTCGGGTGATCTTCTTCGATCCCGCATAGGCGAGATGCGACATGCGCGGCCGGGTGACGACGGAAACGCCCTTGAGCAGCTTCTGCAGGATGCCGGCCATGGTGGCGGCGCCGAGCAACAGCGTCTCGTCCCGCCCTCGCAGATGGAGGATGCGGTCGGTGAAGACGTGGCCGCGCTCGAGGTCGCCGGCCAGTTGCACCTCGTCGATGGCCACGAAGGCGGCGCTGGTCTCGCGCGGCATGGCCTCTACGGTGCAGACGGAGTAGCGCGCGCCGGGCGGCTGGATCTTCTCCTCGCCGGTGATCAGCGCGACGTTGGCGGTTCCCACCCTCTCGGCGACGCGGCCGTAGACCTCGCGGGCGAGAAGCCGCAGCGGCAGCCCGATGACGCCGGACGAATGCGCCACCATGCGCTCGATGGCGAGATGGGTCTTGCCGGTGTTGGTGGGGCCGAGCACGGCGGTCACGTCGCGTCCGGAAAGGATCAGCGGCGCACTGTTTGTCGTGTGAACATTCATCGAACTGGAAAGACGGCCCTTCGCGCCAAAGCCCCGAAACAACGCCCGTGGGTGGGTATCCGGCCTGCCAGGCCGGCGCGGCATGGAACCGAAGACATAAGGTCTCCCTTGCGCGAACACAATCGCAAACTGTCGTCGCGACGCCCGGACTCGCAAGGCGTGAACGAGTCCCGAACGAAACGGCTACGAATCGCTGACTCTCGCCGATTCACGCTTTGTTCGTCACCATATATGGTGTCGGCCCGGTGGGTGCCGCCCCAAATGCTGAATCTTTTGAGTCACTTGGGTCCAGGCGCGGGAGGCTGCGGCTTTCAGCGCGCCTGGGCTGTCAAGATCTTTATCGCAAAGGCGGAAAAAACGCCGGCGAAGAGCCAGTCGATCACCCGCGTGACCCGCGGGCTCTTCTTCAGGAGCCCGGCGAAGCCATCGGCTGCCAGGACCATCGGGATCGTGACCGGAAGCGACAGGGGGATGAAGCTCAGCCCGAGGAAGAAAAGCTTTCCCGCCGCATGCGGGTCGTCCACCGAGACGAACTGCGGCAGGAAGGTCATGAAGAACAGGATGATCTTGGGATTGAGCAGATTGATGCCGACCCCGGTGGCCCAGTTCCGCCACGGCGATCGCGCCTTCCTCGTCCGGGTGTCTGGCGAGAACGCCGAGCCCTTGGTGACCGCCTGCCACGCGAGCCAGACCAGATAGCCCGCACCGACGATCTTCAGGAGGAGGAACGCCTGTGGCGAGGCGACGATCAGTGCCGACAGACCGAGCGCCACCATGGTCGTATGGATGACGCAGCCGGTCATGGCGCCGAACATGCATGCAAGGCCAGCCGCACGCCCCTCCGACAGCGCTCGCCCCACGAACAGTGTCATGTCGGGACCCGGGGTGATGGCGATGATGAAAGTGGCGATTGCGAACTGGAGGATCACCGCAGGTTCGGGAACGAAGGTCATGTCCTCTTTCCGTAGTTTAGCGTGTTCGTATGTATTGCATTTTGCTGCGATGCAAACAAATCGGCAAGGAAATACTGCAGGTGCGAATAGAGCTGCAGATGCTGCAAAAGTCGAACCGGTGCGGCTACTTGCATGGCGGGCGATATCGCATATTCTGGCTGCGCTGGAATACCACAATACGAAATCCAGGGAGGAACCAATGACCAGCACATCGATATCACGCCGAAAATTTCTGAAGAACACGTCGCTGGCGGGCGCAGGCGCCGCCGCGGCGACGACCCTTGCCGCGCCGGCGGTGCTCGCGCAAGCGCCGATCGTCCTCAAGATGCAGTCGTCGTGGCCCTCTTCGGACATCTTCCAGGAGATGGCGCAGCAGTATGTGGATCGGGTGCAGGAGATGTCCGGCGGGCGCCTGCAGATCGACCTGTTGCCGGCCGGCGCGGTGGTCGGTGCCTTCCAGGTGCAGGACGCGGCCCATGACGGCATCATCGATGCCGCGCACACGGTGCCGGTCTACTGGTACGGCAAGAACAAGGCCGCCTCGCTGTTCGGCACGGGCCCGGTCTTCGGCGGCGACGCTAACCAGATGATCGCCTGGCTCTACCACGGCGGCGGCTACGACTTCTATCGCGAGCTGACGCAGGATGTTCTGGGGCTCAATATCGTCGGTTTCCTGAGCTTCGGCATGCCGGCGCAGCCGCTCGGCTGGTTCAAGGACGAGATCACCGATGCCAGCCAGGTCAGCGGTCTGAAGTACCGCACGGTCGGCCTCGCCGCCGATCTCTTCCAGGCCATGGGCGCCTCGGTCGCACAGCTTCCGGGCGGCGAGATCGTGCCGGCCATGGAACGCGGAGTCATCGACGCGTTCGAGTTTAACAACCCGACCTCCGACATGCGCTTCGGCGCGCAGGACGTCGCCAAGAACTACATGCTGGCTTCGTATCACCAGGCGAGCGAATCCTTCGAGTACATCTTCAACAAGGACAAGTTCGAAAGCCTCGATCCGGATCTCCAGGCGATCCTGCGCTACGGCGTTGAAGCCGCGCACCTGGCGAACTTCGCATACGCCATGGACCAGTACTCGTCCGACCTGCAGAAGCTCCAGACGGAGAACGGCGTCAACGTCAAGCGCACGCCGGACTCCGTGCTTCAGGCGCAGCTCGAGGCGTGGGACCAGATCATGCCGCCGCTGATGGAGGACGAGTTCTTCGCCAAGGTGGTGGACAGCCAGAAGAAGTGGGTCGAGCGCGTGGTGTTCTACAGCCTCCAGAACTCGCCCGACTACCGCATGGCCTACAACCACTACTTCCCCGGCAAGCTCTGATCCGGATTCCGGCCGCCCACGCGGCGGCCGGTCGACAGCGGGCGGGGCCATACAGGGCCCCGCCTCCTGCCGCGCGGGCGCGGCGCAAACGGGGCGATCATGGAAAGCTACATACGTTTCGCCGACTCACTGTCGGCCTGGTTCGGCAAGGTCTTCGGCTGGTGCGTCATGGTGATGACATTCGGCGTGGGGTACGAGGTCTTCGTGCGCTACGTCTTGAACGCGCCGACGCCCTGGGCCTTCGACCTCTCCTACATGATGTACGGCACCATGTTCATGATGGCTGGTGCCTACACGCTTTCGCGCGACGGGCATGTGCGCGGCGACTTCGTCTACCGGCTCTGGTCGCCGCGGACGCAGGCCAAGGTCGAGCTGGTGCTTTACTTCATCTTCTTCTTTCCCGGCGTGCTGGCGCTGGTCTTCGCCGGATGGCGCTACATCGGCCGTTCGTGGCGCTACCTCGAGGTCAGCGTGATGAGCCCAGCCAACATTCCGATCTACCAGTTCAAGACGGTAATCGTCGCGGCCGGCATCCTGCTCGTCATCCAGGGCATCGCCCAGGTCTTCCGCTGCATCATCACGATCCGCACGGGCGTGTGGCCGAAGCCGGCTGAGGACGTGGAGGAACTGGAGGCCATTCTCCAGAAGGAAGGCGCCGCGGCGCTGCGGCACGGCTCCGAAGCCGTCGATGTGGTAACGCCGAAGGGGCAATCCCGATGACCGATCCGCAAATCGCCATTCTGATGCTCGGCCTGTTCATCGTCGTGATCATGCTCGGCTTCCCGATCGCCTTCACGCTGATGGCAATGGGCATAGGCTTTGGCTACTACGCCTACTTCGATGCCGATCGCATGCGGCATCTCTTCGACAACCGAATCTTCGACCTCTTCGTGAACCAGACCTATTCGGTCATGGCCAACGACGTGCTGACGGCGATCCCGCTCTTCCTGTTCATGGGCTACATTGTGGAACGGGCGAACATCGTCGACCGGCTGTTCGAGACCCTGTCGATCGCGACGCGCCGCATGCCGGGCTCCATGGCGGTGGCGGCCCTCATCACCTGCGCTCTATTCGCGACCGCGACCGGCATCGTCGGCGCCGTCGTTACGCTGATGGGCCTGCTGGCGTTGCCCGCCATGCTGAAGGCGCGCTACGACGAGCGCTTCGCGTCGGGCGTCATCTGCGCGGGCGGCACGCTCGGCATTCTGATCCCGCCTTCGATCATGCTCATCGTCTACGCGGCGGCGTCCGGTGTCTCGATCGTGCGGCTCTATGCGGGGGCTTTGCTTCCCGGTTTCCTGCTCGCGGGGATGTATCTCGTCTACATCATCGGCCGCGCCATGCTGCAACCCTCCCTGGCTCCCCGGCCGGAGGAGCCGGAAGAGCCGATCCCGACCGGAAAGCTCGCCTGGATGCTGCTGACGTCCTTCTTTCCGCTGGCGATCCTGATCCTCTCGGTCCTCGGCGCGATCCTTTTCGGCCTCGCCACGCCATCGGAGGCCGCCTCGATCGGGGCGCTCGGCGGCCTGGTGCTGGCGATCGCCTACCGCGCGCTGACCTGGAAGCGGCTGCAGGAATCGGTCTACCTGACGGTGCGAACGACGGCCATGGTGTGCTGGCTCTTCGTCGGCTCGTGGACCTTCTCGTCTGTGTTTTCCTATCTCGGAGGCGAGCACATCGTGCGCGACTTCGTCATGGGGCTGGACATGACGCCGCTGCAATTCCTCATCCTGGCGCAGATCATCATCTTTCTGCTCGGATGGCCGCTGGAATGGTCCGAGATCATCATCATCTTCGTGCCGATCTTCCTGCCGCTGCTGCCGCTGTTCGATATCGATCCGCTGTTCTTCGGCATTCTGATCGCGCTGAACCTGCAAACCTCGTTCCTGACGCCGCCGATGGCGATGTCGGCCTACTATCTGAAAGGCATTGCGCCTCCGCACGTGCGGCTGACGCAAATCTTCGCCGGCTCGCTGCCCTACGTGTTCATGGTGTTCGTCACCATGGTCATGCTCTACGTTTTCCCCCAGATCGCCTACTACCTGCCGCAGCTCTTCTATGGACGCTAGGAGGATCGCAAGATGATGGTCGAACGCGTGCTGGCGCTTCTCGCGTTCCTGCTGATTGCCGCTTTCCTCGGTATCATCGCGTTTTCGGTGATGCGGGCCGATCTCTTTGTCGTTTGCCTCATCGGGCTTGCTCTGGTGGGGTATGACATATGGGGACAGCTTTTTCGCCGGCGGACCTGACGGCGGAGGCGGCAAGGTCGGGCACGTGGCGCGACCTTGCCCGGCCTGCCTTTCCTGCTATTAGTGCGCGCGAAATCCATCGGCGCCGCACCGCGGCGCCTTCATTCGTGAGCGCCGCCAGATCATGACCAAGTGGAAAGACGTCAAGAAGGTCGTGCTCGCCTATTCGGGCGGGCTGGACACCTCCATCATCCTCAAGTGGCTCCAGACCGAGCTCGGCGCGGAGGTCGTCACCTTCACCGCCGATCTCGGCCAGGGGGTGGACGATCTCGAGCCGGCTCGCCGGAAGGCCGAGATGATGGGCGCGAAGGAAATCTACGTCGAGGACGTGCGCGAAGAATTCGTCTCGGATTTCGTCTTCCCCATGTTCCGCGCCAATGCGGTCTATGAAGGCACCTATCTGCTTGGGACCTCGATCGCCCGTCCGCTGATCTCCAAGCACCTGGTGGACATCGCACGCGAGACCGGCGCCGACGCCGTCGCGCACGGCGCCACCGGCAAGGGCAACGACCAGGTCCGCTTCGAACTGGCGGCGTATGCGCTGAACCCCGACATCAAGGTGATTGCCCCGTGGCGCGACTGGGCGTTCAAGTCGCGCACCGAGCTGCTCGACTTCGCCGAAAAGCACCAGATCCCGATCGCCAAGGACAAGCGCAACGAGGCGCCTTTCTCGGTCGACGCCAATCTCCTGCATTCGTCGTCTGAAGGAAAGGTGCTCGAGGATACCTGGGAGGAACCGCCGGAATACGTCCATCAGCGCACCGTCTCGCCGATGGACGCACCGGACAAGGTCACCGAGATCACCATCGGCTTCCAGAAGGGCGATGCGGTGTCGATCGATGGCAAGCGCCTGTCGCCGGCGACGCTGCTTGCCGCCCTCAACGATCTCGGCCGCGACAACGGCATCGGCCGACTGGACCTGGTGGAGAACCGCTTCGTCGGCATGAAGTCGCGCGGCGTCTACGAGACGCCGGGCGGCACGATCCTGCTCGCCGCGCATCGCGCGATCGAATCGATCACGCTCGACCGGGGTGCGGCGCACCTCAAGGACGACATCATGCCGCGCTACGCGGAGCTGATCTACAACGGCTTCTGGTACGCGCCCGAGCGCGAGATGCTGCAGGCGCTGATCGACAAGAGCCAGGAGGACGTCGAGGGCGACGTGCGCCTGAAGCTCTACAAGGGCAACGTCATCGTCACCGGCCGCCGCTCGCCGAAGTCGCTCTACCGCAACGATCTCGTCACCTTCGAGGACGACCGCGGCGCCTACGACCAGAAGGATGCCGAAGGCTTCATCCGCCTGAACGGCCTGCGCCTGCGGACGCTGGCGGCGCGCAACCGGGGAGAGTGATCGACACCTCAGGCGGCTGGAGCAAGCATCCGGCCGCCGATGTTCGCCGGTTTTCTTCTAAATCGATTTAGCATTTTTCTCCGTTCCGGATTGGCCGAACCATAATGGCAGACGATGCAATGGCAAAGGCACGCCGCGGCCGCCGGGCGGTTGCGGCGATGTTCCTGGTGAACGGGTTCCTGATCGGAAGCTGGGCGCCGCAGATCCCGGTCACGCTGGCGCGGCTGGAGATCACCGAGTTCACGCTTGGTCTCCTGATCCTGACCTTCGGGCTCGGCGCGCTGGTCGCGATGCCGACCTGCGGCTATCTGATCGGGCGGTTCGGATCGCGCTGGACGGTGCGCGTCTTCGGCGTCGTTAGCTGTTTCGGCCTGTTGGCGGTCGCGCTGTCGCCCGGCATCGTCGCGGCGGGTATCACGCTGTTCCTGTTCGGCGGCTTCATCGGCGGCATGGACGTAGCGATGAATGCCAACGCCGTCGAGGTGGAGAAGCAGCTTCGCCGGGCGATCATGTCGTCCTCGCACGGTTTCTGGAGCGTCGGGGGCTTTATCGGCGGCGGCGCGGGCGGCACGCTGATCGAGGCGCAGGGCTACCTGTTCCACGCCGGCGTGGTGACCGCCGCGGCGCTCATTGTCACCCTCGCCGGCTTGTCCTTCCTGGTAACCGAGCCGCGGCCGGAGGCACACGAGGTGCGGCGCTTCGCCCTGCCGCGCAACCCGACGGTCTATCTCGTCGGGCTGATCGCGCTCTTCTCGATGATCCCGGAAGGCGCGGTGCTCGACTGGGCCGCGCTCTACCTGCGCCAGGAACGCGGCGCCGATCTCGCCACGGCCGGCTTCGGTTTCGCGGCGTTTTCGGGAGCCATGGCGCTGATGCGTTTTGCTGGCGATCGGGTGCGCAACCGTTTCGGCGCGGTGGCGACGCTGCGGGTGTCGAGCTTGATTGCGGCGGCCGGGATGTTCGTCGCCGGCTTTGCGACCGAACCGTGGCTGGCGATCGCCGCCTTCGCCTTCGCTGGTCTCGGCATCGCCAACATGGTGCCGATCGCCTTTTCGGCGGCGGGCAACCAGCCCGGTACCTCGTCGGGCGCATCGCTCAGCACGGTGACGCTGATGGGCTATTCCGGCATCCTCGTCGCGCCGTCCGGCATCGGCTATGTCGGCGAGCACGTCGGTTTCGCGCCGGTCTATGTGGCCGTCTCCGCGCTCCTCGTCGTGGTCTGCCTCATGGCCGGTCTGGCGCGAAGCGCGGAGTTCACCCACGGGGAGCCGGCTCAACCTCCGGCATAGTCCTTCAGCTGCTCGTAGAGGAAATCCGCCACGCGGCGGATGCGGGCGCTGGTGCGCACGTCTCGGTGCATGGCAAGCCACATGGGCAGCGAGGGCAAGGGTAGGCCCGGGAGGATTACTTCCACCAGCGGTTCGCGGTCGACCAGCGGTACCTGGGCGAAGCCAATCCCGTTGCCCGTCCGGATCGCCTCCCAGAACACGATCTGGTTGTCGGTGCGGAACCGGAAGCCGTGGCGGTCGATCTCGACGCCGAACTCGCGGAAGCCGTCGATCAGCTCCATGCCCCGGTCGTAGCCGACGAGGTCATGGCCGACGATTTCCGCTGGCGATGCGGGCCGGCCGCGCCGGTCGAGATAGGATGTCGCCGCGCATGCGGTGAGGGGGATGTCGGTGATCTTGCGGGCGACGAGGTCGAGCTGTGACGGTTCGACCATGCGGATCGCGATGTCGGCATCGCGCCGCAGCAGGTTCTCGACCTGGTTCGACGCGACGATCTCGATCTCGATGCCGGGCTCCATTTCGGCGAAGGCGGCGGTCATCGAGGGCAGCACGTAGGCGGACACGACCTCGCTCGCCGCGATGCGGACGGTGCCGGCGACCGCTTCCGTCGCGCCAAGCGCCAGCCTGGAGATCGCCTCGGCCTGTTCGCGCATTGCCCGGGCGCGGCCCAGCAGCGCGATGCCGTCCTCCGACAATTCGTAGCCCGCGCGCCCGCGGCGGAAGAGCTTGATGCCGAGCTGCCGTTCCAGTTCGGCGACGTGCCGCCCGACCGAGGGCTGGCTGACCTCGATCTTGCGGGCGGCTGCCGAGAGACTGCCGGTTTCGGCCACCGCGACGAAGCTCTTGAGCAAATTCCAGTCCATGAAGGCTATTCAATAATGAATATCGGTCCCGCACCAATAGGGAATTATCATTCATCTGCAAAGGCCATATTTTCCAGTCATCAAACCGGAGCAAGGAGAACAGCCATGCAGACGATCGTGATCCTCGGTGCGGCGGGACGTGTCGGCGACGCAGCGGCCCGCGCCTTCGTGAAGGCCGGATGGCGTGTGAAAGGGGTCGCGCGCGGCCGAAAGGGTGCCGAACTGGCGCCGGGCGTGGAATGGGTGAAGGCGGATGCATTCGATCGCCAGTCGCTGATCGAGGCCTGCCAGGGCGCCGATGTGGTGCTGAACGCCCTCAATCCGCAATATACGGAATGGGAGGAGAAGGTGATGCCGATGGCTGAAAACGTCATCGCGGCGGTGGAAGCCGCTGGCGCGACGCAGCTTCTGCCCGGCAACGTCTACAATTTCGGTCACGCGATCGCCCTCGGCATGCGGGACGACGCGGCGCAGGTTCCCTCTACGCCGAAGGCGCGCATCCGCATCGCGATGGAAGAGCTTTTCCGGCTCAAGGGGGAAGAAACGGGCGTGCAGACCCTGGTGCTGCGGGCTGGTGACTTCTATGGCGGTGTGAAGCGGGAGTCCTGGCTCGACCTAATGATCCTGTCGAAGCTGAAGAAGGACGTCTTCATCTGGCCCGGTCCGATGGACCTGCCGCACGCCTTCGCCTATCTGCCCGATCTGGGCGAGGCCTTCGTGCGGCTGGCTGAGAAGCGCAAGGCACTGCCGATGTTCGACAGCTTCAACTTCACCGGCCACACGCTGACGGGGACGCAGATGAAGGCGGCGACTGAGGAAGCGGTGGGGCGGTCGCTTGCGCGGCGCGGTGTGCCCTGGACGCTGCTCAGGGCCGGCAGCTTTTTCGTGCCGATGCTGCGCGAACTGGTGGTGATGTCCTACCTTTGGCGCACGCCGCACTCGCTGGACGGCAGCAAGCTGGAAGCGTCGCTCGGATCCTTGCCGGCCACCGATCCGGTGCGGGCGATCAGGCAGAGCGTAGCCGACCTGTCGCTGGATCGCGATGCGCTGGCGATGGCCGCCTGATCCCAGCTCCGATGAACGAAGCCGCCGGCGACCCGCGCCGGCGGCTTCGGTTCGTCTTGCGGTCAGATCCTGCCCATCAGGACGAGGATCAGCAACACGACCAGGATCAGGCCGATGATGCCGGACGGGCCATAGCCCCAGCCGCGCGAATGTGGCCAGGCGGGGATGGCGCCGAGCAGGATGAGGATGAGGATGATGATGAGAATGGTGGTCAGTGTCACGCTTTCGCCTCCGATCGGTTTTGGAGGATCAACAATGCGTGAGGAGGTATGTAGTTCCTGAACATGCTCGCTTGCGACGAGGTTTTGTTCCGGCCCGGAACTTTTTCGCTCAGAACCTTCCGGCCTGTGCGAGGTAGATCACCACGGCCAGGATGGTGGCCATGATGATCGAGGGCACCCAGCGCCAGCGGCGCGACCACGGCCAGGTCGGCAGGACGGCCACCAGGGCCAGGATCAGGACGATGATGAAGAGGGTCGTCAGCGACAAGCTTGCCTCCAAGGATGACGGGAGGCCAATGCCCGACTGACCGCACGGTTCCCGGCGGCGGGCCGGCCGCGAGGAGGCTACTCGGCCGCCTTGGGCAGCGCGTCCGGCTCGCGGTCGTTGGCGGCCTCTTCCGACGCCTTGGCTTCTTCGGCCTCGCTTTTGCGCCGGAAGAGGCGCGACCAGAAGCTCTTCGTGGTGCGGTGCTTGTCGCGGGTGAAGACCATCAGCGCCGACGGCGTCACGACGAGGGTCAGTACCGTCGAGAAGGCAAGGCCGAAGACGATCGCCGACGAAAGCGAGATCCACCACTGCGTCGACGGCGCGTTGATTGTCGTCTCGTGATGGAAGAGTTCCAGCCCCAGGCCGAATGCGATCGGCAGCACGCCGAGGATCGCCGAGAGCGCGGTGAGCACCACCGGGCGGGCGCGCTCCCGGCAGGTCTGCAACACGGCTTCCAGCTTCTCCCAGCCTTCGCTCCGCAGCCGGTCGTAGGTGTCGATCAGCACGATGTTGTTGTTCACCACCACGCCCGCGAGCGCGATCACGCCGATGCCCGACATGACGATGCCGAACGGTTGCCCGGTGATCAACAGGCCGAGGAAGACGCCAATCGTCGACATGACGACCGTCATCAGCACCAGGAACACGCTGGTGAACTTGTTGAACTGAGCCAGAAGCACGATGAAGATCAGGAAGAGCGCCGCACCGAAGGCGTTGCCCAGGAAGGCGCTGGCTTCCTCGCTGTCCTCGTTGGAGCCGGCGAGCTTCCAGCGGACGTTGCCGAGTTCCATGCCGTCGACGGTCTGCGCCACCTGCTGCTGGACGGCCGCAACCTGGAAACCGGAGGCGACGTTCGCCTGGACGACGACTGTACGCTCGCCGTCGATGCGGTTCAGCGTGCCGACGCGCGGCTCGGGCTTGCGGGTCACGAAGTTGGCGATCGGGACGGAGCCCTGCGCCGTCTCGACCCTCAACTGGTCGAGCGACGACAGCGTGCGCCGGTCTTCCGGCAGGCGTAAACGGATATCCACCGCGTCGTCGGCAGATTCCGGACGGTAGTCGGTCAGCTTCACGCCCGTCGTGACGAGTTGCACCACGGTGCCGACCGCGTTCGGGCTGATCCCGTACTGCGCCGCCTTGCCGCGATCGACCTCCAGCGCCCAGTCGACGCCGGGCGGCGGCAGTCCGTCGGAGATGTCGATGACGCCGGACACGTCGGCGATGCGCGCGGCAACCTCGCGTGCCCGGTCGTCCAGCCCGTCCGGGTCGGTCGCCGAAAGCCGCACCTGAATTGCCTTGCCGGTCGGCGGACCCGATTCCGGCACGCGCACTTCCACATCGACGCCGGGTATGCCGGCCATTGCGACACGGAGGTCGGCGAGGATGTCGTTGGCCGACTTGCGCTCGCGCCAGTCGATGAACTCGTACTGGATGACACCGACCACGTCCTCGGGAATGTCGGCGCCGCCGCCCTGCGTCTTGCCGACGCGCGTATAGACGGATTCGACGCCGGGCCATCCGAGCAGGCGCTGCTCCGCGGCGCGGGTCGCCGCGTCCATCTCGGCCAGAGAGAGATTACCCCTCGCGTGGACGTAGAGAAGCCCGTAGTCCGGCTCGACAGACGGGAAGAACTCGACGCCCGCGCCGTACTTCGTATAGGCGAACTGCACGCTGACGAGCAGCGCCACCGTCAGGAGCAGCACCGTCTTGGGAAACCGCACGGCCTGACGCACCACGGCCATGTACCAGCCGTCGCGCTGCGGCTCGTCGTCGTCATGCAAGTGCGCCTTGGCGAAGATCGCGCCGAGCGTCGGCGTGAAGATCAGCGCGTAGAGCATCGAGGCGGCGAGCGTCACGATGAGCGTGATCGGCATGTACTTCATGAAGTCGCCGACCACGCCCGGCCAGAACAGCAGCGGCGAGAAGGCGGCGATGCGCGTCAAGGTCGCCGCGATCACCGGCCCCGCCATGCGGCGTGCGGCAAGGTCGAAGGCTTCCGCCTTGGGCATGCCTTCCGACATGCGGCGCTCGGCGAACTCGGTGACGATGATGGCGTCGTCCACCAGCATGCCGACGGCAAGGATGAGGCTGAACAGCACCACCATGTTGATGGTGAAGCCCATCAGGGCAAGCAGCAGGATGCCGGTCAGGAACGAGGTCGGGATAGCGAGACCGATCAGCAGCGACGCACGGCCGGACAGCACGTAAAGGATGATGATGAAGACCAGGATGACCGCGATCAGCACGTGGTTCTGCAGGTCGTTGAGCAGTTGGTTGATGAAGACCGACTTGTCCTGCGTGTAGGTAACGTGCATGCCTTCGGGCAGGCTTTTCTGGAATTCGTCCGACAGCGCCTTCACCTGCTCGACGGTGTGGACGAGGTTCTCGCCAATGCGCTTCTTCACCTCGATCGCGATTGCCGGCCGGCCGTTGAGGCGCGTGATCGTCTCCGCGTCCTTGTAGGTCGAGCGGATGGTCGCGATGTCCTTGGCCTGAACCACCGCGTTCGGCCCGGCGACGATCGGCAGTTCGGCGACGTCCTCGACGGTCTCGATCAGCGAAGGGACCTTGACCGCGTACTTGCCTTCCTCGCCCTCGATGGTGCCGGCCGCGACGAGGCTGTTGGAGGCGTTCACCGCCGCGATCATCTGGTCGAGCTGGAAGCCATAGGACGAGAGCTTCATCGGGTCGATGATCACCTCGACCAGATCGTCGCGCGCACCCTGCAGCGTGCCTTCGAGCACACCCGGAATCTCCTCGATCCGGTCGCGCAGTTCGCGCGCGGCGGTGGTGAGGACCCGCTCGGGCACGTCGCCCGACAGCGTGACGACGAGGACCGGGAATTCGGAGACGTTGACCTCGTTGACCGTCGGCTCCTCGGCATCGCGCGGCAGGTCGGCGCGCGCGTCGGAGACCTTGTTGCGCGTCTCCTCGAGCGCGGTGGAGAGGTCGGTCGAGGGATCGAATTCGAGCAACACGTAGCCGCCGCCCTGGTAGGCGGCGGAGCGCATCTCCTTCACGCCCTTGAGGCTCTTCAGCTTGGTCTCGACCGGCCGCAGCAGGAGGCGTTCGGAATCTTCCGGCGAGATGCCCTGGTAGGCGAGGCTGACATAGAGCACAGGAATCGCGACGTCGGGCTCCGCCTCCTTGGGCAGGGCCTGATACGCCAGCGCCCCGGCGATCAGGAAAAATACCATGATCGACAGGGTCAGGCGCGCATTGCGTATGGCGATGCTGACGATGTTCATGGATCGCTACATCCCGTCGGCGAGATTGCCGACCAGCTTTTCGATCGTCGCGCGATCCGCCTCCTTCGGCTCCACGACGTCGCCCTCGGCCACGAGTTCCTGGCCGGCGACGATGATACGCGCATCGGCGGGGATGCCGGCGAGCACCAGGCCGCGCGGCGTGTCGTCGACAAGGTCGATCGGATAGAAGACGACCTTGTTCTCTCCGTCGACCGCGCGCACGCCGAGATCGCCGGCCGCGCTGAGGGTGATGACGGAGCGCGGCAGCACGGTGGAATCCACAGGTTCGGCGCGCAGCGTGATCTCGGCCGTCATGCCGGCGGGGATGCTCGCATCCTCGTTGGGGATCGCGACCTCGACGCGGAAGGTCCGCGTCTGCGCGGAGGCGTCGCGGCTGATGTAGCGGATGGTGCCCTCGACCCGTTGGCCGTCGACCAGCCGCACGTCCGCCTTGTCGCCCACGCCGACGTAGCCGAGGCTCACTTCGCCGACTTCGCCGACCGCAAGGATGGGATCGAGGTTGAGGATGGTCGCGACCTCCGCACCCTGCTGGAGTGAGCTTCCCTCCTCGACCGGGACGCTGTCGACGAGCCCGGAGAAGGGCGCGCGGATCTCGATGCGATCGAATTCGGCCTTCGCCGCCTCGAGCTGGGACTGCGCCGTCGCGAGGCCCGTGCGGGCGCTGTCGAGCTGGAGCTTGGCGACGTTGCCGCTCTTGGCGAGCCGCTCGGCGGCGTCGAGTTCGGCCTGGCGCTGCGAGAGCATGGCTTCTGCCATCTCGACGGCGGCCTGCTTCCCCTCCGTCTCCAGGCGCAGGATCAGGTCGCCCTTCTCGACGCGGTTTCCCTTCTGCACCGCCAGTTCCTCGATGATACCGCCGGTCCGCGCGGCGAGCCGCGTGCGCTGGTCGGCCTCGGTGGTTCCCGAAATTCGGATGGCGCGCGCGTGTTCGACGCGGGGCGGCGTGACCACCGCGACGACGCGCGGCGCGACGGTCGGCTCTTCCGCGACGGCCTCGGGCGCCTGATCGTCGGATTGAGACACGGCGCTGCCGACAGAGGAGAACTCCCCGGTCGCGATCCATGCCGCAGAGGCGGCGAACACGACGATCGCCGCCAGTTTGTGAAATCTATACTTCGCCATTTCAAGATCCCGCGGGGCATGTCCCGCAGCCTTCGCGCCGGCCGGGCGTGCGGCTCATGTGGGAGATACCCGCGCTGTGTTCAATCAAAAGCTGCTGAAGCGCGGTATTCGTGACGCGGTCTACCTGAAAAGTGCGCTGCACAAAAGTAACTTTTGTTGATGCATGCATCAACCATCCGGACATGGCGCGCCGGCCGCGTTCCACCGTTCGAGCGCGGCGAAGGTCTCCTCGGCGGATCCCGGCGCCGGCTCCCGGCCGGGTCCGGGCGCCCACCCCCAGCCGACCAGACCGTCATCGCGGACATGGATCGCGATCTCCTCCAGCGTGCGACCGCCGTTGCGCTCCGGATCCTTGATCTGCGCGCAGATCTCGGCCGAGCTCTTCTGCCACCAGACCATCTCGGCGGGCGCGAGGTGCCAGTTCTCCGCTCCGGGCGGGCCATGCAGCACCTTTGAATTGCTTTCGAAATGGCAGGTCGTGCAGCGCAGCCCGGGATTGCCGAAGCCGGATTCGTCGGTGCCGCGCTGGACGTTGAAGCCGTGGTTGCGGGTTTCTCCGTAGTGTGCGCCCGACCAGCGCGGATGCTCGTCCTCGACATGGCAGTTGGCGCAACGCGGATGGGAGAAGACCGCGTAGATCTTCTCCCATTCGGGAAGACCGGCTTCGCGATCGACCGCGAGCACCGGCGGCTGATCCGGGGCAGGGGTCTCCTGCGCCAGCGCGGACGAACTTCCCGCGATGGCAATGGCTGTCAGCAGTCTTGCGAGCGGCCTCATGCGAACGAGACCTCGCGGGAGAGGGGAAGGGCCCTCAGGCGCTTGCCGGTCAGCGCGAAGATCGCGTTGGCGAGCGCGGGTGCGGCGGGCGGCGTTCCGATTTCGCCGGCACCACCCATCCTGTGGTAGTTCTCGAGGATCGCGACCTCGAATTCCGGGCACTGGTGGATGCGCATGGCGTCGAAGTCGTGGAAGTTCGACTGCTCGACCATTCCGTTCGCGAAGGTGATCTCCTGGCCCATGGCGGCCGAGAGGCCGAAGACGGCGCCGGAGGTGAGCTGCGCCTCGATGATCCCCGGGTCGATCGCCGTGCCGACGTCGGCCGCGATCCAAACTTTCTCGACACGGATGCCCGCGTCCGTCTCGGCGACCTGAACGATCTCGCCGACCCAGCTGCCGAAGGACAGCGTGAAGGCGAAACCCTTCGCGCGGCCGGCAGGCAGCGCCTCGCCCCATTTCGCCATTTCGGCAACCTTGTCGACCACCTTCACCGCGGCCGGGTGAGCGGCCATCAGCTTGCGGCGCATCTCGACCGGATCGAGCCCCCCTTTCGTGGCGATCTCGTCCATGAAGCCCTCGTGGAAGAAGCCGTTGAACGAATTGCCGACCGAACGCCAGAAGCCGACCGGCACGCCGAGATCGGCCTTGGCGCCAGACACGCGGTAGTCGGCGATGGTGTAGGGCTGGTCGTGCGAGCCCTGCGTGATCGTGCCGTCCGGACCGGCCGGCGAGAGCGACGGGAAGGTCCGGTGCATCACACTGGCGACGACGGAAGGCGCAGCAATGCGCATGTCGAGCGCCACGGGCATTCCATCCTCGTTCATGCGGGCGCGGAACCGGCCCTTCGCCGCGGGGCGGTAGGTGTCGTGGCGCACGTCCTCCTCGCGGCTCCAGATCACCTTGACCGGGCGTCCCTCCACTTCCTTGGCCATGATGGCGGCATAAATGGTCGTGTCCGCCTCGCGCCGGCCGAAGCCTCCGCCGAGCGAGGTCGTGTAGGCGGTGACGTCGGCGGACTCCAGACCGATCGCCGCGCCGCTGAGATACTCGACAAGCGTCGGCATCTGGTTCGGCGCCCAGATCTCGAGCTTGCCGTCCTTGAAGCGGGCGGTGGCGTTCATCGGCTCCATGCAGATGTGGGCGAGGAAGGGTACGGCGTACTCGGCCTCCACGACACGCTCCGCAGGGGCGTCGGCGAAGGCGACGTCCACGTCGCCCTCGTCGCGCAGGCGCGAACCCTCCGTCGCGAGTGCTGCGTTCAGCGCCTCGTCGACCGCGGCGCCGTCGGCCGGATAGTCGGGACTGCCCCAGTCCGCCTCGATCAGATCGGCGGCCTTGAAGGCGGCCCAGGTGTTCTCGGCGATCACGCCGAAGCCATGGCCGTAGGTCGTGTCCAGCGGTACGATCTTGACCACGCCCTTCACTGCCTCCGCCTTCGACAGGTCGACCGAGGTCGGCTTCTGCCAGAAGACCGGGTTCATCTTCACGGTGCCGAAGAGCATCTCGGGCAGCATGACGTCGACGCCGAAGATCGGCGCGCCGGTCACCTTGGCCCGCATGTCGACGCGCTTCTGCGGCTTGCCGAGCAGCGTCCAGTCGGCCTTGTCCTTCAGCTTCACCGAAGAGGGCGGCGACATCTTCGCGGCATCTGCGGCCAGTTCCCCGAACGTGGCGGATTTCCCCGATGCCTCGTGGACCACGGTGCGACCGACGGTTTCGAGCTGCCCGGCGGGTACGCCGAAGCGGTCGGCGGCAGCGGCGAGAAGCATGTGGCGCGCAGCGGCACCCGCCTGGCGCATGCGGTCGAAGCCGTCGCGGGTCGAGGCGGACCCGCCCGTCGCCTGGAGGCCCAGCACCTTGCCAACGGACGAGAAGGCATCGCGCGCGATCGTGGCGATCAGGCTGTCGTCGAACCAGGGGAACGGCCCGGATTCCTCCATCATGGTGCCGTTGTAGTAGGCGAAGGATGTCGGCCCGTGCTCGACGGTAAGCTCTTCGAGCGAAACGCCGAGCTCTTCCGCGACGAAGGCGGCGAGGGTGGTCGAGATTCCCTGTCCCATCTCCGCGCGCGGCGCGATCACCGTCACCGTATTGTCCGCGGCGATCTTCACGAAGGGATTGAAGGTCGCCTCGCCTTCGGCGAGATCGTCCTCCAGGGGATTGTCGTACGGGCGGGACACGTACCAGTAGCCGACGGCCACGCCGCCCGCGATGGCGGCCGCGCCGATCAGGAAGGTACGGCGGGCGATCTTTCCGATGCTTGCCATGGTCAGGCCCTCGCCAGCTTCATCGCAGCCGCGCGCTTGATGGCGGCGCGGATACGCGGATAGGTGCCGCAGCGGCAAAGGTTTCCGCCCATGGCATTGTCGATGTCCTCGTCGGTCGGATCGGACACCTCGTCGAGCAGGGCCGTCGCGCTCATGATTTGTCCGGCCTGGCAGTAGCCGCACTGCGCGACCTGCTCGTCCAGCCATGCCTGCTGCACGGCGGACAGGGTGTCGCCGTCCGCCAGCCCCTCGATGGTGACGATCTCTCCTTCCACGCCGCCGACCGGCAGCGAACAGGAGCGCACCGGAACGCCGTCGACGAGCACCGTGCAGGCGCCGCAGGCCGCGATGCCGCAGCCGAACTTCGGCCCGGTGATGCCCGCGAGGTCCCGCAGGGCCCACAGCAGCGGCATTTCAGGATCCGGATCGATCTCGATCTCTTTTCCGTCGACGGTGAGGCGCATGGGGATACCCTTCGTTGTCGTCCATGGCGATTTCCGGCATGCTGGTTGCGCAATGCCGGTACATGAGATACACTCTGACAAATTACGTCATATTGTCAACATGCTTTCGCCAGGGGTGGCCGGATTGACGATCAACATGCAGACCAGCGAGGCCGACAAGCGCTCGCGCATCCTCGATGGCGCGGTGAAGGTCTTTCTCGCCTATGGCTACCAGCGCACGACGATGGACGACATCGCGCGCGCCGCCGGCATGTCGCGGCCCGCGCTCTATCTGCAGTTCCGCAACAAGACCGACATCTACCGCGCCATCGCCACGATGATGCTGGACCTTTCCGCCGAAGTCGCGCAGGCCGCGCTTGGCGGTCCCGGGGACCTGTCCGACCGGCTTATTGCCGCGATCGACGACTGCATGTTCGCCATGGTGGAGAAATTCGCCGGTTCGCCCCACGGCGCCGACATCCTCGACATGAAGGGAAGCCTCGCCGGCGACATCGTGGCGAGCTGGACCGAGCGGCTCGGCGGCATGATCGCGCGTGAAATCGAGAAGGAGGCCGTGCGTCTGGGCACCGACCTTAAGGCGCGGGATCTCGGCCCGGGGATGCTCGCTTCCCTGCTTCTCGACGGGCTGGAAGGCATCAAGATGCGGATCGAGGACCCGGCCGAACAGCGCCGTTCGGTGCGTGGACTGGTGCGGGTGGTGTCGCTGGCGCTGCAGCCCTGACAAGATCGCGCGCGGGTGAGATTGCAGCAACGGGAACGCATCTGCCACCTTCCGCATTTGAACTCGGGGCTCATCACGGCATGATCCCGTCAAATCGGGCCGCGGTCGCTTCCGGTTCAACATTTTCGTCATGCTAGGGTGGCAAAGGAAACCATGGCCATTCTCACTCCACACCCCGGCACCTATCTCCGCTTCTACCGCGAGTGGCGCCGACTTTCGCGCGCCGAACTGTGGGCGGACGGCATCGTCCATGCCGTTGGCATCGTCATCGCCATCGCGGCCGGAACGGTTCTCCTCGCCTATGCCTTCGGGCGGACCGCCGCGGGCGAATACATCGCCGCCGTTTTCTACGTGATCTCGCTGCTGACGGTCCTCTCGGTCTCCTGCGCCTACAATCTGTGGCCTGCATCGCGCGCGAAATGGTTTCTTCGCCGTGTCGACCACGCGGCCATCTTCCTGCTAATCGCGGGAACCTACACGCCCTTCCTGGCGCAGCTTCCCGAAACGCTGGCCCGAATCACGATCGTCTGCGTCTGGGCCGCGACAGTGGTGGGCATGGGAATCAAGATCCTCCTTCCGGGACGCTACGACGGCTGGGCGACCGTCTTCTATCTCGCCATCGGCTGGAGCGGCGTGGCTGTCGCCGGCGAACTCGCCGCGATCGTTCCCGAAACCACGATGTGGCTCATCGTGGCCGGCGGCATGGTGTATTCGGCCGGCGTGATCTTCTTCGTGTGGAACGGCCTGCGTTATCAGTCGGCCCTGTGGCATGGCTTCGTCGTATCTGGAGCGGGGTTGCATCTGGCCGCGATGCTGGACCTTCTCGTGGTCGGGAGGGTCTGAAGGATCGGACGTTCCGCCGCCGCGCCATGGCGGCTTCTTTCAATTTCGTCACAATTCCGGCTAGAGTCGCGGCTTGGTGCGGGATCGGATACGAGGCTTGGGCAATGGCGTGGTTGAGGACTTTGGGCGAGGACGGTTTGGCGGGAGGTGCGCAGTACGACCCGCACAAGCTTTCGAGCCCTCAGGTCTTCCTGCTTTCCATGCTGATCTTCCTGGCGATCGCAGGGTTTGTCGCGGCGATCCTCTACCGCCAGATCTCCACCGCCTTCGCCACCAATCCCGGCCTCAACGGCCTTATCCTCGGCGTGCTCGCGGTCGGCATCCTGCTTGCCTTCAACCAGGTCATCCGCCTCTTTCGCGAGGTGCGCTGGGTGAATTCCTTCCGGGCGGGCCAGGAGACGCGTAATCCGGTGCTTCTTGCGCCCATGAAGGCGCTTCTCAGCCGGTCCTCGGCGACGGCGCTGTCGACCAGTTCGATGCGCTCGATCCTCGATTCCATCGCCACGCGCCTGGACGAGAGCCGCGACATCTCGCGCTATCTCATCGGCCTCCTCGTCTTTCTCGGCCTGCTAGGCACCTTCTGGGGGCTGCTCCAGACGATCGGCTCGATCGGCTCTACCATCCAGTCGCTCGATCCGGGGTCCGGCGACACCAACGATATCCTGAACTCCCTGAAGTCGGGCCTCTCGGCCCCGCTGGAGGGCATGGGCACGGCCTTCTCGTCCTCGCTCTTCGGTCTCGCCGGATCGCTGGTGCTCGGATTCCTCGACCTGCAGGCGGGCCGGGCGCAGAATCGCTTCTATACCGAACTGGAGAACTGGCTCTCCTCGGTTACGGATGTCGGCTCCGACGCTCCGGTGCTCGACACCACGCGGGCCGATACCAGTGAAGAGATGAAGCGGATGGCCGAGCAGCTTCGCTCGCTGCACGAGGCGGGCGGCTCCAGCCAGCGCGTCGCGACCTCGATGGCCAGCCTCGCCGAAGGCATTTCGGGCCTGGTCAAGAACATGCGCAACGAACAGCAGATCATGCGCGACTGGGTGGAAGCGCAGGCCGAGGAGCAGAAGGAGATGCGCGAGACGCTCAAGGACATCGCCGACTCTCTTCGGAAGATGGACAAAGTGGGCTGACATGGCGCTCGCGAGGACACGGCGCCGCGAACGCGGCGTGGACTACTGGCCGGGCTTCGTCGATGCGCTCTCGACGCTGCTGCTGGCCATCATGTTCCTGCTTTCGGTGTTCGTGCTGGCGCAGTTCCTGCTCAGCCGCGAGATCACCGGCAAGGACGAGGTGCTGACCCGGCTGAACTCGCAGATCAACGAACTGACGCAGCTTCTGGCGCTCGAGCGCTCCAACACGCAGGACGCCGAGGACCAGCTCGCCAATCTGCAGGCGTCGCTTCAGGCGGCCGAAACGGAGCGTTCGCGGCTGGAGCAGCTGCTCTCGCAAGGTGCCGGCGCGGATGCCGCCGCCGAGGAAGAGATCGGCACACTGAGTGGCGCGCTCGACGAGGAGCGCCAGATTTCGCAGCGCGCGCTGTCCCAGGTGGAACTTCTCAACCAACAGATCGCCGCGCTCAGGAAGCAGATCGGCGCGCTGGAAGGGGCGCTCGAGGTATCGGAGGCGCGCGACCGCGAATCGAGCACCAAGATTGCCGATCTCGGCCGGCGCCTGAACGTCGCGCTGGCGCAGCGCGTGCAGGAACTCAACAGGTACCGTTCCGATTTCTTCGGCCGGCTGCGCGAGATCCTGTCGGACCGCGAGAACATCCGCATCGTGGGCGACCGCTTCGTGTTCCAGTCCGAGGTTCTCTTCCCCTCCGGGTCGGAGGTCATCAACGACGCGGGCCGGACGGAAATGGCCAAGCTGGCGGAGGCCATCATCGATCTCCAGAAGGAGATTCCGCCCGAGATCAACTGGGTGCTGCGCGTCGATGGACACACCGACAACGTGCCGCTTTCGGGCACCGGCCGCTACCGCGACAACTGGGAACTCTCCTCCGCCCGCGCCACCTCGGTGGTGAAATACCTGATCAGCCAGGGCGTGCCGGCCAGCCGGCTCGTGGCGGCGGGGTTCGGCGAGTTTCAGCCGCTGGTGGAAGGCGACACTCTGGATGCCCGCAACAAGAACCGCCGCATCGAGCTCAAGCTGACGGAGCGGTGACCGCGACGATAGTCCGGTCAGCGTCCTGTCCATCTGCCATGCCGACTTCGTCGTCGAGGATGCATCGTATTTCGCGCCGGGGCGTCGCGTGACGGTGCTGCGCAAGTTCTTCTTTACTTTCTAATAGAAGTGGAAAAATCTGGCTTATTCCACCGGGTGGTAAGCGGGGACAGCCGGCTCACATGCGACCAATCATTTTCTTTCTGTCTGCCCTGTATCTGTTCGTCTGTTCCCCCGCTCGTTGTGACGACGCTGCCTCTAAGGTCAGTACCGGTCCTGTCGGCGACTGGGTCGAGCAGGTTGAATTTGCAGAGTTGCCAGCCACGAGAAATGCTGCCCTGAGCGGCGGCATAGCGATGCTTTTGGAAGACGACCAGGCGATCATACGGGCAGGAGGCAACGACAGCTACGCGCGGAAGGTATTCCGTATCGTGAACCGGACCGGCCTCGAGAGCTCGGGCAGGATAGACATCAGCTTCGATCCGCTCGTCGACCGACTTGTCCTGCACTGGATCCATATCATCAGGGATGGACAGGTACTGGATCGAACGCAGATTACGAAACCATACGTGGTCGGGACCGAGACCGAGGCCTCACAAGGGATTTTCCGCGGAAAGGCGACGGCCTACTACAACATCATCGATGTTCGCGTCGGCGACGTGATCGATTACTCCCTGACATTCGAGACGCGAGAGCAAGTTGCACATGATATGCTCTACTGGTCGTTTTCGACGCGCTATTCTTCGCCAGTCGGGCTGATCCACAGGCGTGTTGTTTGGCCTTCCGACAGTCCACTCCAACTGCGAAATCACCGAACGGACGTTTCCCCAATCGTCAACACCGCTTCCGGAATGACCGTCTATGAATGGAGCATCGTCGACCCGGAGCCTGTCGCCACGGAGGAGTCGATTCCTGACGGGGAATACCTATTGCCGACTGTGGAAATGTCCTCCGCTGCCAACTGGCGGGTCATCGCCGACGCGTTCAGACCTTACTATCAACTGGATCTAACGCTTCCTGAAAGGCTTGCTCGGGACATCGACGACATCGCGAAGAACTATCCGGATGAGGGGGACCGCATGATCGAGGCAATGCGGTACGTCCAAGACCGATATCGCTACGTCAGTCTCTCGCTCGGACCTGGAGCCTACGTTCAGCGGCGCGCCAGCGAAGTCGACGAAACCGGTTTCGGGGACTGCAAGGACAAGGCGCTGCTTCTTGCGTCGATCCTGCACCGGCTGGGAATGAAGGCCGTTGTCGCGCTGGTGAATTCCGATGGAGGAAACCAGCTTCGGTCGAGACTTCCTTCCACAGGAGCATTCGACCATGCGGTCGTGAAGGCCACCATAGGGGACAAGAGCTACTGGATCGATGCGACCGAGTTCATGAAGGGTGGCCGCGCATCGAATTTCGTGCAGGCCAATTTCGGGTTCGGACTTCCGCTCTCCGAAGGGGCCACATTGGAGAAGTTGCCAAAAGACGACATGAACACGCCGACCAGATCGGTCGTCGAAGAGTATTCTATGCCAACAGACCAGCAGCGTTACATGACCCTCAAGGCGCGTAGCACGTATGAGCGTTCGAGCGCAGACGAAATGCGTCAGCGCCTGTCCGAGACCGGGCTCTCCAGCCTGAGCGACGCCTACCTGAATTACTATCGCAAGGTCTATCCGCGCCTCGAGCGCACCGCGATCCTGTTTACGCAGGACGATCGGGACGCGAACCGGATCGTCATCGAGGAGAACTACTCCCTCGACGCCGCTTTGCTGGAAGGCAGCGACCTGATCGAGGATTTTCCTCTCCGCGCCGACCTGAGCCCGAGTTTGCCAAGGCCTTTCTCGGAGAACCGCGAATTAGCCGTCGATCTCGGTGATTTGCGGTACCGGCGGCACACCGTACGGGTCACCAATCTCAAGGCCACCTTCGGGCCACCCGAGGACATGGATGTCCTGAGACCATACTTCCTGCTCAAGTTCATTTTCAAGAGCAGCTACGGAGAGTTGGAAGCCGACTGGCATTTTCGCACCCTGATGGAAGAAGTGCCGCCGGCCGCCTTCTCAAGATATGTGAAGGCGGTGGATGCCGCGAACGAATCCATGACCATCCGGTACAACTTCGGCTACGACCAGAACGCGGAAACCGCAGGACAGTAGATCCGCTCGGCGCTCGATCGTGGAGCTATTCCACCACGATCTCGAAGCCGTAGTTGCCGGAGCCGTCGGTGGACGCCATCACCCGAAGGACCACCCTGTCTTTGCCTTTGTAGCCACTGTTCGCCCGGTACATGTAGGCGAGCGACTGAAGCTTCTTGCCGTTGCACCGTCCGAAGAAATCGTCGCCGGACTTCGCATCCGCGGGATTGAGCGTCGCCCGGACCTGCCGCAGGGTTCCGTGCTTGGGTGCTTGGACGACCTTGATGACCACCTTTATGGGCTTGCAGTCGTAGTGCCGGAAGAGAGCGACGTTCAGGAGGCCGACCTCCGCGCCGGGCTTCACGGTGACAGGGCGGGCCTCCGCCACGTTCGTGAACATCAGGGCAAGACTGAACGCCGCCCCACAGACCGCCTTGACCCGTCCGCCCGTCATGATTGTGCCCCCACCGCAAGGTTGTAGCCATTTTTGGCAGATCGCAGGTCCATTAGCAATAGTTGAACTGAGGAGCATCCCGATCGCGTCACCGATGCCGGGATGATGAAGTCCCGGTGGCTTCCGCCTTCAGATGCGGACGAGATTTGCAGCTCTTGCGCGCACGATAGCGCTGGGTGCGCGCATCGGCTTGGATCGGCTTCGGGAAAAGGTGATGGACTCGGATGCATTCATCTTGGACGGCATGGTTGCGGCAGGCGGTGGTCGAAGGCAAACCCCCGACGCCGCAACAGGAACCGCCAAATCAAGCTAAAGTTGACGGAGCTGGGCGCCTCACCAGCCGATGAGCAGCGCCGCCAGCGCCAGGATTGCCGGCAGGGCCTGCACGTAGAGGATTTTTCGCGACACGGTGGCGGCTCCGAATACGCCCGCCACCACAACGCACCCGAGAAAGAAGACCTTGATCGCGAAGCCTCCCGTGCCGAGCCATAGGCCCCACACGAGGCCGGCGACGAGAAAGCCATTATAGAGCCCCTGGTTCATCGCCAGCGCCTTGGACGCGGTGGAGAATTCGGGCGTCGTGCCGAACGTCTTTCTCCCGGAAGGCGAGTCCCAGGCGATCATCTCCAGATACATGAAGTAGACGTGCAGCGCCGCCACCAGCGCGATCAGAACCGTCGCAACCATGCAAGATCACTCCACCCGATGCGTGGAGATGACGCCTCATCTGAATGGCGTCAAGTGGGTTGCTGGGTAAACGCGCCGCGCGGGACGAACACGGAGTCGTATACGTCAGCCTATCCATCCCGGAAGCCAGCGGATTTCCAGAAGAGATACATCAAAATGGGCGCGGGGGTGGGTATGCCTACCTCATGCCCATTCCAAGGAAGGCCTCACTCGACAATGATGTCGAAGGAATAGTCGCCCGATCCGTCGGTCGAGGCCAGCGCGCGCAAGACGACCCTGTCGCGGCCTTTGTACCCTGCGTTGGCTTTGTAGAGAAACATGATGGATTGAAGTTTGGTGCCACTGCAAAGGGCGTCGTAGTAATCGGCAGAATCCGCATCCGCCGGATCCAGATTGGCGCGCACCTGTCGTAGTGTCCCATGTTTTGGAGCTACAACAACCTTTATCACCGCTTTGATCGGCTTACATTTGTAGCTTTCAAAGAGGGCAAAGTTCAGAAGACCTACTTCGCTTCCGGCCTTCACGTTAACCTGCCCGGCCTGCGCTGCCGCCGAGAACAAGAAAAAACCGAGAAGCGCAGTTCCCCAAGATGCCCTCGACCAAACTCTATTCATGATTGCGCCCCACTCCTTGGTTGTGTTTATCAGTGGCAGATAGATTGTCTGTTAGCAATGCCTGATTGAACAGATAGACAGGCCCATCTTGGGCGCAGGCGAAGCTGTCGCGCTCCGCATTCGCTCTCGGCGCGGTGGAGGCGGGAAGTGTCTCCAACGCCCTTGCGTTGCCGCCCGTCGTGGGCTTTGAGTCGCATCCGGAGGGTTTGTCATGGACGCGGATGCAATCATCGTCGGAGGCGGGTTGGCCGGGCTGGTCGCGGCCTGCGAACTGGCCGACGCGGGTAGGAAGGTCGTCATTCTCGAGCAGGAAGGCGAGAATTCGCTCGGGGGTCAGGCCTTCTGGTCGCTGGGCGGACTGTTTTTCGTCGACAGTCCCGAGCAACGGCGCCTGAGGATCAGGGACAGCCGTGACCTCGCGCTGCAGGACTGGTTGGGGTCGGCGCAGTTCGACCGCCCGGAAGACCATTGGCCGCGCAGGACAGCGGAAGCCTATGTCGACTTCGCGGCCGGCGAGATGCGCCCGTGGCTCCATGCCATGGGCATGCGCTGGTTTCCCGTGGTGGGCTGGGCGGAACGTGGCGGCGGCCATGCGCATGGCCACGGCAATTCGGTGCCTCGCTTTCACATCACCTGGGGCACGGGACCGGGCGTGATCGAGCCGTTCGAGCGGCGTGTGCGCGAGCACGTCGAAGGCGGGCGCGTCGAGCTCAAGTTCCGCCATCGTGCCAGCCGCATCCTGCGATCCGGCGGACGTATCTCCGGGGTGGCAGGCGACATCCTCGAACCGTCCACGGTCCAGCGCGGCCAGAAATCCGGGCGGGAGGTCGTTGGGGACTTCGAACTCTCCGCCGGCGCGGTGATCGTCACCTCCGGCGGCATCGGCGGCGATCTCGATCTGGTGCGCAAGGCCTGGCCGGTCGAGCGCCTCGGGCCACCGCCGAAGACGATGGTGGCCGGCGTCCCGCATCACGTCGACGGCCGCATGATCGCAGTCGCGCAGGAGGCGGGCGCCGCGGTGATCAACGCAGACCGCATGTGGCACTACACGGAGGGGGTGAAGAACTGGGACCCGATCTGGCCGAACCACGGCATCCGCATCCTGCCCGGCCCCTCGTCGATGTGGTTCGACGCGCGCGGCGAGCGGCTGCCGGCGCCATGCCTGCCCGGCTTCGACACGCTCTCGACGCTGAAGCACATCCTTGCAACCGGCCACGACTGGTCGTGGTTCGTGCTGACCCAGAAGATCATCAAGAAGGAGTTCGCGCTTTCGGGCTCCGAGCAGAACCCGGATTTCACGTCGAATAGCTGGCGCGCTGTGATGAAGAACCGGCGCGGCGCCTCCGCTCCGCCGCCGGTGGAGGCTTTCAAGGAGAAGGGCGAGGACTTCATCGTCCGCAACGACCTGTGCGACCTGGTCGACGCGATGAATGCGCTGACCGGAGAGGCTTTCATCGATCACGACCGGCTGAGGATGCAGATCGAGGCGCGGGACCGCGAGATCGCCAACTCCTTCTCCAAGGATGCCCAGATCACCGCCATTCGCGGCGCGCGCAACTATCTCGGCGACAAGCTGATCCGCACCGCGGCACCGCACAGGATCCTTGACCCGGCCAACGGACCGCTGATCGCGGTCCGGCTGAACATTCTCACCCGCAAGACGCTGGGAGGTATCCATACCAACCTCGACGGTCAGGTGCTGGATGCGTCCGGCGAACCGATCGACGGCCTCTATGCCGCCGGCGAGGTTGCAGGCTTCGGTGGAGGCGGCTACCACGGCTACAACGCGCTGGAGGGAACCTTCCTAGGCGGCTGCATCTTCTCCGGCAGGAACGCGGGCCGCTGCGCGGCGCGATGACCACCAGAACGAAGCGAGCATCATGCAGCACGGCCTGACCAACTCCGACATAGCCGAACTCGTCGCCTGGCGGCGCAAGCTCCACCAGCAGCCGGAGATTTCGGGCGAGGAGGAAAAGACCGCTCTCGAGGTGGTCGACTTCCTCACCCCGACGGAGCCGGACGAGGTCCTGACCGGCATGGGCGGCCACGGCGTCGCGGCGGTCTACGACAGTGGCGTTCCCGGCCCGACGCTGTTGTTCCGGTCCGAACTCGACGCGCTGCCGATCGAGGAAATCTCCACCGCTCCGCACCGCTCGCAGGTGCCGGGCAAATCCCACATGTGTGGCCACGAGGGACACACGACGATTCTTGCCGCCATGGCGCGCCAGCTCGGCCGCAAGCGTCCGGCGCGTGGGCGCGTGGTGCTGATGTTCCAGCCGGCGGAGGAGACCGGTGCAGGCGCGGCGGGGGTCATCGCCGATGCGCGCTATCCCACGATCGCGCCGGACTTCGCCTTCTCCCTGCACAATTTGCCGGGTACGCCGCTCGGCCATGTGAGGCTGAAGGAAGGCGTGGTGAACTGTGCCTCGCGCGGCATGCGCATCGTGCTCGACGGTAAGACCGCGCATTCCTCCATGCCGGAAACCGGCACCTCGCCGATGGTGGTGGTGAGCCGCCTGATGCCGGCCTTGACGGGGCTCTCCGCCGGGCGCTTCGACAGCGACGATTTCGCCCTGGTCACGATCACGCATACCGAGATGGGCGAACGGGTCTTCGGCATCGCGCCGGGCCGGGCCGAGGTCTGGGCGACTCTGCGCACCCGACTCGACGAGCGCATGGACGATCTCGTGGCGGCAGCGGAAAGTCTCGTCCGCGAGGAAGCCAAGAACGACGGGCTCAAGCACTCGGTCGACTACCACGAGATCTTCGTGGCGAGCCTCAACGACGCCGAGGCAACCGCGCACCTTCGCGCCGCCATGGACGACGAAGGCATCGCGCACGACGAGCGCGAACTGCCGATGCGGGCTTCGGAGGATTTCGGACGGTTTGGCCACGGCGCGAAATCGGCCATGCTCTTCCTCGGCAGCGGCGAGAACACGCCGCAACTGCACAATCCCGACTACGACTTTCCCGATGACCTGATCCCGATCGGCGCCCGCATCTTTATGCGCACGGTGGCGAACCTGCTCGACGCGCCGCAGTCTTCGAACGGGAATGGATAACACGCGGATCGTCGTCGCGGGGGCCGGCAGCATCGGTTGCTTCGTCGGCGGTTCGCTCGCGCTTGCCGGCCGGAAGGTGCGGCTACTGCTTCGTCCGCGCTTGAACGACCGCGTGCAGGTGGCGGGTCTGCGGTTGACTGACCTCGACGATCGCGACCGGTCGCTGCCGCCCGGCGGGCTCGATCTCTCCACCGATCCGGCCGAGGCTTTCGCCGATGCCGGCGTGATCCTGGTGACTGTCAAAAGCGGTGACACGCGCGAGATGGCGCGGCTGATCGCGGAGCATGCACCGGCGAGCGCCATCGTCGTCAGCCTGCAGAACGGCGTCGACAACGTACCGCTGCTTCGCGAGCAACTTCCTCACCGTTCGGTCGTGGCAGGCATGGTGCCCTTCAATGTCGTGCAAAGCTGGCCGGAGGGTGCGGCACCGCGCTTCCATCGCTGTACCAGCGGGGCCGTGACCATCGAGGATGGGCTCGACCGCCTGCGGGCGCTGCTCGACGTCGACGGCCTGCCCTGCCGTGCGCATCCCGACATGGCGGGCCTTGCCTGGTCGAAGCTCATCCTGAATCTCAACAACGCGCTCAACGCCCTGTCGGGGCTGCCGCTGCGGGAGGAACTGTCGCGGCGCCCCTGGCGCCTGCTGCTCGCCGGCCAGATGACCGAGGCGCTTGCCGTCACGCGCCGCTCCGGCCTGCGACTGCCGAAGATCGAGGGTGTGAGCCCGGCAATGATCCCGCACATCCTGCGGCTGCCGGACGTCCTGTTCGGCATCGTGGCGCGGCGCATGTTGGCGATCGACCCGCAGGCGACCTCCTCGATGGCCGAGGATCTGGCCGCGGGACGCAGGACGGAGGCTGATTTCCTTCAGGGCGCCGTCGTGCGGTTGGCTGCGACACAAGGAATGAAGGCGCCGATGGCGGAGACGATCATCGCGATGGTCGCGGAATGCGAAAATGGCGCGCGCCGCTGGACGCCGGATGAAGTGGTGCGACGCGTGGCAGATGCACGGGACGACGCGAAGCCTACTCCGCCGCCTTCCTGAAGGCGTCGGCGCCGGTCTCGAACTGCAGTTTTGCCAGCCGCGCATAGATGCCGTCATGGGCGACGAGGCTTCGATGCGTGCCTTCCTCGACGATCCTTCCGGCGTCCAGCACCAGGATGCGGTCGGCCTTTAGAACGGTGGCGAGGCGGTGGGCGATCACGATGGTCGTGCGTCCTTCCATCAGACGTTCGAGTGCCACCTGCACCAGCCTCTCGCTCTGCGCGTCGAGGGCCGACGTCGCCTCGTCCAGCAGCAGGATCGGGGCATCGCGCAGGATGGCGCGCGCGATCGCGATGCGCTGGCGCTGGCCGCCCGAAAGCGTCACGCCGCGCTCGCCGACCGGCGTGTCGTAGCCAAGTTCCAGCTCCTCGATGAACTCGTCGGCCAGCGCATCCCGCGCTGCGGCCCGTATTTCCTCGTCCGTGGCTTCGGGTCGGCCGAAGGCGATGTTGTCGCGCACGGTGGCGGCGAAGATCGTCAGGTCCTGCGGCACCAGCGCGATCCGCGCGCGGGCTTCCCGGGGATCCGCCTTCAGGAGGTCGACACCGTCGATCAGCACCTCGCCGGCCTGGGGATCGTAGAAGCGCAGCAGCAGGGAGAAGATGGTGCTCTTGCCCGAGCCGGACGGTCCGACGATGGCGATGGTCTCGCCCGGCCGGGCATCGAAGGAGAGGCCGTGCAGGGCCGACCGGTCCGGATTGGTCGGATAGGCGAAGACCACGTCGCGGAAGGCCACGGAACCGGCCCCGTCGGCGGGCATCGGCACCGGCACTGCGGGGGCGGCGACAGCGGGCTGCTCGGCCAGGAGTTCCGTCAGGCGTTCGGCCGCGCCGGCCGCCTGGCTCAACTCGCCCCAGACCTCCGACAGCGCGCCGAGAGCCCCGGCCGCGAAGACGGCGTAGAGCAGGAACTGCCCGAGCGTGCCGGGCGTCATCGCCCCGGTCAAGACGTCGCGAGAGCCGAACCAGAGCACCGCCACGACCGAGGAGAAGATCATGAAGATGGCAAAGAAGGTGAGGAAGGAACGCGCGAAGATGGAGGCCTGCGCGGCGTTGAAGGCCGCCTCGACCGCCCTGGCGAACTTCGACGAGACCAGCCGCTCGTTGGTGAAGGCCTGCAAGGTCCGCACCGAGCCGATCTGCTCGCTGGCATAGGCCGACGCGTCCGCCAGCATGTCCTGCGCGAGCCGCGACCGGCGCCTCACCGAGCGTCCGAAGGCGATGAGCGGCACGATGATGATCGGGATCGCGCCGATGACCAGCAGCGACAGCTTGGGGCTGGTGATCACCATCATGCCGACGGCGCCGATGCCGAGGATCGTGTTGCGCAGGGCGAGCGAAGCCGTCGCGCCGACGGCGGACTTGATCTGCGTCGTGTCGGCCGTCAGGCGCGACACGATCTCGCCCGACTGGACCTTGTCGAAGAAGCCGGGGGAAAGCTGCGTCACGTGTTCGAAGACGTCGCGGCGGACGTCCGCCACGATGCGCTCGCCGAGCGAGATGACGAAATAGTAGCGGCAGGCCGAGGCCAGCGCGAGCACGGCGACGATGACGATCAGCATCGAGAAGTAGTTGGCGATGAAGGTGGAATCCGAGGTCGAGAAACCGTGGTCGACCATGCGCCGCACCGCGAGCGGCAGCGTGAGCGTCGTTCCCGCGGCAACCGTCAGGAACACCAGCGCGCCGGCGACCATGCCCTTGTAGCGCAGAAGGTAGGGAAAGACCTTTCGCAGCGGCTTCAGGGAGCGCCGGCGTCTTTCCTCGTCGCTCGTCGTCTCCGCCATGGCGTTCCTCGCTTCCTGTCCGGCCGCTGCCCGCGCGTGGCACGGGTGCGGTCTTGTGCTCCGGTTCCGGCTGATGTATAGGCACGCCGACGATTTTTGAAGCCGTAGCCCTCGCCGGCCGCGGCTTCAACCTTTTGAATCGGGCGAGATTGCCGCAGGCGCCGGCCTGCCGTGACCCCATAGACCAGGACCAGAGCGATGAAAGAGAAGATCCACCCCGACTACCACACCATCAAGGTCGTGATGACCGATGGTTCCGAGTACTTCACCAAGTCGACCTGGGGCAAGGAAGGCGACACGCTGAACCTCGACATCGACCCGCGCACCCATCCGGCCTGGACCGGCGGGCAGCAGACCCTGCTCGACCGCGGCGGCCGCCTGACCAAGTTCAAGAACAAGTTCGCCAATCTCGGTATCTGAACCGCCGGCGACAGCTTCGAGCGTCTACGGAAACCCCGCTTCGGCGGGGTTTTTGCGTTGGGGGCCGGGCGCCCCTCAAGGCCTGGCCCTCATCCGGCCGGCGATACGGCTCAGGCCTACAGGAGTGACGCCGAGGAAAGCCGCCAGATCTTTCTGGGGCACGCGCCCGAGAAGATTTGGGCGTGTCGTCTTCAGGTGGCTATAGCGTTCGGGCGGCTTCATCGTGAGGAAGACGCATTCGCGCTCCTCCTTGCGCAGCGCGAAGTCGACCAGCGCATTGCGGACCGCGCGGGACCAGGCGGCGTCTTCGTCGGCGCGCCGCAGGATCCCGGCGAAAGGAAGCCGCTCCAGGACGCAGTCCTCGATCGCGATTGCGCCGAACGGCGCCGGCCCGACGCCGGCGATGCTCGATATGCTGGAGAAGGACATGCCCTCCTCGATGAAGGACTTGATCCACTCGGACCCGTCCACCCGCAGATAGACGAGCTTGACCAGCCCGGACCGGACGAGGAAGAGGTCCTGCACCTCGTCCCCGATATCGAAAATCGTGCTGCCGCCGTCGGCGCGAACCACGGAGATGGCGCGCTCGAACGTTTCCCAATCCGGCAATGGTCCTCCGGCCAGAGCCTCGAATACATGCTTGGCTGTCGTCATCGCCGTTGATCGCGGTTAACGCGCGGCGTGCTCCCGCCGCCTATGAAGGAGAGGGTTACAGGAGCGACGCGCAATGGCAAGGCACATCATCCTTCTGACGGGAGCGAGTTCGGGTATCGGGCGCGAGCTGGCGATGGTGCTGGCGCAGGCCGGGCACACGGTGCTCGCCCTTGCCCGCGACGAAAACAAGCTGCGCGAACTCGCGAAGGTCAACGCACTGATCGTGCCTGTTCCGTTCGATCTGACCGACACCGGGGCGATCGGCGAACTCTGCGGCCGGTTGGCGAACAGTCATCCGGGGATCGACGTCCTGGTCAACAACGCGGCCGTGCAGGTCGACCAGCGCCTCGACGCGCCAGGCTACGAGGACAGCACGGTGGAGAGGGAGGTGGCGCTCGACCTCGTCGCGCCCATCCTTCTGGCGAAGGGACTGCTGCCGCGCCTCATGGCGAACCGCGGCATGGTCGTCAACGTGGCGAGTGCGCTCGCGCTTGCGCCGAAATCAACGGCCGCGGTCTACTCGACGGCCAAGGCGGGGCTGGTGAACTTCAGCGCCGCGCTGTCCAACCAGGTCCCCGAGATCGCTGTTTGCACGGTCTATCCTCCCGTGGTGGATACGCCCATGACGGCAGGACGCGACACTCCCAAGGTCGATGCCGGCGTCGTCGCGGTTGCCATCGCCGAAGCCATCGAGAGCCGTCGCAACAACGTCTGGATCGGAAAGGCAAAGGCGCTGCGCCTCATGGCGCGGCTCTCGCCGCGCCTGGCAGGAGCGATCACGCGGCGTTCGTGATGCTCAGGAGCCAGTCGTGGGCCGATCCGAGTGCCCGAGCTCCCGTTCGGGCCACACGACGTCGCGCACCTTTTGCTTCAGTACCTTGGCTTCAGGAAAACCGCCGTCCCGCTTGCGCTCCCAGATCGTCTCGCCGTCGCAGGTGATCTCGAAGACGCCGCCGGTGCCTGGCACCAGCGCTACCTCCCCGATGTCGGCACCGAAGGTCGAAAGCAGTTCCTGCGCCATCCAGCCGGCGCGCAAGAGCCACTGGCACTGCGTGCAGTAGGTGGTGCGAATCACGGGCTTCATGACCTCGCCCGAACGACGGCCGTCCCTGCTATGCGGTCGTAGACGGTATCGCGCTTGCGTATCATCGCCACCACTATCCATGCGAGCCATGCGAACACGAGCGCAACGCCAGCAAACGCGGCGACCCAGTACACAGTCGAATGGCTCATTGCCGCCAGCGCCGCGGCGTCGCTTCGGTACCACAGCATGACAATGCCGAACGGCAGCATGCCGAGGCCCCCCAACATCATCGCGAGCCGCCGCGCGAGGGCGCGGCCGACACCGACGCCTTGCCTCAATGGTTCCGTGCGAACGATCGTTCGGATGCCCGTTGCCTTCTTCCCGAGGGTGGCTCCGCGCCAGCCTTCCATTGCGACCAGATAGGCAAGCAGCGCTGCGAGTGCGATCCAGGAAACATCGTATCCGCGCCGGTCGGCGAGGTTTCCATCGGCGTCGAGCCAGAAGGATTCCGATACGGATGTCGTGACGACGTCTCCTTTCTCGATCCTGCTGACGACCAGCAATCGTGCCGTGTCGAAGCCGAATAGCGACTTCCGGCAGTCTGCGGCGTAGTTGGGATTGTCGATCTGCGTCACCAGCCCGACCGGGAGAGTGCTGAGCTGCTCGCAGGACGCTTGCGTGAAGCCGAAATCTCCCTGGATCATCCCGTTCGTCTGGGCGAACAGGATCGCGACGACGATCTCCAAGGGTACCAGGACAATGGCCATGTCAGCGATGAACGCAAGCGCACGCCGCCAAAAGCCCGATCTCGCAGGATCAGGCGGATTTAATGTATCGACCATCGCGTTCCCCTCTCGGGCAACGCTTGCATCAAACGGCGCATGTTTTCAACTATGGCGGGAGGGGCTTCTCACGCCGCGCTGAGCCGGGCCATCGTCTCGTCGTCGACCTCGAAGTTGGCGTAGACGTTCTGCACGTCGTCGTCGTCCTCGAGCACCCCGATCAGCTTCATCAGAGACTGGGCGCGCTCCTCGTCGACCGGGATGGTGTTCTGCGGCTTCCAGATCGTCTTGACGGAGTCGGCCTCGCCGAGCGTGTCCTCCAGCGCCTTCGCCACGTCGCCGAGGTCCTCGAAACCGCAGTAGATGGTGTGGCCTTCCTCGTCGGACTGGATGTCTTCGGCACCCGCCTCGATGGCCGCTTCCATGACCTTGTCGGCGTCGCCGGCCGATGCCGGATAGTAGATCTCGCCGGCGCGGTCCCACATGAAGGAGACGGAGCCGGTCTCGCCCAGAGAGCCACCGGCCTTGGTGAAGGCGGCGCGGACGTTGGAGGCGGAGCGGTTGCGGTTGTCGGTCAGCGCCTCGACGATGACGGCCACGCCGCCCGGACCATAGCCCTCGTAGCGCACTTCTTCGTAGTTCTCGGTATCCCCACCGGAGGCCTTGTTGATCGCCCGCTGGATGTTGTCCTTCGGCATGGACTGCGCCTTGGCCGCCTGCACTGCGAGCCTCAGCCGCGGGTTCATGTCGGGATCGGGCGTTCCCATCTTGGCGGCGACGGTGATCTCGCGCGCCAGCTTGGAAAACATCTTGGAGCGCGCGGCGTCCTGGCGCCCCTTGCGATGCATGATGTTCTTGAACTGTGAATGGCCAGCCATGGCACCCCTGTCGTCGGTCTTTTCTTGAATTGGCGGGCTTATAGATAGTTTGCGGGCGAAAATCCAGAAGAACGCGCCATGCGATCAGCCGCGCGGCTTCGGTTCCAGCAGATCCCACAGGTTTCCATAAAGGTCCTCGAACACGGCGACCCTGCCGTAGGCTTCCTCGCGTGGCGGTTCGCGGAACCGGACGCCCTTGTCCGACATCCGCGCGTGGTCGCGGTGGAAATCGTCGGTCTCCAAGAAGAGGAAGACCCGCCCACCGGTCTGGTCTCCGATCCTGGCCGCTTGTGCGTCGTTCGCGGGCTCAGCCAGAAGGAGCCGCGCACCGCCTGAACCGGGTGCGACGACGACCCAGCGCTTGCCCGCGCCGAGATCGACATCCTCGACCAAGTCGAAGCCGAGCCTGTCGCGATACCATGCGATCGCTTCGTCATAGTCGCGGACGATAAGGCTGACGGTGGCGATCCGGCGGCCGGTCATTCCACGATCACGAAGCTGCCGAGCATGCGCCCTTCGCCGAGATCGTAGAGGAAGATGGCGCCCTGGCCTTCGGCCGTCTCCACGTGCAGGGAGAGGCGGTTGCCGGAAAGGGCCTGCGAGACGAGGCGGGCGCCTGGCGGCAGCGGGATCTCACCGCTTTCGAGGATCGCGCCTGATCCCACCGGTGCGCCGGCCACCGAGGCCTCGCCGCCGTTTCCGCCGATCAGGCCGGACTTGTAGACAACGGCGCCCAGCACCGCCATAACGGCCACGAACAGGATGCCGAGATTGACCGCGACGAAACGCACGAGTTTCCTGCGCACCCGTTCCGCGGCCGGATCGAGCGGCTTTTCTTCTGCGTCGTCCATGTTCGGATTGACCATGTTTTTCCGGAGCCAGGTCCCTGTCGCGCGCCCCTGATAGCGAAGCCCATGCGGGATTGAAAGATGCGATGATCCTCGTCGCCAACGAGGATGCCGCCGGCCAGCGCCTCGACCAGTGGCTGTCAGCCCGGATGGGCGAAGCCATGTCACGCAGTCGCTTGCAGGCGCTCATCCGTGAAGGGGCGGTCAGCGTTGGCGGATCGACCGTCACAGAGCCGAAACGCAAGCTCGCGGCGGGCGAGCGCATCGAACTTCTCCAGCCCGAGCCGGAGCCGGCCGAGCCTCTCGGCGAGGAGATCGAACTCGCCGTGCTGTTCGAGGACGAGCACCTGATCGTCATCGACAAGCCGCCCGGCCTCGTCGTCCATCCCGGCGCGGGCAACTGGACCGGCACGCTGGTCAATGCGCTGATCCACCATTGCGGGGCGTCGCTATCCGGCATCGGCGGCGTGCGGCGGCCGGGCATCGTGCACCGGCTGGACAAGGACACGAGCGGCGTCATGGTCGTCGCCAAGACGGACGCCGCGCACCGGACCCTTTCCGAGGCTTTCGCCGACCATGGCGCGGCGGGCGACCTCGAGCGCGCCTATGCGGCGCTGGTGTGGGGCGCTCCGCGCCGCGACAGCGGAACGGTCGACACGCATCTCGGACGGTCGGGGCGCGACCGCACGCGCCGCGCGGTGGTCAATCCCCAGCGCCCGGACGCGCGCCATGCCGTGACGCACTACAGGATGGCGGAGCGGTTCGTTTCGCCTGAGGCAGAAGAGGTCGCGGCGCTGCTCGAATGTCGGCTGGAGACCGGCCGTACGCACCAGATCCGGGTGCATATGGCCCATATCGGGCATCCGGTGATCGGCGATCACGACTACGGCATGGCATTCCGCACTAAGGCTAACCGGCTGCCCGAGCCGCTGCGGTCTGCGGCGAAGAATTTTCCACGTCAGGCGCTGCATGCGCGAATGCTTGCCTTCCGTCATCCCGCGACATCTCAGATAATGCGCTTCGAAACGCCTCCGCCGGCGGACATGGCGGAACTTTTGCAGGTGTTTCGCAGTTGGGGATGAGGATGGCAGTTCCCGGATTGTTCACTTGGACGTGACACATCGTATCCAACGGTAAGATACCGTGAAATTGCCGCTTTTGTTCCTATATTGAGAATCCGGTCGTGGTGCGTCCAATGCACGGCCGCGTCCGTTCGCCCGCCGGGATCCGGGGGCGTATGAGAAAAGGAGGGGTGCTATCATGGCCCAGTCACTACCCAGTATAGTTTCCGGCGAAGGCGGCCTTTCGCGCTACCTGGAAGAGATCCGCCGTTTCCCGATGCTGCAGCCGCAGGAAGAGTACATGCTCGCGAAGCGTTTCGCCGAGCATGGTGACACCAATGCGGCCCACAAGCTCGTCACCAGCCACCTGCGTCTCGTCGCGAAGATCGCGATGGGCTACCGCGGCTATGGCCTGCCGATCGGCGAGGTCGTTTCCGAAGGCAATGTCGGCCTTATGCAGGCCGTGAAGAAGTTCGAGCCGGATCGCGGGTTCCGTCTCGCCACATACGCGATGTGGTGGATCAAGGCTTCGATCCAGGAGTACATCCTGCGCTCGTGGAGCCTCGTGAAGATGGGCACCACAGCCAACCAGAAGCGCCTGTTCTTCAACCTGCGCAAGGTGAAGGGCAAGATCCAGGCGCTCGAGGAAGGCGACCTGAAGCCCGAGCAGATCACCGAGATCGCCACGCGACTGAACGTCAGCGAGGAAGAGGTGATCTCGATGAACCGCCGTTTGTCCGGCGACGCTTCGCTTAACGCGCCCATTCGCGCGACGGAGGGCGAGTCGGGCGAATGGCAGGACTGGCTCGTCGACGACAGCCAGTCGCAGGAAGACATGCTCGTGGAACAGGACGAACTCGACAATCGCCGAGGCCTCCTGAAGTCCGCGCTCACGGTCCTCAATGACCGCGAAAAGCGCATTTTCGAGGCGCGTCGCCTGTCGGAGGACCCGCTGACGCTCGAGGAACTGTCGGGCGAGTTCGACATCAGCCGCGAGCGCGTGCGCCAGATCGAGGTACGCGCCTTCGAGAAGGTGCAGGATGCCGTGAAGGCCGAGGCCAAGCGGCAGGCTCAGGCGCTGCGGCCGATCGAAACGGCGGAAGCCCACGCCTGACCGGATAGCCAGCAAGCTTGACGTATCCAGCCCCGCCATCGCCGGCGGGGCTTTTTTTTAATTGGAGTTCCGAAGCCCGGCGATCAGCCGCTGGAGGCGTTCTGCCAGGCGGTGAGCGCCTGCTCGAAGACCTTCTCGCCGGGAATGCCCTTTTCCATGGTGATCAGGGCGCGACGGCCGGACTTGTAGACGATCGGCACGTCGATCCAGTTCTGCCGTCGCAGGAGTGCAGTGTTCGCATCGGCCGCGGACTTCTCGTCGTTGAGCGCGATCAGGAAGAACCCGTCCGCGATCTTGGCCGGAAGGCCCTGCAGCGGGCTGCCTGCCGCCTCCTCGGTCTGCTTCATCGTCATACGCAGGACGTTGTCGATCGCGCCGCCGGCGAAATTCTCGGGCGTCAGGAAGATGAGCTCCACGATGTGGCTGGCGGGCAGCGAGTCGTCCGCGTTGCGCCGGATCGTCATGCGCAGCGTGAGATCCTTGCCCGGAATGTTCGCCTCGGCGCGGATGGCCGGTTCAGGCGGCAGGTCGCCGCCGGGCGATTCCTGCACGAGCGACCACACGATCGAACCGGGCTCGGCCGATCCCTGTGCTACGCTGGTGCGTTCCTCGTAGAAGATCGTGCGTTGCCCGACCGGGACTGCCGCCTCGTCGGCCGCGGGCGTTTCGGCCGGTTGCTCGGGTGCGATAGCGGGGACGGCGTCCGCCGCAGGCTGCGTCGCCGCCGCCACGGACGTGCCCTCGCCGATCGATGCCTCGGCGGACGCGGGACCCGCGTCGATCTCGCTCCCGTCCGGGTTCAGCCGTTGGGTGTATTTCTGCAATTCCTCCTCGCCGGCGGGCTCTTCCGGGAGGACCTCTTCGGCGGGCGGTGCGGCGGCCACTTCGACGGCCGCCGGTTCGCTTTCGACAGCCGTGTCGGCCGGCGCCTGCGACACCTCCTGCTCGGAAGCCGGCTCGGCCGCCACCATCTGCTGCCCGCGGTCGATCAGGTCGGCGAGGCTGTCCCGGTTGAGCCACATCGCATAGCCGGCACCGCCGAAGACGACGATGGCAGCGAGCGCGCCGGCGGTCCATTTCACCAGGCCCGAACGATCGCGGCGCGGGGGGGGGGGGACGTCCTCTGGCTCGGGAAGCGGCTGGTGAAGCGGTTCGTCGGCGCCTTCAAGCGAGCCGGCATGCGCGTGGTCCGCAACCGGCGTTGCGGGATACTCGTCGTCCAGTTCCGGCAGTTCCACGCCTTCCGGCGGAACCAGTTCCGCGCCCTTCAGTGGCGACGGCTGGACCTCCGGCGTGGCGGCGACCTTCTCCGGCTTCGTCGCGGCGGTGATCGCTGCGGATGACGTGCCAATCTCGGCCGCCGCGGGGGGCGCAGGGGGTTGCGAGGGTGCCGGAGATTTCGACTTCGACATCCCGGCGAAGAGCGCGTCGAGTTCGGCCAGGGGATCGTCGTCGTCGGCGGGCGGCGTCGCGGCCGACGAGTATTCAGCCTCGATCTGCGCGATCGCATCCTCGAGCGCCTTGCGCTGGCGATCCGCTACGGCGGGAGGCGGCGGCGGATTCAGGGCAGCGAGCTTGGCGCCCACCGTGGCCCGCGCCTTCTTGTAGACCTTCTCGCGGACCTCGGGTGTGGTTTCCCCGAGACCGTCGATGGTCTTCTTCAGAACCGCTACGAAATCCGCCATCTAACGTTGACCTGCATTCCTTTCCCGGTCGGTGGAGCCAGAGGAGGCTGCTTCGCCGGGGTGCCAAAACTAGTCTTGAAACGGGTCCGTCACAAGTATGGTGTCCCCGCGCTCCGGGCTGGTCGAAAGCAGCGCCACGGGCGCCCCGATCAGTTCCTCGACGTAGCGGACATATTTGACGGCCTGCGCCGGAAGGTCGTTCCAGCTACGCGCACCCCGCGTGGTGCCCTTCCAGCCTTCCAGCGTCTGGTAGACAGGCTCGACCCGCGCCTGGGCGCCCTGGCTCGCCGGCAGATAGTCGATCTGCTCGCCGTCGAGCATGTAGCCCGTGCAGACCTTGATCTCGTCGAGGCCGTCGAGCACGTCGAGTTTCGTCAGCGCGATCCCGGTGATGCCGTTCACCGCCACCGCCTGGCGAACGAGCACGGCGTCGAACCAGCCGCAGCGCCGCTTGCGCCCGGTGACGACGCCGAACTCGTGGCCGCGCGTGCCGAGGAACTCGCCGATCTCGTTCACCTGCTCGGTCGGGAAGGGGCCCTCGCCGACACGCGTCGTATAGGCCTTTGTGATGCCCAGAACGTAGCCGATCGCTCCGGGACCGACGCCGGAGCCCGTCGCTGCCTGGCCCGAGACCGTGTTGGACGAGGTGACGAAGGGATAGGTGCCATGGTCGATGTCGAGCAGGGTACCCTGCGCGCCCTCGAACAGAATGCGGTCGCCAGCCCGGCGCGCGTCGTCGAGGATCTTCCACACGCGGTCCATGTAAGGCAGCACCGCGTCCGCGACCGCGCGCAACTCCTCCATCGCCGCTGCGTGGGCGACTTCCGGGTGGCCGAGGCCGCGCCGCAGGGCATTGTGATGCGTCAGCAGCCGGTCGACCTTGCCCGGCAGTGACTCCATGTCCGCCAAATCCATGACCCGTATCGCCCTGCGTCCGACCTTGTCCTCGTAGGCCGGCCCGATGCCCCTGCGGGTGGTTCCGATCTTCGTTCCGGAGTTCGACGCCGCGTCCTCGCGAAAACCATCGAGTTCCCGGTGCAGCGACAGTATCAACGCGGTGTTTTCGGCGATTTTCAGGCGGTCGGGCGTCACGTCGACCCCCTGTTCCTTCAAACGGCCGACTTCGGCGACAAAGGCGTGCGGATCGAACACCACGCCGTTGCCGATCACCGACAGCTTTCCGGGACGCACCACGCCGGAGGGAAGCAGCGACAGCTTGTAGACCTTGCCGTCGACGACCAGCGTGTGGCCGGCATTGTGGCCGCCCTGGAAACGGACGACGAGATCGGCGCGCTCCGACAGCCAGTCGACGATCTTGCCCTTGCCCTCGTCGCCCCATTGGGAGCCGACGACCACAACATTGGCCATATGGGTATTTCCTTCCTTGAGCCGGCTAGCGCCGCGAAAAAAGACAGGCTTCTATAACGGCACACGCTTCGCCGCGCGACCCCGATGTTGGCGCTGAACGCGATGGAAATCGGCTTGTGGCCAGGTTTTCGCGCCGAGGGGACGCGCCAGCTATTCCTGGCAGCCGCTCAGTTGGAACACGTCCCAGGGAACAATGCTCACTCCGTCCGCCCCGAAGATGCGGGACTCGCGCACAGCTGGCCCGAAATCCGGCAGGAGGATCTGCTCGGCTGCGTTTTCCCCCACACCCGGCAGCAGGGCGACTTCGCCTTCGCTGCCGACCGCATAGAGTACGCCCTGCCATATCGTGCAGGCGGCGAGCTCTTCCCCCGTGACGTCTCCCTCCGGGCACCTGTGCATGGCGAGGCCTACCGGACGCGGCGTGCCTTGTGTCCACAGCACCACCCCGTCCAACACCACGTCGTTCTGCGAGAACACGGTGCGGAATTCCATCGTGTGGACCGCCGCGCCGGCAGGCGCGGAGCGGAATTCGATCGATGCGGATTTTTCGCGTTCGGAATAGATCGCGAGTTCCTGCGGACAGGCCGCGTGCCCCGCGGTGGCCCAGAGAACAGACGCAGCGATCGTCGCGGCGGTAACCGGCGAGCGAGAAGTCCTCTCATGCCGAAAGCGCATTGCGTCGTCCTCGAACCTGTCGGTGCCTGCGGATCGATCCGCTCAGCGATCAGCCAGTGCCAGTCTCAGGCCGAAGCCGGCGAAGGCGAGCGCGACGGTGCGGCGCATCCAGGTCATCACCGTTTCGCTGCGCAGGATGCGTTCACCGACCATCGCGGCGAAGCTCCCGTAGATCACGAACACCAGGAAGGTCATAGCCATGAAGATGGCTCCCAGCGTCAGCATCTGCGCCACCGCGGAGGCCGAGCCGGGATGGATGAACTGCGGCAGGAAAGCGAAGAAGAAGACTGACAGCTTGGGATTGAGGATGTTGATCAGGAAGCCGGTGCGGATCACGCGGGCCAACGAGGGACGCTGAGCTGCGTCCAGAGACGAAAACTGCAGTGCCCCGGAATCCCGCAGCGTCTGCCATGCGAGATAGAGCAGGTAGGCCGCGCCCGCATATTTCAGCACCTGGAACAGCAAGGCGCTCGTATGCAGGATCGCCGCGAGCCCTGCGACCGAGGCGAGGATGGCGGGGATGATGCCGAGCGTGCAGCCGAAGGCGGCTGCGACACTTGCCGCCCGGCCGGACGAAAGGCCGGTCGCGACTGTGTAGACGACACCGGTGCCTGGAATGAGGACGACGATCAGCGAAGTGATCAGGAATTCCACTGTCATTGGATCGATCGCCTCAGGTCAGCCGCGCCGGCATTCGCCGCCGCCATCCAGCGACTGTATACCACAGCCTATCCCGCCTTTGCGAGAAGCGCGCCTTGCTCCTCCCCGCAGCTGGGCTCTTTCGCCTGCTGACTAGAGATCCAGAACGAGCCGCTCCGGGTCTTCCAGGCTCTCCTTGACGCGCACGAGGAACGTCACCGCTTCCTTGCCGTCGACGATCCGGTGATCGTAGGAGAGCGCAAGGTACATCATCGGGCGGATGACGATCTGGCCGCCGACGACCATCGGCCGCTCCTGGATCTTGTGCATGCCCAAAATGCCGGACTGCGGCGCGTTGAGGATCGGCGTCGACATCAGCGAACCGTAGACGCCGCCGTTGGAGATCGTGAAGGTGCCGCCCTGCATGTCGGCCATGGAGAGCTTGCCGTCACGCGCGGCCACGCCAAGCCGGCCGATCTCCTTCTCGATCTCGGCGATCGTCATCTGGTCGGCATCCCGCACCACGGGAACCACGAGGCCTTTGTCGGTGCCCACGGCCACGCCGATGTGGGCATAGTTCTTGTAGATGATGTCGGTGCCGTCGATCTCTGCATTGACCGCCGGGATCTCCTTCAGCGCATGCGTCACCGCCTTGGTGAAGAAACCCATGAAGCCGAGCTTGACGCCGTGCTTTTTCTCGAAGACGTCCTTGTACTTCGAGCGCAGGTCCATCACCGCCTTCATGTCCACCTCGTTGAAGGTGGTGAGCATCGCGGCGGTCGCCTGCGCGTCCTTGAGCCGGCGCGCGATGGTCTGGCGTAGGCGCGTCATCTTCACGCGCTCTTCGCGGTTCTCGTCCTCGGCGGGCGCCGGAGCGCGGGCCGCCTTCGGCGTCTCGGAGGGCTGGGAGGGGGCGCCACGGGCGACCGCGTCGAGGACGTCGCCCTTGAGCACCTGGCCGCGCTTGCCGGTGCCTTCCACCTGCTCGGCCGAAACGTTCTTCTCGGCCATCAGCTTTGCGGCCGACGGAGCGGGGGGCATGTCGCGTTCGGTCGGGGTTCCGCCGGCGATCTGCGCCGTCCGGTCTTGGGCGTCCTTGACGGAGGCGGATCCGCTGCCGCCGGAAGCCTGCGCCACGGAGGTCTCTTCCGCGTCGGGTTCCTTTTCCTTCTTCGCTTCCTTGGCGGCGGGAGCGGATTTCGCCGCCGCGCCCGCGCCCTCCTCGATCATGCCGAGCAGCGCGCCGACGCCCACCGTCTCGCCGTCCTTGGCAGTGATCTCGCCCAGCGTACCAGCGGCGGGAGCCGGCACTTCGAGCGTCACCTTGTCGGTCTCGAGTTCGAGCAGGGGTTCGTCCTGCGCCACGGCGTCGCCGGCATTCTTGAACCACTTGCCGATCGTGGCTTCGGTGACGGATTCGCCGAGCGTGGGGACGCGGATTTCGGTAGCCATGATCTTGTTTCCGTTGCCTCTTGAGGGTGAGCGGATCTCTATTCGCCGAGCGCGTCCTCGAGGAAGGACTCGAGCTGCGCCAGGTGCTTGGACATGAGGCCGGTTGCGGGCGAAGCCGCCGCGGGCCGGCCGGTGTATCGTACGCGCTGGTGCTTGGCATCGATGTGCGCCAGCACCCATTCCAGGTAGGGATCGATGAACGACCAGGCACCCATGTTCTTGGGCTCTTCCTGGCACCATACCATCTCGGCGTTGCGGAAGCGCGACAGCTCCGTGATCAACGCCTTGGCCGGGAAGGGGTAGAGCTGTTCGACGCGCAGGAGGTAGATGTCGTCCATGCCGCGCTTCTCGCGCTCTTCGTAGAGGTCGTAATAGACCTTGCCCGAGCACATGACGACGCGGCGGATCTTGGAGTCCTTCACCAGCTTGATGGCCTGGTCGGGCAGCATCTGCGCGTCATCCCACAGGAGCCTGTGGAAGGAACTTTCGCCCGACATCTCCGACAGCGTCGAAACCGCGCGCTTGTGGCGCAGCAGCGACTTCGGCGTCATCAGTATCAGCGGCTTGCGGAAATCCCGCTTCAGCTGGCGGCGCAGGCTGTGGAAGTAATTGGCGGGGGTGGTGATGTTCGCCACCTGCATGTTGTCTTCCGCGCACATCTGCAGGAAGCGCTCCAGCCGTGCCGACGAATGCTCCGGTCCCTGCCCCTCGTAGCCGTGCGGCAAAAGGCAGACTAGACCCGACATGCGCAGCCACTTGCGCTCGCCCGACGAGATGAACTGGTCGAACACCACCTGGGCGCCATTGGCGAAGTCGCCGAATTGCGCTTCCCACAAGGTCAGCGCCCGCGGCTCGGCGAGCGAATAGCCGTATTCGAAGCCCAGCACGGCCTCCTCCGAGAGCATCGAGTTGATGACCTCGTAGTTCGCCTGCTGCGGTCCGAGATTGTTGAGCGGGATGTAGCGGTTCTCGTCTTGCTGGTCGTAGAGCACCGAATGCCGCTGCGAGAAGGTGCCGCGCTCGGAATCCTGTCCGGAGAGTCGCACCGGGTTGCCTTCGAGAAGGATCGCGCCGAAGGCCAGCGCCTCGGCCGTCGACCAGTCTATGCCTTCGCCGGATTCGATCGCCTGCCGGCGGTTCTCCAGGAAGCGGGCGATCGTCCTGTGCGCCTGGAAATCCTTCGGCGTTTCCGTCAGCTTCTTGCCGATCTCCTTGAGCGTCTTCATGGGCACGGCCGTCTTGCCGCGCCGCTGCTCGTCCTGATTGTCGGCGCTGCGCAGACCAGACCACGCACCGTCCAGCCAGTCCGCCTTGTTGGGCTTGTAGGCCTGACCAGCTTCGAACTCGGCTTCCAGATGGGCGCGCCAGCCGGCCCGCATCTTCTCGAGTTCCTCCTCGGTGATCAGCTTCGATTCGATCAGCCGCTTTCCGTAGATCTGGACAGCGGACTGGTGCGAGCGGATCTTCTTGTACATCAGCGGCTGCGTGAACGAGGGTTCGTCGCCCTCGTTGTGGCCGTACCGCCGGTAGCAGAACATGTCGATGACCACCGGCTTGTGGAACTTCATGCGAAATTCGGTCGCGACCTTGGCCGCGTAGACGACCGCTTCCGGGTCGTCGCCGTTCACGTGAAAGATCGGCGCCTCGATCATCTTCGCCACGTCGGAGGGGTATGGCGAGGAGCGCGAGAAGCGCGGATTGGTGGTGAAGCCGATCTGGTTGTTGATGATGAAGTGCAGCGTGCCGCCGACACGATGGCCGCGCAGGCCCGACAGCCCGAGGCATTCCGCCACGACGCCCTGGCCCGCGAAGGCGGCGTCGCCGTGCAGCAGCAGCGGCAGCACCTTGGCGCGATCCTCGATCGGGACGACCTCCTCGCGCTTGCGCCCGAACACCTGGTCCTGCTTGGCGCGCGCCTTGCCCATGACGACCGGATTGACGATCTCGAGGTGCGAGGGGTTGGCCGTCAGCGAAAGGTGCACCTTGTTGCCGTCGAACTCGCGGTCGGAGGAGGCGCCGAGATGGTACTTGACGTCGCCCGAGCCCTCCACGTCGTCCGGCGTGAAGGAACCGCCCTTGAACTCGTGGAAGATCGCCCGGTGCGGCTTGCCCATCACCTGCGACAGCACGTTGAGGCGGCCGCGGTGTGCCATGCCGAGCACGATCTCCTTCAGCCCCATCGAACCACCGCGCTTGATGATCTGCTCGAGCGCGGGGATGAGCGCCTCGCTGCCGTCGAGGCCGAAGCGCTTCGTGCCCTTGTACTTGACATCGATGAACTGCTCGAAACCCTCGGCCTCGATCAGCTTCTGGAGGATGGCGCGCTTGCCGTTCTCGGTGAACTCGATGCCCTTGTCCGGTCCCTCGATGCGCTCCTGGATCCAGGCCTTCTCCTCGGGATTGGAGATGTGCATGAATTCGACGCCGATGGTCGAGCAATAGGTCCGCTTCAGGATGTCGAGCATCTGCCGGATGGTGGCGAACTCGAGCCCCAGCACATTGTCGAGGAAGATCGGGCGGTCGTAGTCGGCCTCGGTGAAGCCGTAGTTCTCCGGCGAGAGCTCGTTGTAATCCTCCTGCGGCTTGGCCATGCCGAGAGGATCGAGATTGGCGTGCAGGTGCCCGCGCATGCGGAAGGCGCGGATCATCATGATGGCGCGCACGGAATCGCGCGTGGCCTGGTGGACGTCCGCCTCTGCGACGGCCTTGCCATTGGCGGCGGCCTTCTCGCGAGTGCGCTTGTCGAAATGCTTTTCGACCGCGCCCCAATCTCCGTCCAGCGCCGATACCAGGTCGCCGTTCGCCTTCAGCGGCCAGTTGGGGCGCTCCCACGAGGCGCCGCGGGCGTTCTTGCGGACGAGGTCCGCGTCGTCCTTCAGTCCGCCGAAGAAATCGCGCCATTCCTCGGAGACCGACGAGGCGTCGTCCTGCCAGGATGCGTAGAGTTCTTCGATATAGTTGGCGTTTCCGCCATAGAGGAACGAGGTGAGGGAAAACTGGTCGTTGGCCTGATCCTGCCGTGCCATTCTATGTGCCTTGCCGGAGCGCGCGCTCCGTCTCCTTGTGGTTGCGGCGGTTCTTCGCCGCTGTTTCGCGGTCTTGTCGCCCGTCTGCCCCTCAAGCGCCGATCGCCGAGGCGACCGGCACGGTATTCCGCCTCAGCCTTTGATGGCTTCAAGCAGCGTCTGTCCAAGCCTTGCCGGTGACGGCGAGACCTTGATGCCGGCCGATTCCATGGCCGCGATCTTGTCCTCGGCGCCGCCCTTGCCGCCCGAGATGACCGCGCCCGCGTGGCCCATCGTGCGTCCGGGCGGGGCGGTGCGGCCTGCGATGAAGCCGGCCATCGGCTTGCTGCGGCCCTTCTTCGCCTCGTCCTTCAGGAACTGCGCCGCGTCTTCCTCGGCCGAACCGCCGATCTCGCCGATCATGATGATCGACTGCGTCTCGTCGTCCGCCAGGAACATCTCCAGCACGTCGATGAACTCCGTCCCCTTCACCGGGTCGCCGCCGATGCCGACGGCAGTCGTCTGGCCCAGTCCCGCATTCGTGGTCTGGAACACTGCCTCATAGGTAAGCGTTCCCGAGCGCGAGACAACGCCCACCGAGCCTTTGCGGAAGATGTTGCCGGGCATGATGCCGATCTTGCATTCGTCGGGCGTCAGGACGCCGGGACAGTTCGGCCCGATCAGCCGCGACGACGAACGGTCGAGCCGTGCCTTCACCTTGACCATGTCCATCACCGGAATGCCCTCGGTGATGCATACGATCAGCGGGATCTCCGCCTCGATCGCCTCGATGATCGCCGCGCCGGCGCCTGCCGGCGGAACGTAGATGACGGAGGCATTGGCCCCGGTCTTCTCCTTGCCCTCCGCAACGGAGGCGAAGATCGGCAGGGTTTCGCCCTTCGATCCGGTCCAGGTCTCGCCGCCCTTCTTGGGATGCGTGCCGCCAACCATCTTGGTGCCATGGTAGGCGAGCGCCTGCTCGGTGTGGAAGGTGCCGGTCTTGCCGGTCAGGCCCTGGACGAGAACCTTGGTGTCTTTGTCGACGAGTATGGACATGAGGCGATCGGTCCCCGCTTCAATTGTCAAAGGAAAGGATTGACGGCCCGCACGGAGCCGTAAACCTGATTGTGGTTGAGGTCTTCGGTGTAGAATATCGGCGCGCCGAGGCGGTCGGCCGCGGCGAGCAGCGCGGCGTCGTAATATCCGATCTTGTACCGCCGGGCGCATTCCAGACCGGCGCGGACGTAAACTTCGTCGACCGGGACGGAGGGGCAGGTGCCAAGAAAGATGAGCCAGCGATCGAGGGATTCGTCGGCGACCAACTGCTTCCGACGCGCCACGGCGACCAGTTCAGCCATGACCTGGCCAGTCGTCCCGAACAGCGTGTCGTGCACGAGGCGTTCAGCGATCGTGGTCCACCGGGCGTCACGACTCTTCCTCTCCGAAGCCGCGTAGATCAGGACGTTCGTGTCGAGAAAGCAGTCGATCTTCTCGCTCGGCATAAGCGTCCCTTCTGGTCCAGACGTACGCCTCGCCGTCATCCAGCGCCGCCTTGGCTCTCGCCTCTTCCATCAATCGCTTCATGCCGGCCTTGGCCCAGGCGATCCGGTCCTCCTGCTCGACTTCTTGTTGCAGGAGGGAACGCACCATCGCGTTGAGAGACGTCTTGCGTCTCTCCGCAAGGTTGCGGGCTTTTCCCAGAAGCTCCTCGTCAATGGCCAGCGTGATGTTCTTCATGGTCATCTCCACATAATCCCACGGGGAACATATGTGGAAATAAGTGGAGAGAAGCAAGCGACGTTTCGGATCCTGTGCGCCATCAGTTCTCCTCCCCCACAGACGTGGTGAACTTCAGCACGACGCCGTCGAAACCCGTCAGGTTTGCAACCGCGCTGCCGGGGGGAATGTAGGTGAGATAGGTGTCGAGCGTTCCCGGCATCGACGGAGGCGGTCCCCAGACCGCACTCTCGATGGTCTCGTCGCGATGCATCTGCGCCGGCTTGACCCCGAGCAGGTTGGAGACCACGGAGGTCTGTATCGGTGCGTCGGCATCGAAATCGTAGAGATAGCAGCCGACAGTGTCCAAATACTCGGATTCGACGAGCGAGACGACGAGGTGAAGCGGACGGCCCTCGACATGCCTGGCGAGAGTCTCCGACTCAAACGTCATGTCCATGTCCTCGCCGTCGGCCTCCACCGCCTCCTCTACGATCTCCATCATGGCGGAGAACTCCGCATGCTCCGTTATGTCGAATGCGGACCAGCCTACGCCGCGCGCATGCGACAAGGTACGCTCGTAGCTCGTACGCTCCGGCACGCACGCGGACTGGAACGTGTCGACGAAGGACGTCGACCAGTCCGCTTCCGCGACGGCCGGGCTCGCGGCACTCACCGCAAGTCCCGCCAGGAACATCCGAGCCGGTCGACGCACCTCGTCAGCCCTTAACCGCCGCCACGATCTTCTTGGCCGCGTCATCGAGATCGTCGGCCGAGATAACATTCAGCCCGCTCTCGTTGATGATCTTCTTGCCGAGTTCCACGTTCGTGCCTTCGAGCCGCACGACGAGCGGAACCTTGAGGCCGACTTCCTTGACAGCGGCGATCACGCCCTCGGCGATGACGTCGCACTTCATGATGCCGCCGAAGATGTTGACCAGGATGCCTTCGACCGCCGGGTCGGCGGTGATGATCTTGAAGGCGGCAGTCACCTTCTCCTTGGTGGCGCCGCCGCCGACGTCGAGGAAGTTGGCCGGTTCGGCGCCGTAGAGCTTGATGATGTCCATCGTCGCCATGGCGAGGCCCGCGCCGTTCACCATGCAGCCGATGTTGCCGTCGAGGGCGACGTAGGCGAGGTCGTACTTCGACGCCTCGATCTCCTTCTCGTCCTCCTCGGTCGTGTCGCGCAGTTCCACGATGTCGGAGTGACGGAACAGGGCGTTGTTGTCGAAGGAGACCTTGGCATCGAGAACGCGCAGGTGCCCGTTGGTCATCACGATCAGCGGGTTGACCTCGAGCAGGCTCATGTCCTTCTCGGTGAAGGCCTCGTAGAGGATCGGGAACAGGCTCTCGCCGTCCTTGGCCGCGTCGCCCGAAAGCTTCAGCGCATCGTTGATCTTCGCGACGTCGCCAGAGGTGACACCCTTCTCGGGATCGATCGCGACTGTGACGATCTTGTCCGGCGTGTCGTGCGCCACCTGCTCGATGTCCATGCCGCCTTCGGTAGAAACCACGAAGGCGATGCGGCCGACCGTGCGGTCGACGAGGATGGAGAGGTAGAGTTCGCGGTCGATGTCGGCGCCGTCCTCGATGTAGAGGCGGTTGACCTGCTTGCCCTCGTCGCCGGTCTGCTTGGTCACCAGCGTGTTGCCGAGCATTTCCTTGACGTTGGCGACGACGTCCTCGACCGACTTGGCCAGCCGCACGCCGCCCTTCGCATCGGGACCCAGTTCCTTGAACTTGCCCTTGCCACGCCCGCCGGCGTGGATCTGGCTCTTCACGACGTAGAGCGGACCGGGAAGCGACTTCGCCGCGCTCTCCGCCTCGTTCGCCGACATGATCGCGACGCCCTCGGCGACCGGCGCCCCGTAGCCCTTCAGGACCTGCTTGGCCTGATACTCGTGAATGTTCATGGGGACGGGTTTCCCTTACTTCTTGAGGTTCGGGGCGATGCCGACGCAGGCCTCGCAGAGGCCCTGGACGGCGGCGACCGACTTGTCGAACATCTTCTGCTCGGCCTTGTTGAAGTCGATCTCGATGATGCGCTCCACGCCGTCCGCGCCGATCACCACCGGCACGCCGACATACATGTCCTTCAGGCCGTACTGGCCGCTCAGATAGGCGGCGCAGGGCAACACGCGCTTTTTGTCCTTGAGGTAGCTCTCGGCCATCGCGACCGCCGAGGCAGCCGGCGCATAATAGGCCGAGCCCGACTTCAGGAGGCTCACGATCTCGCCGCCGCCCTTGCGCGTGCGCTCCACGATCGCGTCGAGCTTTTCCTTGCTGGTCCAGCCCATCTTGATCAGGTCGGGAAGCGGAATGCCGGCCACGGTGGAGTAACGCACCATCGGCACCATGTCGTCGCCATGGCCGCCGAGCGTCATGGCCGAGACGTCCTCGACGGAGACCTTGAATTCTTCCGCAAGGAAGTAGCGGAAGCGCGAGGAGTCCAGCACGCCCGCCATGCCGACGACGTGGCTCTTCGGCAGGCCGGAGAACTTCTGCAGCGCCCACACCATGGCGTCGAGCGGGTTGGTGATGCAGATGACGAAGGCCTTGGGCGCATACTTCTTGATGCCTGCGCCGACCTGCTCCATGACCTTCAGGTTGATGCCGAGAAGGTCGTCGCGGCTCATGCCGGGCTTGCGCGGCACGCCGGCGGTGACGATGCAGACGTCCGCGCCCTTGATGGCCGAATAGTCGTTGGCGCCGGAATAGCTGGCGTCGAACCCGTCGACCGGCGAGGATTCCGCGATGTCCAGGCCCTTGCCCTGCGGAATGCCTTCGGCGATGTCGAACAGCACGACGTCTCCCAGTTCCTTGAGCCCGATCAGGTGAGCCAGCGTTCCGCCGATCATGCCGGAACCGATGAGCGCGATCTTGCTGCGTGCCATGTTGTTTGGATTCCCTCGCGACAATTCAGGGCGGGACAGCCCCGAGAATGGGTGCCTTGCGTGCGGCGATTTCGGCCTGAAAAGGCCTGGATTTCACGACGTGGCATTACCGTCCGAGGGCGAAAAACTCAACCGAAAATTTCCGTATGAATAGTTTCAATCGGTTAAGTCTTCCGGCATTTACGTAAACGTAAAAGTTCTTCTCGCTCTGATGATCGTATCGCACGTCAGGACGCGGGTCGCGTCTCAGCCAGCCCCTCCCGCCACTCCTCGCTCTGCATCTCGATCAGTCGCGAGGAGGTGCGGTCGAACTCGAAGGCTTCGGCGCCTGTCCGGCCCTTATAGAGCTGGTCCGGCGGCGCCTCGGCGGTCGCGACAAGCCGGATCTTCTTGTCATAAAACGTGTCGATCAGAAGGATGAAGCGTTTCGCCTCATTGCGGTTGGAATCGTCCATGACCGGCACGTGTTCGAGGAAAACGGTGCGGAACCGGTCGGCGATCGCCAGATAGTCCCGTGCCGCGAGCGGCTTGCGGCAGAGATCGGAGAAGGTGAAGCGCGCGGCATCACGCACCACCCGTGGAGCCGGCACCTGCCGGCCCTTCACGAGGATCTCCTCGCTGTGCTCCGCCGATCCGTTGACGAGGTCCGCCCAGGCGGCGTCGAAGGCACGTTCCGTCTCGTCGGACACGGGACTCATGTAGACCGGCACGCGGCTGAGCTTGTCCAGCCGGTAGTCGGTATCGGCGTCGAGATGCAGGACGTCCGCGTGGCGCTTGAGAATGCCGATGAAAGGCTCGAAGAGCGGGCGGTTCAACCCATCGCGGTAAAGGTCGTCAGGCGCCACGTTCGAGGTCGCCACGAGCACGACGCCCTCGTCGAAGAGCGCGGAGAACAGGCGTGACAGGATCATGGCATCGGCGATGTCGGTGACCGAGAACTCGTCGAAGCACAGGACCCAGGCTTCGGCCGCCAGCGCCTGCGCGACCGGGGGGATCGGATCGTCGCCCTTGGCCTCGCCCGCCTTCACTGCGGCCCGGTGCCGGCCGATGCGGTCATGCACATCGGCCATGAAGTCGTTGAAGTGCGCCCGCCGCTTTCGTTTTACCGGGACCAGTTCGAAGAACAGGTCCATCAGCATGGTCTTGCCGCGGCCGACGCCGCCATGGATGTAGAGGCCCTTGACCTCGGCCTTCGCCTGCCGCTTGCGGCCGAAGAGCCAGCCGAGAGAACTCGATTTGGAGGCGAGCCGCTTCGCCGCAATCTCCTCGATCAGCCGATCGAGCGCCGCCACGACCATCTCTTGCGCCGGGTCGCGGCTGATCTCTCCGCGGTCGACGCGATTGCGATAAGCCTGGCGGAGCGACGGAAAGGGCTGCAGTCCATCGCGGAGCGGCATCGGGCGACCGTGGTGTGCGAGCGTCTAGCGGGACAGCGAGATCGGCTGGCCCGAAGTGGTCTGGCCGTCGAACCGCTCGGCGCCCGAGGAGTAGAGGCGCGCCAGCGCATTGCCGCTCTCGTCGTAGAGCGAGAGCTGCTTGCCCGCCACGTTCCAGGACTTGACGCCGTCCATGGGAGCCGGACAGCCCAGGGGCCCGGCGCGATAACCCTGTCCGAACTTCGTCTGCGGCGTCGCGACCCGGCACGACTGTCCTGCCACGTTGACGCTCCAGACGCCGGCCACGCTGCCGACGGTGAGGTCGGCCGCACCCGCGGGCACGACGGGTTCGACCGGCCCGGTGCCGGCGGCGGGATCGATCGAGGCGACGTCGGTGCCGGTCTGCCCCGGAAGGGTCTGGCCCGGAACGGTCGGTGCTGGCGGGAAGGCGCTGGGATCGGTCGGACCCGAGGGAGGGGGAAGCTGGCTGCCGACGACGGTCCCGGACGGGGCCGGGCGCAACGGCTCAGGCCGCGTACTGACCGAACTCATGCGGTCGCCCTGACAGCCGGAGACGATCGCCAACGAACCCAGCATCAGGGCTGCGAGGCCCGTTCTCGTCCGTCCGGCATTCGAAAGCGTCATCCTGATCCTCCGTGAGCGGCAGGGAAGTTGCGCGTATGCGCCTGTGAATCGCCAGAAACATGGCAATGTTGAGTCGATGATATCTGATTCGCAAATATTTCACGCCACCGACCCCGTATCCATCGCGATATTGCCTGTTCGCGCATCGAGGCAACCCCCCACCTTCGATTCGGCGCCATACGTTCTTCGTCTTCATGCGGGTGATACCCGGCCCGAATCTGGACAATCTTCCGTGACCGCAAGGCTCCCGAGGTGCTGGCTCGGCTTCTTGAACCGCGGGCTGCGGTTGAGAGCGGTCGACGCATTCCGCCAAGATCCGTCGACGCGGGGCTTTGATACCGCCGTCCGATCGCCTAAGTGAAAGCCATGAACAGACGGACGTTGCTGAAGTGGTCCGGCGTGGCGAGCCTTTTGACGATTGCGGGAGGCGGCACCTTGGCGGCGGGCGCAAAGAACGACAATCCCTATTACTCTGGTCCGCCGAGCGATCATTTCGACGGCCGCATCTTCTTCAATCCCGAAGGCATCCCGCCGCGTCCGTTCACGGACCTGCTGCGCTGGCAGTTCGGAGGCGGGCGGGCGAAATGGCCGTCGTCCTGGCCGAGCCCGTTCCCGAGCGCGAAGGCGGAGACGCTGACCGACGAGAGCGCACTGCGCGTGACGATGGTCGGCCACGCGACACTGCTCATCCAGATTGCCGGCCTCTCGATCCTGACCGATCCGGTCTGGTCGCAGCGCGTGTCGCCGGTATCGTTCCTCGGCCCTCGCAGGGTCAATGAACCCGGCATCGCCTTTGACGATCTCCCGCCGATCGACGTCGTGCTGTTGTCGCACAACCATTACGACCATTTCGACACCGCCACGCTTCGGCGGCTCAATCAGGCGCACGACCCGCTCCTGGTGACCCCGCTCGGCAACGACGCCATCGTGCGCAAGGACGTCCCCGGCATGCGGATCTTCTGCGGCGACTGGGGCGCGAGCCACGAGCTCACCGCGCCTTCAGGCAAGGCGACGGTCCACATCGAGCCCGCGCACCACTGGTCGGCGCGAGGGACCGGGGACCGCCGCATGGCGCTCTGGTCGGCCTTCGTGGTCGAGACCTCCGCCGGGAAGGTCTACGTCGCGGGCGACACCGGCTTCCATCGCGGCATCAACTACCGGGACGCGGCGCAGAAGCACGGCGGATTTCGCCTCGCGATCCTGCCGATCGGCGCCTACGAGCCGCGCTGGTTCATGGAAGGCCAGCACCAGAATCCGGACGAAGCGCTCGAAGGCATGCACCTTTGCAATGCGGAGTTCGCGGCGGGCTGCCACTGGGGGACCTTTCAGCTCACGAACGAGGCGATCGACGAGCCCCGCGACCGGCTGCACGCCGCTCTGGACCGGGCCGGCGTGGCGCGCGAGCGCTTCCGGCCGATGTTGCCCGGAGAGACCTGGGACCTGCCCGCCTCCGCCACGTAACGGCGAGGTTACGGAAGGTTTCTCCCTGCGACATGCCCTCGAAAGGTCTCTGGGCGAACCTCATCGGCAAGTGAAGTCGATCGGACAAAAGACGCGCAGTCCTCGAGCGGCCCTGACGGCGAGCGGGCATCCTCCCTGGCCCGCCTCGACAGGCAGTTATCCGGTCGCGCGGCAGCCACGTTCCGCCTGCTGGAACCGGCGTCGCTGCCGCCCTGCGCAGGAATGCCAAAGCCGTCAGACGAACCTCCTGCCCCACGGTTCGTCTACGGCCACGGCTAAGCGCGACCGGTCTTGCGGTTCCCCGCGACCGGTCGCGTTCTCCGTGCCGCGCATCTTTCCGTTTCGGAACAAATTCCCTCCTGTTTCATTAAGGCCACGAAATTGCCGAGGGATATTTCATTATGATCAAGTGGATCCTCATACTTCTCGTGGTAGCCGCCGTTGCGGGCCTGCTCGGGTTCAATTCCGTTTCCGGAGCGGCGCTCACTGGAGCCAAGATTCTGGTCGGGATCGTTCTGATCCTCTTCCTTCTCGTTCTGTTCGGCGTCATCGCTATCGCCTGACGTCTGCTGACGCGGCCCTGGTGACTGGTAATCCTCTGTCAGTTCCGCCATATAGCGGCTGAGTACGAGTATTCCGGTTCCTGGCCATGTCTGACCGCGCGCCCTTTGCGAAGATGAACGGGCTCGGCAACGAAATTATCGTCGCCGACATGCGGGGTCGTGCCGACCGGGTTACGGCGGCGGCCGCACTGGTTCTCGCCGCCAATCCCGTCACACGCTTCGACCAGATCATGGCGATCCACGAAGCCCGAACGCCTGGGACGGCATTCTTCATCGACATTCTCAATTCGGACGGTTCCTCGGCTCAGGCTTGCGGCAACGGCATGCGCTGCGTCGTGCAGGCGCTCGCCGCGGAATCGGGAACGAAGGCGTTCACCTTCGAGACGGTCGCCGGCATACTGAATGCCAGGGAACACGAAGACGGACTCATCTCCGTCGATCTCGGCGAGCCTCGTTTCGGCTGGAAGGACATTCCGCTGGCGGAAGAGTTTCGCGATACGCGCGCGATCGAATTGCAGGCCGGACCGATCGACGCGCCGGTGCTGCATTCGCCCTCGGTCGTATCGATGGGCAATCCGCATGCCGTTTTCTGGGTCGATGCCGACGTATGGACCTACGAACTCGACCGGGTCGGTCCGCTGCTCGAGAACCACCCCATCTTCCCCGAGCGCGCCAACATCACGATCGCACAGGTGACGTCGCCGTCCTCGCTGACGATGCGGACCTGGGAGCGTGGCGCGGGCTTGACGCAGGCCTGCGGTTCGGCGGCGTGCGCGGCCGCGGTGTCGGCCGCCCGCACGGGGCGCACCGGCCGCACGGTCGACATCACGGCGCCCGGCGGGCATCTGACGGTCGAATGGCGCGACGACGGCCACGTGATCCTTACGGGACCCGCGGAGTGGGAGTTCTCGGGCAATTTCGACCCGCGGACCGGTGTTTGGGCGCGCGAGATCGAGGGCGCGGCCTGATGGCGGACGCGACCAGGGGTATCGATGTCGTCACCTTCGGCTGCCGTCTCAACACCTACGAATCCGAGGTGATGAAGCGCGAGGCCGAGGCGGCGGGGCTCGGCGAACTGAACGGCGGCGCGGTGGTCTTCAACACTTGTGCGGTGACCGCCGAGGCGGTGCGCCAGGCGCGCCAGGCGATCCGCAAGGCGCGGCGCGAACAGCCTCACGCGCGCATCATCGTGACAGGATGCGCCGCGCAGACCGATCCGGGGAGCTTCGCGGGCATGGAGGAAGTGGACCTCGTGCTCGGCAACGAGGAGAAGTTGAAGCGCCATAACTATCGTGCCTTGCCGGATTTCGGCGTGAACGACACCGAGAAGGCGCGCGTCAACGACATCATGTCCGTCACCGAGACCGCCTCGCACATGGTCGACGCGATCGAGGGACGCGCACGCGCCTTCGTCCAGGTGCAGAACGGATGCGACCACCGCTGCACCTTCTGCATCATCCCCTACGGACGCGGCAATTCCCGCTCCGTGCCGATGGGTGCCGTCGTCGAGCAGGTGAAGCGGCTTGCCGGCAACGGCTATGCGGAGGTGGTGCTGACCGGCGTCGACATGACGAGCTATGGCGCCGACCTGCCGGGCGAGCCGAAGCTGGGCAGGCTGGTGCGGACCATCCTTCGACAGGTCCCCGACCTCCGCCGGCTGCGGCTCTCTTCGATCGATTCCATCGAGGCGGACGAGGACCTGATGGAAGCGATCGCCACCGAGAAGCGGCTGATGCCGCACCTGCATCTGTCCCTCCAGGCCGGCGACGACATGATCCTGAAGCGCATGAAGCGGCGCCATCTGCGTGCCGATTCCATCCGTTTCTGCGAGGACGTGCGGCGGCTTCGGCCGGATATGATCTTCGGCGCCGACATCATCGCCGGTTTCCCGACCGAGACCGAGGAGATGTTTCAGAACTCCCTGGCGATCGTCGACGAGTGCGGGCTGACGCATCTCCACGTCTTCCCCTTCTCGCCGCGCGAGGGCACGCCCGCGGCGCGCATGCCGCAACTCGCTCGAAACGTCGTCAAGGAACGGGCGGCACACCTGCGCGCGGCGGGAGACCGGGCCTATCGAAGTCACATCGAGGCACTCTGTGGCACCGCCCAGTCGGTGCTCGTCGAACGCGAAGGCATTGGCCGGACCGAGGGCTTCACGCTGGTGAAGCTCGACCGGGGCAGCCCCGGGGAGATCGTGCCCGTGCGCATCGCGGGCCATGACGGGTCGCAGCTGATCGCGGCATCCGACCAGGCGCAGGCCGCCTAGGACCGAGGACGCATGGCATTCGGATTCATCAAGAAGGTCTTTTCCTTCGGCAAGAACAAGGTCGAGGAAACGCCGGCCGAGGGACAGACGCCGCCTCCCGAAGCGACTGCGCACCAGATACCCGCACCCCTTGAAGGGGAAGGAGAGTCCCGTTTGGCTGGCTCCCCCTTGACCTCGAGTGAAGAGGCCACGACCGAGGGCGATGCTCCAGCCGCACCGGTCGGCCCGGAAGCGCCGGCGGCCGAGATCGAGCGCCCTTGCGCGAACCACCGCCGGTCACAAGCGACCCGTTTCTGGATGACATCG